>JBCBGC010000036.1:0-58441 GCA_038527215.1 Bacteroidota bacterium
GAAAGGGTTTGATGAAATCATCTCTCTATCCATAAACTTGTCACCCCAGAAAGGCATTTTACCAACCGGGAAAATGACTTATCCATCTCAAATAGTCCTTAAAAAAAATGAGCCATCCCAACATCCAGGATGGCTCATATGAGGATTGATTTATTTTCTTAAACCGATTTCTCTCAATCTTTCTTCCAGATATTCTCCGGCGGTCATGTCGGTATAGGCTTTAGGATGCTCCTCGTCGATACAGCTTTCCAAACAGGTAAGATCCATATCTGATCTGGGGTGTAGGAAAAAAGGCACCGAATAACGAGGGTCCTTCATCCGCTCCACCGGTGGGTTGACGACACGATGGGTAGTGGAAGCCAATTTGTTATTGGTCAGGCGCTGTAGCATGTCGCCCACATTGATCACAATCTGGTTAGGTTCCGGATTAGCAGCAATCCATTCTCCCTCAGCATTTTTCACCTGCAGGCCTTCTGCACTGGCTCCAATCAGTAAGGTGATGAGGTTGATATCTTCGTGCTCAGCGGCTCTCACCGCTCCAGCAGGTACTTCCTCTGGGTTCTCGATTCCGTAATAATGGATGGGGCGCAGAATGCTGTTTCCGTTGTGGATTTTGTTATCAAAATACTCAACTGGCAAGCCGAGATATTCCGCGGTGGCTCGGAGCAGGTATTTGCCGGAGTCTTCCAGCGCCCGGTATATAGCTACGCCATAGTTCTCCACCCCGGGTACTTCCGCAGGAAAAATATTATCTGGGTATTGTTCTTTGATGGGATCGCCATCTTCCACAATCTGACCGATGTGGTAGAATTCTTTCAAGTCGCCTACATTGCGGCCCTTGGCATGCTCCTTCCCCTTCGAGGTATAGCCACGCTGGCCCGCCAGATCAGCGTCTTCGTAGCGGTCCTTTACCTCCTGGGGTAAGGCAAAAAAGTCTTGAAAACTTCCGTATGCCTGGTCAATCAGCGTTTGTCCAACTCCATGATTGGCAACAATCGCGAAACCAATACCAGAGAAGGAGTCACCTAATTGCTTGACAAAGCGGGCTTTGCTAGCCTCATCACCATGTCGGTAATCATTCAAATCTACGGTAGGTATATGGTTCATTTTTTAGTCCTTAGATGTAATTATGCAACGAACTGAGGCGTTTTTTCTTCTACACAAGTTAGAAAAAGCTATGAAATTACTGCCTTAGCCTATGATTTATTCTATCATCCTGGTTTTATTTGTTACATGATTCTACTATTGTCAGTTTATCTACGTTTCCAGACCTACACCTCGATTTCTCGATTTTTTCTCCTCTTAGGCATTTGCTTTCTAAGTCTCAACGCCAAGGCTCAAAGCAATTACCGATTTTCTGGTCAGGTTACTGATGATATGGGTCAACCCTTAGCTTTTGCTTCCGTTAATGTGGACGAAGCTC
Organism: Bacteroidota bacterium; assembly: GCA_038527215.1. GTDB lineage: Bacteria > Bacteroidota > Bacteroidia > J057 > J057 > JAWPMV01. The sequence continues at coordinate 1,424 of JBCBGC010000036.1, forward strand.
GTTGGGGAACGCTCAATCAAACCAATGGATTTTCCCTACAACTGCCCGCCGGCTCCCATGTAGTGACCATTTCTTATCTGGGGTATCAAAGTATAAAGGATACCATTTTTCTCCGTGGAAATCTTACGAAAAACTACCAGCTGACTCCCGAAACGGTCTTCCTCGAAGAAGTCATCATTACGGAGGACGGCAGAGATCCCGCTTATTATATCATGAAAAAAGCAATTGAGCGGAAAAAGGAGAACGCCGTTCCCTTCCCTCAATATGCCTATGATGCCTATAATAAATCCATCCTACGATTCCAGGAGGGTTTTGACCTGGACAGCATGTTGAAGAGCTTCGCAGCTGGCCTTGGCAGTCTGGGAGGCGCTGATAATGAAGAGGAGGAAGCAGAAACAGCTGGGCTACCCAGCGATCTGTTGTATCTGTCCGAGAGTTTCTCCCGGATGTACATCAAGGCTCCTCAATTGGCCAAGGAAGAAATTCTCAGCAGCAGGGTCAGTGGAGCATCTGATCAGTTTTCCTTCCTCGGAAACTTATTTAATCGCTTTGACCCTTATGAAAATCGAAGCTTCCTGGGGCAAATCGCAGAAAGAGGCATTGTCTCTCCGCTTTCTGGTCAGGCCTTTTTGTTTTATCGCTTCAAACTGCTGGGCAGCCTGATCCAGGAAGGAGAAAAAGTGTATAAAATCCAGGTGATTAGGAAACGCAAGCAAGACCCTGCCTTTAGCGGGTTGATCTACATTGCTGACAGCAGCTTTGCGGTGCAAAACCTGGATTTGTATGTAACCAAGGAACAAGCCATCCAGGTTCTGGACAGCATTCGGGTAAGCCAGTCTTATCAAAAATTCCACCGAACCTGGGTCCCCATGAGCACCCAAATGCGCTTTGCATTGAATTTTAAGGTCATGGTTCTTACCCTCCCGCTGGTCGGGCAGTTTACCTCGGTGCTTTCCCAATATGAAGAAAAAGCCGAGTTACCCAAGGCTTATTTTAAGCGCGAAATCATCCGAGTGGATGACAGTGCCCTGGTACATCCTCCGGTATGGTGGGACAGTGTCCGTCCGTTGCCCCTTACGGAGATTGAAAGGACTGACTACCGGGTCAAGGATAGCTTGGAACAGGTAACCAATTCCCCCGAGTACCTGGATTCCCTCACCGCCAGCCAGCCTAAAGTAAATGCCCAGACCCTTTTACTGGGGGGCGTCCGCCGGGATTTTCGGAAAAAGACCAGCTGGGTATTTGTACCACTGTGGGACCAGGTAGGCTTCAATGCCATTGAGGGCTTTTATCTGGGGCAAGGCATCGACCGGATCTGGGAGCGCCCCAAAGACCGGAGCTGGCGGCTGGGCTATCGCCTGCACGGAGGGTTGAGCAGTCGGCTGCTGAGCTATCAGGGGCAGGCCCGGTATAAAGGGGGCAGCCGATACAATCTCGCAGTGGAAGCCAAAGGCGGAGATTTTGTGCAGCAGTTTAATCCGGTGAGGCCCATAGGCCCCTGGGCTACTTCAGGACAGGCCCTATATTTCAAGCAGAGCTTTATCCGACTGTACCGCAAGCAATTTGGAGGGCTGAGCTATGAACAGGATATCGCCAATGGCTTGCAACTGGAAGTAACCACTGAATTCTCCCGCCGCTTGCCCATGAGCAATAGCTCGGACTATACCCTTTTCCCTAAAGATGAGCCATATACACCGAATCTCAGAGATACGCTGAACCGGGCCTGGGTTTCTACGATTGGTTTGCGGTATCAACCCTTTAACCGTTACATCTCCATACCCGGCGGCAGGATGAGTATGGGTTCTAAATGGCCCGTTTTCTCATTGCTTTTTTCCTACGCCTTGCCTTTTGCAGATGGAGAGGTAGCCGATTTTCAAAAAATAGAAGTCCGGGTGGAAGATGAAGTGAGTCTGGGCTTAGTCGGTACATTTAACTGGATGGTAAAAGGGGGGCAATTTTTAGCAGCGGAAAAAGTCTACACGCCGGATCTCTTTCATTTCCATGGAAACCGGACTTATTTTCTGCGCGGGGGCTGGCAAGCCTTCTCCCTCCTCCCCTACTATGATTTATCCAGCACCAGCACTTTTCTGGAAGCCCACGCCCGACATGACTTTGGCGGATTTTTATTTAACAAAATACCCGGGATCAGAAGGCTAAAATTAAGCGAATATGCGGAGGCGCATTTTTTACTTCAGGAAAATGGCACCCCCTATCTGGAGCTTGACTTCGGCTTCAGTAAGCGCTTTTTCAAGTTCATCCCGCTCACCATTGAAGGGAACGTCCGCCTCTTAGAAGAAGGCATCGATGGGCCATCCTGGGGATTCAAAATTGGCATCACAAATCTGGAAGGCATTAGCGCCAGCCTGGGTTCCTAGCTGGTAGCTGTCAAGTCAGCCACAAAAAAGAGGGCCCCGCCCTAGCGGAGCCCGGTTGCTCTGGTAATAAATCCTGAGCAGTAGACGGTTTCTCTTTAACAATATTTTCTCAGTCCCTTTCCAATAGAAAGGCGATCATCAATCCTTTAATACTTCCGGCATGATCTTAAGTCCCAGTCCTGTTCCCATATTCGGAAAAGGGAGACTTAATTCCCCACGGTGATCGAATTTCAATGATGGATCGCAAATATCTTTTTCAAGAAGATGCGTACCATATGCTCCCTCTCTAGCTGTTACTTCTTTTCGCAAGGCAGAAAACAACAGTCCAGCGGAAGTTAATAAACCCGTTTCACCATAATGTGCCCCCAACTGGCACGAAACCCCATGACTTTTCGCGTAGTCATATATTGCGAGGGACTGAAAAATACCTCCATGCTTCGAAATTTTCAAATTTAATCTGTTACAAATTCGATTTTCCAGCAATCTTTTTGCTGAATCGAGGCATGTAAGGGATTCATCGGCCACAAAATAGGCCTCATGGCCAAAATTTTGCATGATCTTAAGCATATTTTCATTTTCCGCCGGAGGAAAAATTTGTTCAAAAATATTCACCCCTTGCGCCAACCAAAAGGGGATTTCTTTCTGGGCCTCGGTCAGACTCCAACCGGTATTGGCATCTACCCTCACCGCAACCTCAGGGCCAAAGCATTCCCGGACCAGGTTCAAACGTGCCTGATTGTTGGCTCGGTCCGGTCCCACTTTGATTTTAACTTCCGAAAATTGAAAGCCAGACAAGATGGGTCTTAATTTTTCAACCGGTCCAATGGGGATGACTCCAGCGTAGGCGAAGGTCTGGGGATGAGGGTCTGACATGAGTTCGAAAAGGCTTTGGTTTTGCTCCTTCCCCCAGGCATCCAGTAAGGCTAGCTCCAAACCACATAGGGCAGCTGGCCCCAGATGCGGACGCACCAGGTCCAATAATTCGGGTACCTCTTCCAGGCTAGCCAGGGATTGGCCTATGAGAAAGGGTTTGATCAAGATCAGGCCCCGGCGGACAGCGTATAAGCTTTCACCGCTCACATAAGCGCGGGGGCAGGATTCTCCAAAGCCCAAAACCCCTTCCCGGGTTTCAATCTGGACGATGACAGAAGCAGAGGTTTGAGTTTCCTGGTTGGCCTGGCGGAACGGCACCTTGAGCGGAATAGACCATTCCGCACAGGATAGATTTTGTATCATCATATAGAAGCAACATATAGGCCCGGGACCATCCTACCGGAGGTGGGTGGGATGGAAGCATCATGGCGTTGAGGCATAACTCGAAGGGGTAGAATGGCCCGGGTATTCCGTACAATTTAAAGGTTAAGGGCCTGTTTCAACCTTATTCTCCAGGGTAATACTTGTCTTTTGGAAACCTGATTTCACCATTTGCCCTCACCATAGCACGCTATGCCTCAGGAAAATGGCCCATCAGAACCCGAAATCCTGCTTATTCCCCACTAAAGCTCAATTTTTAACAGGCGCTAAGCAGGACTGGTGCTTCTGTAGAAGGTATTTTTCCAGGCTTTGCGCCGCCTTCTCATATTCATTTTGGCCACTTTGATCACGACATTTGCCATGACCAGCCAATCATAGTCAGTCAGGACCAGCATGCCATTTCCTTTACTGTGGCCAGGGTTCTTCTCTGCATAAAATCTGATTAAGGGGTTTTTGAGGAGACGCGGTCTGATCGGGGCCACATGATCTTTCAACAGTTTCCTTTGCTTGGTTACCGTGCCTGAAGCTGGGTTGTAGCTTTCGCCGTAGTGGGTCATACCCAGATAGTTTATCAGCATATGGTAGGCAGGCGGGGTCGGCTTCTCAGGGTTTGGATAAAAAGAATGACTGTTCTTGGCAATGAGCAGGTAAGGCTTGTAGGTAAGGGCATCGGCCCAAATAACGGTTTTGTACCATGGTCGGAACAACTTATGTTTTAAGAAGATTTTTAAGGTGGACCATTGGACCGGATGTGATCCCCGGTAAGCCTTTTCAATAAAGAGCTGTCCCAGGTACACCGCCATAATGGGTCTCAAAAAACCAGGAGCGCGAAAGGTGCGGACTTTATATCCGTTATATCCCACAATTCTCCCGTTTTTGTGGGTACGGAAAATGACCAGCCGGTCAAATCCTTCCTGGATTCTTTTGAGGCATGCTTCCCGGCTAATATGATGATGGGCCAAATAGAGGTCTACCATCTGGGCTTCTTCCTGTGGATGTAAATCCTTCGCTTCTGTGATCTGGATGTGCAACATTTTTTTGTTGAGCATAACTGTTTTTAAGTGAGTTTCAAGGCAAAATAGAGGACTGCCATGCCATCGTGATAGCGAACGATCCGTGGGAACAATTATGAACTCCGATGTAAATGTTGATCAAAACAGGAGGAAGGGCTCGTTTTTATTCCTCTTGTTCAAAACAAATATCCTTGAGAAATCAGGCTACAGCTACCTCATTTCTCTCCCTTTTCTAAAATCAGGCATTCTTCCCAGAATAATCAGGTATAAATACCTGTTTTGCCCTCCAGGGTCATGAGAAGCCTATGAAAGGGCTTTTAGCTTTTGTATATTCATTTCGACTTATAGAATATTTACCTACAAAAACTACCACCCATAATCCTTGCACTATGAACTGGAGAAATGGATTTTTTATCGTTACCGCCCTGTGGCTAGCCACCTTGGTTTGGGCCTTTTTTCCTGCAGAAAAAAACCAGGCAGATCAAAAGGCAGCCCCCATTACCCGGGGAGCTGATACCCCTCCTTGTGATATACCTCCGTTAGAGATTGAGTGTGCCCAGGCCAGCGCTGATATTGCCGCTTATGATGGGTTTATCACAAATGCTGAAATAAGCTGTCCTTCTGGAGATTGCGGCATCAATCCGAGTCTGGTCAAAGGGCTGGACTCCAAAGGATTTAAAATTCCCAAGTGCGAGCTCAATGAAATGCTGGACGAATATACTGCTGCTGAAGAAATCTGGGCCATGTTGGCGTTGAAAGAATATGCCGCCCCTGGAGAACCCTATACCCATGTGGTCTCCCTCATTTTCCAAGGAGTGGTACAAGCTGGCGTGGGAGAAGAATGTGATATTGATGGAACCACCTGGAAATATTTTGATTTCACCTTGCCTTGCCCAACCCTGTGCCCTGGTGGCGGGGATGAGGCTTCTGCCCCTTTTTGAACCCAAATCGGAAAGAAATCAGCCATGGTAGATTTATTGCTTTGGTTCTCCAACCTTGCAAAAGGTCTTATGCTCTTATCACTTTTCCTGTTGTTGCTACGGGTAAAAGTGCTTTCCCCGCCGTTTAAATGGCTGATGGGAATCCTGGGATTGTTCCTGATCACCGAAATCGTGACCTACCTTTTCTGGTATAATGGAAAATCCAACTTACCTGTCTTACATGTCTATACTTTATTGGAGTTAATCCTCTGGACAGGTTTTTATCGCGCCTTATTTCAAGACGATAAGGTCTTTCAACGGCGAAGTTTGATAGGGCTCAGCCTGGGGAGTCTGTTCATTATTCTCAATACCATTTTCTGGGAAGATCTTTATTCTTTTAACAGTCAGGCCAAAACCCTGGTTCAGATTTTCCTGGTTACCTATGCCGTTATCTATTTTTTTAACGCCTTTGGGAAAACTGATTTTAGCGAACCGATTCATCAGGCCAATAGCTTATTAAACTTTGCCGTGATTCTCTACTACTCCGGTAGTCTGTTTATTTTTATGTTTAGTAACGTACTTTTTGAACAGGGTAGTAAATTGCATGACGGATTTTGGTTGTTCAATGGAATCCTGTTTGCCGTCTTCCAGGCTTTAATTTGTTTCAGTGTATGGAAAGTAGTATTCCGCAAGCAGAAGTATATCTCTTCATCGCCGTAGGCATTTTCCTCATGCTCCTGCTTTCCATTGCCCTGGTTGTATTTTTCAATCTTTCTCAAAAAAAGCTCCATAAGGAGCAGATGAATACCCAGGAGATCCAGCTGGAGCACCAACAAAACATGCTCTATGCGATCATCGAGGGGCAAGAAGATGAGCGACGCAGGATTGCCAAAGACCTGCATGATGAAGTAGGTTCTAAACTCAACGTGCTTTTTCTCCATCTTCACCGATTGCGGAAAAAAGACCTACAATCGGCACAGATCCTCGAAATCAGTGAAGATTTGGAGCAGTTGGTCAATACCACCATTGACACCACCCGGAGAATTTCGCACGATCTCTTGCCTCCTACCCTGGATAATTTTGGTCTCGTAGAAGGGCTGCGGGAGCTATGCGAGTCCTACCACAAGAGCAAGGAAATCCAAATTGACTTTGAAGTAGTAACCCATAAAACCCCGGAAATTTCCAAACTCGCCAGTGTAAATCTCTTCCGAGCGGCTCAGGAACTGATCAAGAATTCCATTAAACACGGCCAGGCCTCGCATATTTTATTGAAGCTTTCGCTGGGTTTTTCAGAATTAAAAATAACTTACAGGGACAACGGCAAAGGATTTTCCATTTCTCGGATTACTGAAAGTAAAGGTCTGGGCATGAAAAACCTCAAAAGCCGCCTGGACATGATTGGTGCAGGCTTTATCCTGGATTCATCTCCCGGTGAAGGTGTACACATTTCGATACATTACCCCTACGACATATGATAAGGATTGCGATTGCCGACGATGAAGCCCTATTCCGCAAAGGAATGGGCTTACTTATTTCTGAATTCGATGGAATGGAACTGGCCTGGGAGGTCGGAGATGGACAGGAACTGCTGGACAAATTAGCCACCCTTGAGACCTTACCGGATGTGCTGCTGCTGGACTTGAATATGCCTCGGGTTACCGGCATAGATGCCGCCAAAGTGATTCAGAAAACGTATCCGCAGATTCGAATGGTCATTATTTCCACCTATTTCAGCAAATCCTTCATTCTTAATATGATTGAGCTGGGGGCGACCTCTTATCTCCCCAAAAACACCCAGCCGGCAGAAGTGGAAAAAACCATCAGGGAAGTGGTGGACAAAGGCTTCTCTTACAATCAGGCAGTCATGGAAGTAATGCGGGATCAGATGATGCAGAAATCTCGTCCCAAACCCGTCAACTCCTTTGGCGTAACGCTCACCGGACGTGAAAAAGAAGTACTTCAGCTGATTTGTGAAGAATATACGACCGCGGAAATTGCGGAGAAGCTCTTCCTGAGTGCCCGTACCGTAGATGGCCACCGAAATAACCTGCTTCAGAAACTCAATTGTCGGAACACCGCAGGCCTGGTGGTCTACGCCATTCAACATCAGATGGTCAACATTCAGCCTGATAGCTTTTGGGACAAAAAAGCCTGAACCAGGCTAGAGACGTAACAGTTGCTGGAAATTTGCCCGAAATTCTGCGGACATTTTAGGTAAGTTTATCATGCCTTAGGGCCAGCCACCTGAAACGTCACACCATGAACCAGTCCCCTCACCAAAGACCCCAGCCTTCTAACCGCCAACTCATATCCCGGATCAGTGGTGCCGTACTGTTCCTCAGCATGATCACCCTGGCAGGATTAAACCTCAATTCTCAACAAAAAGTCCCCGCCCCAGTCGAAAAAGCCATGTTGGATACTCAGCAGCTTGATTGGAGTCATCTTCCTCAAGAAAAATCGGCCATCGAATGGGGAGCTTATTCTACGGACCTTGATGGCAATATTGGTCGCTTATCCTGGCGGACGAATCGTGAAAGAAATCCCCAGTATTTTGTGATAGAAAGAGCCTTCAACAAGCAAGACTTTACGACGATAGGAACGATCTGGAACCGCGCCAAAGGCGAACAGGAAGGGAAGGCTTATGAATTTCTGGACTTGAGTCTGGACGAATCCGAAATGCCCTGGGTGTTCTATCTGATCAAGCAGATAGGAACTGACCACCATGTTCATTTCAGTGACACCCTTTCTGTCAGACGGCATGAGCAGATAGGGTTCTTTATCGACCTAAGCCTGTTAACCACAGGGGATCTGTTTGTACGTTTCGCGGCAGATCATAGCATGGAGGGTCTCCTCCTGGTAACATCCCAGCATGGACAAGTGCTTCATCAGGAGGAAATTTCTACCCACTTTCTGCCTCAATCTCGCATGTTAGATATCCAATCCTGGCCAGCAGGTTCATACACCATTAGCCTGACCAATGAGAGGTACGGGAAAGAAAAAGCGTGGAAGATTAATTAGGAAACATTAGTCATCCCGAATGTTGAATAAGCCAGGATTTCATCAAAACGCTTCTTGAAACTTCAACCACCCCCGAATATGTCACCCCGGAAAGGCATTTGACCACCAGAGAAAATGACTTATCCGGAGTCTCCATGATTACGCACAGAACCCGGCCGTTATAATGCTGGAGTCCTTGACCCGAGTAGCTCACCTCCTTATAGTCGGAGGAGCTTCCAGGGCGACAAAAATGTCGTAGGGAGATGTCTTCATCAAAAGGTATTGGAGAGACTCAACCACCCCCGAATATGTCACCCCGGAAAGGCATTTGACCGCCAGGGAAAATGCCTTATCCGGGGTCTCTAGCAACATACACCTCCCTACCTGTCCATCTTTTACCTAGGCCACTTAGAAGAGACCGGCACGAAAGCGAGAGACCCCGGATAGCTCACCTCCTTACAGTCGGAGGAACTTCCGGGGTGACAATCATATGGAAGGAGAGATGATTTCATCAAAAGGTGTTGGAGAGACTCAAGCACCCCCAAATATGTCACCCCGGAAAGGCATTTGACCGATAGGGAAAATGACTTATCCGGGTCATAGATCCCTACATCTTGATCGTCGGGGGTCTCTCGCTATTTACACCTCCCTACATGCCCATCTTTTACCGAGGCCACTTAGAAGAGACCGGCACAAAAGCGAGAGACCCCGGATGGCTCACCTCCTTACAGTCGGAGGAGCTTCCGCGGTGACAATCATATGGAAGGAGAGATGATTTCATCAAAAGGTATTGGAGAGACTCAACCACCCCAAATATGTCACCCCGGAAAGGCATTTGACCACCAGGGAAAATGCCTTATCCGGGGTCTCCATGATTACGCACAGAACCCGGCCGTTATAATGCTGGAGTCCTTGACCCGAGTAGCTCACCTCCTTGCAGTAGGAGGAGCTTCCAGGGGTAGCGGGACTAAAGAAGAAGTAAGCCTTCGCCTTCAGGAAGAAACATGGCCCCTTCCTACCCGTCTCAAAAAGTGCCTAAAAAGAAATGAGCCATCCCTACATTCGGGATGACTCATGTTTCGTTTCCTATCCGTATAAATTATTCTGTTTTTCTCCAGCTTTCGCTTTCAGAAAAAGCGGCCTGCCAGCTCTGACCGAAATTGATCATCTCCAGGGTAGCCAGAGAAAGTTGGTGTTCAAGTTTTCCAAACTTAGTGCGGTAATCAGCCATAGAGCGACGAATCACTTCCAGCGCTTCTTGTCTGCCGTAGACATCGGTGATTTCGCAACGGGGATTTTCTTCCTGGTCCTTACCCGGCATCTGCTTGTAGGTCAGGAAGTAGTGCTTCAAACGGCGGATAATGGAAGGAGGCACATCAGTGATATCGTCCCATCCCTGGTATACTTCATCTCCTTTGAGCACGGCAATGATTTTATCATCGGCTTCTCCTCCGTCGATCATTCTAAATCCGCCGATGGGCACGGCAGGAACCAGCAAGTCGCCATGGGTGATATCCCGCTCAGTCAGCACGCAAATATCTAAGGGGTCATCATCTCCCACGATATCCGTCCGACCTGTTTTTTCCATACAGTATGCTGCCACAGCATCCTTACAATAAGTCTGGGGAATAAAACCGTATAGAGCGGGAATAATATTTGAGAATTTCTGGGGACGGTCTACCTTAAGGTATCCTGTACGTTTATCTACCTCGTATTTAACGGTATCAGTCGGTACTACTTCAATAAAAGAGGTTACTTCTTCCGGCGCATGTTTGCCGATCTGGACGCCATGCCAGGGGTGAGATTTATAGCGAAGGCCGATGAGCTCCCAGATTTTGGTAAGGGTATTATTTTCCATGTCTAATTTAGTTCTATAACTGTTTAGGATGAGTAGTGTTATCCCTTTCCCATATACGCAAATTAAATACCAAAGGGCGGATTTTCCGCTGAAAAATCAGGAACGGACCAACATGGAGTTTTAAGTGATCAAATGCCGGGGCTAAGGCGCTAAAATCGTGTTCCAACACATGGACCATTCGATGGTTTTTTCCCATAATTTTACCTGGGCTTTACTTTGGCTTTACACCGCTAGCCTATAACTTCACCCGCCAATGAAACAGGTGCATAATTTTTCAGCCGGGCCCGGCATCCTCCCCCCAGCGGTGCTGCGGCAAGCGCAAGAAGACCTCCTGAATTTTGAAGGTCAGGGGATGTCCATCATGGAGATGAGTCATCGCTCAAAAACCTTTGTCCAGGTGATTGAAAAAGCCGAGGCCGATCTGCGATCTTTGATGGAGATTCCTTCGCATTACAGGGTCTTGTTTCTCCAGGGAGGGGCGCATTCTCAGTTTTCCATGGTGCCGCTGAATCTGATGGGGGAGGGAGAAAAAGCCGTCTACCTGGACACCGGGATTTGGTCGCAAAAGGCCATCCGGGAAGCACGGAAATTTGGTCAGGTTGAGGTGCTCGCCTCGGGCGAGGCCAGCGGATACAGAGCGATTCCTTCACTGAAGGAAGCCAAGGTGGACCCTTCAGCCGCCTATTTTCACCTTACCACGAACAACACTATCTACGGGACCCAGGTTCAAGCCTGGCCGGATACCTCCATACCTGTGGTGGCAGACATGTCTTCGAATATCCTGGCGCGGAAGTACCGGGTAGAAGACTTTGGGGTGATCTATGCAGGCGCTCAAAAAAATATGGGCCCTGCCGGCATGACCCTGGTAATCATTCGGGAAGATTTATTGCCAGCCAGGCGCACTCCCCTACCCTTAATGATGGACTATGCGCTCCATGCGGAGAAAAAATCCCTCTTTAACACCCCGCCTACTTTCGCGATATATATGGCAGGCTTAGTTTATGCCTGGACCCTGCAAGAAGGAGGCGTGGCCACCATGGAAAAGCGAAACCAGGCCAAGGCGGAGCTTCTTTATCGTTTCCTGGACCAATCCACCTTTTTCGAGGGCAGATGCGAGGCCGGGGCCCGCTCCTTGATGAACGTTTGCTTCCAAACGCCAGCCCCCGAAACAGATACCCGCTTCATTGCCGCTGCGGAAAGCGCAGGATTCGCCAACCTCAAAGGGCATCGGCTGGTTGGCGGAATGCGCGCCAGTCTCTATAATCCTATGCCGATGAGCAGCGTGGAAGCCTTGGTCTCTTTTATGGAGGAATTCGAAAAATCCGCTTCCTGAGGTGGGGATTAACGCTACTTTCCTGCTTTTTGAAGCCTGCCAGACAATTCATTGGCTGGGGAAATGCTAAGTTTGAGGTAACTTACATTTTGATTCCCTGCCTCATGCACCAACTGCTTCAAGAGATATCCGCCTGCCAAATATGTGTCCCTCATCTTGAAATGGGCCCCAGACCCGTGGTCAGTGCTCACCCTCAGAGCAAAATCGCCATCATTGGCCAGGCCCCCGGACGCATCGTCCACCTTAGCGGAAAACCCTGGGATGATAAGAGCGGCGAAAAATTACGCGCGTGGCTGGGGGTTACGGATGCGGTCTTTTATGATCCGGCGGTATTTGCCCTGATCCCGATGGGATTCTGTTACCCAGGCAAGGGAAAATCTGGAGATCTCCCTCCCCGCAAAGAGTGCGCACCCCAGTGGCATGCCAGGCTCTTTGAGGTCATGCCTCAATTAGACATGTGCCTCCTCATCGGCCAGTATGCCCAGCAATATTATCTGGGGAAAAAAGCGGCGGGCACCCTGACTTCCAGGGTAAAAAACTATGCGGACTACTTACCGCAATATTTTGTGCTGCCTCACCCTTCTCCCCGAAATAATATCTGGCGGGCCAAAAATGCCTGGTTTGAGGCGGAGGTCATTCCAGTCCTCCAGCAAAAGGTCGCGCATTTGCTCAAGGAATAAGGCTACCTTAGTCCGAATCCTCAGAAATTCTGTTATTTTCGTTAAAAACCCACTGTCATGCCCAGAACAGCCTTTGTAACGGGAGGGACCGGATTCCTTGGCATCAATTTGCTACATGCCCTTGCTGCCCAGGGCTGGGAACTTACGGTGCTCCACCGCAAAACCTCCAAGCTCACCTATATCCAAGACCTACCTATCAAGCTGGTTGAGGGTTCTATCACCGATAAAGCCAGCTTACAGGCCGCCATCCCCCAGGATACAGAAGTGGTCTTCCATCTGGCCGGAGACACCAATATGTGGTCTAAGTACAATGACCGCCAACGAGAGATCAATGTAGACGGTACCCAGTACATGATTGAGGTTGCGCTGGAAAAAGGGGTTAACACCTTCATCCATACTTCCAGCATTGCGGCCTGGGGGGAAGTTAAAGGGGTAACGAAGGAGGATACCCCGCAACTAGGCGCTTCCTCTTCCGTGAATTATGAAAGGACCAAATGGGAAGGGGAGCAAATCGCCAAAGCTGCGGCTGATAAGGGGATGAAAGTGGTCATCATCAATCCCGCAGGCATCGTGGGTAAATATGATGCCCAATCCTGGGCCCAGATTTTCTTTGCCTTACGGGATGGTAAAATGCCAGGGGTACCTCCCGGAGATAATAGCTTTGTGCATGTGGATGATGTGGTTACGGCGCATATCATGGCCGTAGATAAAGGCCGCAATGGGGAAAATTACCTGGTAACCGGTCAGCCCGGTACGATTCAAGATCTCGCCGTTGCGGTAGCCAATGAAATGGGCATGAAAAAAGTCCCCCCTAAAATGCCGAAGTTTTTGCTGAGTGTTCCAGCTCATCTGATGGGATTCTTCGGACGAATAACCGGCATTGAGCCGACCATGACGCCTGAAATTGTATCCTTTATGTCCAGGAAAGATTATGCTTTTTCGCAGGAAAAAGCCATCCGGGAATTTGGCTATACTTCCAAACCCTGGCAGGAGGGCATCCGAGATTGCCACCAGTGGTTAAAAGAGGAAGGACTTCTCTAAGATGGGTTGAGGATTAATATTGGAAGCAGGAAGTTATGCAGGCATTAAGGGCCGCGATGCGGCAGATGATTCGTATCTCCGATGAAGAAATGGAACATTTCCTGGCCGATTGTCACGCGAAAACCTTTGCCAGAAAGAGCCTGCTATCTGAACCAGGGAAGGTCGCTAATGAAGTATTTTTTCTGGAAAAAGGCCTGGTCCGGGTGATGATTACGGATTATCAGGGGGTGGAACATACCACGCATTTCGCCCTGGAACATCAATTCATTGCTGATTACGGAAGCTTCCTGGAAAAGATCCCTGCCAATTACGCCTTGCAAGCCCTGGAAGAAGCCCAGGTGATCGTCCTGCCCCGCACAGCCATTGAATGGGGATACGCCTCCTTGCAGGATGGCGATCGCATGGGGCGGCTGATTGCAGAATTCTATTTTATCTACCTGGACAAGCGCATCCAAGGTCTCTATGGGAAGTCCCCCAAGGAAAGGTATGATGAGATCGGCCAGATTTTCCCCAACATACATGCCCGGGTCCCTCAGCATATGATTGCTTCTTATATCGGCATTAGCCCGGTTCACCTGAGTCGCTTGAAAAAACAACATCCGGTGTAAGCGCCTCTTTGAACCTTATCCTTCAAGGAATCCTGTTCATTTGGAAACCTACTTATTCCCGGTTAACGCTCAACATATAAACAGGTCGTAAGGCCCGCCTTTCTCTATTTCTGCCCTCCCTAAGCTAGGGAAGTAAGGAGGTAATCCTATGATGTCCTCCGCACCTTTTAGTAATTCTAACATTAACTGAACCAAGAAATGAGTAATACTAAAAATTAACCCCTGGCATGTAAATATTACATTGTACGAGAAACGAAAACTTGTTCCAGTTCCTATAATTTTTATGGTTTAGCCTTTGATTTTCGACAAAATCATCCTAAATTAGAACGAAAACATAAACTATTTACTACTAAGCCTACTACCCTATTTTCTCTTTTCCCGGATTTACTTACATTTTCAGTGTTATATTTAAATATAACTCAATATTGAATTAGGTTATATTTTTTTATAACTTGCATACCCTTTGAAAAGGGAACCCCCTAAATCGATGCTTTACTCGCGATTTTCCCAGGAGCTTCCTGTTTCATACACCAATTCCAAGAAACCAACTAATCAAAGCAGCATATGGAAAATACTGGTTTTCCAACTACCTTTTCCGAACTTGCCAATCAAAAATATGGCGCTGAAGGGAGTCAGGAACGTACTGATTTTCAAGCCCATGCCAAGGTTTTGAAACTAGGCCAGATCATTAGAAAAAAGCGTCTTGAACAAAAGCTAACCCAACAAGAACTGGCTGACCGCATAGGAAGTCACAAGTCCTATATTTCCAAGATTGAGAACGGCTCTGACCTCACCCTCAGTAGCCTTTTCAAAATTTTTGAACAAGGTCTGAACACCCCAATTCATTTCCTATTCGGAGAAGTTTACTAGAAGCAGACAAAAAAAATCCTTCAAAAACGCCTCAGGTGCATGTCGCCTCTGAGGCGTTTTTTTGTGGGAATACATAAGACAAAGCAGGAATTTTATCACACATTTCTTCAAACACCTAAACTTAACATCATGAACTATCCTCTCGCACATGCCTACACCGCTATTGTTCCCGCCGTTAAAACCCAACGCCTGCTTCGGGAACGAAGTTTTTTTAGGTTTTATCTTAAACACTTGCCCTATGACCTTAACTGATATAATCTGTCCAGAGTCCTTTTGGAAGGACTATTCAAATTTATCGGATAGCGCACAGTCACGGCTTGATTTGCTGATGATGGCTTTACAGGGAGAAAAATCCTTTCCCCCAAAATGGGTTGAGGTAAGTGAACAAGTTCGTAGAAAAGAAGGTACCTTTTTTGTCCTCCAAAGTGCCCAATTTGCGCTATTGTTTTGTTTTCAGCACGACCAGTATTATGTGATTAATGTGTTGGATATGGATCAAGACTCATCTTCAGATGGAGCAACCCCCAGTGATTTTGACCCCACTCTTGGCCTAGGAGATTAATCGATTCCCCATGAAAATTTATTCCGTTTCAGACAAAACCTGCCCCACTTTCAGCCAACATTTGACGCTAAAGTATGGAGAGGTTGGAGAAAAAAGCCGAAAGCAATTAGAAAAAAGAAGCTATCGGTTTATGCGAAAGCAACGATTGAAATCCGCCTGGTCAGGCCTACCCGGTTTATGCCTGAAAATACTGTTCCCATTGGCCATGCTTTTTTCCCGGAAAAAAAGATTTATACATTTCAAAAAACAGCTGCGCATCACCAAGCCTAAATTTGACTGGCTTAAAGGTCATATTGGCCGGACCATTACGGACCTGAAAACCCAAGGAAAAATTCTCGTTCACGGAAAGACCTACCCTGCCAGGTCCATTCAGGGGTTTATCCCCAAAGACCAGGAGGTTGTCATTACGGGGAATGAACTGTCAGAATTGCTGGTAGGAGAAAACTAAGCTGCTAAGCCTCAGTCCTTCGAATTGACCGCCGCCAATTGACGGGGAATGCCTATCTTCATCCCACTGCAAACGCGCCTTAGATGCTTCTTCCAAGCTCAGGCTTCTATGCACCTGGTATGGATCAGATTTTTACATTTTTCCAACACATCCACTCCGTTCCTGAGCATATCCTGGAGGAGTATCTGCATCACTGGCAGGCTTTTACCGCTCCCAAGAAGACCTTACTGACGGAGCCAGGGAAAGTGGAGCGCTATATGTACTTTGTGCTGGAGGGGGTACAAAAATCCTATCTTCTTACGGAGGATAAAGTGCACATCCTGGCTTTTACCTATGCCCCTTCTCTTAGTGGGATTCCAGAGTCTTTTTTCACCCAAACCCCTTCCCCCTATTTTCTGGAAACCATCACCCATAGCCGTTTTCTCCGCATTTCTTATGAAAAACACCAGGCATACATGGCCGCGCATCGGGAGATCGAAACCCTATTCCGCAAAGGCGTAGAGCAACTGTTGTTAGGCATTATGCAGCGCTACACCAGCCTGATGCATGAGGATATCGAAACCCGCTTCCGCAATTTCCTGGCTCGTTCCCCTCATCTTCTGCAAATGGTCCCTCAAAAAGACCTGGCCTCCTACCTTCGCATCGATCCCACAAATTTCAGCAAGCTCATCAACCAATACCGAACCTGAGCAATCTTGGTCTATACCAAGGTAAGGGCGCAATGGCTTACACATCTTTGCTGTAAGTAACATTCATACTTTTTATGAAATCAAAAATTAGCGCCTCAACTCCTGTTTGGCTGGACCCACAGGCCTACCCTTTTACTTCTCAATGGGTCAGGCTCCCTGAAGGCCGCATGCACTATGCGGACGAAGGGAAGGGAGAAGTCGTATTATTTATCCACGGAACCCCTGCCTGGTCTTTTCTTTACCGGACTTATATCCGCCAGCTCTCCACTCGCTTTCGGTGCATCGCCCCAGATCATTTGGGTTTTGGGCTTTCCGATAAGCCTCCAGGGATTGATTATCGTCCTAAGGCCCAAGCAAAGCGGCTTGCTCATTTTATTGAGGAATTAAACCTAACTGGCATCACCCTGGTAGTCCATGATTTCGGGGGACCTATTGGCTTAGGAGCAGCCATGGACATACCCGATCGCATCAAGCGAGTGGTTATGTTCAATACCTGGCTGTGGGAAACGGCTTCCCTGCCTGCGGTGGTAAAAATCGACCGACTGGTGAGCAGTAGATTAGGGCGCTGGTTGTATGTGAACTTAAATTTTTCGCCCCGATTTTTACTGAAAAAAGGCTTTGCCCATAAACAGAAGCTTACGGGCAAGCTGCATCAGGCTTACCTTGGCCCCTTCCCCCATCGACAAAGTCGGGAAGGGGTTTATGGCTTGGCCAAGGGGCTGAAAGGAGATTCAGTCTGGTATGCTTCCTTGTGGAAACGCCTGGACACCCTGGCAGAAAAGCCCTGGTTGATCCTTTGGGGCATGAAAGATGAATTTATCACGCCGGACTTTCTCAAAACTTGGAAGAAGGCCCTTCCTTCAGTTGAGGTTCACACCTACGAAGTGGGCCATTTTGTGCAGGAAGAAGCTCCCCAGGAAACGATGGAACAGATAGCGGCATTTTTACGGACTTGAATGGGAATTACCAAAGCTCACTGATCTCCTGGGCGAGCGCTGCGAGGAATTGGATGCGATCAAATCCATGGGCATCTCTCCCGGCTGGACCGACCTTTTCCCTTAAGGCAGGGGGGAAAGGGGTGAGAAAAGAATAATGTCCGGCCAGGGCTTCGTGCTTGTGGCTTACCTTCGAAAAAACGGTTCCTAGCCATTGGGTGTCGGCCAGACTATCCGGATCGTCCAGCCCGCCGGTATAAACTGCCAGTTCCGCCTGGCAATGAACAAGCGCCTTTGCATCCTGAAATATGGCCTGAATACCGCCTGGTCCCAGCAGCACCACCGCCTTGGGATTCAAGGTATCTAGCTCGGGCAACTCTACTGTCTGGGGCACCGCTCCGGCAGCCGCCAGGACGGAATAAGCACCGATGGAATGTCCTACCAACAGCATGCTACCCGTCAGGCTGTTGGTGAATTCAGGCAGGGCCCGAAACTGCTGGACTGCGAGAGAAAGATGACGGGGTCGGGCTTGCAAATTCTTCGGAAGCTTTTCCCAACTATTATCCCAGCGGTGGTTATGGGGATGTTCAGGGACGAGCACGATGGCTCCTTTTTTTACTAAATCCCTGGCCAATCCTCGAAAGGTCAGCGGACTTCCTCCCGAGCCATGGGAAATGACCACCAAAGGAAAGTGTCCCGCGGCAAGCGGGGCTTGCATGGCCAATTCCAAGCTAAAAGGTCCCATGTGTACAGCCCTTTCTTCCGCCTCAGCCGGATAAAAGGCATACACCGGGAACTGCAGGGCTAAGGCTGCATCTTCCACATCAAATTTTCGAAATCCTACGGAATGAGGCATAGGTAAGAGAGATATGAGGCAAGTAATTTACAGGAAAATAGGACGTGGTTTGGTGAAAAAGCCCAGGGTATTTTATTTTAAATTCGAATACTACCAAAGTCCGATTTTCAGTTGTAAAAAGAAACGGCATGAGACTCCCCCTCCAGATCAGCCTCCTCTCTCTCTTGATATGGCCCTCCCTGCTTTTTGCCCAAAGCCTCGACGAACAAATCCGTCAGTTGGATACCGCATGGCAACAGTTGGAGCAGCGGCAAAAAGTACTCAAAGACAGCCTGGAAGTGCTCAAACTGGCTCGGATTCGGACGAAGCTGCATGCAAGGGGCCTTCCTCAACTGCAGCGCGGGGAGAAGCTCATTGAGCACGCCGCCTTTATGCTGGTCTATGATGAAGCCCATGAGCAAGCAGCCTGGGTGGCACATATGCTGGTGCCGGAGGTGAGAGAAGGTAACGTAAGCCGCACCAATGACTTCAGGGTGGATCCCCTGGTGGCTACCGGTACCGCCGTGGAAAAGGATTACTTCCTAAAATTTCCTCAGGATGATGGTAGCATCAAATATGATGGATTTGGGTATGACCGGGGCCATCTGGCTCCTTCCGCTGATTTTCGCTGGTCAGCTACCGCCCTTTCTGAGTCTTACTTTTATTCCAATATGTCTCCACAGGTGCCCGAACTCAACCGGGAAAGCTGGGCCGAATTGGAAAGTTGGTTGAGGTCTTATATGTATCGTTTTCCTACTACTTCGCTTTACATTGTTTCCGGGCCAGTCCTCCACGACAGCTTACCCAAAATCAGCCGGAGCGTAAATGGGGTCAGCATCCCTGAAAAATTCTTCAAGGTAGTGCTGGACTTTCAACAGCAGCGGGCTATCGGTTTTCTCATGCCTAACCGCTCCATAGACCAGCCCGTAGAAAGCTGGGCAGTATCCATAGATGAAATCGAAGGGCTGACGGGTCTGGACTTTTTCCATCAACTGCCAGACGAGTTGGAGGATGCTTTGGAAAGCCAAAGCCTAATAGATGCCTGGCTGCCAGCGGATCAACAGGATGATGTGCGCCCCCTCAAAGTGGAAGCCCTGCCGCCTGGCTATTTCAACACCCTCACCGCCAAAACCCTGGCTAGCTTTAAAGAGCCTTCCGAGGTGAATATTTGTGGGACGGTTGTCAGTACCAAATTGACCAGTAAGGGCCACATCTTCCTTAATCTGGACAAAAAATTTCCCAACCAGATCTTTACGGTGGCCATCTGGAAAGATAGCCGTAAGCATTTCAGCTACGAACCTCAGGTAGCCCTGGCCGGAAAATGTCTATGTGCCACGGGCAAAGTCCGTCTCTCCCGAGGGACCCCTACCATGGAAATTAAAGGAGAGGAAGCCATTCGGATGTGGCCCTTTGAAGAGTAAAAGGATTTGCTTCAAAGCGAAATTCGGGATAAGTTCATAAGGAAAATATCTGATTGCAGGGATTTTCGCCGGACTTATTACTCCTCACAAAATGAAAAGACGCGATTTTGTCCAAAGCGGCCTTCTGGCAAGCGCACTCCCCTTTTTACCGACCCCTCAGGCCGATGCCCGTGTTCCGGGGGATGAGGGCGAACGAGAGTTAATTGAGATTCGCGAATACGAAATGCGCTTTCGCTCCAATCCGAACACCCTCCTGTCTTACCTGAACCAAGTACTGGCTCCTGCGCTTAAGCGGATTTGCGAGGCCCGGATGTTCATCTTCCAGGATTATGGCTTAAGCGATCCCCGCAAGTACTGGGTGATCATTGCTTATCCAGGGGCAGCGGCCTACCTCAAAGGCAATATGCTGGACGCGGATGAAGCCTATCAAAAGGCGGCAAAAACCTATGCCGCGCTGCCGGCCGATCAGCCGCTTTTTTCCCGTTTTCAATCTTCTTTGCTCCTCGCTTTCTCGGGTATGCCTCAAATAGGCACCCCTGAAGAAGGAACTGGCTTATTTGAACTACGGACCTATGAGGGGTATAATGAAGATGCAGTGCGGCGAAAAATCAAGATGTTCAATGCTGAGGAAATCGTTTTGTTCAATAAAGTGGGCTTGTATCCCTTCTTCTTTGGCGACATGCTGATCGGGCCGCATCGCCCAGCCCTGACCTATATGCTTCATTTTCGGGATATGGCGGAGCGTGAGGCCAACTGGAAAGCCTTCCTGGCACACCCGGATTGGAATGATATGAAAGCACGGCCTGAATACGCGAATACCGTATCCCATATCCGAAAGCAGTTTTTGCTTCCTGTCAGCCTTTAATTCTGGATTATGGACCAACCATTATTGGGGATCAAAGACCTGGATGTATACATCGTAGCGGGCATCCTGGTCCTTTTTAGCGTCCTGGAAACCCTGGGCGGATTCTTTCATCGAAGCAAACGCAATAAAAACGACTGGATACAGGAAGTGGGCAGCTTTCTGGTGCTGGGTGGGATCATCAAACCCCTGATTTTCTTTCTGCTCATCGGTATGGGAAATCAATTTTTCCCTTCCCTGAGCAAATCCATGGTGGGCTGGAATTTCTGGGCGGCTTTTGCTTTCTACCTCCTGATCGACGACTTGCTCCAATACTGGTACCACCGTAAAGCCCACGAAAACGAATTTTTGTGGAAACTCCACCGGGCGCATCATCAGGCTGAAGAAATGGGCTTTTTTGTCTCCTACCGAAACGCCTTCCTTTACTATCTGATGATGCCCAATATTTGGTGGGTAGCCTTTATCACCTTCATGGGGGCAGGCAAAGCCGTGGCCCTGGGCCTGATCGTCAAGCAACTGGTGATCATCGGTTCGCATAGTACGGTAAAGTGGGATAAAGTCTTCTATGAAAAAGCGTCATTAAAGCCGATTATTCGGGTACTGGAGCGCATCATCATTACGCCCGCCTTTCACCATGCTCACCACGGAAAATCTAAACTGGACGGAGTAAGCGACCCCAACGGAAATTTTGGGAACATGCTTTCTTTCTGGGACCAGTTATTTGGGACGGCTATGTACACCCATCAATTTCCCAAAGAATACGGCCTGCAAAGACCGACTGAAGACCATTGGTCGGCGGCCTATTTATACCCGCTGGTAACCTCTAAGGATACGGCCAGTGAACTGGCCCCGGGATATCTGAACCACCCTACAGCCAGTCCGGAACCTGTGATGGTGCACCTGGAGAAAGGGAAAAAATACCTCTGGTGCAGCTGTGGCTACAGCAAAGAACAGCCCTTTTGTGATGGGAGTCATCATGGCACCAAACATAAGCCCATGCTTTTTGAGGCCAGGCGAAGCGGTCCTGTCAAACTTTGCCAGTGCAAACTGACGGAAAAAGGGCCTTTTTGTGATAATTCTCATGTAGCCTGGGCAAGTTCCGGCGCCGATGCCGATCAGTAAATCCGCCATGCCAATCAAAGAAATCAGCATACCAGCTGCTTCGCATAGCCTGGGAGCCACCCTTTATGTCCCCGAATCAGCCCCGAGCCAACTGATAATCATCAGTGGCGGGACCGGGGCCAGGCAGCGATATCTCCGGCATTTTGCGGCCTTTTTTCAGAAAAAAGGATGGCTGGTTATTACCTACGATTATCAGGGAATAGGTCGGTCCTTGAACCAGCCTATTCGTAGCTCCTCTGCCACCATGGAAAAGTGGGGCAAGGAAGACCTTGCCGCGGTGATCGCATACGCCCGGTCCCATTATCCGGACCTTCCCTTTATCTTACTGGGTCATAGCGTAGGCGGGCAGATCCATTGTCTGGCGGAAGGCAGCCAACAAGCCGCTCGCCTGGTGCACATTGCCTCTCAGTCCGGCTATTGGGGGAAGTGGCCTTCCCCTGTCAAATATGCGCTTTGGCTAAATTGGTGGGGCTTAAAGATGCTCACCGCCCTCTTTGGCTTTTTTCCAGGAAAAAAAATGAAGGTCATGGAAAACCTCCCCAAGGGAGTGGCGAATCAATGGGCCAACTGGGGCTTGCATCCAGACTACCTGCTTAGTGGTCTCCCAGAGGCAAAAAGCAAGGCCATGGAACTTACCATGCCCTTGCTTGCTTATAGTTTTTCTGATGATGGTACCGCTCCCCGGGCCGCGGTAGTATGGCTTAACGAGGTCTATGGAAACTGTCAGCTACGTCATCTGCACATACATCCGGCAGAGGTTGGACTGAAATCCATCGGACACTTCGGCTATTTTCAACCCGCTTGCCAACCGCTTTGGGAAGCCCTTTGGCAGGAGCTACAGTCCTAGTTCCCGCTTTGGCGATCCGCGTAGCTGAACACCTTTTTCAGCAATTCAGAAGTACGCGCCAGGGGTTGTTCCCGAATTTTTTGCTCTTCGTCGGCCAGTTTGAGGAATAGGCCATCCAAGGCTTTGCCGGTGGCGTATTTGACGATGTCGGTTTCCACTTTTTTCCGCACCAAGGGAATGGAATTATAGCGGGTGGTGATCTGGGTCCAAATCTGGGTAGCATTTACCTTATCAAGCGAGGACTTAATATGAGGGGCAAAAGCCGCCGCTAAATCGGACTGGGTAGTACGCTGAAAATAGCTGGTAGCCGCATTTTCCCCGCCCAACAAAATGTTTTTCGCATCGGCAAAAGACATAGAAGTAATGGCATTTTTAAAAATAGGGAGGGCCAGCTCCGCGCCTTTTTCTGCCCCTTCATTCAACTTCGCTTCAAAATTATCTACCAGATTCCCCAATCCCAGATCTCTCAGGGTACGGGCCGCAAACTCAGCTTCTTGGGGGAAAGGGATTTTTACCAAAGGATCGTTCAGATATCCGCCAGATTTGGAAAGGGTGGTTACTGCATTGGCGGCCCCATTGGCGAGGGCTTCTTTTAATCCCCCGATGATTTCGGCATTGGTAGGATCAGCATTGGTTGCGACCTCTTCTGCTACTTTGAGCAGGGTTTCACAACTCATCAGCCAAAAGAGGCTAAAAACCGCCAGGAAGGTGGGTATTTTTTTCATGTTGAAGGATTTAAATGTTTTGCTCGCATTATTAGACGAAAAATAAAGGAAGCCTGTCACTTTTTCCCTATTTTTAAGTAATAAGTCTACCAAAGGGAATTATTATCATTGCCTTCTGAACGCGCTAAGCTAACCTAAATCCTTTTTTACCTACGAGAAGGAGCGTTCTATGGTGGCTTTCACTACCGCCTACCAATTTTTTGTTTGATAAGGCACGAAATCTGCTATTATCATTTGAGGAGTAAGAGAATAGCCATCCCTGGGGCTAATTTCTCAGTTAAAGATGAAAAGTGCGCATGTCAAAATGCTTCTACTACATATCATTCTTGGGAATATGCTTGCTGGGTGGACTGGGATGCAATACCTTTCAGATTGGCAATGCCGATGCACATAGAGAGGTCTTTACCAACGAATTGCTGGTTTCAGCCAGTCCCTTTTTACGCAGCCATGGCAATGATGCCATCCAGTGGAAGAGCTGGGAGGAATCGGTTTTGCAGCAAGCGGAGCGGCAAGGGAAACTCCTGCTAGTTTATCTGGGGTACGGAGCCTCCTTTGCGGACCTGCAGATGAAACGGCAGCTATTCCGAGACAGCACCCTGGCAGGCTTCATAAATGCGCAATTTCAACCGATCATGGTAGACCGGGATGAACGTCCCGATCTGATGGCCGCTTTCGGGCTGCAGGGCAGAAGCACCCTCCACATGCCTGAACCGGGGCCGATTACCGCCATTGCCCTGGCAGACGGGAGACTGATCCGGCGGATTCCCTTTTTCAATGCACAGCAATGGACCGAAAGCCTCATGGCAGTACAGCGCGCCTTTCAGGAACGAGGAGAGGCCATTTTGCCCAACCTACCTTCCCTGGCCGCCTTACCCGGAGGGCAGGAACGCGGATTGAGTACGGCAGGCATGGTGGAGCAAAGTAAGGTGTGGCCAGATCGAATCTTTAGCCGCTGGGACATGGTGCACGGAGGGCTCAAAGGAGATACGAAATTTGTTCCCTATCCCTGGATGCGTTACCTGCTGGAACACCAGCGAAGAATTCCCAATGACAATGGCATACAGGCGGTGTATCAGACGCTGGATCAAATCGCTGCCAGTGGCATGTATGACCAATTGGGCGGAGGGTTTAATCACGGGGCCAGGGACCCCTTTTGGCGAATCCCCTATTTTGAAAAGCTCCTGAAAGACAATGCCGAATTGATCACTCTCTATGCCCTGGCTTTGCAAAACAGGCCTAATGCCCGTTATGCCGAAGTCTTATATGAAACCATTGCTTTTGTCAAGCGAGAGCTGTCTTACCCCAATGGCGGATTTTACGAAGGCTTATACGCCTACAGCCAGGGGAAAGAAGGCTACTATTATATCTGGCCAAAAATTGAAATAGAATCCGCCCTGGAAAACCGCACCGAGCTGGTCAATCAGCACTTTTTCATTTCCGAAGCCGGGAACTGGGAAGGTGGGGTAAACATCCTTCATCATCGCTATGATGTGGAAGACCTGGCCGCTGCTTATCGCCAACCTAGCGCCGAAATAAAAGCACGCTTGCAAGCAGATAAGGAAAAATTATTGGTTTGGCGGGAGAAAAGGGTGGCTCCCCCTCGGGACCTAAAGCAGATCACCGAACATCAGGCAGATATGGTCCTTGCCCTGGCAGAAGCCTATCGGGCCCTGGGGGAGCGGGAGTTTCTTGACCTGGCTATCTTCCAGGGTAGACACCTCCTCCAACAGGCCAGAGATGAGAGCGGATATTTGTATCGGGCTTCTACGGAGGAAGAAAAAGGCTATGTAATGGGTTATCTGGGAGATTATGTAAAAACGGCCCAGGCTTGCCTCAGTTTATATGAGTTGAGTGGTCGTCCCTTCTGGCTGAAGGAAGCGGAGCTGTTGGCGACTCAGATTTATACGCGCTTCTATGATCCCAGAGGACGCTTTTTCCGTCTGAATAATGTCAGAGAATCAACGGGCCGCATTGCGCTTCCTTTTTATAATATTCTGGTCCAGGAAAAAAATGCCGAAACCAGTCGTTTCTTTTTTCGGTTAGGAAAAATTATCGATAAAACAGCCTATGTAGAGACGGCGCGGGATTTACTTAGCAAAGGCATGCGGCAAAAATATCCCGAAAAAAGCTGGGGCTTAGTGGCAGAAGATTTTACCCGATCCACTACCCTGCTCGTGCATGCCCATCCCAAAAAAGTAGCGCAAATCCAGTATCCTTTGCCCGCCTACAGGCCGGATGTCATGCTCTTGCCGGGACCGGTGACCCAGGATCACCCCCTGTACAGGCGATATCAATGGAAACAGCCAGGCTACTATGTATGCCAGGGTAATCTGGTAAAAGGCCCTTTTACAAGCTATGCAGCAGCCTGGGAAGCGCTCCCCTAAGCGCCTATGCGCCCGGTGAAATTCGGATTTCTTTTTTCCAGAAAGGCCGCGGTCCCTTCTTTGCCATCATCTGATTTCAAGGCTTTCCCAAAATTCTGGACCTCCGTTTGGTACCCGTTTTTATTGTTGTATGCCGCATGAACCGCCTCCAGGGTATAGCCTATGGCCGTTGAGGATTGCTTATAGGCTTTTCTGAGGATTTCCAGGCATTTATCCGCCAACTCTCCGCGGGTGGTGATGTGGTTCACCAGCCCCCAACGTAAGGCTTCATCTGCCTTGATCATATTGCCGGTAATCAGGTATTCGATGGCCCGGCCTTTGCCGATCAACTGAGGCAGACGCTGGGTCCCTCCATAGCCAGGCAGAAGGCCTAGTTTAACCTCGGGCTGGCCAAAACGCGCATTCTCGGAGGCAATCCGCATATGACAAGCCATCGCCAACTCACATCCGCCACCCAGGGCAAAGCCGTTTACCGCGGCGATGATCGGTTTGGGAGATTGTTCGATGGCATCAAAAACCCCTTGCCCAAAGGCGACGAACTTGCTTGCTTCAGCTTCGCCAAGAGCGGTGAGCTCTGCAATATCAGCCCCGGCAGCAAAGGCTTTATCTCCTATGCCAATGAGTACCGCCCCTTTCATCTCAGGGTCTTGTTTAAAATCCGCAATCACCTCATCCAACTCTTCCAGCATTTTACGGTTTAGGGCATTCAGAACTTTGGGACGATTGAGCATGATCACCAGGGTGTGATTGGATTTCTCGGTGATAAGGGTTTCGTAAGACATGAGGTTGTAAACAATTGAGGTAAAAAGAAAGCGACCATGATACACATGATCGCTTATGTTTCAAAACTAAAATTTCATGGGTTATTCCGTAAGGCGGCTATCGAAGTCTCCCTCACCTGGGCCGCCACTATCCGTGTCATCAACGATGCCCGGATAGAATTCGGATTGCATCAAGGATTCGATTTCTTCCATGGTCTGCTGTGTCTGCTCCGTTTCAAACAGCAGGTTATCAATCATGATATCTTCCCGCTCCGTATTTTGGAGGGTCATGGGTTGATCCTTGATGTATTCAACCATTTCTTCGATGGTCTGTAATTGCTCCTCGATGACTTCCCGGTTCTCACGGACCTTATAATAGTTGTCCATGCGCATCTCCAGGAGCTTCAATCTCTTTTCTTTGATTTTCTTCAATCGGGTGCTGGCATTTTTCAGCTCATTGTTCAGCTTGTCAATTTCCATCACCGTCTGATGGATCACCGTTTCATTGGTCAACTCAGGAAATTTATCCTTAAAGTATAGCAGGCGCACATAAGATAACTCGATGGCATTCATCTTATTGAGAAAGCTGTTGACCAAACTGGGAACGGTGGTATTGAGCTTTTTGAAACTGCCCCTCACTTCTTTGACCCGTTTACGCAACTTATCAAAACGGCGCTGAGATTCCAGCGTCAATTCGTTATAGTAATCAACCAGCGTTTTAGTCTTCTGGAAGGCATCAATATCCTTTTGGTATTTGGCGTTGATGGCGCGGATAAAACGGGGATTCTGGGTAATGGCACTAAGCAGGGTAAGTTCCAAGCCGCCTGCCATCAGGATGATGGAGGAAATGGCCAGCTCAGGAGATTCCAGCCCTAGCCCGGGAACCAGAAAGATACCCAAAGCAGCCAGTGCGGTAATGGCCGCTAGCAGGGTCAAATGCACCGGCCAGAAAAAGGCCTCTTTGGTGTAGTTGATAAACTTTTGAATCCGCGATTTTTGTTTCTTTTTTGCCAAGGTTTGTCTCGTTAAAGGCCTAAAGTCTGCGGTTTACACTTATCTTTCGGCCTACAAATTAGAGAAAATTCTGCTAATTCTGTTGCTATTCTAACCCGGAATACGCCAAAGTTGTGACAAGATTCCTTCTAATAAATTCCTAGCCAAGCCTTGCAATGGCCTGAGCCACCCTGTTTTGGCAGGCTTCCCGCCCGATCAGGGCTGCAATATCGAATACCCCGGGCCCGGAAGGTAAGCCCGTCAAGGCCAATCTCAAAGGGGCCATTACTTTGCCCATCCCTAACTCATGTGTTGCCAAATAAGCCTGAAAGCGTTCATGTAAGGCCCCGGCCTCCCATTCCGGCAGTTCCTCAAAGGCTTGCATCAAGCCTTGTAGAATGGCTCCGCTATCTTCTTTCCAGCGCTTCCGGCTCATTTTTTCATCATACACGGTCGGAGCGGTAAATAAAAAGGCCGCCTGCTCCACAAAATCTTTTCTCAAGACGACCCGCTCCCGCATCAACTCAATAGCTTGCCAGAGATAAGCATCGCTCGAGGCGCTTAGGCCCGCCTTTGCCAATTCTCCTTTGACCCGCTCCAGCAAGGTATCTTTATCA
Source organism: Bacteroidota bacterium (assembly GCA_038527215.1). Lineage (GTDB taxonomy): Bacteria > Bacteroidota > Bacteroidia > J057 > J057 > JAWPMV01. The sequence goes on from JBCBGC010000036.1 coordinate 29,574, forward strand.
AGGATGCCTTTTAGGTAGCTTTGGTTGAACCATTTGAGTTTATCGAGGTCAAATTTCGTTCCTGAATTGTTGATTCTGGCCAGATCAAAGAGTTCTACCAGGCGGGCTTCCGGCATCAATTCTTCATCATTACCGGGATTCCAGCCTAATAAGGCCAGAAAATTCATCAAGGCTTCTGGTTCATAGCCATCTTCCCGGTAGCCCGTGGAAATATTGCCCGTTTCCGGATCCTGCCACTGGGTAGGAAATACGGAGAAGCCCATTTTGTCTCCCTGGCGTTTACTCATCTTCCCCTTTCCGTTGGGGTTCAGGATCAAGGGCAGATGAACAAACTGCGGCATCTCCTCCTCCCAGCCAAAGCCCCGGTAGAGCATCACGTGCAGGGGCGTAGAGGACAGCCATTCTTCACCCCGAATGACGTGACTGATCTGCATATGATAGTCATCCACCACATTGGCCAGGTGATAGGTAGGCAGGCCATCGCTTTTGACCAGGACCTTATCATCCAACTGGGCACTGTGAAAACCTACTTCTCCCCGCACGATATCCTGAAAAACAATGCGCTCGTCCTCCGGCATTTTCATGCGCACCACATAAGGATCGCCCGCCTCTATCCTGCTTTGCACTTCTTCTGCGGAAAGGGTCAGGCTATTGGACATGCTGCCCCGGGTGGCGTAATTGTATTGCTGAATGCTGCTGCCTTCCGCTTTCAGGCGTTCCCGCATAGCTTCCAATTCTTCGGAAGTATCAAAGGCATAATAGGCCGCTCCATTGTCAATCAGTTGCTGGGCATATTTGGCGTAGAGGCCCTGAGCCGAGCGTTCGCTCTGGCGATAGGGACCGAAATCTCCGCCTATGCCCGGCCCTTCTGTAAATTGTATTCCCATCCAGGCCAGGGCTTCCTTGATATATTCTTCGGCCCCTTCCACAAATCTGGTTTGGTCCGTGTCTTCAATCCGCAGGATACATCTTCCTCCAAATCGCTGGGTGAACAGATGGTTATAAAGGGCAGTTCTTACCCCTCCTATGTGCAAAGGTCCGGTGGGACTAGGAGCAAATCGGACGGCAATGGGTTTTGTCATGCGGTAAAATACTCAAAGGGATCAGTCATCCCAGGCCAACATAATTAGTCGGGCAAATTTACAGGATAAAGCCCGGAGAGAAAAGCCCAAAAAAGAACCGCCAGCCGGGATATACCCGAACTGACGGTAAGGATTAGCTTAGGTAGCTTATCAGGGTAAATAGACCTGCTGGGTTTTGGGATACCTTACTTCATACCGGAACCCGGTTTTCTTTTCAGCTTTGGCATCCACCATCCAATCCCAGGTCAGAATTCCATAGGTTTCATCCAAGGTAGCACCTCCTTTTTGTTTGAGATCCACCTCGATTTCTTTTTGGGTAGAAATGGGAATTTGATCTTCGATGACCAGATGAATGGGCTTATTCTTTTTATTTTTTACGTCAATATCCCAGGCTCTTTCTTCTTTACGAAAATTAGATAACATCTGGCGACGGATAAAATCTTTACTCTTGGTGCGGGTAACGACCACATTAGGATCAGGTCCCAGAGAAATATCCAGGGTATCTTCTACGACCGCAGGGTCAAGCAAGGTCGTGCCCAGAAAGTTCAGCCCCTGGTAAAGGGTAGCTTCCCCCGCTAATAAATTTAATTCCTCCCAATCCAGAATTTGAGCAGTTAAAAACACTTCCTCCGTAATACTTGGTGCACAATAATGTTCGTAATGCGCAGGTAATTCATAGGTTTTCATTTTTACTGAAATCGCTCTTCCAGAAGAAGGAATACTATATTTCTGAGCGATGGTAAAAGAAAAACTGGTAGGCTGTACTTCTTTGGTCACCTGCAAGGGAATATCCGTTGTTTCCTGGATCCCCAGCAGGGCTTTATCTTTTTTCCGATCTCTCCGCTTTTTTAGGTTGATGCCAGAGAGACGAATGGTAGCGCGATCAGCTCCCGCCACAGAAGGTACCAGGCTGATACTTTCAGGTGCCACATCATCGTACCCGGTAATGACCACTTCCTCCAGAGAAACATTGTCTTCTTGTAAGCGAATATCAAAGCGGCCCTGGTTGGCATTGAGGGTTTGGGAACGATACCCCAAATAACTGACCTGGATCTGGGAAGTTCCAGCGGGAACGGCTACGGAAAAGTTCCCGTTTTCATCAGAAATGGTCCCCGTGGTGGAACCCGGAACCAACACCACGGCTCCTGGCAAAGGCAAGCCTTGTTGATCCCGAATCACCCCTTGCAGGGTTTGGGGCTGGGTCAATCCGATGGTGCCAGAAGCACCTGAGGAGGAATAAGGGGTGGAAGTCGGGCGAGGCTGGGGTCTGTAGCCAATATACCAGGGTTCTACCAGCGGCATCACATTGTCCTGATTGGGATCGGCGGAAGAAATGGTCAGGGTTACGTCCTTCCAATCTTCTTTAGATTGTTGGTATACCTTGGCTTTATAGACCAGGGAAAGGGGTTCATCTACTTCATTGTAGCGCAATTCATAATTCGGAATCCATCCGGCATTTTTTACTAAATACCTGACATCAAAATCATAGGTAGTAGAATTCATGGCCTGGACGACCAGCACGATTTTCCCAGAGGGTTCTTTTTTTAAGGGTACGCCTAGCTGGGTCTTTTTTAATTGCAGTTCCCCAATGCTAAGCTGCCACTGTTTTATCTCCTTTTCCAGGGAAATTTTCTCCCGGGTTATATCAAATAATCTAGATCGAAAAAAATCCGCCGCCGCTTTTAATTCTTCCACGGAAATAGCTTCCTGACTGCTTCCCAGCTTTTGATTGGCGAGAATAATTTTTTCTTCATTAGTATAAACCGCAATCATCCGCCGAGCATCAGCAATTTTCGTTTGCAAGGATGATATTTCTTCAGAAAGGGCTTTTATTTCAGGGCTAACATCCTTTGGCTCTTCATAGTCCAATCTGAAATTTTGTGAGAGTTGGGTAATATTACCCTCCATCCTTACTTGGATAGACTGTGGGTCAAGACGCGGAGACAGTCCTTTTATGACTACCGTAGATTCCCCTCTGGGAATATTTATTTTTCCTTTTCTTTCAACTTGCGCTCCTTTTAAATAAACGGTAACCGATTCAATATCAGTTTTTAAGGTTATTTCTTTTTCCTGAGAAAAAACCTGGAGATATAGGAGATTCATCCCCATTAGTAAGATGGCGATTCTAAACATGGACTTAACTTTTTATTGATGATTTCCTATAAGACAAAAGAGCCCTCATTATTCCATAAGTCTAGCCAAATTCATAACATGAACGCTGCCTCAGAAATTATTTAAATCATTGGTATTGTGTCATATAGGGCCTATATTGGGCCACCAATAATGCTAAACCAAATGTCGAAAAAAGAAAAAGTAAAGGCCCAAAAAGCCAAAAAACCTAAGAAGCAGAAGGAGGAGGTAATTATTCTCAGCGCTAAGGAATTTAAAAAAGTGGTGAGAAAAGAAGTCCAAACTGCTTTAAAAGATTTTAAGAAGAGCCTGGAAAAGCAGCAGAAAAAAGCTACGAAGAAAAAAGCTGAGAAGAAAAAAACAGCCTCGGTAAAAGAGAAGGAGCAGCCGACAAAACCTGAAACCGTTTCCCGGACGGCCGCGGCTCCAAAACGTAGAGGCAGACCCCCTAAAGCCAAAACGGAATCTGCTGCTTCAACTACCCCCAAACGTAGAGGAAGACCCCCCAAGGCAAAAACAGAAACGGCGGTTTCTACTACCCCAAAACGCAGAGGCAGACCCCCTAAGGCTAAGCCTGAGACAGCGGTTTCTACCATGCCCAAGCGCAGAGGCAGACCGCCTGTAGCCAAAACTGAAACAGCGGTTTCTACTACCCCTAAGCGTAGAGGAAGACCGCCCAAGGCTAAAACGGAAACAGCGGTTTCAACCACCCCTAAGCGTAGAGGCAGACCGCCCAAGGCTAAAACGGAAACAGCGGTTTCTACCACGCCTAAGCGCAGAGGAAGGCCGCCCAAAGCCAAAACGGCCACGGCAGTTTCAACTACGCCTAAGCGAAGAGGAAGACCGCCCAAGGCTAAGACGGCGGCAGATACTCCTAAGACTAGTACTACGCCTCGTCGTCGGGGAAGACCCCCTAAAAACCCCCAATAAAGGATTATCCATCCTTTTCCTTAACTTAAAGGAGCTGGTTTCAAGGCCGGCTCCTTTATTTTTTTACGACTACCTGACATGAACAAAATAACCTTCTATACAGGCCTGAGCATCTTGCTCATGTCTCTGCTATTCAGTTGCGAACCTTCTAATCCCGCCACCCAAAACGAAGCCCCTGTGGACTACATGAATGAATCCTTAGAAGCCTTTGATGCCCGCATGCAATGGTGGCGGGAAGCGCGTTTTGGCATGTTTATCCACTGGGGAGCTTATGCCGTACCAGCTGGAGTATATGAAGGAGAAGAAGCGCCCGGCATCGGGGAATGGATCATGGAAAGTGCTAATATTCCCATTGAGAAGTACGAGGAATTTGTAGCGGCCTTTAACCCGGTGAAATACGACGCCAAAGCCTGGGCCAGGATCGCCAAGGAAGCTGGCATGAAATATATCATCATTACCTCCAAGCATCATGATGGCTTTTGCTTATGGGATAGCCAAACCAGTAGCTACGATGCGATGGAAGCATCACCGATCCAGCGTGATCTCCTGGCGGAGTTAAAGGCAGCTTGTGATGAAGTAGGCATCAAACTAGGATTTTATCATTCCATTATGGATTGGCACCATCCCGATGCGCAAGCCCCGCACTACCCTACTTATAATACCCGGGAAAAGGAGAATCCCCGCTTTCAGACCTACGTACAAAACTATCTCACCCCTCAGCTCAAAGAACTGGTTGAAGGCTATGACCCGGCAGTGTTATGGTTTGATGGAGAATGGGTACCTGAATGGACCCACGAAAATGGCCTGGCGACTTATCAATATGTCCGCAGCCTGAAACCCGACATCCTCATCAATAACCGGGTGGACAAAGGACGACAAGGTATGCAAGGCATGAATGCTTCGGATCAGAAGTATGCCGGAGACTTTGGTACCCCCGAACAAGAAATTTTAGCGGGTACCTCCAGCTATGATTGGGAGAGCTGTATGACCATGAATGATACCTGGGGCTTCAAAGTCAACGACACCAATTGGAAAACCGCCGAAACCCTCATCCACAACCTGGTAGATATCGTAGCTAAGGGAGGAAATTACCTGCTGAACGTGGGGCCCACGGAAGAAGGGGAAATTCCCGAGGCGAGTGTGGAACGACTAGCGGCTATGGGGGAGTGGATCAAGGTGAACGGGGAAGCTATTTATGGCAATCGACTGTGGGACCATTATCAGGAGGGCCAAAACCTCCGCTTTATTCAATCCGGTACTGATTCTCAAACCGTCTATATCATTTCGCTGGTCTGGCCGGGTGAGCAGTTAGAATTGCACTCCTTAAAGCCGGAAAGTCAGGCAGAAATTCGGTTACTTGGCGCCTCAGATGAGCCGCTTTTCTGGGAATACAAAGCAAATGAAGGGTTAAAGATCAAATTACCCACGCCTATAGTAACGAGTCCGGCTAGCCTTCCCGTACGCCACGCCTATGTCTTTAAACTTACCGGAGGATGTAAGGCTGCGGATCAATATCCGGCCAAATAAAACTAATTTCTTTTGCATTTGTGCTAAAATTATTATCTTTGAAGGCTAATCTATTACCACATTAAGAATGAAAGCATTAAGAACTGTATTGGTGGCTCTGGCCATCTTAGTAGTAGCGGTAACCTTGGTTGGCCTCTTGGCGCCCAATGAGTACACCGTTTCGCGCACTGCGCAGATTGAGGCCCCTCAATCTCTTATCTACGATTACGCCCGTCACTTTGAGCATTACCAGCGGTGGAATCCCTGGAGCTCAAAAGACCCCAACATGACCTCAGAAATTAAGGGTACCGATGGTACCGTAGGTGCGGTTTACAGCTGGGCAGGAAATGAAGAAGTAGGTACAGGAAACCAGGAAATCATGCAACTGGTGGCCAATGAGCGGATTTTGTCCAAAGTGAACTTCATTACGCCCTTCGAATCCTCTGCTGATGCGGCCATTGACATTAAGGCTTCCGGCTCCGGTAGCGAAGTGAGCTGGGGTTTTAAAACCCGTTTCCCTTTCCCATTTAACATCATGGGCCTCTTCATGGACCTGGATGCTCAGGTTGGAAATGATTATGAAAAAGGCCTGCAAAACTTAAAAGCCATGACAGAGAAAATTGCAGGAAATTATTATAACGGCATGGAAGTTAAGGAAATACACTTCCCCGGCAGAACCTTTGTGAGCATGAACCCCAGAGATGTTACTGCCGAAGAGATGGAGGCATTTTATATGGAGAATCTTCCCGCTATCGCCACTTTTGTAGGGGAGCAAGGGGGAGAAATGGATGGCATGCCATGCGGTCTCTATTATCGCTTTGATGACGAAGGAGGCAGTATTAATATGTCCCTGGGCATTGGGGTAAAGGCTCCGTTAAGCAATACTGGCTCCTACCAGAATCTTGAGATTCCTGCGGGCAAAGCCATTCAGGTTGACTATTACGGAGACTACAACAACTTGCCAGAAGGCCATGCAGCTTTGGATGGATACCTGGCCAAGCATGGGGTTGATCGGCATACCCCGATCATTGAGGAATATGTAACCGATCCTACCACCGTGGAATCTCCCTCGGAAGTGCTGACCCGCATTACCTATTTGCTACGCTAAAGATGCAGCTCTTACCGCTTCCACCTCCTCAACGGATTTGGGTAGCGGTGAGCCCAAAAGACGGCTACCTGATTCTGTAATCAGGTAGTCTTCTTCTATCCTAATCCCCCCGAAACTCCGGTAAGAAGCCAGTTTGTCATAGTTAATAAACGCCTCGGCCTTACCTTCAGCCTGCCACCGATCCATCAAGGCTGGAATAAAATAGATCCCTGGTTCTACGGTCAGCACAAAATGCGTTTGCAAGGCTCTCCCCAATCTCAATGACCGGGTTCCAAACAGGGTAGAACGGCTAACCGATTCGTCATAGCCTACGTGATCCTCTCCCAGGTCTTCCATGTCGTGGACATCCAGGCCCATCATATGTCCCAACCCATGCGGAAAAAATAAGGCATGCGCGCCTGCCTGTACCGCTTCCTCGGTGTCTCCTTTCATCAGGCCAAGTTGTTTCAGGCCGTTGGTGATGACCCTGGCCGCTTCCAGATGCACTTCCTGGTATAGAACGCCAGGGGCTAGTTTGTCTATCGCGGCATTCTCAGCATCCAAGACGATCTGGTAAACTTCCTTTTGCTGAACAGAAAACTTCCCGTCCACCGGGAAGGTGCGGGTCATGTCTCCGGCATAATGCATGCCTGATTCCCCTCCGGCATCTACCAGAAGGAGTCTTCCCGGCTCAAGGGTATGGTGATAGTGATGGTTATGCAAAATTTCCCCATGGATGGAACAGATAATTGGGAAGGACAAATCCGATCCAAATTTCAGGGCCGTATGGCGAACCGCCGCAGCAATTTCCGCTTCTGTCAGGCCCACCCTGGCCATTTGCATGGCCTGCAGGTGCATAGCACTGGTAATGGAAACGGCTTCTTCCAATTCCGCAATTTCTTCCTGCCCTTTGACAGACCTTAGCTTCACTACGCTTTGGATCAGGGGGAGGGAGGCTTCGGCAGCCAATTGATCCAATGATATCCCCAGCAATGCTTGAAGCAAGATTTTGTTTTCTCCTCTGTAAGGGGGAAGGTGATGAATCTTTTGTCCCTTTTCCTTCCTTAGCCAGATTTCATTAGATAATTCCTTCCAGGATTTTACTTCCTCTATCCCGGTCTGTACAGCTAAGTCCTGCAGGCTGGTTTGAGGCCCGGTCCATACGATCATATCCAAACTCGGATCATCCCCGAAAAGGATGGTTTTGCCGGATTCTATGTCAATCAAGGCGGCGAGCTGTGGTAAGTCCAGCCCCAGGAAATACAAAAAGGAGCTGTCTTGCCTGAATCGATACACATTGTCGGTGTAGTTCATGGGACTTTCCCCATTACCGAGCAAAAGGATGCATCCCTGACCAACCTCTTTCATCAATCCTTGCCGGCGGGCCTGGTAAATCTGGGCGGAGAATAATTTCATAAGGTTTGAAATATTGGATAATCGCGAATGCGGGGCTAGGTGGAACGGAGTTTGGAGGGGAAACAACAAAATTTCCTCACGAAAGACAACCTTGTGTAAGCGTATGCGTTCATATATGCTCCACCTGAAACATTAGCTGCTGATAATCAACACTTAAGGATAACATTAGAGGCTTTTTATTTACAATAAGGTAAAGCCGTCTTAATTATCAGGTAGCAGAGGAACCCTAGTTTTGCAGGGCTTGAAGGTCAAAGGAATGATGGAAAAATCTCTGAACAACTTGCTGGTGATCATCGATGATGAAGCAGATATTCTCGATCTGCTCACCTATAATTTTTCCCGCGCAGGATTTAGAGTAGAAGGCTTTGAGCGGGCCCGTCCCGCGCTTGAATTTGTTCAAAAGGAAAGGCCTGCCCTCATTTTGTGCGATTGGATGATGCCGGAAATGAATGGAATTGAGTTTTGCCGGGAAGTGAAAAGCCATGTGGAAACAGCCGACATTCCGCTGATCATGGTTACCTGTAGGAACGAAAAACAGGCACGTCGAACCGCTTTGGCTGAAGGGGTATCAGACTATATCGCCAAGCCCATTCGTATTCCTGAACTCATGGGCCGGGTCAATGCTTTTATTTCGCGTTAGCTTCCGATTCTTTCAACTTCTTGAGAATCGTCTGGCTTTGCTTAGCGAAGACATGCCCTGAGGTAGCGGTAATTTCCTCCCAAATAGATATGGATGCCTCTTTTTGGCCTTTTGGCCATAAACAAAGGGCTTCATACCAGGCAGCATGTTCTGCAAAGTCCTTCCCCATAGATCTTACCAAGCGAAATTCCTCCAGGGCCTGATCAATTTCTCCTTCGGCCAGGTGGCTATTGGCCAGATAAAATAGAATCTCTGGATTTGATCCCAAATCAGGAATGGCCAGCAGAGAACGAGAAGCTGCAGCATAATCTCCCATATCATAAAACTTGAAGGCCAGGCTGCGTTGAGTGGCGGATTGTTCGCTGCCTCTCACCTGCACTTCTACGACATTCTCATAGGGGATGAAGTGCTCCGCAAATAAGCGCTCTTCGAAGGCAGGGGATGAAGAGGGCCAGAAGATGAATACCAGGATCACAGCGGCAGCCGCTACGGCCAAGGCAGCATAGGTCCTCCAAAGCGGACGTACCTTTTCGGGCTGAGCGGTTTTCTCCGCTTCCTGATCCCACTGAGAAAACTGAGCCTTCAGTTTTTCTCTGCCCAGGGGTTTTAAGGCCGATAGAACATCTTCCTGAAGTTTAAGTTCTTCCTGAACTTCCGGTCGCTCCAGCGCCTGCTGCCAGGCAACTTGCTCTTGAGGTGTTAAGGTTCCCCGAAGATATTTATCTATCAATACCTGTATCTCATCCTTTTCCTGCATGGCAGTAAAGTTTTTAGTGTGTATCGAATTTAAATCCCTTCCCGGCTAAATCCAGATTTAAACCGCATTTTAAGGGTTTTCATACAGCGAGCCTTTTGACTTTTCACCACGTCAGTAGACTGATATCCCATCTCCATCATGATCGCCTCTGTCGTGAATCGCTGATAATAAAAAAGCACCAGTAGTTGTTGACAGGGTTGCCCCAAAGCTGCGATCGCTTCCTGAAGAAACGCCTGCCGGTCATTTAGCTGAATCGAATAGTCCGCTTTCACCTGCTTCGCATCGGCTTCCACCTGACGCCAATCTTCCTCTTCCCATTCTATTTCCTTCTTTCTCTCTCGGAATCTGGCTAGCAACATAAAGCGACCAATGCCAAACAAATAGGTCCGCATCTGACTTCTCAGCTCTACCACCTTGCCCTCAACCACATTTTCATAAAAAGCAACCATGGTATCCTGGAACACATCAGCCGCCTCCTCCTGCTTTACCTGAAATCGCGCCATGGCCCAATCAATAAAGGGCTTGCGATGCGCCTCGTAAATCTTCTTCAGGATGGTTTGATCTCCTTGCCGGAGGGCCGCCAGTTCCTCTACATACTTTACTTTACCCATAAGTGTCCCGGGAATTGAAAAGGTAAACGCCTGATCAAAATTATAAGATATTTTTTTTTCCGCCGCGCTGAAGTCAGAAAAGCAGGTGAATGAGTGTTTCAGGTGTACGAAATCGTACACCCCTTGTTCTTATACGAAACAGCCATATTTTCCACCCCTCTCATAAATACCTAAAAATCAACATGTTAACCCTTGGTATGTGAATTGAGTACAATGTAATACACACATCCTTACTGGCGCGAATCACTGGTTGTAATAAATGCTTATGATTCCTGCAACTTCACTTTCATTTCTCGAGGACGGCCAACTACCAGTTGTTTCGGCCAAAAATCAGGCTCGTTTGGTATTCACTCGCGTCAAAAAGTACGAACGCAAAGTTGAAAATCGAGGCATCGCCATTAAGTACGTCATGTCCGGAAGGCTCAAGCTCAAGGTGGATTTTCGCGCCTACACCTTGGAAGCAGGAGATTTTCTGCTGATCAATGACCGTCAAATGGTGGAGTACGAGATTTCTTCTCAGGGTGAAGCTGTAGAGAGCCTCTGGGTGTATCTTGACACAGAATCCATGAAGGATGCTTTAGACAGAATGGTAAGGGGAATGGAAGGCCCTGTGGTAATTCCATTTTCCATGCAACAAAACTGTCCTGAAGTATACCAGCAAGTGTACAAGGCCCAGGAAGATCCATTGGGAGATTACCTGATTGAGCTTGGTGAGGCGGTTAAATCCGGCCAAATGCGCCAGGCTGACCAATCGGTTTATCAAAAGCTGGCAGACCGTCTGCTGGTGTCTCAATGGCAGGTTTTTGAGCAAATACAACGACTTACCAGCGCCAAATTGTCCACCAAGATGGAGCTTTATCGAAGACTTTGCATCGCTAAAGCCTATATCCATCAGCACCTGGACGAAGCCCTGGATTTGGACACCTTGTCTCAAGTCGCCTGTCTATCTAAGTATCACTTTATTCGTTTGTTTAAAGAGGTATTTGGTCAAACGCCCCGGCAATATCTGATTGCCCTACGTCTGGAAAGTGCCCGCCACATGCTGGTTCAGTCCGACAAGAGCTTTCATGAAATCTGCCAGGATGTGGGGCTGAAGGACAGTAGCTCCTTCGGTCGGCTCTTCAAGCGCAACTATGGAGCCACTCCGCATATCTATCGCCGGATGCACGCCAATCAAGCGTAAGGCTCGGCCTGCTCACGCACACGAAAATTACTAAGCAAAGAGAGGGCTTAGCCCTTTCTTTGCTATTTTGGGTCCTAGCGCCTGTTTCAACACTATGCTTCAGGTGAATACTTGCCTTTTATTGGCCCAATCTTTTTTTACCCATGAGATGTATTTTTTTCCTCACCTTGCTTTGGACAAGCGGGATTAGCTTTGCCCAGGAACTCCCTCGACGGGCTTTTCTCGGCATTGCGATGAGTGATCCGAATGGAGATTCTCCCGGCATCATCGTAGATCGGGTATATGAAGGTTCTTCCGCCGCAGCTGCAGATATGATCGCGAAGGATGAAATTCTGGAGCTTGACGGAAAAACCATTACTACCCCCTCAAATTTGATTGCTTTACTCGCCCAATATCAAACGGGAGACAAATTATCGGTCAGCCTAAAGCGCAAAGGGAAAGAGAAAAAAATTCCCCTGGTCTTAACCGGGTTCCCGGAAGAGACCTATCCCCATGCAAGGGTCCATTATGGCCAGGTCAAAAGCTCCACCGGCAGGCATCGTAGTTTTCTTAGCATCCCTAAAGGAAAAGGGCCCAAGCGCCCGGTGGTTTACATCATCCAGGGGATTGATTGCGGGTCGGTTGATTTGGCCTTTAACCAGCAAGGCGGCATCGGGCAGTTGATTTCCCACCTTCATGCCAAAGGATTCGCTACCTATCGGGTAGAAAAAAGTGGCATTGGAGATAGTAAGGGCATCCCTTGTGAAGAATGCAATTTCGTAGATGATGAGGACGCCTTTGCTGCCGGGCTGGCCGCATTAATGACAGAGGAGCGCATAGACACCTCCTCCATTTACTTGCTGGGATTGAGCATGGGCGGCGTATGGGGGCCTCGCATTGCGGAAGGAAAACCCATCAAGGGGCTGATCGCCTATGGGACCATTGGTCGTTCTTTTCTGGACTATATGGAAATAAATGCCAGAAGGCAGGCCTTGCTGGCTGGTACCAAAGCGGAGGTAGTTGAGGCCCGCGTAAGTTTGGGCCGGCAAATGCAGGAACATCTCTACGGAGGGGTCTGGGGCGTAGATGCCGTTTTGGAAAAATATCCGGAAGGGGAACCCCTGATCAAAAGCTGGGCCGGACGCCGGGCCGATGATCGTCCTTTGCGACATCTTCATGGAGGCCGCCGGATCGAATTCAACCGACAACTAGCGAAAGTAGACTTTCCTGAGGTTTGGCAAAAAGTAAGGGCTCCGGTACTCACTATCTGGGGCGAGGGGGATTATGTCTCCGGCCGGGAAGATCACCAATTGATCATTGATTATGTAAACGCCGTCAGGCCCGGCACCGCAGAGATGAAAACCGTGCCAGCAGACCATTGGTTTTTTCACGCAGAAAACATGGAAGAATCCTATCAAAATCGGCGGACCCGGACGAATCCCCCTTTAGAAATTGCTGTCTTTGAGACCATCACCGACTGGCTTACGCTTCAGGAGAAAAAAGATTCCGACGGCTGATATGGTTTTTGGTCGAGTTAATAGCACTGTCTATCGAGAAGGGAGGCCCATCAGCCGAAATGACTCGACTTCCGGTAGCCTTTTTGCGTACAATCAATAAGATTTATAACCCTAATTTATTTGGATCCTCAAGCTCCACATAGACCTCGCTTCGATCTGGAACCTAAGCCTTATAAGCCAGGGAAATTACTCATGGTCAAGGTATTAACAGGCCTATCTGCTTCAGCAGCTATCGCCATGTTAGGCAATATGATATACCTCTTACTGACAAGTTAAAAACGATTTAGGTTTTTTGTTTGTTTCACTCTCGGAACCCCTGATGACTGCTTGGTCTTCAGGGGTCCTTTTGATCACTGTTTCTTCAGGATGAAAATCCATCCATTCTCCCGGGATATTCGACCGTTAGAACCAATGTACTGGATTTGGTGCTCGTTTAATCAGACCTTTCCATCATCAGCCACCAATCCTGTTCTTCATGCGTACTACCCGTTTCTTCCAAACAACCTTTTCGGTAGGCATTTTTCTCATCTTCATTTGTGCCTTTCTCCTCTGGCAGGAGCCTCTCCTAAGTGCAAGGCCATTCCCCTACCCCACTACCAGCGCTTTTGAAGTGCCCAGCCTTGACAAAGGCTTTCACCGGCCTGGTCCCCATAGAGCCGAGCGCATTCCCAGCCCGGCCCACATGCGTACCTCCCTCCAGCCATAGCGTCTGGCTAACCATTATTCTTCAGGCAAATATGTGCTTTTTGAGAACTGGATCCCCTCCTAAAGCTCAACATTTAAGCAAGCGCTTCATCGCTTTTAATTCCCGCTGGTCCCGGTATCTGATTTTCATTCTGGTTGGAAAAGCCTATTTTGCCTTATAGACTTATTGATCATAAGTCTATCGTGTTGATAACCAGAAACTCCATCATGAAAAGCTTTTCCCTATTCCCGCCATCCGTTGGGCAATTCCTCCTTTTTTGCCTGATCTTTTCTGTCAGTGTCGCCTGTCAAAGTCTGGCTACCGAAACGCAGGATCAAGCTACCGGACCCAGTCTCAAAGATAAAAACGTCCTTTTCGTCTACGGAGGATGGAAAGGTCACTCCCCCAAGGAATGCGCTGAACTGCTGGTTCCCTGGATGGAATCTGAGGGTGCCCGGGTGCAGGTTTTCGATACCCTGGAAGTATACACAGATAGCCTCCTAATGGATAGCATGGATCTGGTGGTGCAAATATGGACTATGGGCACCATTACCAAACCCCAACTCAAAGGCCTCTTACGCACCATCAAAAATGGCGCGGGTCTGGCGGGCTGGCATGGCGGACTGGGCGATGCCTTTCGACAGGAAACAGAATATCAGTTTATGGTAGGGGGACAATGGGTTTCTCATCCTGGGGGCGTCATAGACTACGAGGTGAATATTTTACCTACCGATGATCCGGTGACCGCAGGTATCCAGGACTTCCCTATGCATACCGAACAGTACTATATGCACGTGGACCCCAATGTAAAGGTCCTGGCCACTACTCAATTCAATGCTGACCATGCGTGGTGGATCGACGGATGTACTATGCCGGTGGTTTGGAAAAAACAATATGCTAAAGGAAGGGTCTTTTTTATCTCTCTGGGGCACTTTGTCAAGGATTTAGAAACCTCAGAGGTCATGACCATGTTACAGAGAGGCTTTCGGTGGGCCAGTGAGAGTAAATATCATTCGCTTGAGCCCTGGGTAGAACCTAAATATGGGATAACAAAATAAGTTGAAATCAGGTGATACACAGCAGATTGCTGCCCTGTTCCCGGGAAGCATTTAAAGCTCTTCGCAGCCTTAGCAGGACTTTATAGGGAACCCAATTATCTCCCGCCTGGGTAAGGGCCATAGAGACTTCCAGCGGCACCCCAAAGCCCATGTCAAGGTTATTCAAGGCGTGCTTCAAGGTATTGCAAGCCCTGATAAGGGTGGTAGATCTGGCTCGGGAAAGCATGACAAAAAATTCCCCTTCACTGATCGTAAAGGAACGAACATCCAACTCAAAGTGCTCATACACCAGTTGGTAGATATGGGAATGGATAGCGTCTCGCCTCAAGGGGGTAGCATCGGGATCCAGTTCTTTCCAGTTATCTATTGATACCAGGAGAAAACTATTGAGTTCTTCCACCTCGGCCTGATGGAGGAGGGAAGGAGGAGCAAAAGGGATTGGTTCATCAGAAAAGTTCATACCTCACTAAAGTTTCAACTTCCTTACTTTACTAAGAACGCAATTTCTGGATCAGGGTCATCCTGAAAAAGACCAATAATGGCCGCAAATCAGGAGGTCTGATCGTGGTTTTCACGGAAAATAAGCCTAATAGAAAAAAGGTGCAGAAAGGTTTTTTAGATTTGATAAGTATCACAAATCCTCTTTCGTTTTTACAATTTTCAGGCCGACTTATTCGTCCGATGCTCCTATTTCTTCAATATTTTCCCAGATGTAAGAGATTCCTTTTTTTTCAACAATTTTCAATACGGAACTATCCAGGAGAAGCTTTGCCCCTCCATTGAAAGGGATTCCGTATCTTCCGCTATGCAATACTTTTCTGCCGAACAGATTGCCAGGCAAATCCCCATGGCGAGAGCTATAGAATTGATGCGGGAAGCCTTCAGTCAAATCAGCGACCGATCCGCCCGGGTCCCGGTGCGAACCCATGTCCACATGCCTGAAAGTGAAGCTCAGGCGCTGTTTATGCCGGTTTCCCTGGCTCGTAGCCAATCCTTTGGGTTGAAACTGGTGGGCATCAACGACCGGAATCTCGAGCGTGGGCTTCCTTACATTCATGCCCAGATCATCCTGGCCGATGCCCAAACCGGTCAGTTACAAGCCGTCATGGAAGGCGGCTATATCACTGCCTTGCGGACGGGAGCAGCCAGCGGGCTGGCAACAGACCTTTTGGCCCTGCCGCAGGCCGACTCCCTGGCCATCTTTGGCGCAGGAAGGCAGGCCTGGCCTCAGGTCCACGCGGTGTCTGTGGTACGTCCCCTGAAAAAAGTCTGGGTGGTCAACCGAAATCCCGAAAGGGGCGAACGGCTCTGCAAGCACATCGAGAAAAAGTTACAGATTGAAGCAAGCCCAGCTAAGGCCAGAGAAGCCCTGGCTCAGGCATCTATTGTCTGTACGGCCACTACCTCTTCGGAGCCGCTCTTCCCTCCGGAGTGGGTTCAACCCGGAACCCATATCAACGCCATCGGGGCTTACCGGCCAGACATGGCGGAGCTTCCTTTGGCTTTATTAAAACAAGCTCACCTATACCTGGATGAAACCAAGGCAGCCTGGACGGAGGCGGGGCTCTTGATTCAGGCCCGAAAAGCGGGCATCATTACGGCTCGCACTCCCAAAGGGGAACTGGGAGAAATCCTCTTAGGAAGGATCGCCGGTCGGACATCGGAAGGGACCATCACCGTGTTTAAATCGGTCGGGAATGCTGCTCAGGACCTCATCGTAGCTGAGGAAATGGTCCGACTGCATGAACCGCAACCTTAAGCCTCCCCTTATGGCCTATGAACGCTTGATAGATTGTCTGAAACAACATGGGGTATTTTCGGAAGATGCCTTTGAACAATTTGCCCGGCACCTTAGCCTCAAATGGCTGGACAAGGGCGAAATCTGGGAAACTTCCGGGCGGATCAGCTTGCACATGGCCTTTATCAATCAAGGAATTTTCCGGGAGTATTATCAAAAAGATGGGCAGGAGTTTACCCGCGGTTTTTATGCAGAAGGGGATTTCATGGGCAATCATTTCTCCTATCTGGAACAAACCCCCTCCCTCACCACGGTGGTAGCGCTGGAAAAAGCAGAAATTCTGAGCATGTCCTTTGAGCAGCTTCAGCAGTTCTCTCAAGAAATTCCGGAGGTGGGGCTATTCAACCAGCACATCGCTCACCAAAAAAGTTTACAGCTCCACACCCGGAATGCGTCCCTGTTGACCGAGTTGCCAGCGGAGCGGTATCAGGCCTTTCTGGCCACCTACCCGGCTTTAGCCAATCGGATTCCCCTCTACCTGATTGCTCAGTACCTGGGCATGCGCCCCGAGACCCTTAGTCGCATCCGAAAGCGGATTTCTTGATCCTGATCAAGGAAACCGTCTGAGATAGACCCGAGCTTTATCGGAAAAAAGACATGCGCTTTTTCGTCCGTACAAGCTTCCTGATTTTTGGGGTCATCATGCCCATCCTGGTAGGGCTCCTTCACCTGCTCACCCATTTTACCCAATTAAACACGGCTGAAGTCAGCGCAGTCCTCCGGGCGAGTCTTCAGATCAATGGCCAAACCCAAAGCTATTGGGCGACCTGGAGTGTCATGAGCCTCATGATGGGCTGGGCCTTTGTGGTGATTGGCCTGCTAAACTGGCCTGCCTACCAGCATTCCAGCCAACAGCTGACAAGGCTTCAAAGGCCGATCATCATCATGTTGCTCTACCTTACAGGCGTGCTATACGTAGGCTGGGAATTTGACCAACTCTCCCAGTTGATAGGGGGGATCATAGGCTTTGCCGCCCTGAGCGGGAGCCTGCTCCTTCTCAAGCGGACTGCCTGAACCCATCGTTAGGCCTCTGACTGTGTACGCTCAATGTACCACACCCGAAAAAACTGGTGCCAGTAAACTGCAGCGCCTACGATCTCCGGGTCTTCGCTTCCTTCTTCTTTTTTGCTGTGAATATTAGGCAAGACCACCGTTTCCACGTTCACAAATTCCGTGTGAGGATTGTTTGCCATCCATTCATTGACTTTTTGCAGGCTATGGGACAGCGGCTCATATTTCCCCCTGGCGGTCCAGGGATTAATCCCTTCTAATTGTTGGGGGACAAAGTCTTTGAACTTTAACAGCGTGAGTGGAGAAATGTCGATATCGTGATCTAGCATAAAAGCGGATTGATTACAGGGTAAAAAGCCTTGAAAAAACAGAACTAAGGTACAGGCAATCTTGTTTTCCCGGAAGAATTCTCCCAATTTTCGATTCATAGTACGGCCTCCATCAGCCTTTTTTTTATGTACGAGATCAATCCATCCATTCAGCACGCCGCTACCTTACCTTCCGATTTTTATCAGAATGAAAAAGCCTGGGAGGCTTGTCGCGAGAAAATTTTTGCCCAAAACTGGCAATACTTAGGGGACAAAAACCTCCTCTTCCAGGGACAAGAAAATATTCACCCGCTCTGGATATTGGAAAATTATCTGGATGAACCCGTTATCCTCATTGACGGGGAGCAAGGGGTCCAATGTTTCACCAATGTCTGCACCCATCGGGGCTTTATTTTGATTCCTCACCCCACTCAAAGCCGAAAGATTACCTGTCGCTACCATGGGCGTCGCTTTAACCTGGAAGGCAAAATGGAATTCATGCCTGAATTCCGGGAAGCCGAAGATTTCCCCCGACCATGCGACCACTTGCATCAGTTGCCCTTACAAAACTGGCGGCAATTTTTGTTTACCACGGTAGGAGCAACCAAGGATTTCGGTCCTGTCCTAAAGCGGCTGGAAGAGCGCTTATATTTTCTGCCTATTGACGATTTTCAATTTGCCCCGACCTATACCAAGACCTATAACGTGCATGGCCACTGGGCCCTGTATTGCGACAATTATCTGGAAGGATTTCATATTCCTTTTGTCCACCAGATGCTGGGCAGTATGCTGGACTACGGGCAATACACCACCGAGTGCTATGATGAAATCGTCCTGCAAATCGGCTATTCCGATGGCAGTGGCTTTAGTTTCGACCTGCCCAAAGGCCATCCGGATTACGGCAAACATGTAACGGGCTATTATTACTGGCTCTTCCCCAATTTCATGCTGAATTTTTATCCCTGGGGGGTGCAATTGAATATTGTCAAGCCCGTTACAGACCGCTTTACCAAGGTGGAATTTCTCTATTACATCCATGACGAAGAAATCTTCCACTTGATGAAAGGAGACCAGGTGGCGGAAAAAACCGAAAGAGAAGATGAATTTGTGGTGGAAGGGGTGCAAAGGGGCTTGCGGTCCCGTTTTTATCCTTCTGGTCGCTTTTCTCCTAAGCGGGAAAAAGGCGTTCATTATTTCCATTCGCTGATTGCTGAACATTTATCGTCCTAATTCAGCAGAAAAGTGAAGCAGATTTACAGGCGAAAATCCTTACCTTTCTCCCTAACTACTTCACTCGCTTATGAATCGCCGACATTTTCTTCAGCAAGGAGGCCTCAGCCTGGCGGGCCTGGCTCTGGGACCCCATGCTTTTGCCCATCTCCATCCCTTCGAAGACCAAATCATCGGTCATGGAGACTTCCGCTATAAGATTGATCTGCATTGGGGAGCCCTGCACAGTGGCTACTATCCGGTTCAGGACTGCCACGAAATGGTACAAGATGCCCAGGGTCGCATTATCCTCCTAACCAACCATACCCGCAACAACGTCATCATCTATAACAAAGCGGGAAAGCTCCAGGAAGTGTGGGGCACGGAATACCCGGGCGCTCATGGCTTGACCCTCCACCAGGAAGGCCAGGAAGAATTCCTTTACATTGCTGATAATAGCCTCCACCAAATCATCAAAACCAC
Organism: Bacteroidota bacterium; assembly: GCA_038527215.1. Lineage (GTDB taxonomy): Bacteria > Bacteroidota > Bacteroidia > J057 > J057 > JAWPMV01. The sequence continues at coordinate 48,964 of JBCBGC010000036.1, forward strand.
CCTTAAGGGTCAGGAAGTGATGCGCCTGGACTACCCCAAGATGTCCGGTAAGTATGAGAAGCCTGATCAATATATTCCTACGGAGACTGCCATTGCCGATAACGGAGATATCTATGTAGCCGATGGCTATGGCTCTCAGTACATCCTGCACTATAATGCCAAAGGAGAACTGCTCAACACCTTTGGCGGCAAGGGAGCAGGGCCTGAACACTTTGGCAATGCGCATGGGATTGCCATCGACCAGCGAGATCCCGCCAACCCCTGTTTGTTGATCACGGACAGGATGGTCAACCAGCTAAAGCGTTTCAGCCTGGAAGGAAAATATCTCTCCACCATTGAGTTGCCCGGCGCTTTCATTTGCCGGCCAGTCATCCACGGTGAGCACGTCTACCTGGCCACCATTTGGTCAGGAGATGGCAGTGCCGGGACAGGCTTTATCTCTATTTTGGACAAAAACAACCAGCTGGTTTCTGCGCCGGGTGGCTCCGCGCCACGCTATGAAGACGATCAGTTGCGCCCCATGTACCAGGCCCTCAAGGTCTTTCACCATCCGCACGATGTGTGCGTAGATGAAGACGAAAATCTCTATGTCGCGCAATGGAACAGCGGGCAAACCTATCCTATCAAACTTTATCGGGTATGAAAAACCTATTCCCGCTGCTCCTCATCTGGGGCCTATGGGGCCAAAGCTGCACCGAGGCGGAGCAGGCTAGCCAGACTTTTGCCCGGGAAGGCAGCTTTCAATTGGCCAGTCCTCGCCTACAGGCAGATTCGATCCTGTTTAGCCAATCTGCCAACCTTGAACTGGACATGGCCTATGCAGGGGCCAGCATCAAATATACCCTGGATGGCAGTCCGGTAACGGAAGAAAGCCCCCTTTATGAAGGGCCCATGAGGTTAGAGGCTTCTGCCTTGCTGAAGGCTCGGGCTTACCATGCCAGCAGCCAGCCCAGCGAGGTCATTCAGCAACAATTTGTCAAGCTCCCGCCACAGCCCGCTATCAATAGTTTTGCGCTAACCCCTGCTCCCAAAGCGCCTTATAAGGGTCGTGGGAAAGCGGCCCTGATCGACCGCCAGCGCGGCACGGTGAATTTTCGGGCGGGACAAGCCTGGCTGGGCTTTCAGGGTGAACCGCTGAGCGCCAGCTGGCGTTTTGCACAGCCCACGGAGGTCTCCGGGCTCTGGCTGGGTTATCTGGTGGATCACGGGGCCTGGATTTTTGGGCCGGCCCAGGTAACCGTATCATCCGGGAATAAGATCCTGGCCACCCTCAATCTGGAGACCGCCCAACCCAATCAACCTGCTCGGGTAGCTTTTCTCAAGCTGAGTTTTCCCGCTCAAGAACTCCGACAGCTCCGCCTGGAAATCATGGCTCCCAAAGAAATTCCAGCCTGGCACCCCGGGAAAGGCACCCCACCCTGGTTATTTCTGGATGAAATCATCCTCCAATAAGCAATCGAAAAACCCTATCTTGCGCCCCTATGGTAAACAGGGAAATTCTGATTAAAAGTGTGGAAGCGCTGCATGAACACCTGACGGATACACGCTCCCTCGAACACTGCACCTTGCAAAACCTCGATCTTCGGGAAGAAGAATTTGACTTTTCCGCCATCCAATTTGGCCAGACCGTGTTGCTAGGCTGTTTGGTAGGGAGACAAGCTGAAATAGCCCTTCGAGCCAAAGGAGCTAAGCTGTTCCCCCTGCAACATCACCTCCCTTACAACCCGTATCGTCACAGCTTGTACACCTGGCAGGAACTCCGGGAAGGCTTTACCGACGAGGATGATCAAAGTACCGACCGCAAAATTTATGACCACTTTGTAGCCAGCCGTTTTAATCCGGATATCAACGAAGCCCTCAGTCAGCGGATTCATGACCACGCCATAGACGATGCCTTACGGGATTTGTTGGGGATGGACGAAAAAGGCATGACCGCTAAAAAATGCGTAGGGATCATGGGCGGTCATAGTACCAGAAGAGACGACCTCTATTTTCACAAAACCGCGCACCTGGCTCACCAACTAGCCCAGGCAGGCTTTTATGTGGTATCTGGCGGCGGACCCGGCATCATGGAAGCCGCCAATCTGGGGGCTTATCTGGGGCAGTATCCCGCCACTGCGGTGGACGATGCCCTGGCTATTCTGGAAAAAGCGCCTACTTATCAGGAAGCCCTGTACGATGACCAATCTTTGGCGGTGTTGGAGAAATACCCGCTGGGCACGGAAAACCTGGCAGTGCCCACCTGGTTTTATGGGCACGAACCGAGCAATCTATTTGCGTCCCATATCGCAAAGTATTTTTCCAACAGCCTGAGAGAGGATCACCTGCTGGCCATTTCACTTTACGGGGTGGTCTTTGCCCCGGGAAGTGCCGGGACGACGCAGGAAATCTTCCAGGATGCCGCGCAGAATCACTATGCCACCTATGGCTATTATAGTCCGATGGTTTTCATGGGAAAAGAGCGCTATGAGATCTCCACTTCTCTTTATCCGGTCCTCAAGCAACTGGCTTATGGCAAAGCCTATTATGATTTATTAGGCCTCTTCGAAGAGCCCGGCGAAGTGGTCGATTTTATCCTGCAACATCCTCCCGTGAAAGCCGATGCGCATTAATTTATCCCTCATTCCCAAGATTTTAAAAGGCATTTTTATTGGCCTGGTGGAAGCTTCGCCCATTCTGGTAGCGGAAGCCTTCATCCTGCCTTATGCCTGGACCGTACCCAAAGAAGTCCTTAGCGGAGGGGTTACCCTGGGGTTACTGGTTGGGGGGCTGATGTGTGTGGGCGTGGCCTTGCTTTCGATTTTTGCTTGTGTGGTACAAATGACTTCAGGAAAGTTTACCAGAGCCTGGTTTTTCAAACGCCTTTTGAGCAATATCATCAGCTTCTTTTATATCAATGGGGCTACCCTCCTGGCCGGATTTTTTGTCCATTCCAGTGTAGAGGCTTTTAAAACGGTGATTGCAGAACCTAAAGAAATAGGGGAAACCTTGCTGATCCTGCCCTTGGGGGTGCTCCTTTTCGAAGGTTTTCGCATACCCTCCCGCTGGGAACAGATTGGGGAAGATCACGCACAGCGGCGCTGGTTGAAAATGCTGGCCGTTGGACAGAGCTTTGTCGTTTGTTACGGCTGGTTGGGCTTGACCATGGGGGTCTTGTGGCTGCTACACAAAGCCATACCATCCCTGCCTGAATTAACTGCCTATCATTTGATCATGATGGTGGTGCTTATTTTGGTTTTCCTGCTGGGCCTTTTCATCCTGCGGGCCCTGGAAAACTGGCTCTTCAAACAAGGCTACTGGCCCTGGAAGACGCACTATCCCTCCGTCAAAGAAGTCCTTAAGGATTAAAAAATATGGGCTGCCCCAAAGGACAGCCCAAGTCTCCCTTACAATATATGTAAACAGAGGAAAGCGATAGGCTCTTTAATAGCTATGAATAGCTTATAGTTCGTTGATTTCTGCTTCTCGGGCGAGTTCGATAATGGTTTCAATGCCGTTCTTGGCGGCTTCTTTGCTGCTGTATCCTTCACTGACAAACAAAATCCTTCCATTCTTGGCCCGCATGCGGAAGTAGATATCTTCATCTTTTCCCGCGAACATTTCGAATTTCGCTTTGCGCTTGGGGGCATCTGCAGCGGTCAGGTCATCCAGGTCCGAAATGGGGGCGTTTTTTTGTACGGAAGCCATGCCGTTTTCCGCCCCTGCTTTGGCCTTATACATCTCGCTGGTCCCTAGAATGGCGCCGTTTTTAGCTTTCAGAACAAAATAGGGCTCTCCGTTTTTAGAGGCTCTCATTTCGAATTGGCCGCTGTCAGCTGCATTTTCTTTGATGCTATCGATGGCATGTTTGGCGGTTTCCCGGGAGCTGTAGCCTTCTCCGGACAAAATGATCTGACCATTCGCAGCATAGAGGCGGACGTAGAACTGAGCGTCCCGGCCTTTAAAGATTTCAAATTTAGGGTAGGTAGCCATAGGCGTTGGGGGTTTATGTGCGTAGAATCCTCGAAAAAAGAGAAGTTTCCCGAAGTTCAGATATTCCTATGATTCTAATATTACTATATTTTTATTAATTAGTGAACTTTAACGAGAGAAAAAGGCTCATCAGGCAGCAGATAACCATGTTCATATCTCTTTCATAGCTTCTTGATCGTCAGGTTATTTCTACCTATTAACTTCCGCCTCCAATCATCAACCAACTACTTATGGGACAACTAGATTTCGGCACCTTCGAATCCTGGCAGCTCAAGCAGGTCCTGGCCTTTTTCAACCGGGCCAAAGAAGCCTCAGATATTACCCAGCGGGTGATAGATAATCCTGAAGCAGGGGGCGAAAGCCAGGGTTACGGGATAGGCGAAACCGTTGCGCAACGCATTTTGGACCAAAAACAATCCCTCCCGACCCGCTCGTTTCGACAAGCCAGCCAACTCAACGGTATTGAAGGCTTGGGGCAGGACAAATTGATGGATTTGGCGTACTCTTTCCGCAAACCCGCCGCCGATGCCTTGCTGGACATCTTATTTGATGGCATTCTTTACGATAATTGGAAAGTGGAACATCGCTCCAAACATATCGCGGATCGGCAACATTTTCTCAAATTAGAGAGAGATGAAGCGCTACTCCGACGGGAGGTAGGATCTATGTTGGAAAAAGAAGCCCATGATAAATTCGATGCTTCTCCCCTGGCCCGCCTGGCCCCGAATTTATTGACAGAGACTTATCTGGATTCCTATGAGGCAGAAGATCAAGCCCGCTTTGCCTGGGCCCTTTGGTGGTACCGGATTGATTCGGATAATTGGTTTACCCACGACCGAATCCTGGGAGCGGTGGAGCGGTATTTTAGCTTGTATTGGAATCCCGATGATTATATCAGCTTCCATTTATTTAAAGGCTTCAAAGGACAGCAAGTCTGGGGGAGCTCTACCAATGACCTACCGGTTACCCTCAATCATGCCGAGCAAAGCATCAGCATTTGGCGGGCGGAATTATTTGACTAAAGGCTTGGGAATTAGCCCTAATTATTTCTCTGGCCAGATATTTTATCGAAAAACCGCAGCAAGGCTCGCCATATGATAATTGCTGCGGTTTTCATTCTATGCCAAAAAGGCGTAGTTTTTATCCGGAAACAGCTCCCCTATGACACGCCTGCCATTTTTCCTGCTTGTATGGTCCTTTGGCTCTTCTGCCCTTTTTGCTACGCCTAGCAGCAACGATACCAGCTTGACCGTAAGAGCCACTTCACTGGCACAGAACGAAGCGGTCGTCCAACAGTACCTGGCATGGGAACTGCCACGCATCTATCTGGAAGCTGGCTATGCGGTTGATTCTGCGGCGATTGCCAGCCTCTGGGGCTTTTATCAAACGCCTTTTGATTCCACGCTTGTTCCGGAATTGGCTTCGATCGCGGAGCTTCAGGCGTTTATCAAAAAAAATCGCTACTTAAAATATGATAACACCTGGGAAGAAGAATATGAATTTACCCTGAAATGCTTCCCTGAATTTCCGCCAACTTATCTGGAATTTCTGGATGATCCCCGCATCATTTATACCCAAGATATCTATCGGTGTACGCAGATCGAGCTCTACCGTAATTTCACGATCCGGGTGGTAGAAGAGGGGATTTTACAAGCTTATTATAATGCGGGATTAATTTCGTCGGAGGTTAAAGCAGGTATAGAAAAAATCTACCGAAGGCTCACCGGGGCAGAGGCCGAAGCTTTCGATCAATATTCGGAAGATCTGCCCGCAGCATTCAAGGAAATTATTGCTAAACACCAAGGTGAAAAAAGAAGGATTCTGAGATTGTTATACGGAAGATTAAAAAAATGTAATCCTGCCTATCCAGATAATTACCAGGACTTTATTGAGGGAGAAAAATACGTACTGGATGAAAAAACCTATGCCTGCTACCTGGCCAGCCTGACTGAGGAAGATTTGCGCTTCTATGATTTGCGCCCGCCCAAGCCCATTGACGATAGCGAGGTGGAAGGCATACCTGACTTGTATGAAAGGGAACCTGATACACCAGATAATATGGTCGCATCCTCGCAGGGTATAGGCGGTGATCTACCAGCCCTAACCCCAACCACGGCCATTATAGACGCCAGTGCGCAGTTTTTGGTAGAGCGGACCAAGCAGGAATTATACCTGGCTTTTTTTGAGAAATTCGAGCAGCGGTTGGATAGCATGATTGAGCTACGGTATTTATTCGGCAATACCTATTCCCTGCTCAAAAACCGGGATTATTTCCAAATTCCCTCCTTGGGGGAAGGCTGGCAAATGGCCTTTGAAATGGACCTTCGCCAGATGCCTATCAGTTTCGACCGCTTGGTAAACGAGACCTTCCAATACAGCTATTTTCAATACAGCAGCGAATACCAGTTCTTCCAACTGGCTAATCAAATTCTGCAAGGCAGGTCGCTCAGTTTGCCAGACCTCATGAATCGGTTGACCCTGCCCAACTGGAGCAGCGCCAACTCCATGATGGACTCCACCTTTTTCCTGATCCAGCAGCTTCAGCAGGATTGGCAGACTGAATACGGCTTTTTAAACCGCCAGCCAGAAGTCGCGGATCTTAAAGACAAAGCGCAGGTATTTTTCGTGGCCTTACAATACCATAAAAAACCGCGTTTTTATCATCGGCTCCAATTAAAAGGTCCGGCTATGTCAGCCGCCGACTTCATGCGGGAAAATCCCCGGACTTTTTTCCAAAAAGAAATTAAGGTGTTAAATAGTTTAGCAGAAAAAAACCAGGAATTAAAGGCCCTTTCACTTCCCCAAAGGCCTAATATAGATGGATATAATGCGGCTTTTTATCAGGATATTCTGGACGAGTATTTATTCGAATTACCTTATAAATTATCGATCGCGGGTGATGCCTTAAAAGGGGTAATTAAAACCGCTTTTATTTTTAATTATCCGCTCGATCATGCTGGGATTTATGCCGATGAAGATTATCGAAAAATAACCGGCATGATCCAGGGCGGACTCGATTTGAGTCAGGCCATTGAATCCCGGGAACCGAGTCGTATTCTGGTGGCTAGCTTAAAATCCTTTGAGCCTTTTTTCCTCATTCTCAAACAGCGGCAACAACGACTGATCGGAAGCCTGAAAATACGCTACGAACGAGCTATCGGAGAAGAAAAAAACCAGCTAGGCGTGGAATTGGAAGCGGCTCTCAATCGCCTGCAACAGCTCAAGATGGTGGGAGAATATCTGGGTTTCTATGGTAGTTTTATTCTGGACATCCTCACCGCTAAAACCTCTGAAGATATCAAAGGGGTGTTATATCGATACGCCGTCCCGGCAGGCTCGTACCGCCAAAAACGGGAATCGGCCTTTACTTTGGAGTTGGGGGCTTTCCCAGGCCTTTTCGCCGCCCGGGAGTGGTTGCCCTACGAAACGGATATTCCCGCCGCCTGGGTAACTGGCGTGACCGCCCCCATCGGCTTTACCCTGAGTTGGGCCGGCCGCAAGGGCAGTGATTTGTCGGACCAGCAGGCCTACGATCACACCTATAAAAAGAAAAAAGTCCGCAGTCGTCGCCTCAATGGCTGGTCATATTCGATCTTTTTGCCCGTGATAGATATTAGTGCCCCCTTTAGCTACCGCTGGACCAATGGCAATGCCCAGGGCTTACCGGAGAATATTTCCTGGGAGCAGGTTCTGGCGCCCGGCGCTTTTGTGGTCTTGGGGATCAAAAAGCTGCCCATCTCGCTCTCAGCAGGCGGTCAGTACGTGCCCCGCCTCCGCGCCATCACCCCAGCGGGAGGCAATGAGGTGGTCAATGCAGATGCCTTTCGCTTTGGGATAAATGCCACGGTGGACATCCCGATTTTTAGTTTTTACCGGAAGTAGGAGAAAGCACGCATCGCAGGGCCTATTCTATGTCCGTCAAGACCAGGGCTGGTCTCTTCTGACAATGGTAGCCTTGTTCATGATCCCACAGGATTTCATAAATCTCCTCTCCCAGCACCACATAATGATGTGGATCATTCCAATAGTGGTTGGCCTTTGGCACGAATCGGAAAGAAGCCTGCGGGGAGAAAAACAGCTGATTGACTCCGAAGTTAGGAGAGCCATAATAGACTCCGTTTCGGTCTTTTCCACCGCATAGGTCAGGAAAAGGGACAAAGCTCCTGGCTTCTGCTCCGGGAATGGGAATCACCAAATGCCCGCCAGAATTCACCCACCAGAAAAAGACCTGATCCCGCGAAGTGAAATAGCGATCGTTATAGGCCCGATAAGTAGCCAGGTCAATCTGGGCACTAAGGTCCTGGAAATAGCCGACTTGCATGAGTTTGCCTTGACAAGGGGCGGCCGCCCAGGCTTTTTTAAAGACTTTATCATCGGATTGGTAAAAGCCATGTTGGGTCTGTACAAAGGCCGAAGTATCATCGATGGGGTCGATCCATCGGCCATCCAACAAGAGGGTGTCCCGGAGCCGGTTACCAAGGCTCGCATAGCTTTCCGCATACGGACAATCCGGAACAAAAGCGGAGGAGGAAGGCTCCTGAGAAGCTGCGGGGGAACAACTTAAGCATAGAAGAAGCGCAAGGATAGGGAAATAGCTTTTCATGGAGGCAGGAAAAAAGGGGTATACCTTAAGGATAGCCCCACCTGGACATTTCCATACGAACTGATTAATATCTTTCCTGTATGCTTTTAAATCCCTGGGTCAGGGCTTTGATGATGCCTTTTTCCTTGGGATCATATACCCAGTTGGTGTCAAAAATCTCCAATACGTTTTGGTTAACCGCATTGCCCAGGATCAGACAATGGAATTGGGTGTTTTTATTTTGTTGGTGATAGCGAAATTTCTTGACTACATCGGGGCGCATCTTCGACATGATAAAGTCGGAAACCATGAGGATATCTGCATCCTGATAATCGTGGGTATCGAGTTGGCGAAGTGCCTCATACAGGGCCGGGGTAGCATCGGTTCCACCGTGAAAAGAAACTTTGAGAAAATCGGCTATTTGATCTACGCTCTGAGCGATGTCGTGCAGGTTGAGGGTATGGATGCCAATGGAAAAATTGATGAGGTAGGCCTTGCGGTTTTGGTTCATGGCCATTTTCAGAATGCCAAAGGTCAAAACCTTGGCAATGTGCTCTGGCCGCCCCTGCATACTTTCACTCGTATCTACACAGATGATGAAGGGCCCTTTTTCTTTTTGATTGACTCGCTGGTTGATTTCGGTATAATGGTCCTCACTGGTCACCAATTGCTGATCCTCGTAGCGAAAAGTCAATAATTTCCGGTCGGCATATTTTTTCAGGAAAAGCAATTCCGTTTCCCCATCCGCCAACAAACTGGCCTCCGCGCTTAGCATATTGGTCAGCTCATTGCTCTGCTTGACCCCGACAATTTCCGCCCGGCTGAATTCATCAGTAACCCATTCCTGCCGGATGATGGTTTTTTCAAATTCCTCTTCTTCAATTTCGATTTCTGCCTCCCGCATTCTTCCCAGCAAATCTACCA
>JBCBGC010000037.1:0-58370 GCA_038527215.1 Bacteroidota bacterium
CGAGTATCTCAGGATCTGATTTTGGTAGGAGGGATCCCATCCAATCCTCCTTTTCGTCCCATTACCACCCCGCTTGCAGTTGCCTACCACGATAACTTATCTCTTAAAAAGGGCCGGATGAAATATCCCCTGTCGGTAAGCTTTGGTTTCCCATGGACAGGAGAATAGTTTTCATCAAACCTAAATTCATCTCTACATGCACACCCTTTTGAAAAAATGGATCATCCGCTTTCTGGAGGAAGCACACCTCCCGATTCCTGACCAGTTGGACGATCAGATAAAAACTATCCTTCAAGAAGAAGTATCCTACGCTGATATGCAGGCCCTTATTTCCCTCATAGGAGTCGTGGATTATTATCATGATCGGTATAAAGACTTTTTCTCGGAAGAACTAGGAGCCACGCCCTTTGAGTTAAAACTGATGAATGTGTGCCGCTTCCATTTCCTGAGTGGATTCACAAGTCTTACCTGGGTTATGCAACAACCTGTTTATCGTCTCCATGCATATGCGGCGATGTTGGAGGATGAGTTGAAGGAAGGGCAGGTAGATCATGCTAAACTCCAAGCGTTCTTTGAACAGGTTCATGCCATGAAGGATCACTTCAGACAAGAGGTTTCATACAACATTAGATTCGTTATCCAGAATGGACAGGAGGTTATTGATCCAGAAATTGCTGCTAACATTAAGCACGCAGCCCAATCCTTTATTAAGCATTTCCCCGATGAGCAGTAGAAATCTCGGTCTTGTATTATTTGCCTACTCAAAATCAATTGAGTTATGAATTCGCTATCTTTAGTTAATTGATCTTTCAGACCAACCATAACCCCTCTCGGATTTCTCCCCATGTCCGACCTCGAAAAACCCCGCCTATCCCGCCTGACGGCTATCCTGACGCAGTTGCAGTCCAAGCGCATCGTCACGGCTCCCTATCTGGCGGAGAAGCATCAGGTCAGTATCCGGACCATTTACCGGGACATCCGCACCCTCGAGCGGGCGGGCATCCCCATCGTAACGGAGGAAGGCAAGGGCTATTCCATCATGGAGGGCTATCATCTGCCACCGGTGCTTTTTTCTGAAGAAGAAGCTAATGCCCTGATCACGGTGGAGCAGTTGCTTATTCACAGCAAGGATCAATCCCTGAGCGAAAACGTATCTTCAGCCCTGGAAAAAATCAAGGCTATCCTGCGCTACGCCCAAAAAGGCAATGCAGACTTGCTGTCCGAGCGGGTATTCTTTGGGGGGCATTGGGGAGAGGAGAAGTCCAGCAACAACCTGATGCAGATTCAATCCGCCATCATTCATTTTCAGGTGTTGAAGATTGACTACCTTTCGGCAGACCAAAAGCAGACCACCCGCCATATCGAGCCTTTTGCCATTTACAGCATCCACGGGAATTTCCTGCTGGTCGCTTATTGTAGATTGCGGGAAGACTTCCGGGCTTTTCGCATCGATTATATCCAATCCCTCCTTCCCCAGGACGAGACCTTCACCCCGCATAATATGAGCCTGAGGGAGTATTTTGAAAAATATGTGCGCTAGCCTTTCACCCCTGACACAAGGCTGTCACCTCCTGCCCATACTTTTGCTGTAGAACCATCTAACAGCAACAAAATGGATATCATCAACATCGTTATTCTTTCCCTGAGCGGGCTGCTGCTCACTTTCGTAGGCTCTATGCGCCTTTTTAACCCCATCCAGACGTATGCCAAGAACTCCGGCATCGAGCTACCCAATGAGGTCAACCTGCTCAATGAAATGCGGGGGGTGAGTGGCGTGATGCTCTCAGGCGGTCTGCTGGCCTTTCTGGGCATTTTCCTGCCCGAGTTGACCCGCTCTTCTTTTGTGGTGCTTTGTGTCATCTATCTGGGCTTCGCTATCGGACGTACCCTCAGTTTCAACCTGGATGGCAAAGCCAATCAGCAAATTGTCTCAGGCCTGGTCTTTGAGCTGGTGCTCGGCGGAGCCAATCTCTTTGGGCTGATCCGCAGCCTGGGCTAGCCAAGGTCTTATGCTGCGCAACCCATGCGGCAGCACTTTTTACCCATGCTAGGTTGGCACCGCAAGGAAAGAAAAAACCAAGCGGCACGCAGCCTTAGGAGGAAGTATTGCCCCGCAGGCGCGAATACTTAACCATCGCCGGTTTCGGTTTATGCGGAAGCTTCTTGCGGACAGGGGCGTTGGTAGGGGCCGACGCCTCTTCTATTTGGCCTTCCTGGGGCTTGTCGGAATCGGGTTTTACTTTGAGGACAAAAAATACCAACACCAGGGCGGTTATGCCAGAAAAGAACCAGAACAAGTCAATGTAGGCAACTGAAGGACTGGTCTGCCAGGTTTCCCATACCCAGCCTCCGGTAGCAATCCCATTGGCTACCGGTACAAAAAGGGAGAGCATGCCACCTAGTAAGAGATAGTTCCGGTTTTGGGCTGAATATCGGTTCCAGGCCAGCCCCACCAGGGTTAAGGCCAACCAGCCCAGGAAGAAAATAGTATTGACCGTAGAAGCACGACCGACCATGTCCATGGGCACGATTTTGTTGGCCAGGAAGATCAGGGCAAATGCCGGGAACATGCTCAGACAGATCGCCAGATACCACTTGGTTACCCGATGATGAAATAATCGTTGTTTAAAGGTGTAGCGAGGATTATCCCGGGCAGTCCGCCAGATCAGCACCCCGCTGATGATCATAAAGCAGGTAATCATGGCCAGGACAAAATAGAGGATTTTGAGCAGCCCCCCGCCAAAAGTGGCAAAGTGCAACTTGGTGATAAAGTCTACCACCCCGTAGCTGTAGGAGCGCTTATTGGGAATCAAGCTGTATTCTTCCAGTACGACGCCATCTTTCATGCGCATGGCTAGATTACCTGAAGAAAAAATACCTTTATGGTCATCAATGTTCCAGAAGGCGAGCGCATCTTCCTTTCCATAATTCCGAACGGAGACACGATTAACATGGAATCCAGGATAGGCTTCCTTAATTTGAGCGGCCAGGACATTCAAAGAAAGGTGCTCATAAGCCGGGGCATGCTCATCTATGGTCAAGGCGCTGGCTGGGTTGACTTTCTCGAATACCTTCTCAGTATCTCCATCATACATCAGGAATACCGTTGGCAATAGCACCAGCGTTAACAGGCCAAAAAAGGCTCCGGTAACGGCATAGGCTAGTTGGAAAGGAAGGCCAATCACCCCCAGGACAGTATGCGCATTGGTCCAGATGGTTTTCCACTTTCCTTCCTTGACAAAAGCATAAAATTTGGTCAGCAGATTTCGCCAGTGAATCATCACCCCACTCACAATCGCAAACAGGAAAAACAGCGCGACAAAACCGGAAAGAAAAAGGCCTAATCTGGGCACAGGGATTTGACCAAAATAATGCAGCACATATATCGTGTCGCCGACCGTAGTCTTGGGCTCGTTCAGGTCCTGGATATGCATATCGTCCGGACTCACATAAGCAGCCATCCGCTCAATGGTAGAATCAGCTTTTCGCTGAGCGCCATAAACGGTAAAAACCGGAGATTCCTCCGTCGGCAATCTCAGGTTAGTATTTTGGGAGTAGTCCAGTTCGTATACGCCATCAACTTTCGCCAGGGCAGCGTCCAGGTCTAAGTCTGCATTGACTTCCTGCCGCATGTCAGGGTTTTCCCATTGGATGATTTCGTGGCGGAAAAGCGCATAGGCCCCCGCGTAAAAAATCACGAAGAGGCCAAAACTGATCACGATACCGGCCACCGTATGTGTATGGAAAAGTGCATTGTAGGTGCGATTACCAAGACCTTTGAGCTTTTTCATATTACAATATCATTAAACCGGTACCGATTAGGGTAATACCTGCCAGAATGGCCCAGGAGATCCAGGCCCGTTTGATCATGTATACCATGATCATCAGGCCCACCCAGACCAGAAAAAAAGAATAGGCGGAAGTAAGCAAAACCGGGGTATCATCCACCACGCTTTTTGCGAAAGAAATATGGAGCATGGTGGAAGCAATGTAGCACCCAAAAATGGCAGCCATCAATTTGCTGAATTGCACCCAGCCCGAAGATAAATATTTGGCTTTTGCTGGCATATCAGAGGAAGTCTACAATCATGGCACCCACACAAATAGCGCCCCAGGCCCAACTCCACTTTATGTTCATTTTGACGGTGGGAATCACGGCGGAAAGGATGGTCATAAAGGCTACCAGCCAAACAAAGAATCCTGTCACACCGTCGAAATTTCTCGTAAATAAAAATAAGGAGGAAATCGACATGACACTAGCTAAGATGAACAATAATTGCTTGCGTTCCAGCAAACCTGGGAACTCCTGATGCGGAAAATACCGGGAAGTCCCATAGAACGAAAAACAAGCGAGGATCATCAAAGCCAATGCCATATCTATCGTGTGTTAACTGCTTATTCGTTGATGGAAAGATCGAATACACCTGCGATGTTTGCGCCCGTTACGTCAAACAGTTTGACGGCATCTCCCGTGGTTTCGTCCAGGCTGAAGAAAGCGTTGACCGATGGGTTAGCAATGGCAAAATGCGGGGTACCTCCAACAAATGTCATATTAGACGCATCGAAAGGAGATAAAGGCGGTAATCCATTAATTTTGGCCACGGTCTGGTTGACCAGGTTAACCTCGACCCAGGCCCCACTAGGAGAGGTAAAGAGCCAGAAGGTGATCTGCTGAATATCCTCCGGCGTCAGATTCTGCACCCCGCCGCGCATGGTAATCAAGTCTATAATTTGCTGATCCAATTGTTCATTGACCAGCGCATATCCGATATCGTTCTTGTAGTAATAGAAGGTTGAGAGAAATGAACCAAATCCGTTTACGGAAGGATTGTTCACTACAGGCACTTCAAAATTGTAGGTAGGGTCGTAGTCATCTGTACCGGCAGGGATTTTCACTACTGCTCCTGAAACGGTTGGCAGGCTGATATTGCCGGCGTGGAAGAAATAAAAGTTGCCTGATTCATCAATATAGCGTTGCCCGAAGCGGTTGAACACAATCACACTCCCTGCTCCTTCAAATTCCGCGACAGAAGTTACGGTCCCGGCAGAAATATCAATCTTGGGCAGGGCAACGTTCGGTACATTCCCGCCCGCTTCCAGTCGGGTAGGTACAAAGATTTCATTGTCTCCCCGGAAAATATAGGTCTGATAGCGAACCGCGGCTGTGTCGACCAGGGCATTGGCTGCGGTCATGTCAATCTCCCCCGTAACCTGCATGCTGGTCGGGTTGAAAGTGTTGATTTTGTTGGGATCATTCCGGTCGTGAAATACGCCAAAATCTGCATCTCTGGTCCGGAGAGAAAAAGACTCTCCACTTACGGTGGAGATAATGCCGTCCTCCACGAATTCATTGTTCCCATTTACGCCAATCTTGGCGAAACCAGAGGAGCCATCTGTCCGGGTCATGAATAAAGCTCCATCCTGAATGGACAGCGGGAAAAAGCTTTGGAAAGCAGTTCCCTGTGTCATGTCGATGGTCCCACTTGGCATGGTTTCAAAATACTGAGCATACCAGGTATCCCCTGCTTCATTACGGGCTACTACGACATAGCCGGATTGCCGACGGACATTGGCGGGGTCTAGGGCCACCATGAGATTAGCCGCGAACTCATCGCTTAGATCACCATTTCGGGCTGTCAAAGAAACCACATAAGTTCCTTCAGCCGCAAAGGTATGCGTCGGATCAGCCTCCGTAGAGGTGTTGCCATCGCCAAAATCCCAGGCATAGGAGGTGGCGTTTTTGGACTCATTGGTGAAGGTAATGGTCAGTTCTACCGCTGAGGTGCTAAAAGAGGCCTCGGGATTAGGATTTTCATCCTGTTTACAGGCCGCCAAGACAGCCAGGGCAGCTATGGCCACCCATATGTGAAAATGTTTATAAAATCCGTTCATTTGATTTGTATAGTTTGATGTTTATATCTTTTGAAATAGGTATCGCACTTTGACGGAGAAATTCCTCCCCGGCTTGGGTACCCGATAATTATCAAATACCTCAGTATTGAGAATATTGCCTGCTTCGAAGGTAAAGGTGAAGCCAGATTTGCCCAGGATATAGGTAAGGCCCGCGTCTAGTTGTCGCTGGACCGGAATGATGTTTTCCTCATTTCGGTTCACCTGGAAAATGAGGTCAAATTCATCCACAAAGGTGTAGTAGGTAAAAAGAGAGATGTCGTCCTTTTTGGCCAGTGGATTCTTGAAAGTGTAGCGGGCATTGAGGTTGTAAAACCGGGCAGGAATATTGGGAAGAGGGTTACCGATCCCATTGGTATTGGTGGCATTGGGCTCGCCGTCTCGGACTACCTCCTGCAAGGTGAGGCTACCCGATAATACCAGGTCTTTGATCGGGGATACTTCCAGGCTGGCTTCAATCCCTCTGGCATCTGCCTCATCTTCATTGATGTACTGTGCAGGGTCATTTTCATTTCTCCCCGCCTCCAGGCGGATCAGGTTCGTCTGGTCTCTTAAAAAGCCATTGGCCTCCAGGGAGACGTATTGATGCTCTGTGAAATTTAGTCGGTAATAGGCTCCCAGGTTCAGGTTCTTGCTGCGTTCAGGTTCCAGGAAAAAATTAGGCTCAATGGTCAGGAAGTTGCCAAAGACTTCGTTTTTGGTAGGGATGCGGATCGCCTGCTCAAAACTCGTGCGGACAAAAAGCCCTTCCCGAATCGTATATTTTAATCCCAGTCCATAGCCCGGCTCTCCCGCCTTTTGCTCTATGCTGAATACCTGACTGGCACCCGTAGGCCTTAAATCTGCCGTACTTTGCTCGTAATAATAATACTTGCCAAAAAGGACAGATTCGAGTTTTTCTCCCAACCACTTGGCCTCGTAGGAAATCCCACTGATGGAGCGCGTGAGGTAAGAAGGTACCGTATTGGGATCAACGGGTTCGGTGTCCCCTACTTTAGGCGCCAAAGGGTCTTCGCCCACCACCACCTGATGGCTAAAGAAAGAAGAGGCTTTTAAGGTATGTTGAGGAGCCAGGGAGAAGGCAATATTGGCCCGGTGAATATGAGAGGTATTGGTACCTGTCCGTAAGGAAGGCAAAGCCAGCACCTCCATGCCCTGGTTATTTCGGGCTACTACTTCTCCAAACCAGTCATATACATTGACGGTAGAATCATCCACCGCTTCATTCGCCCGAGAATAATTCCCAAAGTAATCCAATAGCAGCCGACTATTCAACAGGGCTTTGCGATAGCGTAAGCTATGGATTAATACATTATTTGATAATTCGGCCTCCCCTACCGCCTTATTCCCTAAGCGAATGCCATGCTGAATTTCATCAAAGCGCTGGTTGTAGCTAAGGCTGTAAGTGAAATTATCGGCCCATTTGGTGTCTATCACCCCCAGGGAGCCCATCACCATGGAGGATTGATGCCCACTGTGGAAACGCTCTACTTCTACTTCAATCTCCTGGAAGTTTGCCGTTCTTTGTCTGGCCCGAATTTTATAATTGTTGTCTGAGTGGTTATAGAAACTAGAAAAGGAGAGCAAGAGGTGGTCCCCTATTTTTTTGGCCGCGTTCAGGCTGCCCACATGAGAGTTGAAGGAACCAAATTGGTAAGCTGCGTCCAGATAATCGAAGGCAACTTTCCGGCTTATGACATTGATCCCACCGGCCAGGGCGTCTGTTCCCACATCTATAGGCATCACCCCTTTGTAGATGTCCACCCGCTCCACCGTGTTGACCGGGATATTGTTCAGTTGGATACCGCCGCCTAACAATTCCAGGGGAATCCCATCATAATAGGTCCGGACCGCCCTTCCGGAGAGGCCGTTTAATTGGATGGAAGTCCGGCTGCCCATGCCTCCGGATTGACGTACCCTGACCCCGGCGGTTCTATCCAGCACCGATACGACATCAGCCGCTTCGTTTTGAAGCTTTACCACGTCAATCGAAGTAATTTGAATCGGACTTTCGGAGAGTTCCTGGCTGACCGACTTCTCGGTAATGGTGACCTGACCAAGTTCTGTCTCTATTTCCTCCAGGCTGAAGTTTACCTCCAACATGCCTGAAGCGGGAACCTTGATTTCCTGTAAGGACTTTTTAAATCCCAAATGCGTAACCCCCAACTGATAGGTGCCGGAAGGGACATCCGGTATCAGGTAAGCGCCGTTTTCGCCCGAGACAGCCCCCCAGACTGTCCCCTCGATGCGGAGGGTAGCTCCAGCCACAGGCTTTTGATCACTATCCAGGACTTTCCCTTTTATGCCGCCAGCAAAAGCGGAGAAAAAGCTGATAGAAAAAATGATGAACAGTATCCAGGGTCGCAGCGCCATAGGGAACAATCTTCAAATCTTATTTAGATTGATTCTAACCTTGGCAAACATAAAAGACTGATCACAGGTGGACAAAAGAAATACAGAAATACCTAATTCATGGTAACAAATAATTGCCATTTCAAGGCATGGCTACCCAAAATTAGGTAATAATTGCGTGCTTGGTCCTGGCTAGGTACGATAGGTGATCCAGCCGCCATAAATGGCACTTTGCAAAAACCGCCGGCCTGGTTCAAAACCCGCTTCTCCTAATAGTTCCTGCAAGCGCTTTTCGGGAATATGTTGAATGCGACCCGGGAGCTTTTCGAGGCGATCCTGTACCGCCTCAGGATCAAGCTCTGGCGGTAACAAGGCTTGTAACAAGGCTAGATTTTCTGTCAATTCTGCTGCCGAACCGAATATATCTGCGATGATTAAAGGAGCCCCAGGGGTCAAGCGAAACCGAATGTCTTTCAGCAACTCCAGCTTAGCCCCATCATCCGGTACAAAATGGAGGACCAGCAGCAGGGTAGCCGCTTCGAACTGGGGGGAAGTGGGTAAGTCCGCTACATAGCCTTCTTCTATCCGCAAATGGGAAATGTGGGCTAATTTTTCCCGGGACTGCGCGACCATGTCCGGAGAGGGATCAATGCCGACCATTTTCCAATGAGGAAAGCGTTGATGAAAGGCATTAATTTCGTTACCGGTCCCACTCCCTACTACCAGGATAGGTCCAGATCGCCCTTTGAGGTGGCGGGATAATAAGACGGGTACACAGGTCATCAGATCCTGATAAGGAGGAATCCACTGGTACACAAAATCATCATAACCCTGGGCACGCTCTCCTTCAAAAATGGCGATTTCAGTGGGGGATTTGCCTGGCATGGTCAGAAATTTGGAAGTAAAAAAGGGTGATTTTTCTACCGATTATATGGGTAAGGGCATAAAATAAACCGCAGGTCAGGTCAAAAAAGCATCCAGCCTAACCGATCCCTGACTCAGTCTAGGTGCGGGTGAATAACAATATAATCCCCTTGTTTGGCATAGTACGCCCAGTCTGGATCATCAAAGTCATCCGCCGGAAAGCAACTGATGTTACGGGCCCGCACTTTCTTACTCATCTCTTTCAACTGCTTCATGGTCCCTTGCTGGTAATCGGTATGGAACCTCCCATTTAAATGGAATATTTTTTCTTTCTTATGCTTTTTCCAGTGACGAAAAATCTGGTAGGCCATAGAGGCATCCCAGGTACACTGAGCAAAATAGATATTATCTCCCATGCCATGTCCGGAACCGCCCATGGCATCCAGGAAACGCTGGTAATATGCTTCGTCATCCGTATAGATGGGCAAAGGCGGTAAATATTGTTGGGCGGATTTGGGGAGCGTTTCCAGCGCAGACAGGCCCCGGCGACTGACCAGATTCACGTATCTGCGAGGAGCGTTTGCGGCAATCACCACCTGCCCTTTCCTTTTGGCGCGATCCACCATGGGTTTATAATCTTCCGCATAATTATTCCAGGCTCTCGCATCCTTGATGAGTTTGGACTCCGTGATGTAATCCGCCAGGTATTCATCCAGCACCTGTTGGCAATCGGTCTCGAACATCTCCATGCTGAGGGTGACGGTTCCATATTTGCCCAGGAGCATTTGGTACAAGCTGTCTTGCAGATTATGCCCCAGGCTGTCGTTGTGCTCTTCTCCAAAAAAGAGCACATCAACTTCCGACATGTGAGCGATCAGTTGGTCCAGGGATATTTCCTCCTGGGAGGCTACATCGTAAATCTTGTAAAGGCTTGACTCAACTTGCTGGGCTTGCGAAAACCAAGGCCAGGCAGCGATCAGTAGGATAAAAATTCTGGACAATGATATTTTTTTCATGAAGCTTCTCGATTTTTCCGGGCCTGCATAAAGCTACGGACAAAATAGACCAAAGCCATTACCGTAGTGAGCATCATCACTACTACCCGAATGACCGCCATATTATCCGCCCTTTCAATTCCTCCCATCAAGGGAACTACCAGGCCAAATAGGATTAAGAAAGTCAGCAATACAGCTACATGAGCGATCACTTTGTTTTCTTTCCTCAACCCGGGATTACACAAAAATAAAACGATTCCTACCCCTACCGGAATCAGAGCGGTAGGAGAGGCGGACGCAGAGGCTAAGTACCCCCAGCCTCCCAGGGTAATCAGGGTGATGGCATTAATTAGACTTGCGAGATGGGCCGTCATAGGCTTGGATATTTTGCGGGACTAATGGCAATTTTTTTTGAGGAATCGTTCCCCTTGTACGAGTTACCGTCTTAGACTTCTTTTTTCGTCCCCACCAAATCAAAAAACCAGTTACTGGAAGACTGGCAAAAAACAGGGCACATAAGGAGGCGATTATTTTCGTAGGCCAACCCCAAATGCTCCCTACATGCATGGCATAATTAGAATTACGCCATTTTTCTCCGGTACTTTTGTCTGCATGCGTAAAAGCATGATGCAGCGCCCCGCTTTCCGGATGATAGGAAAAACGGTCCCGGGTATCCCACCAGGAGTCAGGATGGTCATAGGAGAGGCTGACGGAGATGGTGCCTTTATCTCGTTCTGGATTGGGTACACTCAAGCTGATGTTATCCCAGGCTGGTTGTCTGGTCTTGGCATCCACAAAAACCAGGTCAAGCACCGCAGCAGGGGTGTATCCATCGTAGGCAGGTGATTCCGGTCGCTCAAATACTTTTTCCGGATCATCTCCCAGCATACGGTACACACTGTCATTCCACCAATCATAGGTCCACACCAGGCCTGTGCCTGCGAAAAATAATATAAATATCCAGGTGTAGAAGCCGCCTACAGAATGAACGTCCCAGTTGACCCGCTTGAAGCGAGCCTTCCATTTGATCTGCATGCGCTGCCGAAGCATCCGCCGGTTCTTTGGCCACCAGAGATAAAGCCCACTCAAGGCCAGGAAAACCATGATCAGGGCCGCTGCCCCTACGATCTCTGTCCCTATCCGGGAATCCAGGAGAAGGTTTTGATGTAAAAAACGGGAAAGGGTAATCCAATCCCGCTTTTTATCTACATGTCCGACTACTTTTCCTGTGTAGGGGTTGACGTAAACCGCCTGGTAATAAGCGATGCCAGAAGTCCAGGTCCAGCCCCGCTCTTTGGCTCGTTTGAACGTCCTAAAGACGTAATTTTTATGGAGATCACGGCTGGCCTGTAGGGAACGAAAGGTCTTATCAGGATATGCCTGCCTTACCCGGGCGAAAAGCTCACTGGGAGGCAAAACTTCATCATAAACCACATCCGCATAGACCTTATCCGCATAGACCATACGGGTGAGTTCTTCTTCCCATACAAATACCATCGCTCCGAGCATGCTGATCAAGACGACCAGCCCGGATATTAACCCCAACCATAAGTGTAACCACCCCCAGATTTTCTTGGCTGTTAATTTTTTCCGCTTTTGCTTTGGCATGTTTTGCAAGGTTCCATTAATCCTGAAAAGAGAGCTAAGGCCAGCGGGTTGAAGTAGCGTGGTAAATGAAGATTGAAAAATTAGTTGTCTAAAGACTTCCAGAAGCGGCGGTCATAAGAGATACAGGCTTCCCGCAGCAATGTTCCAAAGTCTTCCAAATCGGAGATGGACAATAAAAGGCGAATGCCCATATATGGCGTCCCGATATGGATACAGCGATGGGTAGGATCTACGGCTCCTTTATACCTTTGATAATAGAGCCGGAGGTTATTGATCAAGGTCTCCACCGCCACCTTTTTCAAGTCTATAGAGATGGTTTCATAGTTGATATGAAAAGCCTCACATTGATGGCAATAGACCACTTTATTGTCGCCATCTTGGGCAAGGGTTTCTAAATGATGTCCGTTGTTTTGTAAGGTTTCCATTTGTTGTGGTTATCGGAGTCAGGATTATCCAGTAGGGTGGATGGACGAACAAAAGTCTCACAGCGTCTTTCTAAACTGGTCGGGCCTGGGAGAACCTGAACCCCAGGTACCGAACCTTATTTAGAATGATTCTACACTAAGGCAAACATAAGTCTACAGGAAAGGGGAACAAAATAATTTTAGAAAATACCTAATTGGGGGTAGTGTTCCAGAAAATTCAGACCAAGAGCCTACCTAAAATTGAGTAGAGGGTGGCCCCGTGAGCAGGATGAAAAGCACTTATTCAATCTCCCATTCTACATCCCGGCATTGCTTATTCACACATACCCGATTTTCAGCTCGAATCCTAACCTCTTCATAGCCTTTTTTTTTCCACTCGGCCCGTAAAAACCGACCAAATTGCTGGATCATATCCGGTTGGAAAGCCATTTGTCGTTCCTGGGCAGGAATGAGGTAGGCATCGGGATATATGGTCCAGTTTTTTCCCGTGGCAGGGTCCGATAAAAAATAAGCTGTCATGCCATTTTTCTCCATCACCATGACATGCCAGGCGAAGCGTAAGCCTTTTTCATTCCACAGTACACTACCCTGATATAAAAAATGCCGGAGGGGAAGGAAGATTTGTATTCCCAGATAAAGGGCGAGGAATAAACCCCAGACTTTTTTGGCCTGAAAGACAGGAGGCGTATGAGGTTTCTCTGGCAGGCGGTTTTTGCCCCACTTCCGCCAGTCGTCAGCCGTAAAGAAAATGAGCGTAGAAGCCATCATGATCCAGGGGAACATACCAATGGGAAATAATAACCAGGTCATGAGATGAAAGCCCACCACCGCCAGGTAGGCAAAAGGCCGGGTTTTGGACCAAAGCAGGAAAAAAGGGATACTTAGGTCATAGATTAAGCCCCCCCAGCTAAAGATATAGGCCATCCATGGCTCATCAAACCATAGGCCAATCAAGGGAAAATCGGTTCGAGCCGAAAGCCAGGTTTTCATAGGCTCGCCCAAAATGAGCCAATCGTATTTGATTTTTGCTACCCCAGCAAAAAAATATACGACCCCAAGCTGAAACTGCAGGAGCCAAACTGACCATGCCGGAACGAAAGGGGAAGCAGCTGCCTTTTTTCTCCACGCATCTACAGACCACACCCGATGGGCAGGTACAAAGATCAGCAGAAAGGCCACCAGAGAAACGAAATAATAATGGTTGAGATACCAGGCTTTATCTATCAGTTCCAAATAGGTAAAACTCAGGAAAAATCCCACACAACAAATACGGTAGAACCAGCCCAGCGCTATCCCGAGGGCCATGACAGCGCACCCTATCACCAACGCATACATCCATCCGGCAGGCAGAACTTGTACCCATTCAAAGCCATCGTAGGTAAAATGGAATGAAGGAGTGAGGTACAAATCTTCTACCCAGCCTCTCAGTAAAAAACGAAGCTGGGAGCCAAGCATAAGCACGCCAAAGGCGATTCTAAAAATCGCCAGTGGAAAGGCTTCAGTAGGTTCCAATAAGCGAGCCGCCAGGCCCTTAGTCGCCATCTGTATCTTTAAAAGTAATGAGGATACCGAGGTGATTGGCCATATCAACTTTGATATAGCCTAAACAGGTTCGGATGGTTTGGTAGAGATCCTCCAGGATAGGTCCATCTGTTTCCACGGTTTTTACGAGTGGACCTGGGGCAACGGCCACCTTTTGAATACTCAAATCCAACTGCTGGATTATTAATTCTGATAGCATTTGATTATTGGACCTGGCATCAAGATGGTCGAGCAGATCATCCATTCCGGGTAGGGATGGGTCGCCGAGGAAGCTGGCTTTAACCCCTTTC
This sequence comes from Bacteroidota bacterium, assembly GCA_038527215.1. Classification (GTDB taxonomy): domain Bacteria; phylum Bacteroidota; class Bacteroidia; order J057; family J057; genus JAWPMV01. Next base: position 13,987 of record JBCBGC010000037.1, read on the forward strand.
AGGTTTTCCATTATGAGCGAGAGAGAGACGCCAGACCGATAGGCTTCAGCTTTTGTGCCTATGGGGGTCCCCCCTGTATCCTTGCCCATCGGTTTTCCCAATTTTTCGAAGAGGATTTCACACAGCAGACTTACCTGGGCGTTCACGAGTTGGTTCAGCGAGCCCTTAGAGAAATTCTCAGTCTCGACCACAAAGGCACCTACATCTCCTTCCCAAATATTCAGAAGAGCAGTAGCCTGTTGGAACAGGTTTTCGGTGAGCGCTTTAATATAGTCCAGGCGCCTATCGGCCAAGGGGGCGGTAGTAAAGGTGGTGAGGGCATCCTCCACAAAGAGAAAATATTCCAGCGCGGGAAGGCCTTTGGATGTAGAACCACTATTTTCTACAAAGGTAGCCGTCAAGGCTTCACTGCCCTCCAGATTATCCTGCAGGAAGCCAGCCTTCGTCTCCCATTTATCGATTTTATTATGTAAAAACAGATCGCTGGCTTGCCGAATTTCAAACACTTCTACCCGCTTCCAGCTGCGCTTGGTGAACGCCCACTGATTTTGTAAAAGGCCCAGGTTTTCCTGGGTGGGATTCCCAACGAACACCTCCGTGAGGGAGTCCAGGCTTTGGCTTTGTTGCAAAAAACTTCGGTGAACCGGCAGCAGGACCTCGTTGCCGATATTGGACAACATGCTTTCCCGATCAAAAGGGTCAGGATTGTCTGGTTTACAGGCTACCAGACCAAGCATTAGAAACATAAGCCCCAGGCTCAAACGGATGGGATAGGAGGTTAGCGCTTGCATTACAGGGTTTCTAAAAATTTAATGAGTTTTTGTCTATCGGATTCTTTCAGGGCTTTGAATGCCTCGCGAGCCGCTTCGGCTTCTCCTCCATGCCATAAGATGGCTTCTTCCAGGTTTCTCGCCCGCCCATCGTGCAGGAAAAAGCTGTGCCGATTGACCGTAGGGATTAGCCCAATACCCCACAAGGGAGGGGTTCGCCACTCACGACCCGTCGCCTGATAATCCGGCCGATTATCTGCGAGTTCTGCTCCCATGTCATGCAGCAGTAGATCCGTATAGGGACGAATAAGCTGATTCGAAAGGGCCTCAAAGCGGGGATGCTGTCCGGTGGTCCACTTAGGAGTATGACAACTGGCACAGCCAGTCTCGATAAATAGGCTTTTTCCCTTCAACACCTCCTCATCTTCCCAATCTCTTCGGGCAGGCACAGCCAAAGAGGAGACGTATAGCACCACTTTGAGCAAATCGTCATCGTCGATTTCAATAGCACCTCCATCTGGTAAGGAATCGCACCCCTGCACAGGAGAGCAATTTTCCTCCGGCAGCATAGAAGTTTTGATGCCCACATCTCCATTAAATGCCTCTGCGGTTTGCTGTAAAAGCGTAGGCTGGTTGGCTTTCCAGCCAAAACGGCCCAGGCTAGCAGCTTGGATTTCCCGATTCCAGACGTAGTTAGGTTTCCCAGAAATTCCATCTCCATCCGCATCTGTTTCATCCGCCTGGGAAAGGATATCAGCCTCAGAAATTGCTTCCAATAAGCCCAGGCCGATGATTTGGCTACCGACCCTTGGAGAAGTCATCACATCTGGAGCCATATCGCCATACTGCAAGCCTGTGAATTCGTAGATGGGCTTCCTTAAGGTATAAGGGGTGCCATCTGGATAGGTACCGGAAATTTCCTCATAGCGGACCTGGTATCCTCCTTCTCTCATGATGGTGAGGAGAGATTGATCTTGTAATTGTCCACCGTAAGTGGGCTCAGGCTTGGGCCCTCCGACCGCATTGGTACCGGGTACACTGAGCCGGAGCAGCATGCCTTCCGCCAGGGCTCCATCAAAAGTGGGCGGTTGACCGCGTCCATCTTTGAAGTGACAGGCCGCACAAGAACGGGCATTAAACAGGGGACCAAGGCCATCCCTGGCTGTCGTGGAAGCAGGTGCACTGACCCAGTTCTGGTTGAAAAATGAATTGCCTACAAAAAACAACAACTCATCATCTCCATTGAATCCAGGAGCCTGGAATCCAAAGGCATTACGAGAAACATCAAATATAGTAGCCTCCCCTCCTGAAAGTTCTTCTCCTTCCTCTGGTGAAGCCTCAAAAGGGCTGCCGATATCACAGGCGCTCAGGAAGAAAGCGCTGATCAGCATCAGGTAGAATGGCCTCATACAAACAAATTAAGTAACCCGAAGCCTGGCAAAGCAGGCTTACGGGTTATTATGTGTTTAAGTTAACAATCTTTTGATTGTTATTTACTCAGGCAGCTCGGTGCTAATGGTCAATTCTAGTTTTGCACCAACTTCAGAAATCTTATCACCAAAAGCTCGCAGTTCATTAACGGCGTCTAATACCTGCGCCCGTGTTCCACCATCCGTAATGGCAAAGTCGAAAGGAATGGCCGTGCCTTCTACAGCCGCGAGGCCTTTGTTCATCTGATCCAAAACGGTTTGGTTAAAAGCAGGATCAATCACCTCCATAAGGTCGCTAATGGAGGCACCGGTGATCTTGGACAGCCCATCTGTGCGAATGTAGCATCCAGTGTAAACATTGCGGATTCCAGCTGCATTCAAACGAGTATCACGGTGAGTGTTGTCGCTAAAGCAGGAGTGCTCATCTTCCTGGTCCTGGTTGTCATAAGCGGTAAAAATCCGCTCACCCGCCAGCTCAGATTTAGCCAAAACCCCAATCCCGGTCAGCATGTTGGTGAAGGCTACATCGGTTTCCAGCCCTTCAAAAGTTGTGCGGTAGGAACCTCCGGGCTTCCAATCGTCTAACATCAACTGTAAATGATCCAGCAATAGGTCAGCACAAGCCGCCAGGTATTGACGTCTCCGGTCAGCATTAGAGGCAGTGCCCCCATCTACAAAGTCAGTGTTCGGACGCTCTCCAGCGCGCTTTTCAGCAGGAGAGGTAAGATCTTGTCCCCATAGTAGAAATTCAATTGCGTGGTAACCCACGGCAACATTTTCCTCTCCTCCTACTTCGTTCAAGCCTTCCAGATAGGATTTGGTAATGTTAGGATGGTTGGTTGCGTCATTGATGATACCTGCATTGAGATCACCATCAACATAGTCTACATAAGATTCATCCATAGGCCAGGCGTTGAGCAGGCCCTCAGGACCATCTTCAGCATCAATGGGGCCACTGGCGAAACGAAATGCTTCAGTCTGCCCATAGGGCTCACGGGCTACTAGCCAGGCCGTTTTAGCAGCTTCAAATTTTTCTACGCTGGTAGGATCAGCCAGGAATGCATCAATCGCAGTTTTCATGTCTACTGCGGAGTTGTAAGCGTCTTCATAATTGGCATACACCAGTTCGGCGTACGTCTTCACGATACTTTCTTTCAGTTCAAGATTGGGATCTACTTCCACATCTTCTTTACAGCCCCAGGCTACTAGCGCCATCACTGTTAGTGCGAGAATGCTTCTTGTTAGTGTTAGTTTCATTAGAAAAACAATTGGGTTGTTGGATATGTGATCAAAGATAAGTACTTGTTTAGAATTAGACTTAGTCTAAATCTAAATAAATTGTTCAAATCTAGAACTACCCCTTTTTCCAATTGTTTGACGAGTAAAAAAAAATCTATGTGTCCGCTTTCGTCCTCTTGATCTATGCATATCCTAGCTGAGTGATATATCCTGGGTGAGCCTCAAAACTGAATCTTCCAAATCAGGATGGGAAAGAGTCCCGTACCAAAAAACTCATCCAACTCTTCGTTTTCCCGGTCGAAAGTGAGGCTGAGTAGAGGACGTTGGTTAAGGAGATTTTTGACCTGCAGGGCTAGCTGGGAACTACGCTTGGGTCTGTTTCGCTGGTATACAATTGAGGCATCCACAAAAACCAGGGGATCTTGCCGAAAGGAGTTAGGGTTGGCAAAATCTGTTTGATAAAAACCCGTCGCCAGGGAAAACTCCAGGTCCGGCGGCGTAAAGTATTGCGGACCGCTATAGGTTGCAGAGAGGTTGACGTTCAGCAAATTGGCTTTGCCTTTTTTTCGTCCGACTTCCCATTCTTTCCCTATTACGCCATTTCCCACGATCTGAGCATTGAACATGGAGGGTCGCACCACGCCATCATTGGCCGTGTAGGTTGCGTCGAAAAGAGAACCATTTACCAGAAAATAATAGCCATCCGCCAAAATCCGCTCCATGGCAAACTCTATCCCCAGATTCCGTCCGCTTCCCCCATTGTTCAAGTTGAGGGTTTCGAAGGTAAAATCTAAGGCAGCTACTCTTGAAACTGGAAAATCTTCTCCCACCACCAGGTTGAACTGGGCTTGATAGTAGGCTTCCAGGCCCAGTCGAAGGCGCTCATTCACTTGCAACCGATACCCCAATACCAAATGGTGTGCTTTATTAAAACGCAGATCCGAATTGTAGGCTTCCATGATCCCTTGGGCATTGCGCCGCTCAACGATATAAGTGAAGAAAGGCTCCATTTGGCTGTGCAGGCCATAGCCCAGGGAAAGCGATTGCCTTGGCCCTATCTGATACCTCAGGCCAATGCGGGGTTCCACAGAGACTTCTCCCGTTTGGGCAAAATACATGAAGTGCAAGCCGGCATTGAGTTTCCAATTAGGGCTTAAAGTAAATTGGGAGCGGGTGTAGGCCTGTACCATCATCGAGCGGCCATTGCCGATCCTCAGGGTATCTTCCAGGGCATTCCCAATCCCGGAGCCTGCCCCAGTTTCACTTCCTTCTACAAAAAAGACATCGGTAGAAAGACCATGCACCATGAGCCCTGTTCGGTGAGTATGTCGGGGACCAAATTTATGATTCAAAAAGGTAGACCAGGTCAAGCGGAATTCTTTGTCCAAGGACTTCCGGGTGGTATCAGCCGTAACCAGGTCGCGGTTCTGATAGTATCGCTCGGAGAACATCCTGATTCCGGTCCCGATCAGGGTAGACTGGATGAAACTTTTTTCCCCCACTGGCTGAGAATAGGTTAAGCCGGTCGTACCGGTTATGCTTCGATTAATGCGCCCAAAGTTCGCCGCCGCCCGGTCTTCCCACTGCAAGGTATCCAGCACGGGTCGAAATTCAATCAGGCTGATCCCTCCTATGCCAAAGAAATTGAGGGTGCCTGAGTTGGGCAGTTCAAAGTGTAGCTTGAAAGAGAGGTCCTGAAAAGTAGGAATGGCCCCTATGTTTAAGAATTGATCGATCAGACCCGTAGTAGAAAAGCGATAATTAACCAGATAGGAGCTGTTCCCCTTTTTGGTAAAAGGGCCCTCGGTTGCGGCATCTATCCCCAGAAATCCCACCTGGATCGCGTGTTGGCGCTTTTGGGTGTTCCCGTTGCGAAAGCGGGCATCAAATACGCCGCCCAGGGCATTGCCATAGTCCGCAGGAAAAGCCCCGGAAAAGAAGTCTGTATTGGCCAGCAGTTGCTGGCTAAAAAGCGTAATACTGCCACCTGAACCTCCTAGCAAGCCGAAATGGTTGGGGTTGTAAATATCTACTCCTTCCAGCCGCCAGATCACCGCCCGCGCGCCATTGCCCCGCACATTCAGTTCATTCAGCAGCACGGAGCCTTTAGGAGAAATGCCGGGAAATTTAGCGGCCATCCGCGCAGGATCATCAATCCCACCGGGTATCCGTCGTAATTCCTCCACGGAGAAAGATCTGGCGCTCACCACGGCCGCCTCATTGGTCACCTTGCGCTGATCCGCCTCAATGGTCACCACCTCTCCCTCAATAGGTTGCTCCACCATGCCCACCTCCAACACCGTTTCCTGGCCGGAAGTCAGCAAAATGCTGTTTTTGACTTGGGTTGTATAACCAATATAAGAGATGGTTAGGGCATATCGTCCCACCGGAATTCCCTCAATGACAAAATTTCCCTCCTCATCTGAGATGGCGCCTTTAATAGGAGAAGTTTCCGGCAGTTGGACCTTCGCTCCAGCCAGAGGCTGTCGGGTGGATTGGTCGTAAATCGTACCCCGAAGGGTCTGCTTAATGGTCGAAGACTGACCGTAAGCGGGGAAGGTCAGCAGCAGACTTAAGCCTGCCAGCCCCCATCGAAGCATGAAAGCAGATATTTTCATGTGGCAATTTTTCTGAATTTTCAGAAGAAGACAATACCTAATGTTAGGTAAGATGGCGATCAAAATTAGGTATGCCTCTTCCCCAAAATCCGTCAAATCGCTTCAGGAAACGCTTTTGCTTTGCTCAGCAGCTTCTCCGGTCCGGTTGGTGCTTCTGGCTCTTTCATGATCATGTTCAATTTTCCATCCACTGGTGCGACGCTGAGTCTCCCAGAAGTTGGCATAAAGTCCTGCCTGTTTCAGTAGCGCATCGTGGGTCCCTTGCTCTATGATTTGTCCCTGATCCAAAACCAGAATTTGATCGGCCTGGCGGATGCTGGCCAATTTATGGGCAATGACGAGGACCGTTTTGTCCCGCACCAACTCCTGTATAGCTCGTTGGATGTAGATTTCATTTTCCGGATCAAGGCTAGCCGTAGCCTCATCAAGCAAGATAATGGGAGCATCCTTCAGGAGGGCCCGCGCGATGCTAATGCGCTGTTTTTGCCCCCCGGATAATTTATTGCCTCCCTCTCCTACCCGCGTATGGAGTCCCTCGGGCATTTCATTCACAAACTCCATTAACTGGGCCTGTTCAGCCACCTCCAGAATTTCTGCTTCGCTTACTTCAAGGCGACCGATCCGGATATTTTCATAAATGGTATCGTCAAACAGATATACCTCCTGGAACACCTCGCTGATCAAACCATAGACCGTCTGGGGGGCCATATCTCTCAGGTCAATTCCCCCAATGCTTATGGAGCCCTGGTCCACATCCCAAAACCTTGCCACCAGAGAGGTGATCGTGGTCTTACCGGAACCGGAGGGGCCGACCAGGGCCGTCATCGTTCCTACCTCCGCATGAAAACTGATGCCATTTAGCACTTTTTTCTCATCATGATAAGCGAAATGTACCTCATCAAAGCGAATGTCAAAGGTGTTGGCGGTCAAGCCCCGGCCCTGAGCTTGTTCTTCAGCTTCTAATACCTCAATCATTCTGGTCAAGCTCACATTCATATAGCTAAGCATGGGGTACTCGATCAGCAGGATTTTCATCGGCTCATACAGGCGATACCCCAGGATCAAAAAGGCGACCATCACTTGTATAGTGAGCTCCCCTCCCGTAAGTAGGTAGAGGCCCAACCAAATCATGATGAGAAAAAACAGTTCGAAAAAAACCCCTGCGGTTAGCACGACTGGACCAGGGATCGCTTCCGTCTTGATACTTTCCCGACGAAGTTTTTTCAAGGCGATATCTAAAGATTGAAAGCGCTCACCGGTCATGCCATACGACTTGATGTGCTGGATGCCCAATACATATTCCAGGAAACGGGCGGTGGTGGTATTACGGGCCTTGATATGGGATGTGCCGTACTTATGCACAAGCCAGCCACTCAGGCGCACCAGCGGAGCCGCAAACAAGAGCGCCCCGATCAGACATACCGCCAGTCGCCAATCCAGCCAGAACAGAAACAGGGAAAGCACCAGCGTCCCGAAAAGGGCATTGGCGATATTGGTGATACTATGGCCAAAAATATTTTCAAAGTTGGCGGCATCCTGCAACAACACCGAAGCGAGGTCTCCGGGATCGCGCTTTTTGTAATATCCCAGGGAAAGTCTTTGCAGCTTATTCCCAAGGCTAAGTCGCATGGCCCGGCTAACCATATAGGTGCCGCGATTGGAGCTGATCATCGCCTTATTGGCCACAAAAAGCTGTACGAAAAATAACACTCCCATCCCCGCGACAGTCCACCAGATGGCCTGTTCGTCAGGTTGGGCATCCATTAATTCCCAGACCACGAAAAGAAGAATGCCACTCGGAATGGCGAGTAAGGTACCGTGAAGCCACTCCCAGAGGAAGGCTTTTCGCATACGAGCCGGATCATACCGAAAGGCGTATAAGACATTTTTGATCATGGTAACAGACGCTTTTAGTTAGAGGGCAAAATCTTTGGATCGAATATGGGCCTGCCACATTTTTTGGTAAAGCGGACTCCCTTCCAGCAGTTCTTCGTGGGTGCCTTTGGCGCTCACCTTCCCCTTGTCAAACACCACAATCTGATCCGCTTTGGCGATGGTGCTCAAGCGGTGGGCGATGATGATGACTGACTTTTGCTGGATCAGTTGGGCTACGGCTTGCTGAATGAGGTATTCATTCTCTGGATCGCTAAAAGCAGTAGCCTCATCCAGGATGAGAATCGGCGCGTTCTTGAGGATGGCCCGGGCCAGTTGGATACGCTGTTGCTCGCCTCCACTGAGGTGAACGCCCGCCTCTCCGAAGCGGGTTTGATAGCCCGCAGGTAAGCGGCTGATGAAATCATGACATTGAGCGGCTTGGGCGGCAGCTTCAATTTCAGCCCTGGTTTTGTCCATCCCCATGCGAATGTTTTCATACATGGTCTCCTGGAACATAAAGCTTTCCTGAAACACAAAGGAAACATATCGCATGAGCATTTCGACGGGCAGGGATTGGATGGGGATTCCACCGATCAGAATTTCTCCCTCCTCAATATCCCAAAAGCGGGCTACCAGTTGAGCCGCGGTGGTTTTGCCCGCTCCGGAAGGTCCGACAAAGGCGGTAATCGATCCTTGGGGCACCTGGAAAGAGACTTGATCGAGGACCTTTTGCGCCTCATGATAAGAAAAGCCTACCTGCTTGAATTCGATATCAAATTCGCTGAGCGTGTCTACGACCTCCGGGGTTTCCTGCCCTTTTTCTAACAGCACTTCGTCCATCCGATGCACGCCCCGGTTGATCAGCATGAGCTGCATGCCCAAATTCGACAGGGCAAAAACGGGTTTGATGTAGCCCACTCCGAGCATGAGAAAAAGGATCAGGGTAGCGAAACTAACTCCCTGGTTGAGGTATAGATAAGTGCCCAGAATGAGTATGGGCAAACTGGCATTGCTCATAAAGCTCATGAATACCGCAAAAGGCGGCGCACTTTTTACCAGCCACTCATCTGATCGTTGGATGTAGGTATGAACAGAACCGCTAAACTGCTTGAAACGATCCGCGGTTTGGGAGAAAATTTTCATCACGGGCATAGACCGTACAAATTCCACGATCCCGCTATTCATATCCTCCTGAGCCTGATGATGGAATTTCATCATCTCTTTGGTGTAGGGTGAGTTGAACACGATCGGCATCCAAACCGCCAGAATCAGCAAAGGAATAAAACTAATCAGCGCCAGCCGCCAATCTACATAGAACAAATAGCCAATGGTGACCAAGGGTAAGCTAATGCCCTTGACAAAATCCGGAATATGGTGGGCCAAAAAGCCTTCGATGCGCTCTATATCATCGGCCATGATTTTTTTCAAGGTGCCGGAACGGTAGCCCTGGACCACGCCCAGCGGTAATTCCCCTAGCTTTATCGCCATTTGCTTGCGCAACTCATACAGAATGTTGAAAGCCGCCACGTGGGAACACATGCCGGAAGCATACAAAAAGACATAGCTACCGATCCCGGTAGCAACGGCCCACAGTAAATAAGTCTTCACCAGTTCTTCATTCACCGACTCGGCATTCAACTGAATGATGATGTAGTACACCAGCACATAGGGGACCAGGGCCAGCATCGCGTGCATCACCGCTAACAAGCCAGAAAGGAAGAGGAGGTATTTTTTTGTGCCGGCAATCTCCAGCAACCTGGCCATACCATTGCGAGGAGCTTTATCCATAGGTTTATCCGTTTTGTCCTGAAGCCTGAGAAAAAACAGTAGCTATATCCAGGGTAATTGGGGGATAAGACGAAGATGGAAATTTCAATAAAGGAAGTCTGTACGTGATCAGGAATAAATCCTACGCAAAGCAGAAATAGCAATAAAGGAGCAGGCTATAAAAAACCATTGCTGAGCGGAGGAGTTGAAAAAGTATCCTACCTTCCCTTCCCCCGGAGGTCGAGGCAGGATTTCCTTAGAGGCAAATTGTCTATGTTTGGCAAGACATTCCCGATGCGAAATCTATCAGGGTTGCTTAGCCTGGCCTTTGGGGCGATTAATCGTCCTCATGCCTGTTGGCCTTTGATGACCAAGAGAGCCGAGTGCTTTATTTCAGGAGTACCTGCAGTCAGGGAAAACTTTGCTTTACGGATTCCACATAATCGATACCCAAGCCACATGATACGAGGAAGGTTCATTTTTTTACTTCTATTGATCGGATACAGTTGTAGACCCGCCACGGAGCCTGAAGAAAGCCGCATCTTGCTTGAAACTACCGCTTCCTATCGAGTGGCGGATACGGTGGCTACCCTTCCCTACAAAATCAGATACACCTATTTTTCTGCCAAAGATCAACCTCACCGCTGGATAGAAGTAGATTCCGCGGGTGGCTTACTCCTTGATTATATCTACGAATATGACGAAACAGGAAGGGCCGTGAGCGCTCGGGCTAAAGAGAAAGGGGAAGACGATTATGCGATGGAGAGATTTAGGTATGAAGGGGATAGCCTAAAAACCACCGAGTGGCTCGACTCAACCGGACAGGTTTATTATAAAATGGTCGATTACCTCGATGAAGAAGGCAGGAGTTATCGGGCTTCTTTTGGCCTGGGCAATAAGGTTCAAGGTTATGACACCACCTACTATACTCCTGAAGGCTTCCTCCAAAAAAAGTTTTTCACCAACCGCCGAGGAGAGGTCTTCAATGATCAGACCTTTACCTACCCGGAAATCAATGCGCAAGGAGCCTGGGTGAAGCGAAAAAAGTATGTGGGGGATTCACTCGTCGAAGTGAAGATAAAAAACCTTAACTATGAGGCCTATGCGGTGGATGGGACCTTTTATCCAGGCCTGCTCTCCAAAAAACCAGGGAGTGAAAGCAGCCCGAGTGTTACCCGGGACCAACAACTGCTCTTTTTTACCCGCACCCAAACCTGGGACCAGCAAACCCCTTACCTTTCCCGCCAGGTGGCAGGCATATTTGAGGAACCAAGCCAGCTGAAAGCATTGGGACAAATCTACAATGGAGCAATCTCCCCCTCCGGCCAGCAGATAATCTACTGCGTCCAAACCGATACCCTGCCCAATATTTGGTTGACCAAAAAGAAGGGAGACACCTGGGAAAAAGGCCTAAACTTATCAGCAGTCTCAGGCATTTACGGAGGCTATTTCCACTGGATAGATGAAGAACAGCTCCTCTTTTACACCCTGGACCATCAGGGCGACCTACGCAAAGGCCGTATAAGAGATAATCGCCTGGAGATTACGGATTCCCTGGCTACCCTCAACACCACTGCGGCCACCGAATTTAGCCCTTTCCTTAGCCGGGACGAGACCTATTTAATCTTTACCCGTTACGAGGAAAAAAATCCCGACCAGCAGGGCTTTTTCATCAGTAGAAATCCCTCAGGCAAAAACGGCTGGCAGTGGACCACCCCAGAGAAAATCCCAGAGCTTGAATATGGGTGGGGGGCCTGCGTCCTGGAAGAATCTGAACAATTCCTCTACACCGACGGGGATGACCTTAAGGTCGTGCCACTGGAGAAAATTCTTATTCCTCGTGAATAAGCTATCCAGCCCATCAGGTTCTTCGCTGGTCGGATTGCATTATTGGCAGCTGAGGCTTTATATTCAATAAGCATTTCAACCAAGGACACAAGCGCGTAACCTCCCTACTACTCCTTCTCAGACGAACCTATGACTACAACGAGCGCTGTTTCCAAATCCCCGGTTTATTACCTGAAAAAATTCTTCACCCTTATCCTCTGGCTGCTCGGGGGCCTGATTAGCCTGATTCTGCTCACTTTTTTGGTCCTCTATATCAGCTCCTCTGTCCAGGCCAATCAGCATGAGAAAATTCTAGGGAAAGAAGCACCAAGCCTTAGCCAGGACGGTCAAAGTTTCAGGGACTTAAATAAAAATGGCTCCCTGGATGTGTATGAAGACCCTAGGGAAACCGTCGAAGCCAGGGTGGAAGATTTGTTGGGGCAGATGAACCTGGAAGAAAAAGCCGGCTTGATGTTCATCACCATGGCGAGTATGGAAAATGATGGGTCGCCCAGCAATAAGGTAAAAATCACCAACCCCTTCTCCCTCATGCTCCAGTCCAACCTCAAAATGGTAGCCGAGAAGAAAATGAACCATTTCAATCTGCTGCAATCTCCTTCTCCTGAGGCGATGATCGCATGGAATAACCATATTCAAAAGCTGGCTGAACGGACCCGGCTGGGGATTCCGGTCACCATTGCGACCGACCCCAGACACGGCGTAGCCAATGCCCCGGGCATGTCCATCACTACGCCTTTCTTTTCGGAATGGTGCTCAGCCACCGGCTTTGGGGCCATCGGCGATACGGCTTTGATGGAAGCCTTTGGGCAAATGGCCCGGGAGGAATATAAAGCGGTAGGCATCAGGCTCGCCCTCTCCCCCATGGCCGATCTGGCGACCGAACCCCGGGTGGCGCGGATTGGGGGCATGTTCAGCGAGGACGCACAGTTGGCTGCGAGGTTAACCAAAGCCTACATCAAGGGGTTTCAGGGAGATAGCCTGGACGCAAACAGTGTTTCTTGTGTGGTTAAACATTTCAGTGGGTATGGCCCCCAGAAAGATGGGCGCGACCCTCATTTCCCTCCTGGTATACAGGTATATCCCGGCGGGAATTTTGACTATCACCTCATCCCTTTTGAAGCGGCTTTTGACGCCGGCGTGTCCCGGGTCATGCCCAGCTACAGTATCCCGGAGGGCATCACTGATGAAGCCGTGGTTTTTGCCTACAACAAAGCCATGGTGACGGGTTTGCTTAGAGAAAAATATCAATTCGATGGGGTGATCATGACCGACTACGGCATCGTAACCGATATGAAAATCATGGGCATACTATTCAAGCCAGCCTCGGCCTATGGAGCGGAAGACCTGAGCGTTCCGGAGCGGATCGCCAAAATCATCGACGCAGGCTGTGATATGATCGGCGGAGAACATCTGCCGGAGCACATTGTTAAGCTGGTCAAGGCCGGGACCATCTCCGAAGAAAGGATCAATGCTTCCGCCCGCAGAATTCTCCGGGAAAAATTCATCCTGGGGCTCTTTGATAATCCTTATTTGGAAGCCAACAACGCCCAGCTAGTCAATCAGGCTGCTTTTGTCCAGAAAGGCCAGGAATCTCAACGACGGTCTTTGACCCTTTTGAAAAATGACCAACTCCTGCCGCTTGATCCCTCCACGAAAATCCATGCCATAGGCTTTCATGAAGACGACATTCTTCCCTATGAGGAACTCCTCACTTCTCTGGAAGCGGCCGAGGTGCTGGTGATGAAACTCAATACACCTTATGAAGTTCTGGGGGAGGCCCTGATGGAAAAAATATTTCACCAGGGACGTCTGGATTTTACCGAGGAAGAGCAAGCCGAAATCCTGGCTTTGATCAACACCAAACCCACGGTTACGGTCATCAACCTGGAACGGCCTGCCGTTATTCCAGATATCAATGATGCTAGTCAGGCCGTGATTGCTGATTTTGGAAGCAGGGACGACATCATTCTAGACCTGATCTATGGAAAATTCTCGCCCGAAGGCAAGCTACCTTTTGAGTTGCCCTCCTCGATGGAGGCGGTAGAAAAGCAGCTCGAAGATCTACCCTATGACAGTGAGAATCCGCTGTATCCTTTTGGGCATGGGTTGAGCTATGGAAGGGGGGCGGAATAGCTTGTTATTGAGATAAGGAAGCTGGCGGAATTAGGGGAAGCGCCACCTGGTGGAGCGTTTCCAGGCCAACCTACCCACTGGCAGGGTAGCGCCCGGCAATGTCTTCAAAAGCCTGATGGGCAAGCTCAAGAAGCGGTTTCCGCATATTTATCAATTATTTTGAGAAAAATATGTGCCTCATTCCTAGGGGCTTAAGTTCTGGCTTGCCTGAGTCAGCTCAACATCATGCTTTTCTCAGGTTACCTTTTTTCCCATGTCCGTAACCAATGGATAAACCATCAGTAATAAGATTCAATTGTTGAACAACACGCAACCGTCTATTGCTGAAGGAGTCCTAGGTTTCTATCCATTCAACAACACATTTTACTATCATGGGAAAATTTATGATCATTTTGGCGCTGATTAGCTTTTCATTCTTCCAGGTTCAGGCGGAAGGCGTTACGGACCAAAACGAAGCGGTAACGGAAGTATCTATCGACCAGGAACCAGTCAACGTCATCGTTCATTTCAGCCCGGCCAAAGTGGGCAAAAACGGCAGAAAAGCCGCCAAAATCACCAAGATCGTCATGGGAAGAGGGCAGCAGGTAGGCAACAATGCTTTCCGTGCCAAACTTCGTCGCAAGGACAACCTGTTGCATTTCGAAATCCAGATGAAAAGTAGCAAATTCGATCGCTTGATCATGCCTGAGGGCTTTATCATCAACGACCGCATCTCTAAACTGCTCGGCTCTCAGCAAGTGGTGATGTCCGGTGGATCTACCATGGTCAAGCAAACCGAGAAAAATATGCTTTGGTTTGAGATTCAGTAAGTATATAAAGGGCGTGCATGGAGCCGCTCCTTTTCTCAAGCCTGCAAGCTTATAAAAACGGCGGCTGTCCTTTGAAGGGCAGCCGCCAGTTTTTGTATCCAGTATTTCGGTCAGGGGGTTTAGGGGGTTTAGGGGCTAGTTTTGTTAGAAAATTTTAATCCTAGTTTTTTAGAATGAGCCCATCTCCATGTCTCATACCCATTACCTCTGGTTCAAAGGCACAGGTCTGGGTATTAATTTTGAACTGCATCCTCGCGTTTTTATTCCCGGGCCCAGGTGTTAGGATTCCTTCTGCCTCCTCATATTGCATTCTATAAAATAAAGGGTTCGGGCCTGAAGAAGGTCTTACTACCCACTCGAAGTAATCTGGCCCTCTTACAAGCTCTGGCGTCCAGTAATCATCGGCCGTGGGATCCGCAACCAGCGCCTCATATTCGCCCACAATATCCTCGAACTCGATTTGATTGAGAATATTAGCCGGAACAGCATCCCTTCTGATAATCAGACGATTTGCCAAGGGGCCTTCTGTAACCAGTCCCATTCGTTTCGTCATTGCCTCGTGGAAATAATCCGCCTCATATCTCCCTACAAAATCAGATGGCCAATGCAGAGGATCTCTGGTGGTATGATTCACCTCCTGCCAAATATGACTTTCTCCCTCAAGGTTATCCGGTGTAGCAGGAATACTTGCATTTGTCTCACGGAGATTTGTAAAGGTGGGGAATGCCTTAAATAGATGATGAAAGAACTCATGCTGGAACCACATAGCGGCATAACATCTTCTTTCAACGTCCGTCAACGTCCCCCCTCCTAAGTGTAATTGTTTTTCAATAAAGAAAAGGTCATCACACCAAATAATGGGAGCTCCTTCTGAGCTGGTAGTTTGTCCTCCAGTGAACCAACTCACATTATCTAAGTTGCCGGCCGCTCCGGTTGGCTGTTCGCCGATACCCGGTACAAATGAGGGATACATAATCCACCACATATCCGCCTTTTGATGGAAATCGGCACCTTTTTCTGCAGCTAATGCTGCCCAAATATCTGGATAGTTATCATCTAAGGTTGGCGTGGGGCCTCCATAGGCGATGTGATCTGTCTTGGTTGTCCCATTTGCCCGGGTAGTGGTGTGCTGACGGACATTCACAGGGTAGGTAAAATTAGGTAGCTCTATCACTTCTACCTCTACTTGCACCATACCCTTGCTGGCAGCATAAATAAATTTGTTGAAAACATGGAGAAGCTCATGAATTAATTTATCATTATTCGCTCGTAACCTCGGATCAATATTCTTAGTCGTCTGTGCTCCGGTACCACCCGTAAGCTGGGTTAGGGTGGTGGGCAATTTACCCGAGGACTTACCCACCAGTACCACCTTGACTTTCATTTTCTGCGGGTTTGGGCAAGGCGTATTATTCGTATGATAAGAAACCACATCATCCAAGGCGCGAAGGCCATTATAAGCCACTGGGTTACCTACCCACACCCCATTCAAGCCGCTGGCCAAGTTTCCCCAGGTGAGATCACCTTTTGGGTATTGGGCCCATACGGCATCAAGGGTGGTTTTGGCAGCAGTGTAATCGCCGGCAATTACTTCATCTTCAGCCTGCAGAAATTTTCTCACCACATCCATGAAATCAGCTTTAGCTGCTGCTGCTGGATAGGTTGTTTCGAAGGTCGTAAGCTGGCTGGCAGTGGTCGTTTCTACGGTCTTTCCAGAGACCTCAAATCTCAAATCGACCCCTTGATCGAAGCCCCCTTCGTAGTAGGCACTTCCCAAGGTTTCATTTTCAGTCGCATGGGGAATGGTATTTCCGCCCGTACAGGTCAGAATGAAGGTGTATGTATTACCAGGGATAAAGCTCAGGTCTCCCGTTCCTCCTTCCAGGTCCACGGGCATCCAACCTCCAAAATTGGGGGGATTGAAAGAGATGTCTGTCTTGGTATACCGCGGATTGTCAAAGTCCGTCGTTTCTTGATCAAAAATCTTGAGGATAAAGTTTGTACGAGAATTACCTTGGGCCCAAAACTTAAACTCAGAAAAGGTATTTCCCTCTAAACAGCGGCTGTCAGCTACAATACTCTGACCAAATACATGTCCGCTAAATATATGCCCTACAGATCTGTTTCCTCTGTTTCTGGGATTCTTGCAATTTTCCGGACCGGAATTGGCAAAGGGAATATTTCTTGGCTCAGTTTTTCCTCTTACAATGTAAGCCAGGTCAGTACCAGATTGAAAGGCATCATTGTAGTAGGCCTTACCGGGTGCGGTACCGTCAGCCGTGGTCTGAGGCATCATCTGTCCACCCGTACAAGTAAACAAAAACAAGTATTCTTGCCCGTCCACAAAAGGTACATCCGCCTCAATCTCAACGTACAGTCTAAGCCCTCTGTAAGTAGGACCAAATGAGACGTTTTGCTGATGAATCACGTTGGTCTTGCTACCATTCACCACATTGTAAATTTGCATGGTAAAGGAAGAGTTGGAGTTTCCTTGGGCGGTAAAGGAGAATAGCCCGAATTTACCTCCATCCAGACAGTTCGCGTCCGCGACGATGGACTGACCAAAGGATTTCCCATTGGTAATGTTCCCAGCCTGCAAGCTCTGAGGCCTGTTCGGATTTTTACACTGGGAGTAGGAATGAGTAGAAAGAAAAAGGCATAAGGAAACCAAACATGCCGTTTTCCATAGCAGATTCTTCATAATTAGGGGGTTAAAATGATATGGTTTTTTGCCAAAAATGAGGTGAACCAGGCTATGCCTGAAATAGATTCAACACATAATGACTATTCAAATATGCGAAATATTCGAGATTCCGGCTTGATGAAACCGGACATTTCTTTGTCGAATCTGGACATTTTAGCCTCCTATACTTTCAAAATCGGCCATCTCCCTGCTCAAAAGCTTGATATTTCTCTCAGCTATGGGGGAAAAGGGAAAAAAGGAGATGCAATTATTTTCCTTGGAAACTAATTCCATGGTAACTATATTTGCCAGCATCTTTCAAATTCTATGGGTAAGATCGATCAGGAAGTAACCACAGCCTTCGCCAACGAGCAGCATCGGTTCGTTACCAATCTGGTGTTTACCGCCCGCTGGGTACAGAACGTATTTACGGAGAGCCTGAAGCCTTTCGATCTTTCCTCTCAGCAGTACAATATCCTGCGCATTCTCAACGGGGCGAAGGACTGGCTGCCTATGACGGAGGTAAAAGACGGCTTACTGGAAAAAGCGCCTAACGCCACCCGTCTGGTCAATAAACTCCTGAGCAAAGGCCTGATTGAGCGGCACCGGAGCGAAACAGATCGCAGGGTAGTATATGTGCGGATTACCGAAGCGGGTCGGGAGTTATTTTCCGCTATCAACCAACAAGAAAACCAGGTGCAACAAGCCCTAGATCAGCGGATCACTGCGGAGGAAGCCCAAATCGTCAGCGAAATTTTGGACCGATTTAGAGGATAAAAAATTTATCCAAATACTTTACACGGAAACTAATTCCACGGAAACTAAATTAATATATCAAACAATGAAAAACAGAGATCAACTTATCTATCGCATCGTAACCGGACTGTTTACCGCGCACATGCTCCTGACCGTAGCTATGTATATTTTCAACTACGAGATGGTGAGCGGGGTATTTGCCAGCCTTGGTTTTCCAGCCGGCCTGATATATCCATTGGCCATTGCCAAGGTCCTGGGTCTAATCGCCATTTGGGCCAGTCCATCCCGCCTGCTCAAAGAGCTGGCCTATCTGGGTTTTGCCATTGATTTTGTGATGGCGTCTATTGCGCATGGCATGGCTGGTGATGGTGGCGTGATTCCGCCTTTGGTGGCCCTGGTAGTCGCAGGTATTTCCTTTGTGTATCATAGGAGGTTATTGGCTACCAAACAGCAGGAAGTGGTAGTTTGAGGGGATATTCTTACCTGGATGGGGAAGGGGATGTTAAAAGCTTGGGATGCATCCCCGCTCGAGCAGCATGAAAACATCCCCGCTCGCGCTAGCCGTAGCTTCTCCCGGGGTACCGGGATCTGCGACTTTGAAGGGGCCTTTGGGCGGAAGGAGATGTAAGGCTGCTTTGAACATCCCCGCTCGCACTTGCCGCAGCTTCTCCCGGGGTACCGGGATCTGCGACTTCAACGGGGCTTTCGCGCAGGCCTGTCTGCGACAAGCGATTTCTACCCACCCCCGCCCCCTCCAAGGAGGGGAAGGCCAGGCGAAGGCCGGTCTCCGACAAAGCTTGCCCGCCAGGCTTCTCCCGGGGTACCGGGATCTGCGACTTTGAAGGGGCTGTTGGGCGGAAGGGGATGTTAGGCTGCTTTGAACATCCCCGCTCGAACTTGCCGCAGCCCCTTCAACGGGGCTTTCGCGCAGGCCTGTCTGCGACAAGCGATTTCTACCCACCCCTGCCCCCTCCAAGGAGGGGAAGGCCAGGCGAAGGCCGGTCTCCAACAAAGCTTGCCCGCCAGGCCCCTTCGAAGGGGCCGTTGGGCGGAAGGGGATGTTAGAAGTTTTGGATGCATCCCCGTTTGCACCAGTTTTAAGCCACTCCCGAATCCCAGGATCCGCCACATCGAAGGGTCAATGGGTGGAAAGGGAGGTCAGGAACCCTTTCCACATCCTGAAAAACAATTCTCCTACTTATGGGGTTAACTTGCTTTTATCGAAATTTTTCGAATCTTCGGTCTATCCTATTCTGCATATTTACATGATTATTGCGATCCTCAAAGAACCGAAAGACCCCAGAGTGGCCATGGTGCCCAAGACGGTTCAACGCCTGACAAAAGCCGGGCATACCGTTTGGGTGGAGTCCGGCGCGGGGGATACAGCCTATCTTTCTGATGCGGCTTTCCAAGAAGCCGGGGCTGAGACCCATGCGCGAACGGATATCCTGAAATCCGCTGAGGTGCTTTTTAGTATCCAGGCCCCCAGCCCGGAAGAGTTGCAGCTTTGCCAGACAGGTGCTACCCTCATTTTTGCTGAATCAGCTGTGGATGATCCCGAAATACAAAGGGTGGCGGAAGAAAAAGGGCTCACAGGCTTTACCCTCTATAATTTACCGCGCACCACCCGAGCCCAAGCGATGGACATCCTCTCTTCTATGGCTTCTATTGCGGGTTACCGATCAGTTTTGGTTGCTGCAGCGAAGTTGCCTCGATATTTTCCGTTGCTGATGACGGCAGCGGGCACCATCCCCCCGGCAAGGGTCCTGGTCCTGGGAGCCGGAGTGGCTGGTCTGCAGGCCATTGCTACAGCCCGAAGATTAGGAGCCAGGGTAGAAGCCTTTGACGTACGAAAGGCGACCAGGGAAGAAGTGGAAAGCCTGGGGGCAAAATTTGTAGATGTTCCCGGTTCCGACGACGACCAAACCTCTGGCTACGCCAAAGAACAAAGCAAAGCCTACCTGGAACGTCAACGGGAAACTATTTTGACCCATATTTCTCAAGCCGATGTAGTGATCACTACCGCCCAGGTTAGAGGTCGGAAAGCGCCCATTTTGGTAGATGAAGAAGCTTTGAATGCCATGAAACCCGGTTCGGTGATTGTGGACCTGGCCGCCAGTACGGGCGGCAACTGCGTCCGGACCAAAGACCAGGAAACGGTGGTCTATAATGGGGTACAGATCATTGGTGACTCCAGTCTGGCAGCTAACATGCCCATGGACGCCAGTCAATTGCTGAGCAGTAATCTCAATCAATTTCTCTCCCTGTTGATCAACAAAGAGGGAGAGCTACACCTAAACTGGGAGGACGAAATTTTAGAAGCTACCTGTTTTACCCGAAAAAAAATAACTGCCTGATTTATGGAGGCTTTTATCGCATTTGTGCAGGATAACCTGCTCATGATCTATTCCGTAACCTTTGCGGTATTCCTGGGATTTGAACTGATCTCCAAGGTACCCACGGTCATTCACACGCCCCTCATGTCAGGCGCAAACGCCATTAGTGGCGTAGTCATTATTGGGGCCATTTTACTCATCCGACAGACCCCTTCAGATGATTACCTGGTGCTCAGCTTTGGGCTGCTCGGCGTCATCCTGGGGATGATCAATGTGGTGGGCGGTTTTGCGGTGACGGACCGTATGTTGGAAATGTTCAAAAAGAAAAAATGATGTCAAGTTTCTGGTTTGATACTGCATATTTTGCAGGTGTATTGTTATTCATTATCGGCTTGCAACGCCTGGGGCACCCCGCCACCGCCCGCAGAGGCAACCTCCTGGCCGCAGGCGGAATGGGGTTGGCTATTTTAGCCGCCATTTTTTCTCCGCTACAAACTGACTATGGCAATTTCCTCTGGATTATCCTGGGGCTGGCCATCGGGGCAGCTGTTGGCTTTATGGCGGCCAAGCGGGTCCAAATGACCTCTATGCCTCAACTCGTCTCTCTGTTCAATGGGCTAGGTGGGGCTTGTGCGGTCGTGATCTCCATGGTGCAATTGATTGGGGTGGAACAAACCTCCCCCATGTCTCAGCCTGAACTCGGTACCATTTTGCTTACCCTGGTAGTAGGTAGTGTGGCCTTTACCGGCAGTTTGGTAGCCTGGGCCAAGTTAGATGGCAGGCTGAAAGACAACGCCCTGGTACCGCCCTTTCCGACAATTTTCAATATGGGTCTCCTCTTGGTGAGCTTAGGCATGGTCATTTATTTGGCGATTATAGGTGAAGGCAGTAGCCTTTGGTTGATCAGCCTGCTAGCCATTTCTCTGGTCTACGGCATTACCTTTGTTTCCCCCATTGGGGGAGCAGACATGCCGGTGGTCATTTCCCTGCTGAATTCCTTCACGGGTCTTACCGCGGCCCTCGCCGGTCTGATCTACGGGAATCAAGTGATGTTGATGGGCGGTATTCTGGTAGGTTCCTCCGGCACCATCCTGACTGTCCTGATGTGTAAGGCCATGAACCGCTCTCTCTGGAATGTCATCATCGGGGGTTTTGGAAGCTCCGGTGGCGGGAGCAGTAGTGCAGCCGCTGGTGAGCAGGTCGCCAAAGAACTTTCCCGGCCAGATGCCGCCATTCTCCTGGCTTATTCTCAGTCAGTGATCATTGTACCAGGTTATGGACTGGCGGTGGCGCAAGCCCAGCGAGCCTGCCGGGCCCTGGACAACGAACTTACGGCCCGTGGGGTTGATGTCTCCTATGCCATCCATCCGGTGGCCGGGCGTATGCCGGGACATATGAATGTGCTCCTCGCCGAAGTCGACGTGCCTTATGAAAAGCTGCTGGATCTCGAACAAGCCAATGAAGCCCTGCCCAATACGGATGTGGTGATTGTGGTGGGGGCCAATGACGTCGTCAACCCTTCCGCCAGGACTGATACAGGCAGCCCCATTTACGGCATGCCTATCCTGGATGTAGACAAAGCCGGCAAAGTCCTGATCATGAAGCGGAGTATGCGTCCGGGTTACGCCGGGGTGCAAAATCCTCTCTTTTTCCTGGAAAATTCCTTTATGCTTTTTGGCGATGCTAAGGATACCCTGCAAGCACTCTTGCAAGAAACGAAAGTAGGGGTGTAGGCTTTAGAGGGTAAAAAGTGAATAAGTATTTCGGATAATTCCTGCAGTTGGTTTTGCAGCAGGAGACACCCTGATCCCAGGCTTGGCAGAGCGACCATGCTATTGGCTCTCCCTGGGACGGATTCTTGATTTTTTTTCATCAAACCCCTTCCCTCCAAAAAACCGAACCAAGCCTCAATCAAATACCGTAGGGGTTAGCACCACACGATCGAGTTTCAGCTTTTTCCCTTGAAAAAAATCGAGAACCATATTTCCGATGACTGGCGAGGTCATATATAAATCATGGCCGGCATTTTCAATGATTACATGCTGCCCATTGGTGAATTTTTCCGCGATTTTTTTGCCACTTGGCAGATAGGTGCGGCCATCCAGGGTCCCACTTAACAGAAGGGCATCCACTTCATTGGATGGCATGTCTCTAAATGGCTGGGGTAATTGGGGAAAATCGAGTTCGGTCATCCATTCGTAGAGCAAAAAGTTAATGGTACTTCCCAATATCCTTTCTCCCATCTGTTGCTCAACTTCTTTACGCCGGGCTTCCGAAATGCCACTTTGCATATCCATGGCAAAAGCCATGGGCCTGATGCCATTAAAAATGTACCGCTTCATGACCATAACATCTGCCGCAATGCCCGAAAAGTCCCCATCAAACATTTGGGTGTAGAGCTTGGGCAGTTTTTTCGAATCTCCGGGATTTTTCAGATAAAAAGTGGCAATCGCGGCTTGCAACTCAAAATTTGAAATTCCCACACTATCATATCCGCCACTCCTGTTTCTGTAAGCACTTTTCACTGCTTCCTTTTCTAGTCTTTGGTGTACGGCTACAATTTTTTGTTTAAGGTCCGGATATTTATTTTCTGTGCCATAGTTTTCTGCGGCCAACGCTGCGATATGAAACACAAAATCCTCGGTGGCTTGGGGGAGTTTGATGGTCTCATCAGAACCTTCCAGGCTAGCTAAAACCACTTTGTCAATATTTTTTTCAAACAGCCTTATATATTCAAAAGCCAGATGTGAGCCATAACTAATGCCCCATAGGGAGATTTTTTCCACCCCTAAGACCTTTCTCAAATCGTCTAAATCTTTTGCACTCTCGGTGGTATTATAGGCATACAAGTTGACTTCCTTTTCCTTCCAGTAGGCTAAGCACTTAGCAATATTTTCAGCGGTTTTCTGGACGTATTCCTCCTTCTCAATGGCTCGGCCGAGTTCAAAGTCTACGCTGTAGGGACAATTTTGTAAGGTATGAGATAGGCCCGTTCCCCGTTGGTCAAAAGCGATCACATCTGCCACGGCTCGTAACTTCATAAATAGCTCAAAGCGTCCACCTTTTGCGGTGCCTGTCCCCGAGCCACCTGGCCCTCCCGCGAGGTAAACAATAGGGCTGCCAGGATTGGGATGGGTACTTTTGAATCGGACAAAAGACAGGGGGATAGAATCATTTTTCCCATTGGTGCGGTCCTCCAATACCTTGAATGTCCCCAATTCGGCCTGCACGGTATCCTTTGCTCTTGAAACAAATTCATAAGGGCTGAGGCTAAGCTGTTGGCCATACGTAGCCGCGTGGATCAGGAACAGGAATAGGGACACACCTACGAATCTCATCGTCAGGATTTTGGGAGTTACAAGCGCCTGCATAAAGGGAGGTTTTAGTTTTTTGGGATGAATTTTTATAAAAAATAAGCCTGACATCGGCCTTCTTAACCATAGCCAGAAAGGGATGAACCGTGGAAAAAAGAGCCTCATTTGATGGCTTCAATGGTAGGCAAAGGAACTCTGTATATATCTGAAGATCCTCTTCGAAAACTATTGAAATAAAGATAGCCCCCTTTTTCATCTACCCAGGCCCCGTATTCATACGCAAATGAATTGACGACCGGCCCCACATTTTGGGGGGATTGCCACTTTTCTTCTACCCGATAGCTAATATAGATGTCATCTGCTCCATAGCTATCCTCCCGGTCAGTGGAAGCAAATAATAGATAGGTTTCCTGAGGATCAATATAGACATCCGCCTCGCTATTGGAAGTGTTGATAGCAGGGCCCAGATTCTCTACCTGATAGGTTCCGTCAAGCGCTTGCGTGGCTTTGTAAATATCGGACCGCCCATAGCCTCCTGTTCGGTTGTAGGAAATAAAATAAATATGCTGAGCGGCGGTAATCCCGCCATGATAATCTCCCAGCGTGTCTACATTGATTGGAGGAGGTAGTTTGATGGGTTCTGTCCACGCCCCAGCTTCTTTGGATACGAGCCAAAGGTTCTTTTTGCTGGGCGAGGTGGTCAATGATCGGGAAGAAGAAAACAACAACGAACGACCATCTGGAGACAAATAGGGAGCAGCATCCTTGCCCGAAGAAAAGGGTAAGGTATCGGGGGCAGCCCAGGAGCCGTCCCCACGCTGTTGGCTGGAGAACAGAGTATTATCCCGGGAGAAGTATAAGCAGCTGTCATACTGATCGTAGACAGGAAAGCTTTCTTCTGCCCCGGTAGAAATCACGCCTTGTCCTAAGGGTTTCAGGGAGACTAAGGCTTGTAACTCTTCAGAAGGGGGTCCTTTTTTCTCAGCCACCACTTCTGCTTTTAGCCCAAAATATTTGAATTTCCCTTCCCAGGTTGAACCCTTGCTGCTTAACCTCAAAAACCCACCTTTTCCAGGCAAGAAAAAGGCCAGGGAATCCCGAGACGCATGCGTCAATCCCACCGCATAAACTCTTTTTCTTTTGGCGTTGATGGTCAATTTCCCAAAATAATCCTCGGGTTCTCCTACGATTTCCAGTTCCCCGGACTGCTCATTATCATCAAAAAAAACCTTCAATTCATAGAAGCCTGTTGGATTCACCGCCTCGGGCTGACAAGCGATGTATAAACAGATTAAGCTAACAAACAGGATCCTTTTCATGCTACGATTTTCTTTGCCATTTGCATCCAGGTAGGCATCCCCCAAATGCATATTGATGTTACGCATTTCAGCCGTGGATTTCAACTCATGGAATGGAGAATTTAAAGGACCAGGGCATAAGGAGCAGCTTTTCCAGGCTCCCGGATATCCTTCTGTATGTGGCTATGGAATTAGTATTGGTTGGTGGGGCGGGACCTCTCTGCTGGAGCGGGCTGTGGCATGAGAACATCCCCGCTCGCGCTAGCCGCAGCCCCTTCAAAAGGGGCTTACCCGCAGGCCTGTCTCCGACAATACGGTCCCGCTAGGCCCCTTCGAAGGGGCCGCTAGGCGGAAGGGGATGTTAGGAGGCTTGGAACATCCCCGCTCGCACTAGCCGCAGCTTTCTCCCGGGGTACCGGGATCTGCGACTTCTAAGGGGCTTTCGCGCAGGCTTGTCTTCGACAAGCGATTTCTACCCACCCCCGCCCCCTCCGAGGAGGGGAAGGCCGTGCGCGAGCCTGTCTCTGACAAAACTTTCCCGCCAGGCCCCTCCCGGGGTACCAGGATCCCAGATTTGAAGGGGCCGTTGGGCGGAAGGGGATGCCTCCCTATTCCACCGCATACAATCTCTCCAATTTTTGTAAGAGCGCGGCATACATATCTTCCCGGCGATCGGCGAGGGTACTTTTGTTAAAGGCATACATGCGTTCTACCTGGTCCCAGCTTTGGCAAGGATCGGCATAATCCCAGCTGATCTCGCCATTGAAATCAGTGTAATAATGCGGCCTTTGGTCAGGGAAGGGATGGGCAAATTGTCCGGCCCAGCTGCTGGTGGTCGGGTCATCCGGATCGTGATCAGGGTCCAGCAGGTAGAGCACGCTGGGGGTATCTCCCGCCCGAAAATACTGGGCCCATTTATGCCTATCGGTTACCTGCTTGATATGGACGCCCATGGCGCCAAATGCCTGTAGCTGATCCATCAATTCTTTGGGCCTTTCTCCGCCAAACATACCATTATAGGTCCAATTGCTTTCCAGCCACCACATCTGATCGAAGCGCGCATCCTCATAAATCTCATTTCGGCCTTTGCCATTCCAGTTCACCACCTCGCAGTCCTCCCCTTTTACCTCATCCTTTGGTCCGTATTTCCGACCGGTGCCGATGGTCAGGACCCGAAGGTTCTGGGCGATTTCCGGAGCTTCGAATAAAGCCTCCTTCAGGCTCGTCATTTGTCCCCATACCAACACATACAAAGGCGCTTCAGGTTTTCTACCTTCGGTGAGGATCATTTCTTTGGCTGCTGCTGGTGTCAAAGCGATTTTTTCCTTCAGTTGTTCAGGCGAAGGATAGCCCTTTTCGCCCCAATTTCCAGCCGTATAGTCCTGCTGATATTTTTCCAAACCTTTTAAAGCTGCCTGCGGCCCTTCCGCTTTCCAGTTGTCCGGCACAATGCCTACGATATCCAATTCATCAGCATACCACAGGAGATGGATGAGAGATTGATTGTCATCCGGGTCGCCTCCCAGCAAATTAATATCTGTGGTGATCAGGACACGAGGAAGGTTTCTGGCTGGTGCCTCTGGAGGGGAGGGTTTGCAGGAAAGGGCTAATAGGCAAAATATGGGGAGGAGAGTTTTCATGTGAGAGGTGAGAGGTGAGAAGTGAGAAGTGAGAGGTGAGAAGTGAGAGGCGAGAAATGAGAGGTGAGAGGTGAGAGATTTATTATTAATCCTGGACTACCCTTCCTCCTCCTCTTCCAACAAATAGGTGCCCCAATCCCCCAGCTCTTGAAAAATGGGCACCAGCTCCCGGCCTTTTTCAGTAAGGCTATATTCTACCCTTGGTGGACTCTCGGAAAAAGCCTGACGGGTGATTAATTCATCCTTTACCATTTCACTCAACTGAGAAGCCAATACCTTCCTGGAAACTTGGGGGATGGAATAATCCAATTGTCCAAATCGTTTCGATGATTTGCTGAGGTTCAAAATAATGATGGGCTTCCATTTTCCCCCAACGACCCGAAGGGCTGCTGTTAAGGAGCACTTATTAGGATTCCTAAGCTTCATCGTTGTTGCATTTGTTACCCTAAGGTAACCACTTTTTGGCATATCCAAGCATTTTTGGATTAAAAAGTAGCAAATTGTAACTATCAATAGTTACTTTTAGTAACTTTAATTGGTAAGCCACATGAGAAAAACTACTCGCAGCAAAATCCAGCTATGCCTGATCTCTTTTGGAGTGATCATCGGCATAGTGGGGATCCTGCATGGCATCCCGGAAATCCTCCAGGGCTCAAGCCTGGTGGAAAGCCATTCGGTCAAGGCCCTGCCGGAAAACTGGCCCAATCAGGAGCTGTTCACAGTTTTGAATGGGCAGCCCGCCTACTCTATGCTGACGGGGATCCCCTTTTATCTCTTAGGGATATTGGCCATTGCGGTATCTACTGCTTTGATTATTCACTGTGTTTTTTTTCTGGAGAGGAAAAACGGCCTGCTCATGTTTGCTTTGTTAAATGTAGGGGTCGCCTTATTGGGGGCAGGAGTCGGAACGCCCCTTATCATGGGCATACCTCTGGTTATTTTCGGGATCATAGCTAACCGATACCCCAGAAAAAAAGAACGAAGGGAATCCACTGATCAGCTTAATCTCCTGCTATTTAGAATTTTTTATGCCTTACAGATTGCGAGTTGGGTGCTATTTTTCCCGGGGTTTGTTATCATTAGTTCTTTCGGAAAAATCCCAGAAGCAGTTTTTATGATTGATTTCATGATCATGCCGATATCCATCCTAGGGGCGCTCATATTTGGGCTGAGGTACGAACATACCGCTCATCCTCAAAAAGACCAAGCACTTGCTTAGCCGTCTCCCCAATCCATTTTTCAAAAATCTACTACAAAAACAGAATGACAAAGACACTCACATTCAGCGCACTCTCAGATCGAACGCCTACCCATTATCAAGTCAACGGACTGGACCTGGTGATCATTAAATATGATGAAAATGTATCTGTCCTATATGGGCGTTGTCTACATCGCGGAGCCTTGATGGCGGATGGCCATATTGAAGGGGACAACCTCATTTGCGGGGTCCATGGATGGGATTATCGGTATGACACCGGCGTTTCTGCCTATAACAATGCCGAAGTCCTGCACAAATTTCGAGCAGAAATTAAAGATGACATCGTATGGGTCGATGAGGAGGAAATCAACCAATTTCTCCAGGCACATCCGCAGCCCTTTCAGCGGGAAACCTATTTGGGACAATACGCCGATACCCATCCTGAAGCTACCGAGCCCTATACGCGCTACATCAAAGAGCTGGCCCAACATGGATTAAAAAACTATGGTCATCACGGTCCCTCTGAAGCCATGGGGGTGGACCGTAACACCTTGCCAAAATGGGAGGACATTCAGTTTTTGCCAGCGCAACTGGCTTCGCGGCCCTTATTAGATGAGGAGAAGGTAGGGACCTCCGTTATCATCGGTCCCCATGCCCAAAAGCCGCTGCAATTAGATATCCCCATTTTTGTATCGGACATGAGTTTTGGGGCACTCTCCAGAGAGGCAAAGATTTCCTTATCCAAAGGCGCGGAAATGGCGGGCACGGGTATCTGTAGCGGAGAAGGCGGCATGCTACCGGAAGAGCAGGCCAATAATTCTCGCTATTTCTATGAGCTAGCCTCAGGGAAATTCGGCTTTTCCTGGGACAAGGTTCAAAAAGCCCAGGCTTTCCATTTCAAAGGGGGGCAAGGGGCAAAAACCGGAACAGGCGGGCATTTGCCGGGTCATAAAGTTACCCAGGAAATTGCAGCTGTACGGGGCTTGAAGGTAGGGCAAACCGCGATTTCTCCTGCCGCCTTTCCAGACTTAAAAACGGCAGAAGATTTCAGAAGGGTCGCGAAGGAAGTCAGAGAAAAAACTGGCGGCATTCCGGTAGGATTTAAAATTGCCGCCAGCCACATTGAAGCGGATATTGATTTCGCCTTACAAGTCGGGGTGGATTACATCATATTGGACGGAAGAGGAGGCGGAACCGGCTCTGCGCCTACCATTTTGAGAAACAATATCAATGTTCCGACCATCCCAGCCTTAGCCAGAGCCAGAAAGCACCTGGATAAAGTGGGGGCTACCGGCGTGACCCTCATCATCACCGGAGGCCTGAGAGTGGCCGAAGATTTCTCCAAGGCCATGATGCTGGGAGCGGATGCGATTGCGGTATCGAATTCAGCCTTGCAGGCGATCGGGTGCTTAGGCATGCGCGCCTGTAGCTCAAATAACTGCCCGGTGGGCATTGCTACCCAAAAGGAGAACCTCCGCCAACGCATCATCATTGACCAATCCGCCAAGCAACTGCATAATTTCTTTCACGCTACCACAGAATTAATGCAAGTCGTGGCCCGGTCTTGTGGACATGACCATGTATCGAAATTCAATTTCAATGACCTCAGCACCATGAGTTTCGATATGCACCGGCTAACGGGAATTCCTTTTGCCGGGATAGGCTGATGACTGTTGATAAGGTGAAAATAGTTTGTAAAGCACAAAGCTCCCTGCTATCAGGTAGATGGCTCATCAGCGATTGGCATTTCTCATTCCCAAAAGGAAAGGCTAGGTAGAGCCTTTTATGGTATAACCCGAGGTCCCGCATCTTTCCATGCGGGACCTTGGTATCTCGGCGGAGGGCGAGGCACTTGTCCCATGTAGCCGCTCCCAAGATCCTTGATGTTGTCCCCTTTCTTCCTGACCGGTCTTAGAGAAGAAGCTACCTTCCCACGCCGGCCAACATATCCTGCACATAACCTGGATATTCCTTATCTTAGAATCAATTCCCCAAAAGCCTGTAAAATCGGCCTATACTGTTTTACCCATATTGTTCTTCAACATACAAGGTTCCCCTGATTGATCCAGACAGGATTTTTAGGTGTTGATGAAGAACTTTTCCCAGCGTACTGTAAGCCTTTTATGTATCCTTGCCGCTTTTTCATGGTATGGATGTAGCAAAGAGCCTTCAAATACCCTCCGAGTGGGTATTTCCTTGCAACAAAGGGGCCTTCCCACAAAGGACCATCTCCTAGACGAACTTCGTCAAGAGCTTTCTTTATACCCAGCTTTTCAGTTGGCTGAGGTCCATCGTGCCAGGCATCCAGAGGACCAACATGAACAGCTCCAGCTCATGCTCTCCAAAGCCGTGGACATCCTGGTGGTCCTATCCGATAGTTTGGCAGCTTTGTCATCAGCCCTGGAAAGAGCCCACTACATGAAAATCCCCGTGATTGTCATGGGCCATGCTGCCCGAAGCCATCCCCATGTATCTGCTGTTATTCGGTTTGACTATGAAAACCTGGCTGAAGAACTAAACGAATTCCTTAAGCACCATACCCCTCATCAGGCCTGCCGACTCCGGCTCCCTCAACACTTGATGAGGCTTCTGAAGCCCCTTCAAACCACCTTCCAGCTCAAAATTGCTCCACTAGAAGGTCAGAAAGCCCTCTCTCTCTCTACGAAGGGTCCCGGATTCTCGGCTCATGATCCCCACATGAGAACCTTCCTGATCGTTCATCCAGGGGCAGCCTACAGCAATGAGGTAAGCGTAAATGAGCTTCCTTTAGTAGAGATCCATGAGGAAAGAAATGCTGGTTCAGTCTTAGAACAGCTCGAGCAGGGAAAAATGGATCGGGTTTTCCTCTTTCCTTCCCCGACTCCCCAGGTCAGCAGCCTTCTCAGTATGTTTCATCAGGGGCAGGCATTTCCCCAAGAACATAGCCTTAAGGCCATGGTCGTTCGGCCTGAGCATGTCAGTTGGGTCAAAAATCAAATGAAATATTATGGCGATTTACAGCAAAAAATTCGTCACGAAAAAAGCCTGACCCTCGTAAAGGAGCGTATTTTCAAGAATTTCAGGTTAATCATCTATTTATTTTTAGTAGCCCTGATCATCCTTATCGTACTGGGAACCCTGGTTTTCATTTATTTCAAAGGGGAACAACAAATCAATGATATTCTTGAGGCGAAAAACCAGGAAATTTTAGAACAAAAAAATCAAGTTCAATTGATGGCCGAAAAAGCAGAGCAGGCCACTCAGGAGAAATTCCGCTTTTTCACCAATATCTCCCATGAATTTCGCACCCCGCTAACGCTGATCCTCGCCCCGGTAAATGATTGGATTCGCAAAACCCAAGGCCATAATCCTCGGCTAAAAAAAGACTTAGAATTAATTCGGATTAATTCCCTTCGCTTATTACGGCTGGTGTCGCAGCTCATGGATTTCCGCAAAATTGAACACGGGAAAATGGTCTACACGCCCAGCAAAATAGACATCATCACCTTCCTGCATGAAGTGAGCGAATCCTTTGAACAGTTGGCTAAACAAAAAAAGATAGACATTGAGTTTAAGACAGAAATTAGCCAACTCTTTCTATTTTTTGACCCAGACAAGCTCGACAAAGTTTTATTTAACCTTTTGTCTAATGCCTTCAAATTTACCAGAGAAAAGGGTAGAATTTCTATTGAACTAAGCCTCAATGAAACTGCGGATACCTGCATCATCCTTATCTCAGATAATGGTATGGGGATGACGGAGGAACAACAAAACCACATTTTTGACAGGTTTTATCAAGGGAGAGAAAGTGCGAACCTGGGCTCAGGACTGGGCTTGTCCTTATCTAAGGAGCTGATTGAATTACATCAGGGGAAATTATCTGTGGAAAGCAAAAAATGGCAGGGTACTACCTTTTCTATTTTCCTGCCTACGGGTGCGCAACATTTACCTAAAAAACCCCAGACAGAAAATAGAAATGAGCTGCTTGACGCTTATAAATCTATCAATCCGCTTTGGATATCTGAACTAGGCTATACCTATACAGAAAAGGTAGTGCCAGAGCAAAAAACCGCAGCCCAGACCTTGCTCATCATTGAAGATCATCCCGACCTGGCTGCTTACTTAGTGGATATCCTGGGGCGAACCTATCACGTGGTTTCCGCCAATAATGGTGAAATAGGCTTGGAAATGGCCCAGCGGCATATTCCAGATTTGATTTTATGCGACATAGACTTGCCCGGCATGAATGGCTATGAAATTCTGGATCACCTGAAATCAGACAAAAGGACCTCTCACATTCCCATCATCATCATTACGGTATTGGATGAGCAAGAAAATAAAATCAAGGGCCTGGAAGGTGGGGCCGACGACTATATCTCCAAGCCCTTTAATGTGAATATGCTTTCCTTAAAGATTAAAAACTTATTGAACGCCAGACGGGTCCTGAAGGAGAGATACATCAATGAGTTGGATATAACCATCGCGGATGGCACGCGAAATTCTTTAGATAAACAGTTTGTCAATGAGTTTATCTCCCTGGTCAATCATGAAGCCTTCGATCCGGAATTTGGGGTAGAATTTATCTGCAAAGAGTTGGGCATGTCGAGAATCCAGCTCTACCGGAAAACCAAAGCCCTGATCGGCTACGGCGTAAAAGAATACATCAATAATGTCCGACTTAAAAAGTCTAAATATTTGCTCAAGCAAACCGGTCTGTCCATGACGGAAATAGCCGATGAAATTGGCTTTTCATCCGCCGCTTATTTTGGCCGGGTATTTAAGACAAAATATAATTTATCCCCAACAGAATACCGAAACTCTCACACTTATCCGCTCGAGCCATGAATTTTATTGATAACTCTCCTGTGTCTAAGCCGGTACGGGCTTTTGTTTTTATAATTGGCCTGTTCTTGCTGTGGGGCGTGGCGAGCAATTTGAATTTTATTCTCCTATCTGATTTTGGTTTTATTTTTCAGATAAATAGCCTCCAATTAGGGCTGATCCAGGTAGTATTCTATGCTGGATATTTTGTCGCCTCATTGCCTGCCTCGAAAATCATTGAGTTGTATGATTATAAAACGGGCATTATTATCGGCCTACTCCTGTATGGTGTGGGTTCCTTTTTATTTTTTCCGGCGACCGACCTGTTTTTGTATAATTTATTTCTTTTTGCCCTCTTTATTATCGCGGTAGGCCTGTCTTTTTTGGAGACCTCTACCAATCCCTTTGTGCTATCCTTAGGTTCCCCCCAGAGCGCTATTCTAAGGTTGAATATCGCCCAATCGTTTAATCCGATTGGCTTCTTCTTTAGCATGGTCATCACCCAATTTTTCGCGGAATACTTGCGGGTCATGCCACAACCTACAGAGCAGCTTGCCTATCAACCAATTTACCTTACCAGCGTAGCCCACTCTGTGCTGTTGCCATTTCTCATCGTAGGCATCATTGCCATTATATGGGCTTTGCTCATTTTTCTGTTAAAATTCCCTATACAGCCGGAAGAGGTTTCTGAGCCCAGAAATGATAAAAATGCTTTCCAGTTAATCAAAGCCCATCCCTTATTAAGGTATGCCATCCTGGCCCAGTTTTTTTATATGGGCGCGCAAGTAGGCATTTGGAATTTCATTCCAG
Organism: Bacteroidota bacterium; assembly: GCA_038527215.1. Taxonomy (GTDB): domain Bacteria; phylum Bacteroidota; class Bacteroidia; order J057; family J057; genus JAWPMV01. The sequence goes on from JBCBGC010000037.1 coordinate 47,311, forward strand.
AATACGCCACGGAGTTAGGCCATCCCTCCACCCCTATCAATGAATACCTCATCTATGCCTTTGTTACCTTCCTGATCGGCAGATTTTTGAGTAGCCTGCTGATGCTCTTTTTTCCCCCCAGTAAGCTACTGGCGATATATGCCTTCATTTCTGCCTTGATCTCGGTAGCAGCAGTGCTTGTGGGAGGATATTCCGCCCTGGTGTTGATCGTTGCCTTGAATTTCTTTATGTCGCTGATGTTTCCCACCATTTTTGGTCTGGGCTTATCTGGCATTCAACCGGCCATGAAAAAAGGCTCCGCCTTAATCGTGATGGGCATGATAGGCGGAGCCGTTTTAGCCTCTTTAATGAAGCAGCTCAACCCTTCCACCGGCCTTTTATTCACCCTGATCATTCCTTGCCTGAGTTTTTTGGTCATTTTTGGGTTTGCTTCACGGGTCAACATCCTGGCCCAAAAGTCTACTATGTGAGAAAGTAGAATATGTAAAAAAAGAGCGCTCCTATACAGGAACGCTCAGGAAACGATTTGCCTGGGGATTGCCCCAAACAAAACAACGGGATCAAATAAAGCGGTTGTTCGGAGGTTGGCGTGTTCGCCCGAAAAGAAATTTCTGAACAAGCGCTAATAAAGTCCGAAGGCAGAAGCCTTTTCTGTTAAAAAGGCCAGGCTCAACTCTGCGAGCTGTTGGGAGGTAAAGGGCGTCTCTCGCCAAAGCGAGGTGGGGATGCGCAGTTCTTCTACTTCAGAAGAAAAGCTTTCCAGTACCAAGGCTCCCTGATAATTAATTTCAGCCAGGCCTTCAAAAAAGTCATGCCAGGCAATATTTCCTTTCCCGACTATACCACGATCATTTTCACAAACGTGTACATGAAATAATCTTTCCCCCGCCATGGTGAGGGTCTCATAGATATTTTGTTCTTCAATGTTCATGTGAAAGGTATCCAAATGCACCCCCACATTATCCATCCCAATGTCCGTCAACAGATCTAACACTTCCTGAGCCGAGGTAAGGAGATTGGTTTCATATCGATTGATGGGTTCCAGGGCCAGGGATATTCCCTTCGCCTTCGCATAATGAGCTACTTCTCCCAGCACGTCCACCATCTTTTGCCACTCTGCCTCTGACCTCAATCTGCCACTAAACTGCGCAATCGCTGTATACAATACCCCGGCCAGCAAATCAGTCTCTAATTGCTCTACCAAATCGATCGCCTTACATAAGTATGCCTTGGCTTTTCGCGGGTAGCGGGGCAGGTGGCAGGCTGGCGGCAAAATGGCTGCGCAGCGGATGCCTATTTTTTGCTTTCGAATTCTCTGCTTGATTACTTTTGTATGGAGGTCCAGGTTTTCTGGGAATAATATTTCGACCAAATCGTAGCCTGTATGAGCGGCCTGATCTATCGCAAATAAACCCGCAGCTTCTGTCCATTTAGGAATCCAGGTCAGGATGGATGCGCCAATGTTAATCATGGAGAAATTAGGTTGAAAAGAGGGAGGGAGGTTAAGTGATCGCCATTTTCCTGATGCCGAAATAGCTCAAATACAAAAAACACAAGCCCGGAATGAGGAAACTGAGGCTGATAGTATACTGGTCTACCAGCACCCCCACCATAGGAGGAATGATAGCCCCTCCGACAATGCCCATAATAAGAATAGAGGATCCGGCTTTCTTGGATTCACCGAGCTTTTCGACCCCCAGAGAAAAAATGGTGGGAAACATAATCGACATGAAAAAATTGGTCAAAAGAATGGCATAAACCCCCCAGGCTCCAGATAAGAAAAGTGGCAGCGTACAGAGCATAGCTGCGACTACACTGTAAACAGCCAGTAATTTTGGTGCCTCAATCATGCCCAGTAAATAGGTGCCAAAAAAGCGACCCAAAACAAATAATAAGGTCCCGGCAAATAGGTAATATTTGGTGGCATCCTCCATGCTTACTCCAGGGATGGATTCCATCACAAAGTCAATGGAAATTCCCCAAATACTGGCCTGTGCGCCCACATATAAGAGAATGGCCAGGAAAGCCATTATGACCTCCTTATTTGATAAAAGCGACCAGGAGAAGATGGGGGCATCTGTTTTTTCCGGCTCAGGCATTCGGGTAAAGTATATGAGGCTACCGAATACCAGGATGGAAGCAGCGATCAATAGGTAGGGTAAAATCACGGCCTCGGCAGCCAACTGCTTTTCTGCTTCGGTAGGATAGACGGCCTTGCCTTCAGAAAAAATAAGCGCCCCCGCCAACCAAGGCCCCACTACCAGGGCCAGGCCATTAAATGACTGGGCGAGATTTAATCTTTGGGTTGCTTTTTCGGGCTTACCCAGGATGGTGATATAAGGGTTGGCCGCAGTTTCCAGGAAGGCCAATCCAGTAGCAATGACAAAGAGCGCAAATAAAAAACTGCTAAACATCAGGGTCTTTGCTGCAGGGATGAACAGTAAAGCGCCGATAAAATAAATGAATAAGCCTACCAGAACCCCATTTTTATAGCTAAACCTTTGAATAAAAATGCCCGCTGGAATCGCAAAAATAAAATAGCCTAAATAAAAGGCCGTCTCAACTAACAAGGCCTCGGCACGGTTAATCTGAAAGACAGGCTGAAAATGGGCGATGAGGGCCGCATTTAAAATGCCCGCTAAGCCCCATAAAAAAAAGAGACCGGTAATTAATACAATGGGAAGAAAATAAATATTTTTATCCCCTTCCTTTTGAGGGTTTTCATCAGAAACTATGCTGGATTTTAGGCTTTTCATACAAAGGAAAGATGGGAGAAAGTCGCCATAGGAAGCGACTTTCTCAACTACTACTGTTTACAAGTTCAATCACTTATTGATTTGGGTACCTGAAAGCACCTCAAGGGCATTCCGCCTATGCATGATATGCGCATGAAAGCTTGTTCCATGCTTGCAGCTGCCCTTTCTTCTGAGTTAATAACCAGGGTTCTGGGTTAAGGTAGGCTGGCCATCCACGAAGCTGTCATCAATTTGCTCTTGGGGAATGGGGAAAAATTCATGTTTCCCAGCTTGAAAAGATGCCCCGGACAAGTGGGGTCTTTTTTGCGCCTCTTCCACCAAATAGGCATTGACAACCTCCGCAGCAATGCCCCAGCGTACCAGATCAAAGAAGCGGTGGCCTTCCAGGGCGAATTCTAATCGGCGCTCAAAGCGAACCGCTTCCCAGGCAAAGGCTTTGCCTGCGGTTTCAAAACTTACGCCGGCATCGGCATAGCTTTGCACGAAATAATTGGCTGCAGGCGTCCCATCTTCAAATTTCACCACTGAACCGGTAGCGGCCCGATTACGCACCAGGTCCACATGGGACTGGGCGATGGCCAGGCTGCCAATTTCAATTTCACACTCAGCCGCCCAGAGCAGCACATCTGCATAGCGCAACACCCTGAAATTATTGGCCACCCCTCTCCAGAAGGTAGCAAAAGACTGGACCAGAGAGCCTTCCTGTCGCTGGTAGTAGACATTTTTCAAGGGAGAGTATGGACCATAGGTTCCAGACTTATCCCGAATCCAGTTTTTACCCGGATGTACGCCCCAGTCCAAATAGGGTACCCCTCTTCGCCCGACCGTCCAATCAAGGCGGGGATCAATAGGCGTCGTTACATCCGGTTCAAAAGACTCGGTGCTATTGAGATAGACACCATTTTCAAAATCACTTTTGAAATCTGTAGCATTAAAGGTGTTGAAAAGAGGCAAGCCTGAATTTTCGTCCGTTTGAAATGCATTGACCAGGTTTTGGGAAGCCTGGAAGAAGCCACAGCAACCCGATGGGGCCCCTGAAGGGGTAAAGGGGAATGCCAATCCTTCGGCAAAACCTCCATTTTGTCCCTCCGAGGTTCCATCGTTGACAGAATACTGGATCTCAAAAAGAGATTCCTGGTTGTTGTTGGTCTCAGCATTATAATTATCATGATAATTTTCTGCCAGGCTAAACCGTCCACTACCAATGATCGCATTCAAGAGCGGGAGCGCCGCGGCGTAATCTTGCTGGAACATTTTTGCCTTGGCCAGAAAGGCCTGAGCAGCCCACTTCGTCGGACGTCCCACTTCTGCCTGGACCTCGGGAAGGGTGTTGATGCCAAATTGGAAATCCTCCTCAATCTTTGGCCAGATATCCTGGTCATTTGGCACCCGAACGTCTTCCGCATTTTCATCAATATAGGGCACCATGTTCCACATCTTTTTGGCTTCGAAGTGGTAGTATGCTCGTAGAAATCTTGCTTCTGCCCGAATCTGGGCGGCTTTCTCATTGTCAATCGCTCCATTCGCCTCCGCAGCTATCAGCACCTTCAAGGTCTGGTTGCAACGATTTACCCCCTCGTAGACATGCCACCATTTCCCCCGAAAAAAATCATTCGAAGCAATGGCCGAGAAGTTCTCAATATCATTGCCTTGCGGTTGGTCTCCAGGGTCAGATCCCTTATGGGCATCGCCCGCCGTTACACTACCATAGATCCAGTTGGAAGGGGCTGCATGCCAGGGGAAAGAGCGGGTAAAGGAAAAGGGATGTTCCAGAAAACCGTCTATGGCCGCATAGGCCCCGATCAGCAAGCCTTCCACGCCTTCTTCAGTCGCCAATTGTTCGACGGTCAGCGCCCCTTGTGGTTTGATGCGATCCAGATATCCCTCACAGGAAACCAAGGTGGATAGCACCGTGATATATATGATTAAGAATGGTTTTTTCATCTAAAAAGTGGTTGAAATGATTAATACATTAAAATCCAATCTGTATCCCGACCAGGAGCGCTCGTGTAATGGGGTAAGCCCCTCTGTCCACGCCAATGTCAAGATTGGCGACCCGAGAATTGGCGTCCCCGAAGGATTGTAGGCTCAGTTCCGGGTCAAGTCCAGTGTAGTTGGTAAAGGTCAACAGGTTCTTCCCCTGCAGGTATAAGCGCACCTTGGCTAGTTTCAGTTGGGCCAGGGATTCCGTAGGGAGACTATAGCCTAGCTGGAGGTTTTTGATCCGGACAAAAGACCCATCTTCTACAAAGTAGCTATTGGGTTCTACTTCGGAGTTCGGGGTTCCAGAACTCAGTTTTGGGAGGGAAGCATCTGGATTTCCAGGCGTCCAGGCATCCAGGATAGCAGTTCCCTTACCACTCTGGAAGAATACCCCAGAGAAGTCCGAAAAGTAGCGGGTAAAGTTGTACAGGTCATTTCCCTGAGAGCCTTGAATAAACATGCTCAGATCAAAGCCTTTATATCCGAGGTTTACATTTACCCCATAGGTAACATCAGGATGAGGATTGCCAATGAGGGTACGGTCGCGTTGGTCAATTACTCCATCACTGTTCACGTCTACATACTTAAAACGCCCTACTCCGTCCGCAGCTGAGGCAAAGCCCTGATCTGCACTGGCATCTACTTCTTCGGCAGTTTGAAAAATGCCGTCCACCTGCAGGCCATAGAAATAAGAAATCGGGAATCCACGTTGGGTTCTGGTCAGGCGGAAGGATCGGGCTTGGGCCCCGGCAATGGCAAAGAGGTCGTTATCTCCCAGTTTGATGACTTCATTTCTGTATACAGAAATGTTAAAGCCCAGATCATAGGTGAAAGCGCCGCGGTCGTCTCCATAGGTAGCCGCAAAATCTATCCCCCGATTCCGCATTTCTCCCACATTGATGAAAGGAAGTTCCGCAAAGCCTGCCGTGGCTGGCTGAGGCACCTGGACCAACATATCCCGTGTATTGCGGGTGTACAGATCGAGCACCAGGTTCAGTTTATAATCCAGGAGGGTCGCATCAACACCTATATTGGTACTGGTCGTGGTTTCCCAGCGGACTTCATCATTCCCTTGCGTACTCAAGGCAAATCCCGCGAGAGAAGAGCCATTGGTTCCCTGGATATCGTAAAAGGTGGTCGCTACATCCGAATCGAATAAGGTAAAGGAGGCATAGTCTCCAATCTCCTGGTTCCCTGTCTGTCCCCATCCAAATCTGACCTTCAGGTCGTCAAAGGTGTTCCCTAGTCCCCCGAGTTCACTTAGCCGAATGCCTGCACTGAGCGCAGGAAAAATGGCATATCGATTATTGCTGCCGAATCGCGAAGACCCATCTCTTCTGATGGTTCCAGAGAATAATAAAAAGTCATTGTAAGTATAGCTGATACTCGAAAAAAGCGAGAACAGTCGGCTGCTGGTACGGGTACCAGCATTCCCGATCCCCCCGGAACCTACACTCAGCACCCGGAAATCAGGATCGTTGGTAAAAAAACCTGTCCGGCTAGCGAATAGTCCTGTAGCTTGATTCTGAATGGCTTCGGTCCCCACCAAAATATTCAATTCGCTGCCTTGAATATCCGTAGAATAGTTGAGGGTATTATACCAGGTATAACTGCCCAGGAAGTCTGCGTACTCATCTAGCTTATTGGTACCTACCACTTCGGCATCCTCATAGTTGATGCCGGTAAAATCGGTTCTTTGAGAACTAATGAAGTCAATGCCAATGCTGGATTTAGCCACCAGGGAAGGGAGGATCTCGATTTCAAGATAGGCATTCCCAAATGCCCGGAATCTTCTGTCCGCATCAAAGCGATTTCTGTATAAGGCACCCACTGGATTCTGAGGGTTATTGAATCCGCCTACGCTGGTGCCCGCAAACCGACCGTCATTGGCATAAACCGGAATGACTGAAGGCATACGGATTGCCATGGAAATGGGGTTTTCGGTATTTTGGTTGGAGATGCCCGTATTCTTGGAATACGAAATGGTTAAATTCTCCCCTAGCGTAATCTTATCCTTGACCTTGAATCTCGTATTGGCCCGGGCTGTGAAGCGCTCAAAATTGGTGTGGATCAAGACCCCTTCCTGGTTGAAGTAGCCCGTAGAAAAGGCGTAACTCCCATTTTCAGTTCCTCCCGTCGCACTTAAGTTATAATTCTGCATGGGCGCATTCTGGAAGATTTCATTTAGCCAGTTGGTCCCCTGGGTGGCTAGCGGTACCCCCGGTGCCAATTCTGCTGGCAGGCTGGGCGTAGCACCGCTCCCAAAGTGGGGATGCGAAGGGCTCTGCCCATCATTGATTTGCGCCTGCCACAGCATGTCCCCAAATTGCTGAGCAGATAGCACCTCAGGCAAAGAGGAGGTCAGGTTCTGAACGCCATAATAAGAGTTGAAGGTAAGGGTTGGCTGACCCACCTTGCCGCTTTTTGTGGTAACAATGATTACCCCATTCCCCGCCCGCGAACCATAAATCGAGGCAGCAGAGGCATCTTTGAGGACTTGAATCGACTCCACGTCATTGGGATTGATATCATTCAGATTCCCCCTGGTAGGTACCCCGTCTATCACAAATAGTGGCTGATTATTCCCAATGGTGCCAAAGCCACGGATGCGCACCATGGTGCCTCCTCCAGGGCCACCTTCCTGGCCTACTGTAATGCCTGGGACTCTCCCTTGCAGGGTTTCACTGATATTGGTAGAAGGCACCTGCAGGGCTTGTTCTACATCTAAGGAGGTGACTGCCCCAGTTACATTGCGCCGACTCTGAGCGGTGTAGCCTACGATCACCACCTGATCGAGTTTCAATTCTTCACTCATGACCACCTCATAGCTGGTGGTATCTGAAACGGAGAAGACAGCCGATGTATACCCGATAAAACTGACTTTCACAGAATCCCCTGGAGTGGCCTCCAGGGTAAACTGCCCTTCGGCATTGGTCAGGGTCCCCATACTGGTACCCAGGATGACTACCGAAGCCCCCATGAGGGGGAAACCGTCTTCGGATTTTACCGTTCCTGATATTTCCTGCGCGTATCCAGTCGAAACGCAAAAGAAACCTATCAAGAACAGCCTGATAAGCATGTTTTGATAGAATAGCATCATAGATAGTCCTTTATTAGTAGTTGTAATGAGAAAATGTAAGTTTCCAATCCCTGCCCTCCGCTGTTTCGCATATGCGTTTCGGAGCCGCCTGAGAGATGAATGAGCCGCCGGGTAAAGGATCGATTATTCCTTCTGTAACCTTCCCTGACAGGGGCAGGATATGGTAGGCGTGTTGAGTTGGCCCATCCGATCTCTGAGAACCAAAGTACTGAGATGGGATAGAAGGGAATGGTAAAATCGAATCAATTTCTCGTCGTTTTATGACAGCCTAACAAAAAGTCGTAAACTCCTAATTTTCAAACACTTACCATGTGCTTGCTTTTTACCGTTCCTTATTTTGTCTCAAGATTAACCCGTTTGTAACAGCTACAGTAGATTGATCTTATGGGTGAAAGGCGGGAGGGGGATGGCGTTAGAGGCTCTGCCCTTTATTAGGTAGGGGAATTTACTGGGTCGCCGCGGAGGCGTGGGGTGGGATGCGCAGTTTCTTGTGGGGGGCTTAAAACATCCCCGAAAGCATTAGCCGCAGCTTCTCCCGGAGTACCGGGATCTGCGACTTCTAAGGGACTTACGCGCAAGCCTGTCTCTGACAAAACTTTCCCGCCAGGCTCCTCCGGAGTACCGGGATCTAGGACTTTGAAGGGGCTTGTGTGTGGGCTGGTCTAGGATAAGCGTTTTCTACCCACCCCGCCCCCTCCGAGGAGGGGAAGGCAAATTGATTCTTATTCCAGATGTCTTTGTATTGTGAGGAGAAAATTCTATTGTGATTTACATTTTGCATAGAATTTTGGAAATAACTGTGGGTAAACACGCTCTTCGATCTCATCCCCTTCAATCTGTTGATAATTGTTATAATCCAGGTAAGGACAACGAGCATCAATGAATGAAAAGAACTGTAAATCAGACTCTTCTGAGTCTTGAAATTCTCCAGCTTTAAAAAATGCCTCACTTGATGCTTCTAATAATCATTCATTAGACTTGGGCTGATGATCCCAATCGAGAATTGAAACTAAATTATCTGGATTTTTTATGGAAGAAGAAATAACATCTGGCCCTTGCAAAATAAGCCAGCACTGGAAATACAAAAACTCATCTGTTCCGACTCCTGGAGCAAAAATCATATTTGCCACAGCTATTACATTATGGTGATTGGTTCGATGAAGTGTTTTCCTCATAAAACACTCAAATGCTATAATTTCAGATAAAGGCAAGTCGCTTAATAGTTCAACTAAATGTGCATAGCTCTTTAAGGAATAATCATTATATGCTGTTGCATGAAACAGTATATCCCAAAAATCCCTTTCTTTCATATTACTCTTTATGATTAATGATTTCCCAATACGTAACCTTCTCCCCAAAAACCGCAATAGGTTGTTTCTATTTGTAAGTCATTTAGTTTTTAGGGAAGCATTTAAAGGTATCTCAAATAGAAAGTCTAATATGATGTGGGGGCGTCAAATTAGGCTAAATATTTTCCAATAAATATTTCCGAAGCATTTTACCTTTCTCCTCAAATTGAGCGTTAAAATTTACGATTTGATCTAAGTGAGCATCAAATATGCCAGGCAAATTTTCTCTAGACATTAGTTTGGCTACAACCATCGCAGTAAAACTTGATTGAATGGGGTTAAAATTAATCCAGGATGGATTTGAAGGATTATCATTCAGGCTCTTATCAAGAAATATAATCTCACTAAAGGTATCGAAGAAGGGTTTTGCTTTTTTTTGGAAAAAATTCATTTCGAGATCTACAGCTCTTTTAACATTCTGCAGCGTATCAGTTGGAAGTACAGCTAACTCAGGTTTTTCATAAAAATAACCTCTAGCCTGACCTACCGTGGAATATTTATAGTATTTATCTCCCCAGGCGTTCTTTTTGTGTTTTTCAACCCTTGTTAGGTAAATTCTTATTTTGGTTTCTACCTGCAGGAACATGGGCCAAGAGGTGTACTTAATCTCAAAAGTACCTTCAGGCTTTTTTTGCACTAATAAATTCCTGCTTTTTATGTACTTAAATCCCTCAGACTCAAGATTCTTACTTAATAACCGAAAGAATAATTCTTTTTTACCTGATTCAATATTCATTCTTTCATTTTATTTCTACGTTGGTCTATAATTTTTGACCTAGCTCCAATCCAGCATCAACCACAATTTCCCCAACTGGGACAGCATCTCTTTCGTACAATGCTTTCTACACAATTTCTTGATCCTGCAAGAGTTGAGTAGTTTTTCCGAGTCTGGTTTCCACAAAAATTAACTTACCATTTTTATCCCTATTGACTTCGTCCATGAAACAGGATCAAACCTCGTAGTCACCGGAAACTGTTGTTCCATGACTGAAAAATGGTATTTGCCCACCCCTAACATCGACAGAATTAATCCCATTCAGAAAATGGATGCCTTCAAATTCACCAAAATACCTCCAGTCAACTTCGCCTTAGGAAAAAAGGGGACAGGGAATAAGGAGGAGGCTTATCCCGAGGCGTATGATGTGTTTCATAGAGGGTTGGTTGGTGCGAAGTGCCTATATGGATGGATGAAAGTTATCCTTTTCATCTGACACAGTTTATTGAATAGTCGCTACTACTCTAAACCTAAAAGGTGCTCATAAAACTCGGAGTATCTCATTTCATTTGAATTTATTGCCATACATTCATCATACTTTTCTTTGAGATAAGAATTATCCAAATCAAAAGTTTCTAGCTCTTGCATTTTTATTTTTGTTTCTATAATAACCTTCATTGACAAAAAAAAATTCCTGACGGATCCAGAGCAGTACCACTCAATTTCCTCATATTCGGGGTCATACAAGACAACACTACCACTCGTTTTAATTAGCAAATATTCCAATGAGTAATTTACATGACTCGCAAAATGAATAAATTCATCTGCCCCCTTCCATTCTTGCTGCAGAAAAACAAAACCACTATAATTATATTCTGTAGGGAAGGTAAAGCCCCTTATGAAGTATTCTATATCTTCTCGTGGACCGTTTTCCCTAATAGGATTTTTCCCTATTAGAGAGACATTATCAAATAACCTCTTTTTATTGAAAAGATATTCGTTGTACGTAGTAATAAATTGGTCAATTGAATTCATTTTTTGAAAATTAGGGATTATCTGGAACCTCATATACCCCCAACGATTCTCCATTAGCTATCATTTCCATATAGGGAAACTTTTCTGCGGGATCTTCCGGAACTGTTTTAGACATGTAATAT
>JBCBGC010000038.1:0-57705 GCA_038527215.1 Bacteroidota bacterium
GATGATCTTTGGATTAGCCGTTACTTCCTCTATCGTCTCGCTGAATCGTATGGATACACCGTCGAATTGCATCCCAAGCCCGTCAAAGGCGACTGGAATGGTTCTGGTATGCACGCCAACTTCTCCAACTCTACCCTGCGTAACGCTGGTAATAAGGAAACCTACGATAGCATCTGTGAAGCTTTCGGTGCTTCCCCAGAAGTAATCGCTGCTTGTATTGACGTATACGGGGAAGACAACCACATGCGGTTGACCGGTCTGCACGAAACCCAGGCCATCGACCAGTTCAGCTATGGAATCTCTGACCGCGGAGCTTCTATTCGTATTCCGATCGCAACCGTTGAAAACGGTTGGAAAGGATGGTTGGAAGATCGTCGCCCTAACTCAGCCGCTGATCCTTATAAAGTAGCCGGGGTGATCATCACTACCGTAAAAAGCGCTGCCGTTACCGCTTAAGCTAGCAAAGAATATTTTCGAGTAGTATGGCCCGGCTTGCCCAGCAAGTCGGGCTTGCTGTTTTATGCATCAGGAGGAATGCGCCAGGGAGGATTCAGGCGATTTTCTCCCGCAAAATAGAGGCAGACGGGATTCCCATCCGGATCTTTCAGTCTGGCTTCCCGCCAGAGCCAGCTCTCGTCCCGGGGACCGGATTCAATGGTCAGCCCTGCCGCCTGAAGCCTGCCCACCCGCTCATCCAAATCCTCGCATTCAAAATAAATCACCGTCCGGGCCTCTCCCTTTGGCAATTCCGCCACCAGATGCAAAGACAGCGTACTCCCCTCACCCGGACAAGCCAGGCGTACATAGCGAGGCAGGGCGTCTACAATCAGCGTTAATCCCAATTGTTCGTAAAATGCGACCCCACGGGCCAGATCCAGGCTCGGCAAGGTTACCTGATTAAGCTTCATCAGCCATTGTTTTAAGAGTTTACTACCCTAATTAGGCAGGAGTGAGTTGCCATCAAAATCATAAGCTGATTCCCCCTACTGGATAGAATGGTCCTTTTTCAAGTCGGTAGTTTTCTCCCCTATCTATGTTAATGCTTTATCAAAACGATGGAGGGAAAGCCATTTGACCTGATAAGGTCAGCCTTAGCTGTTGGGGCAGATCAATATTCTGACCCACATCATTCCTTGCAAAATCTTCTCTGCCATGTCGCTCAGCTTCTAGCTTCTGACAAGGTTCAGACCGTCGGCATCCCCATGGCGGAGGATCTGCTTTTTATCCCATCTACAGCTAGTCAGGAGCAGGATGTCCGCCGCTGGTTGATTGAACAGGACTGGTTGTTAGCCATCATTTCTTTCCCAAACCAAGCCTTTTCCACCACGGCCCCTTATGTCTGGATCATTACTAACCAAAAGCGCCCGCAGCGCATCGGCAAAATCCAGCTAATCCATGGCAAGGGAATAGCAGAAAGCGGAAACCAGGAAGCAGCCAGGCAGCCCTCTCCGATCACGGAGAAGCAGTTACGGGCAATTTCGCGCCGCTATACCCGCTTTAAAGAAGGAGCTTACAGCAAAATCTTCGAAAAAGAAGCTTTTGGCTATCAGCGGATTACCATTGAAAGGCCCCTTCGCCTCACCTTTCAGGCTTCTGCTTTCCGCATCGCCCGTCTTAAGGCCCAACCTGCCTTCCTGCAAGCACCAGCGCAGCAAAAGCCCCTGCTAAAGGTACTCAACCAATTTTCTGAAACGTCTGTCTATGCCCATCGGGAAATTTTCCTGAGTGTGCTGCGCTCCATGTGCCAGGCAGAAGGGCTGAGCCTTGAGCCTTTCCTGGAAGCAGCCGTTTTGGCCGCCTTAGGAAAAAAAGATGCTACTGCCGCCATCTGTCGGGACGCACAGGGGCAAGTAGAACCAGATCCTGAGCTTAGACATTACGAAAATGTCCCCCTCCAGGAGTCAGTTGCAGCTTATTTTGAGCGGGAAATCCGCCCCTATTTTCCCGCAGCCTGGGTCGATCTTACGCAGACCAGGATTGGATATAGGATCAATTTTTCCCGGCCATTCCCCAGGAGTTCTCCCCCGCTTTCGCCAGAGAAATTGCTACAGCAGCTCTTTAGTCATTGAGGCTTGCCCTTTTACCCAAATCCGACTAAGCCTGTTGCCTTATCCGGATTGCGCACGATCAGTACCTCCCGAATGCCGGTTTGGGACAGTTCAAAGCACATCAAGCTGTAAAAAGTGCCTGCCTGCTGGATGAGCACCCCCAGTTCTCCATTTGCCCAAACGGGCATATAACTCAGGGACGCAGGGGCTACCCCCCAGATGCCCCGTAGGAATTTTTCCACCTTAGCTTTTCCATGAAGGGGCTTAAGCGCAGCGGCCACTTTCCCGCCTCCGTCCGAGTACAGGGCTACTTCTTCTTGAAGCAAATCCATAAAGGGCTCCAGTTTCTGTTCGCTTACGGCGGCTTGAAAAGCATCTTGTAGCGCCGCCACCTGCGAAGGAGTAGGTGCGTAGCGTTTTTCGGGTAAGGCCAGCTTTTGCCGGGCCCGACGCATTTGCTGCCGACAAGCGGCGGCTTGTTGATCAAGTATAGACGCGACCTCTTCATATCCCCACTCAAATACCTCCCGCAGCACAAATACCACTCGTTCCAGTGGATTGAGCTGTTCCAGAAGTCGAAGCAGCCCCAGAGAAAGCATTTCCTGGTTGAGCGGTTCCCACATGGGCTGGACCTGAGGTTCGGGTAGCCAGGGACCTATATACTGGGTTCGTTCCTGCATGAGACGCTTCAGACGGTCCCGACTCTTATTCGCGGTCATCCGACATAGATAGGATTTGGGTTGGGCAATCTCCCTGCGATCTTTTTTCAGCCAATCCACCCAAACGTCCTGCACCACATCCTCTGCCTCTGTAACACTCCCCAGGAGATGGTAGGCTAGAGAAAATAATAAGGGTCTGTAGGTTTCAATCTCCATTTAGAGGTAGGGTTGATATACATCCGGTAACGGAATCGCATACCGAAACTGCAAAAATACCAGCACAATCACGACTGCGATAGACACCCCCAGGCCCAGAAAACTCCAGCCAAGGATTTTACCTGTCCTTTCCTTCCCTCCGGCGGTCATGCCCCAATAACATAAGGCCCCAAAATGCCCAAAGAAAGCCAGGATGGCCAAGGTATAATAAGGCACAAAAAAGAGGGGCATAAATTGAAAGGCCCAGGCGCCAAAATAGGTGTCTGTATCCAGGTCCAGACCCGCCCGACCAATCAGAATAGCGGAAGTATGCGCCAGGAGAAAAAAGGCGAGATAAAGGCCGCTGGCCGTTTGAATTCTATCCCAAAAGGCCAACCTGGCCCATTTTTTCCGTCTGACCTTCTGCATACCGGTCATCACCTGGATCAGGACACAGCCCATTAAGAGCGCCTCTAATAAGGGCTGCCGATAAACCTTGCGGCCTGTAGCCATCCACTCCTCATGCGCTTGCAGGCTGACCCATCCCATCAGGTGATTGAACAGGTGGAACAAAATGAATAAGCCGAGGCCTACCGCAGACCAGCGGTGCCAGTTAAATCGAAGCGGAGAGGAAGTCATAACTCAGGTTTTTTCCCTAAGTCAGCTTCCTCTCCGCTTTTGTGACGCGTGAACTGATTTTTTTCGAAAAAAATGCTACAACATGCTCATCAGCTTGTCCAGGGTATTCCCTAAACCCGCGACCTCTTTGCCTCCGGCTGTAGCATAGAAAGGCTGTCCACCACCCCCGCCTTTGATTTCTTTGGCAAGCTCCCGTACCATGTTTCCGGCGTGATAGGTGCCTTTTTCGGCCAGGTCATCACTTTGGATCAGACTGAGAAGTGGTTTTCCCTGGATGTTGGCGGCCAGGAGAATCAGGGTATTTTGGGTCTCGTTTTTCAGGGCAAAAGAAAGGTTCTTCAGCTCCGCAGCTGAGGGCAACTCCACCACCTTGCGAATCACCTGTATATCTCCAGCGGATTCGGCCTGACTAAGTAAGTCTCCCTTGAGTTGGGTAACCTTCTCTGCCTGAAGTTTTTGCACGGTTTTTTCCAGTTCTCGGCTTTTTTCAGCCAAATCCTGAATGGCTTTTTCCAAATCAGCGGGCGCCTTCATCACTTCCGCTATGCGGTTCAGGCTTTCCAGTTTATCATTCAGGAAGGTAAAAGCGCGATCGCCCGTATAGGCTTCGATCCGACGGATGCCAGCCGCTACGGAACCTTCTGACACCAACTTAAAGAGGCGAATATCGCGGGTATTGGGCACGTGGGTGCCTCCGCAGAGCTCTACGCTATACGCAGGGTCGAACACGATAACCCGGACCTTTTCCCCGTATTTCTCCCCAAATAAAGCCATAGCGCCCATGCCTTTGGCTTCATCAATGGCCATTTCCCGATGTTCTACCAGGGCAATCCCTTGCGAAATCCGCTCATTGACTTTTTGCTCAATGATGGCCATTTCTTCTGGTTTCACCCGGTCAAAATGGGAGAAGTCAAAGCGCAGCAACTGATCTGAAACCAGCGAACCACGCTGCTCCACGTGCTCCCCCAGTACTTCCCGTAGGGCAGCATGAACCAGGTGGGTCGCACTGTGGTTGCTCATGACGGCCTGACGAAAAGCAGGGTCTACCTGTGCATGCCAGCTACCATGCGGATCTTCCGGCAACTTATCTACAAAGTGAACGATCAGGTTGTTTTCTTTCTTCGTATCCAGCACCCGCAAGGTCTCCTCCCCTTTGGTCAGGGTGCCCCGGTCGCCGATCTGGCCTCCGCTCTCTGCATAAAAAGGCGTCTCTTCCAGCACCAGCTGAACCCGCTTACGCATTTTGCCCTTTTTGCTGTTTTTATCCGCCTCTTCCACCGTTCTAAACCGCAAAACTGCACTTTCAGCAGTGAGCTGATCATAGCCCACAAAGCGCGGCAAGCTTTCTACCTCCTTAATAATGGTCCAGTCCCCCGCTACCTTTTTCCCGGCATCTCTGGCCCGGTTCTTTTGTTCTTCCAGCAGCTTGTGGAAGTGGTCCATGTCCACGCCCAGGCCTCGTTCACGAGCCATCAGCTGGGTCAGGTCGATGGGAAAACCAAAGGTATCATAGAGTTTGAAAGCAAAAGCGCCATCTACTTCTTTGGTGCCGCTATGCTCCTCCTGATAGGCTTCGAATAGCTGAATCCCTCGCCCAAGGGTGCGCAGGAAGCTTTCTTCCTCAGCCTTGATGGTACGGGTAATATGGTCTTTTTGAGCGGTCAGCTCTTCAAAAATGTCTGCATACAGTTCCGCGAGAATGGCCACCATAGGATAGAGAAACGGCTGTTGCAAGCCCAGATAGGAATAGCCATAGCGCACTGCCCGACGCAGAATGCGACGGATAACATAACCCGCTCCTGTATTAGAAGGGATCTGCCCATCTCCTATGGTGAAGGCGATGGCCCGGATATGATCAATGATCACCCGGAAAGCTACCTGTTCCTCTTCGGTAGCTTCCTCATATTTGATGCCCGTTTGTTCGGTCAAATAAGCTTTCGTCTCGTCAAAAAGATCCGTGTCATAAGTGGACTGCTTCTTCTGCAGCACCATGACCAGCCGTTCAAAGCCCATACCTGTATCTATGTGTTTCTCGGGCAGTTCTACCAGGCTTTGGTCTGCTTTACGGTTATATTGGATAAAGACCAGGTTCCAGATTTCGATCACCTCCGGATGGTCTTCGTTGACCAGGCTTCCCCCACCCACTTTGGCCCGCTCTTCATCCGGGCGCATGTCCACATGAATCTCCGAACATGGCCCTGAGGGCCCTGTATCGCCCATCTCCCAGAAGTTATCTTTTTTACCAAATCGTAAAATTCGATCCGATTCTACGTACTTTTTCCAAATTTCTTCCGCCTCTTTATCTGCTTCTATCCCGTCTTTTTCATCTCCTCCAAAGACTGAAATATAGATTCGGTCTTTATCAATCTTGAACACTTCGGTCAGAAGCTCCCAGGCCCAGGCGATGGTTTCGGCTTTGTAATAGTCGCCGAAAGACCAATTACCTAACATCTCGAACATGGTGTGGTGGTAGGTATCATGGCCCACTTCTTCCAGGTCATTGTGCTTCCCGGACACCCTGAGGCACTTCTGTGTGTCCGCGACCCTCGCATATTTTGGATTTTTCAAACCCAGAAATATATCCTTAAAAGGGTTCATTCCCGCGTTGGTAAACATGAGCGTTGGATCGTCTTTCACGACAATGGGAGCCGATTTTTCAATCTGGTGCAGTTTTTGCTCAAAGAACCGCAGGAATGTGTTTCTGATATTTTGGGACGAGTTCATTGAATTCCGATCTCTTGTAATAACGCCAAATCAATTGCTGGCGGAATTTTATAGAATTTGAAAATTTTTTATAAATTTGGAACAGCAAAAATAAAAGGTAATTTCACAAACGAAATCTTACAGGTAAAATTACGAGACAATTATTCCCCCCTTGCGTTTGAGATTCCCGGAAGTCCTAACTAATCTCCAGTTCACATGGCAAAACGAATGCGATATTATTACGATGAAGAGAGCTGTACGTTTCAGGAAGAGAAGGTAACATTAAGGCTGGTCATTGGGAAATACTTTCCTTACATGATCATTGCATGCCTCATCGCATTTTCATTTCTCTATGACGACCCTGGTAAGCTGTTGCTGAAAAGCCAGAACCAGAAGCTCAAAAGTGATTTACAATTGCTCGGACAAAGTCTTGCGCTGCTCGAAACAGAGGTGGATGACCTTCACTCTCAAGACAACAAATTATACCGCAGTATCCTGGGTACAGAGCAGATTTCTACTGCTAACTGGGATGGAGGCACAGGGGGAGCCCTCAAGCGGACAGACGAGCCAGCGGAAGTAAAGAACACGCGTCAGCGTCTCGAAAAGCTGCTGCACAAAGTAGATAGACAAAACGAAAGCTATAATCTCCTCAATGAGATGTTTGCGAATAACGAGGATCGACTACGCCACATTCCGGCTATCAAGCCTGTGCCCGGCGGCGTCATTTCTGGTTTCGGCATGCGTATGCACCCTATCAAGAAAATCCGCAAAAAGCACACTGGTCTGGATTTGGAGGCAAAAACTGGCACCCAAATTCGCTCCGCTGGTGATGGCTTTGTAAAACTCACTGGCGTAAGCCGTGGCGGATACGGAAACCAAATCGAGATTCAGCACGGAGAGTATGGCTTCGTTACCAAATACGCTCACCTTTCTAAGATTCTGGTGAAAAAGGGTCAGAAAGTGAAAAGGGGAGACGTAATCGGCCTTTCCGGAAACACTGGTTTATCTAAAGGACCACACCTTCACTACGAAATCATCCGCGACGGTAGAAAAATTGATCCCATCGATTATTTCTACGGAAACCAAACGGAAGAAGAAATCATGAAGTTACGGGAAGCCGCCAAAAGAGTGAACACCGCAATGGACTGATTTTGGCAGACGATTCTGACATAATAAAAAAACAATACTACACGATCGGAGAGGTAGCCAAGGAATTAGACTTGAGTACCTCTCTGATTCGTTTTTGGGAAACCGAGTTTCGGGAGATCAATCCTAAGAAAAACCGGAAGGGAAATCGCGTCTACACCCCCAAGGACATTGAGACCCTGAAAAAAATCCAATTCCTCCTCAAGGTAAAGAAGTACACCATCAAGGGCGCCAAAGAACATTTGCGCAGCAACAACGCCCAAATTGACCAGGAGATTCGACTCAAAGATTCACTCATGAAATTGAGATCTTTTTTGTTGGAATTAAAAGAATCTTTGTAATTTCGCCTCCCGGTAAAGGAAAAAATACCCATCCTTTCCACACAAAATAGGCTCGGGATGTAGCTCAGTCCGGTTAGAGTACTCGTCTGGGGGGCGAGGGGCCGGCAGTTCAAATCTGCCCATCCCGACAGAACAGGCAGCCAATTGGCTGCCTGATTTTTTTTTATCCTTTACGAAGGTGTACGTACCACATGCCCCGGCGCTTTTCCTGCCACTGGCTCTGCCATCCTGCTTTCTCCCATAGCGGTTGTATGTCCTCCCATCCGGCTCTAAGCTTGGGGTAGGCATGGATCCGTTGTTCCCAACCCGCTTTCTCCCTGGTCTGAATGATATCATGGATCATTACCTGGTCTGGCAGATATTCAAGAAAGCAGCTGAGGATGCGGTCCGCTTCAGCTCGTAGCAAAATAAATCTATCCTTGCCGGAGAGCGCCTGACTCAAATCCCGGAAAGAAAGCAGGAAAGCAGCCTCAGGTTGACTTTGTGCATAGCCTTGGTGAAATAAGGTCTCTAGATCAGACAGGGCTGGCAAATGAAGCAAGGTGTCCTGCATACATACCAGCAAATCAGCGGACGGAAGCGCATAGCTCTGGCTATCCGTCAGAT
This sequence comes from Bacteroidota bacterium, assembly GCA_038527215.1. Classification (GTDB taxonomy): domain Bacteria; phylum Bacteroidota; class Bacteroidia; order J057; family J057; genus JAWPMV01. The sequence goes on from JBCBGC010000038.1 coordinate 8,338, forward strand.
CAGCCTGATGGCGTTGTATCCCCCACTGGTCAGCTTCTGGCCCCATCTGGGCGAGCATTTCAGCGCTGAAATCCAGGGCGTGGACCTGATACCCTTTCCGAGCTAAGGCCAGACTTTGTAAACCCGTTCCTGCGCCCAGGTCCCAGGCCGTCTGCCCTTTTCCTTTATCCAACCCCCGACGGGTCAGGAGATCAGAAAAGGCCTCGATTTGGGTCTCGCGTTCCCCCAGCATCCAACTGTAATGAGCTGCAAGGTGAGTTGAATAATGTGTTTTTACCTCATTCATAAAAGTACCAAGTTAGCTTGTCCCTCCACTCTGGCGGGCTTTTTGCGCCTTTTGCTCAAGATACACAGAAACCCTATGGTAGACGCCCTCATAGAATCCTGGTGGATTCATCACCGCATTAACCTTTATCTCCTGGATGCCATCCCCCCTGAAGCCCTGGAGGATCGCATCAGCCAGGGCAGAACCGTGGCCGCCCAGTTCGGCCATATCCATAATGTCCGCTTCCAATGGATCAAGGCAGCCGCCCCCAGTTGTCCCCTGGGATTGGAGAAGCTGGACCTACAACAAGCCCTCAGCCATCAACAGCTGCAGACTGCCCTGGATCAATCTGCAACCGCAATGGCTAGTCGACTCACGTCGGCCCTGGAAGGCGGAAAATTCACCGTCTTCAAGCCTCACCCGCAGGCTTTCCTGGCTTATCTGATCAGCCATGAGTCCCATCATCGTGGGCAGATTCTCACCACCCTCAAATTGCATCAACATCTGCCAGATCAGGAAATTCGTTGGGGGATTTGGGACTGGAAAAAACATTCTGAAGCTAGTTCCGTACAGTGAGTCATAGCTTCCTGTTCATTTTCCCCCTGTTTATCGACCCTGCACCATGTGATACCAATAATCCAATATTTGGAATTTTTGGTATAAAAATTGCTTTGGTTTGATAAAACAACACTGTATGCGTTTCGCTCTCATTTCTCTGTTCCTCCTTAGTTCATTTTCCTTTTCTTTTGCCCAGCCCTATCAAGGGAGTATTGGCGCCCGTACCGGTTCAGCCACCGGCCTCTCCCTTAAGCAGTTTGTTGCGGAATACAGCGCCGTAGAAGGCCTGCTGGTTTGGCGGCGGGATGGCATTCGGCTGATTGGCCTTTTTGAACAGCACCTGGTGTTGACGCGGGATGGCAGTTCCCTGCTGTATGGAGGCATTGGCGGACATGTCGGCTGGACAGGTCTCATCAGCGACACCAACATTCCTCAGCGTGCCTACGGGGTAGATTTTGTTCTGGGACTTTCCTACGTTTTTCCTCGCTCACCGATTACCCTGAGCGTAGATGTCAAACCCATGTTTGAGCTGTACCGCGGCAATCGATTCTCCGGCAACAATGCTGGGGTGACCTTGCGATACACCTGGTAATGCCCTCTGAGGGCCCTTATTCCCCTTTTTGGAGCCGGGAGGCATTGGTATTGCGAGGGGTATTTTGCATATTGGGATAATCCCAACGATGACAATCCTCGCTAACCCGAATTAATCTCTTATGGCTCAACAGAAAGTCTACGCCCTCATGGTGGGAATCGATAAGTATTTGCCACCTGTACCTGCCCTTGATGGATGTGTAAATGATATGCGCGCCATGAAACGCTTTCTGGAAAAGCGGACCACAGAAAAGGGCGTCCCCTTCGAGGCGGTAGTGCTGGAAAATGATCAGGCTACACGGATGAACATCGTGGAGAAATTTGAAACCCACCTGGGACAAGCCGAGGAGGACGATGTGGCCTTTTTCTACTATAGCGGACATGGCTCCCAGGAAAATGCCCACCGCCTCTTTTGGGACCTGGAGGAGGATAACAAAAATGAAACCATCGTCGCATATGATAGCCGCTCAGGAGACGGCATGGACCTGGCCGATAAAGAACTGGCTACCCTCATAGATATCGTTGCCAAGAAAAATCCCCACATCCTGGTGGTCATGGACTGTTGTAACTCTGGAGGGGGCACGCGTAGCCTTCAGGAAACCAAAGTCAGAAATAGTCCCGCTAGCGAAGCGGTTCGTAGCCTGGACTCCTACATCCTTCCCAGAAATATGAAGACCGGAACCAGAAGTGCCCTCACTGCTTCGGCTCCAGATAAAGTACTGGTGCCCTTGGCCCGGCACGTAGCCCTTTCTGCGGCCCAGTCCTTCCAGTTAGCCAAGGAAACCCTCCTGGGTGGCAGTCCAAGGGGTGTCTTTACTTACAGTCTCCTGGAGGTCATGGAAAACGCCGTAGGCCCGCTTTCCTATCAGGACATCATGCGGCAGGTGCGGGAACTGGTAACCCAGCGGACCTACGATCAGAATCCTCAGCTCTATGCGCGGGAGCTGGACGATGCAGATTTGCTCTTTCTGGGAGGCAGTACCACCAAATCTGCCAATTATTATCAGCTGAGTTTCCACAACGAAAAAGACGAATGGCAGATTGATGCCGGGGCGATTCACGGCATTGTGGTAGGCGGCAATTCCAAAAGTATCCTCAAGATTTACGCAGAGGATGCCAGTGAAAAAGAAATGCAGGATGAGCGCATGGCTCTGGGAGACGTTTCCGTCCGTTCGGTAGCCTCTTTTCGCTCCGTAGTGCGCCCGGAAGGGAATTTATTCCTGGACAAAAACACGGCCTACCGCGCCCGCATCCATAGTTTGCCGATTCCTCAGCTGAGCCTCTGCATTCGAGGGGACAATAAAGGGGTCAAGGCGGCCAAGAAGCTGTTTGCAGACGATCAGGAAGCCAAACTATATATCGACCTGGTGGACGATGTCAAAGACTGTGATTACAACCTGATCGCCTTGAAGGGTCATTTTGTGGTTACCCGTAAATCGGACGCGGATAATCAGCCACTCATTGCCCAGATAGAAGGGTACAGCAAGGAATCCGCCAACAAAGCCATTGATAACATCGTCCATATCGCCAAATGGGAGCGGATCCGCAAGCTTACCAATCCCTCCAGTAACCTGGCTTCTAATGCCGTGAAAATAGAATTACTGGAAGAAAAAGAAGATAAAGTGATCCAACCCGGAGAAGGCGGATATCGCTTTGAACACAAAGCAGGCACCCCCGATGGCCAATTGCCGGGTTTCCGCATTCGCCTCACCAATACCAGCGGCCAAAAACTCTATGTGTCCTTGCTCTTGCTTACTTCCAGCTTTCAAGTCATGCCCAACACCCTACCGCAGGGAGGGGTGTGGATGGAATCAGGGGCCAGTGTCCTGGCCATCAACGGGCAGGCTCTTCGAGGTAAGGTATCTGAAAACCACACCAAACTAGGACGGCATGAGCTCGCTGAAAACCTGAAACTTATCATCAGTACCACGGAGTTCAATGCCCTCATCCACAAAATGGATAAGCTAGAGGCTCCCCGGCCGGATATTGATACCCGTGATACCAAGAAGCCCAGCAATACCCGAGCGCTGATTTTTGATGAAGGAGCAGGCGGGGTTCACGACGACTGGAATACCACCAGCGTGAGTGTTACGATTGCCCAAAAAGCTTAGAAGGGTTTCCCTCCTAAGGCAAGATATTCCCGCTCCAAATTGGAGCGGGCTTTTTGTTCCCAGGCTTTTCTTAACCCTGGATCGGGATAAATCACCGCTTTCTGCAAAAAGTGTTTCAGGACCTTGCGACGACCCTTTTTGTATAAAAAACCAGGCACCCGGGCGTACTCCTTGCGCACGGCCTGAGCATAAGCCTCATAGGCTGCGGGTTCACTGGCCAGGATGGCCAGATCCATGCTGATAAAACGAGCGGCATCCCCATCTCCTGGCCTGACCTCATGGGTCTGGGTACAGATAATCAACTCGACTATCCGTTCAATTTGCTGCTTGGGCAATCCCAAGGCCTGCAAATCCTGCCAGGCAAGCCGGGCACTTTGTTCTTCGTTATCCTTCGCGAAAGGATCGTAGATGGCGTCATGGTACAAAATGGCCCAGCCTACGGAAAGTTTATCCTTCCATGCAGCTTCCCATTTTTGCCAATGCTCGTACAGGGCATAGAGATGAGCTGGATTGTGATAGGCCCGGTGAGGCTCCTGATAGCGTTTCCACAAGCTAGCCAGTTTGGTTTCCAGCAAGCCGGATTCCAATTGGTTTTGAGCGCCTAACCACTGGCTCCATGATATTAAGCGTTGTAGCTTTTCCACATTTTTTCCCTTATTCGAAACAATTTACCATCTTAGCTTATGATTCACCTGATCAAATAGGCGAAAAACCGCACCTTCAGGCCGCGCAACCTACATTCCCCTCTTTATTCCCTATATGGAATCCGTCCAACATTACATTAACGAAGGCATCCTCTACGAACCGGTGGTTCCGGATATTCATCAATGGCCTATTGCCCAAATCTTCAAAAAGCGGCAGGCCTTTATTGATGAGGTGATTCAGGATGCACAGAGTCGGTTATTGCTAGACGCCCAGATTGCCAAAACCCCTATAGAAGATTTGGTGGCCCGGACCATGTTTCGGGAGCGTATCCGCATGGTGGAAGATCCCTGGAAAGTAGATCCCAAAGATGAAGGGCGCTTTTGGTCCCGGATCAAAAGTGATCTGGTAGCCAATGAGCAGCTTGAGTTGAACCCAGAGGCGCTACAGGAGCGCACGGAAGCCATGATGGAGCGCATTGTCTCTCGATACACCAACGAGATCGTCAGTACCTTCAAGCCAGGAAGTTACCATTTTGCGAAGCGCTTCCTACCTTTCTTTTTCTCCACTCTCCTCAATGCCTCGGCGGGTAAAACCTTGCGGTCGGTCATCAACCACAGTGTTTCTCTCCAGGAGCGGGTACATTTACTCGGCCATACAGAGGGCATTCGAAACCTGGCAAAAAAAGGAACCATCGTGTTGGTTCCGACCCATATCAGCAACGTGGATTCCATCCTTGTAGGCTGGAGCTTGCACGCCCTGGGCCTACCGGCCTTCATCTATGGAGCCGGGCTCAACCTGTTTAATAGCAAAGCGCTGGCCTATTTTATGACGCGGCTGGGGGCTTATAAGGTGGATAGGCGGAAAAAAAACCCTATCTATCGTCAAAGCTTGAATTCTTATTCGACGGTCGCCATCCTCGAAGGGGTGCATAGCCTTTTTTTCCCTGGCGGTACCCGGTCTCGATCTGGAACGATTGAAAAAAACCTCAAACTGGGGTTGCTAGGTACAGCCGTGGAAGCCCAACGAAGAAATTTTCTATATGGGGCTCGGAATGGCAAGGAGAAAATCTTTGTGGTGCCCATGGTGATGAGTTATCACTTTGTCCTGGAAGCCGCTTCTTTGATCAACCAACACCTCAAGCGAACCGGACAGGAGCATTACTACATCATGAATGATGAGTTTGCCAGCTACCGGAAGTTCCTGAAGTTCATTTGGAACACCTTCCGCTCAAGTTCAGATATCGTGATGTCCTTCGGTAAGCCGATGGATTTGTTCGGAAATTTTGTGGACGAGGAAGGCCAAAGCTTTGATGAGAGGGGTCGCCTGGTAGATATTCGCTCCTATTTCACCTCCCGAGGTGAGATTACCCAGGACTTGCAGCGGGATAGTGAGTATACCCGGATTTTAGGCGAAAAAATCGTTGAGCGATATCATATCGAGAATCATGTATTCTCCAGCCACGTAGTAGCTTTTGTGGCTTTTGAGATCTTTAAAAAGCGTCACCCAGGCTTTGATCTCTATAGTGTGCTTCGCCTGGCAGAGGATGAAAGAAGTATTTCCCTCACAGAGTTCTCTGAAACGGTCAATCGGGTCCTCAAACGGCTTCAGGATATGGCGGACAACGGGCAGGTACATCTCGCCCAGCACATGATCAACCCAGCCAAAACCATCATTGAACACGGGGTAAAAAACCTGGGCCTTTACCATTCGAAGCGACCGCTGTCATTCTCCAATGAGCATACCGTGCACACCGAGAACATGAACCTGCTTTACTACTACCACAACAGATTGGAAGGATATGGCCTCGAAAGATACATCTAAAGAAACCGTAGGGGTGATCGGTGCGGGGAGTTTTGGGATTGCGGTTGCCAATCTGTTGATCCCAAACCGAGAAGTCCTGCTCTATGCCCGACGCCCTGAGGTAGCCAAAGCCTTGCAGGTAGAGCGCGTCTACAAGGGTCGACATCTCGAGGAGGGAATCCAACTGTCCAATAACCTGGAAGAAGTAGCGCAGCGCTGCTCCCTAATCTTTCCGATTATCCCTTCAGGCAACTTCCGGCAGATGCTAAAAAATCTGTCTCCTTACCTGACACCGGCTCACATTCTGATTCACGGGACCAAAGGTTTTGAAGTCAATCTCAAAGAAGGGGAAGTGCTGCGCGAGGTGCAGCAGTTGGATCGCTCACAGGTGCTCACCATGAGTGAACTGATCCGGCAGGAAACCGTGGTCATGCGGATAGGTTGCATGGCCGGGCCCAACCTGGCTGACGAAATTCTCTCCGGCCAACCAGCGGCCACGGTGGTAGCCAGCCGGTTTGACGAGGTCATCAGAGAAGGACGGGCCGCGCTGCGCTCTTCCCGTTTCCGCGTGCATGGCAACCACGACCTCAAGGGCATCGAAATGGCGGGAGTGCTCAAGAATATTATGGCGATCGTGGCCGGCATCCTGGATGGCCTGGGCTTCGGAGCCAATACCCGCTCCTTGCTGATCACCCGGGGGCTCGCAGAAATGGCCACCATTGGCCAGGCGCTGGGAGCTGATCCGCGCGCCTTTCTCGGCCTGGCGGGCATTGGTGATCTGGTAGCGACCTGCTCCTCCCCCAAGAGCCGGAACTTTACGGTGGGCTTGCGACTTGCCAAAGGGGAAAGTCTGCAGGAGATTCTGGATGATATGGAAGAAGTAGCCGAAGGCATCAACACCGTGATTGTGGTTAAAGGCCTGGCCGCGGCACATCGCATTGCAGCTCCCATCACCCAGACCCTCTACAAAAGCCTCTTCGAGGAGATGGACATCGAAAGAGGTGTAAGGCTTTTGATGGAATTTCCCTTTACGGAAGATGTAGAGTTCATTTAGGCCCCTGCCTGCCTTACAGCCTATGATAATTTGCGTAAGGAAGGTCATAAATTGAACTTTCGTACAATACCAAATCTTCAGATTTTGCATTCGTTGTAATTTTTAATTTATCACAACGAATGAAACGGTTATTTCCCTTGTTATTGCTGATTCCATTTCTCACGTCTGCCTGTGATGAGATTGGTACCTTTCCTAGCCTCGTATTTGACTATGACCTGCGCTTCCCTTACACCATTGAAGAAGGCACCTTCACCGACCGTGAAGCCGTGCTCACTTCTGGCGTAGTGGACTTGAACATCCTGGAAGACCTGGAAGACCAGGGCTTTCCCAAAATCGAATCTGCTTCCCTCAAAAGCTTATCCCTTTCGATCGTAGATGCGAAAACCATCACCTTTGATGTGGTGGACTCCGTGGCAGTAGAGCTGTTGCTGGACGGAAACCAATATGAGGTGGCCAGCAGCTATCAGCAACCGGAATTTGAAGGAAAAGATCTCGTTCTGGACATCGTAGCCGATGCCTTCACCATGGATAAATTTATCAACCATGACCAGGCCGAGCTACGCCTACATGTCTTCACCAATGCGGACATTAATGAAAAAGTTGAGCTTCTGGCTACGGGCGTAATCTCCGTAGTCAGTGCCAAACCTGACGGAGATTAAAGTATACATACAGATTGACGCAGTTGGGAGGGCTTTCGCCCTCCCTTTTCTTTTTTCCGGCTGAGTCAAAGTATTTCCCATAGTTTGCCGGATTCTCCCTATTTTAGCAACTCTTTGGAGAATAAGGTATGCTTAGAGCCGAAAATATCCATAAATCTTATGGCCAACTGGAAGTCCTAAAGGGGGTGAGTCTTAACCTGGAAGCAGGTGAGATTGTCGCCCTGGTAGGTTCTTCTGGCGCAGGCAAAAGCACCCTTTTGCAAATCATGGGAACCCTTGATTTTGCAGATCAGGGGACGATTTTGTTTGAGGGGAAAGATGTTACCGCCATGGGGGAGCGGCAGAAATCAAGTTTCAGAAACCAGTCCCTGGGCTTTGTCTTCCAATTTCACCATCTTTTACCTGAATTCACGGCCCTGGAAAACATCGCCATGCCCGCCCTCATTGCCGGGCAGTCTCCCCAGGAGGTTTATCCCAGGGCGGAAGTCTTACTGGATCGACTGGGTATTTTGCCCAGGAAAGAACATAAACCCAACCAGTTATCGGGCGGAGAGCAGCAAAGAGTCTCCGTAGCCCGGGCCATGATCAACCAGCCCAAGCTGATCCTGGCCGATGAGCCTACCGGGAATCTGGACTCCCATAATAGCGAGGAATTGTATCAGCTGATGTTCGAACTATCCAAAAGTACGGGCGTAGGCTTCCTGATTGCTACCCATAACCAAACCATGGCCAATAAGGCCGACCGGGTGTGTCGGATCGTGGATGGTTTATTCGAGCAGCCTACTATCTAGGGCTCCCTCTTAGCTTTGTTTATGAATGATGACCTGGCCTTCCAGGAGTCGGCGCATGGGGATCACGACCAGGGTATCTCCTGCATCCAGGGTAAAGGTGACATTATCATGCCGGACCACTTTTCCTTTCACGCCATCGATTTCCAAAACCTGCCCCAACTCAATATTCCCCCGGGAATAAAAACTGCTGAGCATACTGGATAAGACGTTGCGGGCCGCAAAGCCATAGGCAATGGCAAAGCCTGCAATAGCTCCTCCCAGGATAATGTATTCATTGCGGGTCAGCACTTCGGTATCAATGCCGATTTGGTCCAGGGCTGTAACTACGACGACTAGAAAAAGAATAAAAAATACCGCCCCACTGATGAATTTCCAGGCGGGAATGCCGAAAGATTTACAGGCATTGGCCACCATGGTTTTGACGGAATTGGCGAGATAGAAGCCCAGCGCCATGATAAAGAAGGCCGTCAGCAGATCGGGAATAAAGGCGATCAGTTTACTGACTTGTTGGGTTAAAATCGGCAGCCCGAGTACTTCTGTTCCGGAAAGGATAAAAATCAGGAATATGATCCAGTAGATAAACTTCTGGATGATGACCACCGGTTTGATGGTAAAATTAGAGTCCTTGAAGAAATCGGTATCGTTGAGCTTACTGGCGAGTTTGTCCAGTCCCACCCGTCTCAGCAGTCTTCCGACAACGCCCGAGAAGACCTTTGCCAGAATATACCCCAGAAGAATGAGGAAGGCTGCCACCACCAGATTGGGAATAAACTCCACGACCTGCCGGATGACCGTGTTAAAAGCATTGGAAATCGTCTGTAGCGTATCGTTCATAGTCTGTGAAGTGTGGCAAAAATTAGAGAATCTCTTACATATTCGCAGGAGAATATGTCAGAAAATGTTATTCCCTAGAATCTTTCTGTGGCGTATCCGTGGGGGAAGTGTTACCTGACATGGTAGCACTAAAGGCCCGGCCTGCTTTGACGACAAAGAGGTCTACAAAATCCATGATCAATTTGACGGATGAAAGGGTGCTTAAGGTTTGCTCTTTCACCTCCGGTGGCAATTTTTCGTTCGCCTCTAATTCCTTGAAAACATTACTCATCTGGCGGATTTTTTTTCTGCGTCCACGACAATTTGTTTTACGCGACTTCTCGCCCTGGCTAAACGCATTTTCACCGCACTTTCGGAGATTTCCAATTGTTCCATCAACTCGCGGATCGAAGCGTCATCCTGATATTTCATCAGCAGGATCATTTTGTCCTCAGCTGAAACCTTTTCCAGGGCGCCTTTGAGCTTTTCTACCCGGAGGTCCAGAAGGTCTTTGTCATCTTCGGAATCCTCTGACAACTCTGGTCCTTCGTCAATATCTACCGTTCCATAACGAGAGTTGCGGCGGTAGTATTCAACACAGAAGTTGTAAGTGATGGCATAAAGCCAGGTAGAAAAGCGGCTTTTCCCTTTAAACTTGTTTAGCTGGGTAAACACCTTCAAGAGTACATCCTGCGCCATATCTTGCGCCATGTCCTTATCCCGGACAAAGCTGATACACTTGCGGAATACTTTATCGGAGTATCGGTCATAGAGGATACCGAATAACTCAGTCCTTCCTTCTTCAAGGATGGCCCGGATAATTTCCTCATCAGATTGTTTCCGAAAATCTGTACTCAAGGGAGTGTCGACGTTTAAAACCACTTTTGGGACGAGTTAATGCTGTGAGGTCACATATTGTCCTCGGTGCAAGAAGCCCAAAAAAACGGAATTTCAAAGGTTAAAAAATCGAACTTTTCAGGAAGTCTAATATTTACCTGAAAAGACAAAAATGCCCTATCCTTTAAGATAGGGCATTTTTTTTAGGTATATCAAGTTCTTTTTCACCGGTACATCACCTGGTTTACGGCCTCAATTACCCGCTTCGGATTGGGCAAAAAGGTATCTACCAGGACGGAGGAATAAGGTAGGGGAGTATCTCTTCCGGTAACTCTCAGGACTGGAGCATCCAAAAAGTCAAAGGCTCTTTTCTGAATCATGTAAGCGAGCTCACTGGACATAGAAGCCAGCGGCCAGGACTCTTCTACGACTACGCAGCGGTTGGTCTTTTTGATGGATTTCATGATGCCATCATAATCGATGGGTCTCAGGGCCCGCAGGTCAAGCATTTCTGCATTGATTCCTTCCTTGGCCAGTTCTTCGCATGCTGCCAGGGCCACGTGTACCATTTTTCCAAAAGAAATAATGGTTACGTCGGTGCCTTCTCGCTTTACGTCCAGCTTGTCCAATGGCAGGGTATACTCACCTTCAGGTACATGGCCTTTATCTCCGTACATCACTTCTGATTCCATGACCAGTACGGGATTCGGATCCTGAATGGCAGATTGCAGCAGCCCTTTGGCATCAGCGGGCGTACTCGGGGTTACCATTTTCAAACCGGGGGTATTGGCAAACCAGTTTTCAAAGCTCTGGGAGTGGGTCGCGGCCAACTGACCGGCAGAGCCACTGGGCCCTCTGAATACAATGGGCACGGAGTACTGACCTCCGCTCATTTGGTACATCTTGGCCGCATTGTTGATGACCTGGTCGATGGCTACCAAAGAAAAGTTGAAAGTCATGAATTCGATGATCGGACGGAGTCCCATCATGGCTGCTCCTACGCCGATTCCGGAAAACCCAAGTTCAGAAATGGGGGTATCAATGACCCGCTTGGCACCGAATTCGTCGAGCATGCCCTGACTGACTTTGTAAGCCCCGTTATATTCGGCGACTTCTTCTCCCATCAGAAAGACGCGCTCGTCTTTGCGCATCTCGTTTTGCATAGCCTCTCTTACGGCCTCGCGAAATGGTATAATGCGTTCACTCATGCGATTAAAAAGCTGGTTTTAATTTGCCTTCGAAGATAGATAAATTTTCGAATATGCCGGGGCTTTTGCGGTATTTGTTGCCTGTCAGCGAAAAAAACTTCGCCCCCCTTATCATTCTTTCAGCGGTGTAGCCAAAACTGCCCCTTTTTTCATGTATCCTATTCAGGCAGTTTTCGTATATTCATAGGCAAATTATAATCGAAAATTGCAAACATGAGCCAATATTTTCAAGAGAAGGAAGCTACTCATCAATCGGGGACCAATCCCCATATAGCTTCTAAAAGGATGCTAGATGACCAGGCGGCGAGCTCCTTTATGCAGCAAGTCTATCTGACGATGCTGATCGGGCTGGGCCTTACCGGTATTTCTGCCTGGTATGTGGGCACGAGCCCGGAATTGCTTGGATTTTTCTATACCGGAATCCTCCGGTGGATCGTGATGCTGGCCCCGCTGGGACTGGTAATCTACCTTTCCGCTCGTTTTCACAAGATGAGCTTTAACGGTGCCAGTACAGCCTTTGCCATCTATTCTGTGGTCAACGGGATTAGTTTGGCCTTCATTTTTGCCATCTTTACCACAGGAGCAATCTGGAAAGTCTTTCTGATTACTGCGGGTACCTATGGCGCAATGGCCTTGCTGGGATTATTGACGAATATAGACCTAAGTAAAATGGGGTCCATCCTCTACATGGCTCTGATCGGTCTGATCATCGCCAGTGTGGTCAACTTCTTCATGCAATCTGAGCCCTTCGACTACATCATTTCCGGGATAGGGATTTTGATCTTCTGTGGTCTGACTGCCTATGATAATCAAAAGCTGATGCGTATCGGCACCCAGGTAGATCCCGACTCAGAAGGGGCTAAAAAACTTGCCGTGATGGGTGCGCTGACCCTTTACCTGGACTTTATCAACCTCTTCCTCTTCCTGCTTCGGTTTTTCGGTGGCGGAGACGATTAGGCCTCGTAAGGTTTTTGCGTAAAACATCAAACGCGGCCTGTTTTCGAAACAGGCCGCGTTTTTCTTTCAGGTAAATTTCGCAGAGATTCCATGTTACAAGCTTAAACCGGCCTGTCTTAGTCCGGCCTGCTTTTTTTCTTGTTTGGGATGGTATTTGCGTAAGCTTTACCCCATATTGCTGCTACCTAACGGTTGGATATAGGGGATGACACCCTGCATTCGAGGGTATTTCGCAAGTCGTAAGGTCTAGCTATGTGTAAGAATTGAGGAGCTATGTGCAAGAAATATTAATGTAAGATATGCTCGGGCTGCGTGTTTTTTTGTCCCCTGAAAAGGCCAAAGTTTACGTAGGTAATTTTTTGTTCTTATTCATGCTTTTTTGGGCCCGGGATTTGGGGGATATAAAACATCTGTTCACGTTGAAAAATGACCGTTTCTCAGACCTTGCACCACCTGAAAGACACTTAACTTACGACCTAAGAATCAAATCGTCTTTGATGAACTCGCTTCAAACTATGAATATTCTGCTGGTGGAAGACAACCCGGGAGACGTTAGACTGACGGAGGAGGCTTTTCGGGAAAGCAATCCGGAAAGAGATATCAACCTGGAAGTAGTAACGGATGGGGAACAAGCCCTGGCGTATTTGAAGCGAATCGGGCAGTATACGGAAGCCCGTACCCCTGACATTATTTTTTTAGACCTGAATCTCCCGAAAAAAGATGGTCGCGAAGTCCTGGCAAATATCAAGCAGGACCCTGCATTGAAAATGATTCCCGTAGTCGTCTTGACTACTTCCGAGGCTGAGGTTGATATCGCAAAAAGCTACGATCTGTATGCCAATTGCTATATTACCAAACCCGTTGATATTTCGAAGTTTATTGAGGTGATCCGCTCCATTGAGCATTTCTGGTTCCGGGTGGTCAAACTACCTTCCCAGATAAATTAAGCATAGGCATTGGCAAATATACTACTGATAGAAGATAACCCTGGGGATGCCCGGCTCATCGAAGAATACCTGCAGGATGCGGAGGCTCAGGAATTTGTCCTGAACCATGCCGAAACCCTGGCGCAGGGCCGTGAGAAATTGCAGCAAGGGCATGTAGATATCATTCTCCTGGATCTGCAACTGCCCGATAGCTGGGGTATCCAAACCTTTGAAATGCTCTATCAGGAATTTCCTACCCTTCCTTTTATCGTGCTTACGGGTCTTTCGGATGAAAATCTGGGGATCAGAGCCGTGCAAAAAGGGGCGCAGGATTTTCTCAATAAAAATGACCTGAATAGCTCCCTGCTGATGCGGGCCATCCGCTATGCCATTGGCCGCAAGAAAATGATGCGTCGCCTGGAGCAAGCGCAACAATTGGCGAAAGTTGGCAACTGGGAGCTCCAAATTGATCGCAATCTCTTTAGCTGTTCCCCCCAAATCTATACCCTGTTTGAAAAACCGTTGGGGGCTAATTTTAACAGTTTTGTAGACTACCTCCAGGCTGTCCATCAGGAAGATCAGGCTAGCGTAGCCCTGGCCCTCAAGGCCGCTATAGAACAGGGACAGCCTTTTAAGGTGGATCACCGCATCCTGATGGAGGATGGCCGCTTAAAATATGTGGTCATGCAAGGTCAGGTCGAACGCAACGAAGCAGGTCGCCCTACCTTGATCCTCGGTACTTCCCAGGACATTACGGATCGGGTTCGGGTCGATGAGTTGATTCGGGAAAAAGAGCTGGCGCTACGAGCCGCTAATCTCAGGCAGGAATTTTTGGCGAAAACCAGCCATGAAATCCGCACCCCCTTGAATCCTATTCTCCTGCTCACTTCCCTCTTGCTGGACAGTGATCTTTCTCCAGAACAAAAAGAACATTTAAATACCATCCGCGCAGCCGGAGAAACCCTCCTGGCTGTGGTTAACGATATCCTGGATCTTTCAAAAATCGAAGCCGGGAAAATTGATTTCAGTCGAAATCCCTTTAGCATTCGTCAGGTCTTCGAATACATCAAAGATATGCTGGACCTGAATGCGCGCGAAAACGGCATTGGGTTGATCCTGGAAGTAGCTGAGGACATTCCGCCCTATGTGGTGGGCGACAATGTGCGCCTCACCCAGATCCTCCTTAATCTGGTCGGCAACGCCATTAAGTTTACCAATGAGGGGCATGTCAAAGTAAAGGCTCTGGTAAAAGCCCGGGACGACAAGCAGATTGAACTGAGTTTTTCGGTGGAGGATACCGGCATGGGCATTCCTCAAAACAAGCTCAAAGATATCTTTGAGAGCTTCCAGCAGATCGACAGTGAAGCCAACCGACGCCTGGGAGGTACAGGACTGGGACTGACCATCGTCCGCCAACTGGTCCGCCTCCAGGGAGGAAATATCGAGGTACAAAGTGAAGAGGGTAAAGGCTCCACCTTTACCTTCCACCTGGCCTTTGGATACAGTGCTGCGGAGAAACGTCAGCCAGAACATATTGAAATCGACAAAAAGCGTCTGCTAGGTCTGGAAGTCTTGCTGGTGGAAGACAATCCCCTCAACCAGCTGGTGACGAAAAAGCTCCTTTCAGATTGGTCTATCGAAGTAGAGATCGCCAATAATGGAAAAGAAGGCGTGGACAAGCTGAAAGAGAAGGACTACGACCTGGTTCTGATGGATGTACAGATGCCAGAGATGGACGGCTATGAAGCCACACGCTATATCCGTCAGCAAATGGCAGAACCCAAAGCCAAAACGCCTATCATTGCCCTGACAGCCAATGCGTTCTCTGGTAGCGATGACGAGTGTCTCAAAGCCGGCATGGATGATTATGTTTCAAAACCCATAGAAATCAGTAACTTATACGCGAAAATCGTGCAGCACGCCCGGGTACGGAAAAAACCCGAACCTGTAACAGCCGGAAACGCAAGTCCTGCTACTGCAGAGGTAGTCCTGCCCAGAGAAGAGAATCGCCAAGAAGAAGCTGAGATGGAAAGGGGAAATTATACTGACCTTACCTACCTGGAAGAAATATCCGGAGGAGACAATGTCATCATCCGGAAGACCATAGATAAGTTCCTGGAAACCACGCCAGGCATCCTCCAACAGATGCAGGATTGTAGCCAAAACCAGGACTATGATTCCCTGGCCAAATGCGCGCATAAGCTTAAAAGCTCGGTGGCTTTTATGGGAATTGAAGAGGCTCGTAAAGCGATTCTGAAAATTGAGCATAACGCCAAGAACTCGGAAAATCTGCCTGAATTACCGGGTTTGGTCCATCGGGTCAACCAGATTATCAATGATTCTTTTGTGGAACTCAGGGATACTTTGAGTACTTTGTAGGTCCAATCTTGCCTACATGCCACAAGCATTTCAACACCGGACCAAAGCCGGTAACAGCCTTCAAATAGACCTTTACGGAGCTGATTCCCTGGACAAACAAGCCTGCATCGTCTACGTGCATGGGTTCAAGGGATTTAAAGACTGGGGGTTCGTGCCCTTTGTCGCTCAGCAATTCGTTGAAGCGGGTTTTAGCTTCCTGACGTTCAATTTTTCGCATAACGGTATCGGGAGCCAGCCGGAAACCTTCACAGAACTCGACAAGTTCGCGCAGAATACCTTTAGCCTGGAGGTAGCCGAAACCCTGGAGATTATTCAGCTTCTGACCCATACCGACTTTTTTGGTAGGGATTTACACCATGGACTGGGCTTACTGGGCCATAGCCGTGGGGGCGGAATCGCGATCCTGGCCGGACAGCGAGCCGCGGGCGTCAAAGCAGTAGGCACCTGGGCCTCTGTTTCCACTTTTGATCGCTATAGCAAGGAGGATAAGGCTGCCTGGAGAAAAGATGGCTTTAAGACGGTCCTCAACAGCCGCACCAAGCAAGAATTTCAACTAGGGGTAGAATTGCTGGAAGACGTCGAAAAAAATGCCAAAACCAGTCTCAATATCCAGGCTGCAGCCGGGAACCTGGGCAAGCCGCTATTACTTGTGCATGGTCAAAACGACGAAACGGTCCCCTACTTTGAAGCCGAACATCTGAACATTTATGCAGACCCGGGCATGACCAGGATGAGGCTGATCCCCCAAACCGGCCATACCTTAGGCGCGGCCCATCCCTTTACCGGCAGCAACCCCAGCCTTGACCTGGCCATCACCACCAGCCTGGAATTCTTCCAGCAGTCCCTGTAACACTGGCTTCCAGCCGGGATGAGTCCTAGACCGGCTAGAAGCCGGTCGGATAGGGTTCCACTGGCTGGACGATGACCGGCTGGAAGCCGGATATACGGACAGTGACCGGCTAGAAGCCAGTCTTACGGAGGCGGGGCGGCCCAGCAGCCGTAGCCGCAGCTCGCAGCTGCGGCAGAGGATGTTACCGGCTGGAAGCCAGTGTTACGGTGGCGAGGCGAGGCGGCCTAGCGGCCGTAGCCGCAGCTCGCAGCTGCGGCAGTGGATTTTACCGGCTGGAAGCCGGTGTTACGGAGGTGAGGGGCGGCCCAGCAGACGTAGCCGCAGCTTGCAGCTGCGGCAGAGGATGTTACCGGCTGGAAGCCAGTGTCACGGAGGTGAGGGGCGGCCCAGCAGACGTAGCCGCAGCTTGCAGCTGCGGCAGAGGATGTTACCGGCTGGAAGCCCGTGATACGGTGGCGGGGCGGCCCAGCAGACGTAGCCGCAGCTTGCAGCTGCGGCAGAGGGATGGTACCGGCTGTTAGAAAAAAAACCCGGAAATGCCTATACCAATAGGACAAATCCGGGCCAGTATGTTTGCTTAGGTCAGGTGGGTTCGCTAGAAGCGGAAACTTAATTTGGTGAAGATTCTTCTTCCATCTATCCCAAATTGGGTAGTCTGCCAGGGATACTGGAAACGCCCGACGAAGTCAAGGTTTCTATCCTGGGGATGGCCCTCGCTATAGACATCAGCAAAAGAGTCCGGATACACATTGAACAGATTATTGGAACCAATGGTAAGTTTCGCCTTTTCGGTGATCTCATACGAAAAACTCACATCTGTCAGCAATTTGCCGCGGTAAGTAGCGTCATCAATGCCATTATTGGCCAGATATGTGACCTTCCCATAATAGAGGAGAGAGAGGGTAGCAGAAAATTTGTCGAGGTAATAGGTACCTGTACCGACCACTTTGGTGCGGGGTCTCCAGCTTTCGACCCGGGAAATATCTTCTCGGGTAAAGATGTTGCCTGAAAGTCCGTTGGCTTCAATAAAGTCGGAAGTCTGCACATCCCCTTGTACGGTGGTTTTATTGAGGTTCATGGCTACGCTCCCCACCAAATTCCCAGGACCGAGTTCCAGGCCATTGAAGTTCAACACCACATCCAATCCTTGGGTCCTGGTAGAAATGGCATTGAGGAAGAATCCCATAGACCCTACCCCCACGCTAGACAGTACCTGGTCAATCGGAGAACTAGGGTTCCCGGTTTGGGTTACCTGCCCAGACAAAACGATGCGATCATCCACGTCAATCTGATAGAAATCAACCGCTAAGCCGATGTTGGAGGAAAGACGGGCCGTAAGGCCTGCCCCTATGTTGAAGGAAGTTTCTGGCCGTAAGCTGGGGATTCCCAATGCACGAAGGGCAGGATTATCATTGGAGAGGATTCCATTCTGAACTACCCCATTAGAAGTCAAGGTGGTAGTCAGGGCAGTATAATAGATCTGATGCAGGGAGGGAGCTCTGAACCCATTACTCACAGATGCTCTCACATTGACTTTCCCATCTGCGATTCTGTATCGGGAATTCAGTTTCCAACTCAAATTACTGCCGAAGTCGCTATAGTTTTCAAAGCGGAGCGCTCCTCCCAGGAGGAAGTCTTCACTAAAATCTGCGGTAACCTCTGCATACGCACCAATGTTGTTTCTGAAATCAACAGAGGCGTTTTCAGGACGGAATCCAGGGAAAGACTCAGAACCTGTCCGGGAACCAGCGGCATCCGGGCTTTGGCCATTGCCATAGGAAGCGAACTCTCCAGCCTCTGTTTCAAAGCGCTCGGTACGCTGCTCCATCCCGAATGCAGCCGTGATAGAGGAGTTACCAACGGTTTCAAAGGTCTTGGAAACATCCAGGTTATTCACCAGATGGCTAAATTGATGAGCACCATTGTAAAAGTCAGAAGGACTACTTCCGGCAAAAGACTGGTTAAAGGAATTGACGATGTAGTAGTCAATTCTGTTTTGACCGAGGGTAGAGCTGATATCAAAATTCCAGCCATTTCTAACCGTTCTCAGGCCCGTGGTCAGGGAGTGGTCTCCAATCTGGGGCGCCATTTCAGCGAGAAAGAAATCTGCCCCAGGATAAATGGCCTGGAAACCGGGTACCCAATAGGGAACACGCGCAAATTGAGGAGCAGAGCCTGATCTTCTGGCCAGGGTTCCAAAGGCATACACTTCGGTATCGGTGTCCTCATCCAGCACATAACCAGCGTTGAAAGAGAAATTGCTGATGGTCATATCTGGTAAGCCCACCTGGAATCCTGCGGAAGGTTCCCGCCCTAGAAAGGCACTCAGGTCGCTCAGGTTGAAGGGAGAGGTTTCGCTCACCCCCCAGTATCCAGCTTCATCTTCCAGGCTGGTAATGGTACCGGCTCTTTGGGTTCTTTTTTGGTCAAAATATCCGAAACTGAAGTTGGCATATCCCTTTTTCAAAATATTTACCCCAAATCCACCTTCCACCTGGTACTGCTCGCCATCGCCTTCACTGGTGGTGCTATATCCCAGGTTGATAAAAGGATCGGTTTTCTTTTTGAGCACCAGGTTGATCACGCCGGCTACGGCATCTGAGCCATATTGAGCAGCCGCGCCATCTCGCAGAATTTCCACCCTTTCGATAGAAGCAGCGGGAACAGATTTCATGTCTACCCCTACTTCTCCTCTACCAGGGGTTACATAGCTATAGACCAGCGCACTCGCATTTTTTCTTTTGCCATTGACCAACACCAGGGTACGGCTGGGAAAAAGGCCTCTCAGGTCCGCCGGGCTAAAGTGAGCGGCGGCATCAGAAATAGGCTGTTGGGTAGCGTTGTAGGAAGGAACTTTGAACATCAATTGCTGATCCAAAACGCCTTTGCCAGATAACTCCAGGGTCCCTGCATCTATATTATCTATCGGTACAGGCGCATCAAAGACCGTTCTGGGTTTTCCCCTGGTCCCGATTACTGTAACCCCATCCAAAGACAAACCAGGCGTCATCACTATGTTGAGGACGGTTTCCTCCCCAAGCTGAACTTCCTGGGTCTCATAGCCCACGTAGGAGATGACGAGGGTGGCGTTTTCAGGGACCTCCAGGGCAAATTTCCCTTCCCCATCGGTATTCATACCGATGTTTTCACCCTTTACCCGAACCGTCGCCCCTACCAGCGGAGTTCCCTCTTCATCTTTTACCGTACCTGTAATGCTCTTCTGTATCCGATTGGTTTCTGCGACCGATCGGGCCAGATTTTTCATGCTCACTTTTCCATTGACCACCTTAGGATACAAAGCAATCTCCCCCTTGGATTGGAGTTTTTGGAGCTGCCTGATCTTCCGCTCCATCTTCCGCAGCTTACCTGAGCCGGATTTGTTGTTTCGATAAATCACATAAAACTTATCCCCCAGATGCTTATAGCGCAATTCCGTATGGGAAAGCAATCGGTTGACATTGGTTTCAAGAGACTCGGATTTTTCAAAAGCATAATCCACGGTGATTCCTTTTACCAGGCGTAGATCAAAGGAGAAAATCACTTGAAATTCCTCACTTAATTCATGCAATGCCTCAACGAGGGGCTTTTCTTCCCAGACATGATCCAGACATAGCGAGTCAGTAGCGTGCAATCTGGGCATACTGAGTAGGGTACATACGAGTAGCACAGCCAGATTGGCTTTGAGTAATAGTTTCAAACTCATAATTTTGGAAAGTTGTATAATTAACATTGATGGCTGGGGCAAATGCTACTTGTTCCCAGCTTTTTTAATCCGTTGTATAGCGCTGATCCGAAAGAGGGATTAAAGTTTTACCCAAAATGCCTTCCAGGGTAGCAAGCGCTATGTCTCTGTTTTCCATCGGTATCCCCACCACCACCATGTTAGCCAATACAGCTTCCTCTAATTCTAAATGGATTCCATATATTTCTTCGATGCTATCTACTACTTTCGATAGCGGAACCTGGTCAAATTGCTGAATACCTTCCTTCCAGGAGGTCCGTACTTTCGAGTCTACTTTTTGTTGAGCTAATCGGTCTTTTTTTCTGGAATAGCTTACCATGTCCCCAGGCTGCATCAGGAGGGCTTGTGGGTTTTGACCCTCTAGCTTCAGTTTTACCTGACCCTCATTGAGGACCACCTCCGTTTGATCTTTGCGGGTATTGACGTTGAATTCCGTCCCGAGGACCTCCACCTTCAAATCAGGCGTATGCACCAGGAATTTTGCCGTGGGTGCGCGTTTTTTCTCCACTTCGAAATAGGCTTCTCCTCGTAACCAAACCTCTCTCTTTGCTCCTTCCTCCCAGACCTCTTCAAATTCAATGGCAGAATTTGGATATAATTTTACCAGGGAGTTATCGGGTAAACGGAGACTTTTGAGCTCTCCAAAAGTGCTTTGGTAGGAGCGCATCTCCACAGCCTGGTTAAGGAAGTACAGACCTCCTGAAACTGAAAGCAACAGGACGATCATGGCGGCCCAGGTAGACCAGTAAGGCAGGCTGTATCGCTTTTGTGGATAGGTCTTTTCCTCCCGCCTGATCCCCATGAATATGCCCTCCATCAGTTCCTCTTCTTCACTCAGGGAAAAGCCTTCCGCAGTCATCGCCACTGTCGTCCGGGCAATTAACCTGCGCGCCGTCGCTAGCGCTTCTTTCTTTTCAGGGTACTCCTCCAAAAACGCATTCCAGAAGGATTCCAGGTGTTTGTCAGGGCTTAAAACCCAGTCGATGAACATTCGTTCTTCGCAAAAATCCAGTTCCGTATAGCGCCGAAATTTTTCTAAATCCATGGATGTGGGAAATGTTAGGAATCTCTATTCACAAAAGATTTCTAACGAGTGAGCGTTTTTTGAAAATCCTACTCACTTCTTCCCAAAAAAATGGGCATGCTACCTAAAGCACCCCCTTAAAAGCCATAGACCCAGGAGAACGAAACATCCCTGCTCACGCTTTCTTTCCTAGCTCCTGCCCCAGGCCTAGTTCCTTGAGTTTTTTCAAAGCGCGGGAAAGTAGGTTCCAGGAAGCCTGCTTCTTGATGCCTAACATTTCTGCGATGGCATCATGAGATAGGCCTGAATAGAAATAGAGATAAATGATTTCTTTTTGACGTCTCGGAAGCTGGTTGATCTTTCGTTTTACATACCGTTTGAGGATTTCTTCTGACTCGGTCCCTATGGTAACCTCCTCAGGGGATTCAATCAGTTGATTTGCGTGAGGATGGGTAAGCCTGAGCCATTTCTGATCTACTTTTAGCCTGTTTAGGATCAATCTCCGGTAAGAAGAAAACAGATAGGACTTAACTTTTTCTACATGGCCCAACTTGTCCTTCCTTCGCCAAAGATCTACAAAAAGCTCCTGGATACAGTCTTTCAAAAGTTCCCGGTCCTGGGTGATGGTGTATCCATAATTCAGTAAGGGGGATTTATACTTCATAAAAAGGGCTGAAAGAGCCTTTTCCTGATTCTCTTTGATGGCTACCCATATTTCCTCATCACGCTTCAAAAGGACCTTGTTTAATATGCTCAACTGCGGCATAATTACCGGTGCCTACCAAAAGGCAAACAAGGAGGTTACATGGAGATGGAGATCAGTTTATTTAAGGAGGGTCATTGAAGATAAACAATACCGCTGCTTTGACAAAAGCCCTGAGCCAGGAATCTGCCCACCACCCGTAACACTGGCTTCCAGCCGGTAAAAACCCCTCACCGGCAATCTGCCGGTGAACGAACCCAACCAGCGGCAAGCCTCTGGCAAGCAACACGGACCGGCTCGAAGCCAGTGCTACGGAACCACGAACACCCGTAACACTGGCTTCCAGCCGGTAATAAAACCCTCACCGGCAAAATGCCGGTGAACGAACACCAACCAGCGGCAAGCCTCTGGCAAGCAACACGGACCGGCTCGAAGCCAGTGCTACGGAACATCCAACCGCTTCCAGCCGGGAAAAACCCCTCACCGGCAATCTGCCGGTGAACGAACACCCACCAGCGGCAAACCCCTGGCAAGCAACACGGACCGGCTCGAAGCCAGGGCTGCGGAACCACGAACAACCGTAACACTGGCTTCCAGCCGGGAAAACCTCCTCACCGGCAATCTGCCGGTGAACGAACACCAACCAGCGGCAAGCCTCTGGCAAGCAACACCGACCGGCTCGAAGCCAGCTATACGGATACTGAACCGACTTCCAGCCAGTGTAACGGATACTGCAGCCGCCCAGATTTGGTTGGGGAATAGCCCGTGCCTATTTTTACTCAAAGAAGCGAACGCACCACATGGCATACGCAAAGATTCTGTCCGACATTTCTCAGGGAAAGCTCAAACCCGTGTATTATCTGCACGGAGCAGAGAGTTTTTTCATTGATAAAATCGTGCAGAAGCTCGATGAAGACGGGGTCGTCCTGACGGAGGGAGAAAAAGCCTTCAACCGGACAGTCTTGTACGGGGCTGACGCTTCGATCGCCTCCTTGATGAATGCCTGCCGGAGTTTTCCGGTGATGGCCAACCGCAAGCTCGTCATCCTGAAAGAGGCCCATCGCTTCCCCAAGACCGACTGGCCAAAATTCGTTTCCTACCTGGAGCAGCCAGTCCCTTCCACCATCCTGGTGTTGGTATTTCGCGACCCCAAAGTGGGGCTACCCAAAGCTGCGGCTACCGCGGCCAAAAAACATGGCGAAGACTTTTTTGCGAAAAAGATGTATGACCGGGATGTACAGCAATGGATTAGCGGTCATATTCAGGATGCAGGCTTCCAGGCAGCCCCAGAAGTCTCCGGCATTCTCACCAGTAATCTGGGCACCAATATCGGCCTGATCAGCAATGAACTAGAAAAGATGTTCATTGCCCTCAAAGCCTCCCAACAAACCAAGCTCAGTAAAGACCTGGTGTACGACATGATCAATGTCGATAAGCAGTTCAATTCCTTTGAATTGGTAGGCGCCTTAGCAGAAAAGAATCGGGTCAAAGCCCATATGATTGTGGACAAGCTTACCCAGAATGTCAAGATTAATCCCCCTATCCTGACCCTGAGCAGTCTCTACAATTTTTTCCATCACATCTCCCTGGTCCACCGCTTCAAGTTGCGTGATCCCAATTCCATCAAACACCAGTTCGGGGTCAACTACTTTCAGGCCAAAGACTATGCGGCCGGAAGCGCGCGCTACAGCGTGCAGCAGACGCACCGCAACCTGAGTTACCTCAGAGAAGCGGACCTGATGCTCAAAGGGGTCAAGCCCACCCTGATGGATGAAAGCCATATCCTCAAAACCCTGGTCTGGAAATTACTCAGCTAGCGGTCTCTCCGAATCCAAAGTAGTTACGGGCATTGTGGTAGCAGATATGGCTGACCATCTCTCCCAACCAGTCCATTTCCGCGGGAATTTCGCCTCGCTCTACTTCTGCCCCTATCAGGTTACAGAGGATGCGCCTGAAGTATTCATGCCGGGGGAAAGATAAGAAGCTCCGTGAATCGGTCAACATGCCGATAAAGTGGCTCAGCAGTCCCATATTGGACAAGGCATTGATCTGCTTCTCCATACCGTCCTTCTGATCCAGGAACCACCAGGCCGAGCCATATTGCACTTTTCCGGCGATGCTCCCGTCATTGAAGTTCCCGACCATGCTGGCAAAGACCTCATTGTCCCGGGGATTGAGGTTGTAAAGGATGGTCCGAGGCAGTTGGTTGGTTTGGTCCAGTCGGTCCAGGTAGCGAGCCAGGCTTTGACCCTGGGCAAAATCACCAATGGAGTCGACTCCTGCATCCTTGCCTACCTGCTTTAACAAGCGGCTGTTGTTATTGCGGAGAGCCCCCAAATGAAATTGCATGGTCCAGCCATGCTCATGATACATCAGCCCCAGATGATACAGCAGCGAAGACTGGTATTTAGCGATCTCTCCGGGCATCAGGCGATGCCGGAGGCGGATTTTATGAAAAATCTGGTTGACTTCTTCGTCCTCGAAATCCACCGAAGGCAGGTATTCCAGCCCGTGGTCTGAGAGTCGGCACCCCAACTGATGAAAGAAATCCATGCGACGTTTGAGGGCATCGAGTAAGTCAATAAAATGGTCTACGGGCGCGGCACAGACTTCAGACAGCTGATCAAAATAGCCGTTGATTTCCTCGGGGTCATCGACCATCAGGGCCCGATCCGGACGGAAGGTTGGATAAACGGCCGTGGAGAGACCTTGTTCCTGAGCAGCCTGATGAAAGGACAGATCATCTGTGGGGTCATCCGTGGAGCATACCACCTCGACCTGCATGCGTTTGAGGATGCCCTGGACAGACAAACCAGGCTCCTGCAGTTGGGCATTGGCTTGAGCGTAGATGTCCCGGGCATTGCCAGGGTTCAACAGCTCTTTAATCCCAAAGTATCGCTGTAATTCTAAATGCGTCCAGTGAAACAGCGGGTTCCGCAGGGTGTAGGGAACCGTCTCTGCCCATTTTTCAAACTTCTCATAAGCCGAAGCCTCGCCGGTGATATAGGTCTCCGCTATCCCATGCGTGCGCATGGCCCGCCACTTATAATGGTCGCCTTCCAACCAGGCTGCCGTAAGATCCGAAAAGGTCCGGTTTTCGGCTATGTCCTTTGGGGAAAGGTGACAATGGTAGTCGATGATCGGCAAGGACGCAGCATATTCGTGATAAAGCTGCCGGGCGGTATCTGTATGTAACAGAAAGTCAGCGTCGAGGAAAGCTTTCATGAGACAGAAGCTATGGATAAAAAAAATGCGGCTACCGGATATCGGTAGCCGCAATATTATGATTTTGTTTTGATCTTAAAAGTCTCGGTAGTAAGAACCTACAAAGCTGGTTACCTGATCGAAGATCGGTTTGGTGAACTCGATAAAGAGCGTTTGAGGGGAAGGATCAGGCGCAGGATTGCGTTTCCGGCAGAATTGATTGTCTTCGGTGGTCAAGGCTCGCTTATCTCCACTGTAGAATCCCCACTGGTCATAGTAGATAAATGTACCGGGGAATTTGCGCTGAGTCATCAGGCTATTGGTACGAGTATCGATGACCTCAAAATTTAGCAAACCGCTGGAACTGATTTCCTTCTGGAATTGATGAACCTCTGCTTTTACGGTTCCCAGAACATCCGCGGTGGAGTCTTCGGTAACCTTGACCGTACCGACCACCACATCGTCCTTCTGACGCTGCAAGACGGTTTCCTTGACATAGGCCTGTCCGACCACAAAGTCATCAAAGATCATCCGGATCACATGGTCAGGGCCATCCTCACTCAGGTCCCCGTCTTTTCCGGAGTAAAACTGAATGAAAGGGCTGGTGGGCCGCGAACGGATAAATTCCGTCATCTGATTTTCAAAGAATTCGTTGGTCAGGGAGAGGGTACGCGAGTGCATCGGAATAGGGTCAATCCGGACAAAAAGCGTCGCCTCAAACTGTGCTTCTTCCATTTTCTGTTGGGCATCCTTGAAAGGATTGCGGTAATCCAGGGCCGTCTGGAAATGGTAATAGGCTTCCTTGGCACTTTCCCGGTTCCCGGCTTTTCCCTGGGTCAGGGCCTGCTCACCGAGCAGGTAGCGCGCTTCCGCTGCATTAGTCGCGGCCACCTGGTATTCAGGTTGGAAGTTTTTGACTTCGGGCAAAACATCCCGTGCTCCGGGCGCTCGCTGAACCTCATCGTAGATACGATTGAGGACACTATAGTAGCCAGCTACTTCTTCCCAGCGCATTTGGTTGCCACTGCGCTTGGCATTGGCAATTTTTTCCTGGAAGTACTCCAGCAAATCCGGATAGGCAGCTTGCAGCGTTTCAATGGCTTTTTTGTTGTTGGGGGATTTCCGCAGCCGATCCACCGAATTAAATACAGCAGTCTCGTAATCACCTTTTTTGTAGGCTTTTTTGGTAGCCTTACAGGCGGTAAAACTGACGGAGAAAAGGGCTATCCACAATAAGGGTACATAATGTTTCATAGCTTTTGGGGGGTTAAATTATCAGGCTTATATGCATTTTACCTCCACGTTGCATGAATCGTTTCGATCATTCGTTCTATTCTATCCTCCGTGTGTCAATGCAGAAGGTTCGTGTAGGTTTAAGGGTCAAAAATACCGACTCAAAACGGGCCAAACGGAAGCATAGGTCTGGTCCCAGGAAAATTTTTCACGCTGCATACGACCCGCAGCTACCAGCTTTTCCCGCAATCCCTCTTGCTCCCATAGCTGTTTCAGACCTTCGGCGATGGCTTCCGGTCGAAAGGGATCAACCAGCAAGGCCGCCTCTCCTGCTACCTCGGGCAAAGCACTCTCACGACTGGTCAATATAGGGACTTCTGCTTGCATGGCTTCCAGCAAGGGCAATCCAAAGCCCTCAAAATAAGGTACATAGGTCAAGGCCAGACATCCTCCATACAATAAGGCCAAATCCTCATCAGAAACAAATCCGGTGAATATCACCCGGTCCCGAGCCTGCATAGCTTGATATACCTGTTCAGCTTCTTGATTTTTCCAGCCTTTGCGCCCCACCAGAAGCAAGCGCACTCCCGCATCCGGGTGCTGAACGCAAAACTGGTCAAAGGCTTCCAGCAAATGTGGGAGATTTTTGCGAGGTTGCTGGGTTCCTACAAAAAGGAAGTAAGGCATTCCCTGGCTGAAACGATCTCGTACGGACTGGATATTTTCGGACGAAAGGGGCGAAAAGGCTCGACTGCTGCCGTTAGGAGCAACTGAAATTTTTTCCGGAGGCAGCCCATAGCGTTCCATAATATCCTGGCGGGAAAAATCCGACACCGTCAGCACATGGTCGGCCCACTGCGCATATCTGGGAGAGTATTTCCGGCAATAATGGGAAGCCCAGGGGCGCAAATCCTGGGGGAAGTGCTCATAGGCCAGGTCATGAAAGACGGGCACCCGAGGGACAAAATCCGCTTTCGGCAGGTAAAATTCCGGAGAAAAGAAAACCGTGGCCGGATGCTTCTTCAACCAGCGCGGCAGTTGGAAATGAAACCAGGCATGCCATAATAAGGGATGGCGGGCCTGAGGGGCGATCACATAGGGTTCGACATTGCTGCCAAAGAGGTATTTTTCATCAAAAGCCCGGTCAAACAGGAAGGAGAAATCCACTTCCGAATGCCGCGCAACCATGCGTTGCAAAAGCTCGTAAGCAAAACGGCTGATGCCCTCCAAACGATTCGGCAATAGTAAGCGAGTATTTACGACAATGTGAGGGCGCGGCATTCACCAATAATTGACAGGAAAACCCCATGTTTGTCCTTCCAAGCCCCAAAGTACGGACATTCACATTGAATCGCCACCACCGAAGACGATTCCTTTCCCGCAGGCGCCGGGCCTGATCCCTCTTCCTTTCATTGTAATACCCCCTTTTTTTTCTCATTTTTGCCCCTCCAAACTGAGGGCGATTTTATCGTTATGAGCAATTTCATCCACACCTTGCAACAGGCTAGTGCGGAAGCCATTAAGTCCGTATATGAGTTGGAAGTAGACCCTTCCAGTCTTCCCATTCAAGAAACCCGCAAAGATTTTGAGGGTACCTTTACCCTGGTGGTCTTTTCCTTAAGCCGATATAAGCTGGGGGCGCCGCAACAAATCGGGGAATCCATCGGTCAATGGCTGGTGGAGAACGTAGCCGAGATTTCTGGCTTCAACGTGGTGAAGGGCTTCCTGAACCTCAGTTTACATACTACCTTCTGGCAGCAGTTCCTGCACGAGGCCAGTACCGACCCAGGATACTACAAGCTGGAGATCGGAGCAGGCAAAAGCGTAGTAGTGGAGTATTGCTCCCCCAACACCAACAAACCCCTGCACCTGGGCCACCTCCGGAATATTGTGCTGGGCTATTCCCTGAGTAAAATCCTGGAAGCCTGTGGCTATGACGTGCATCAGACCTGTCTGTTCAATGACCGGGGCTCCAATATTTCGAAGTCCATGGTAGCCTGGCAACAAGCTGCCTTAAACGACTCTCCGGATAGTACCGGCAAAAATGGAGATAAATTCGTAGGCGACTATTACGTCGCTTTTGCCAACCAATACAAGGCCGAAGTAGCCGCCATGATGGAGGAAGGCATGGACAAGGCCGCTGCGGAAAAAGCAGCTCCCATCATGAAAGCGGTCCATGAGATGACCGTAGCCTGGGAGGAAGGGAATCCCGAAATCCGGGGACTCTGGACCCAGATGAACCAGTGGGTTTACGATTCTTTTGAAAAAACCTTCGAACGCCTGGGCATCAAATTTGAAAAGTACTTCTACGAGTCTCAGGTATATCAACGGGGCAAGGAAAGTGTACAGGAGGGATTGGACAAAGGCATTTTTTATACCACCGAAGCAGGTTCCGTAGAGGTAGACCTGGAAGCGGATAAGCTGGGCAAAAAGACCTTACTCCGGTCCAACGGAACTTCTCTATACATCACCCAGGACCTGGCGGTAGCGCAGGATAAATATGATGCTTATCAGATGGATAAATCTATCTATGTGGTAGGCAATGAGCAGGACCACCATTTCAAAGTCCTTTTCAATGTCCTGCAGAAACTGGAGAAACCTTATGGAGAAGGGCTTTTCCATCTTTCCTATGGCATGGTAGAGCTCACCACCGGAAAAATGAAATCCCGGGAAGGCACCACCGTTGAGGCAGATGACCTGATGGATGACATGACGGAGACGGCCAAAGCCGCCACCCTGGAGAATCCAGATAAAATTCAAGGGCTGAATGCGCAAGAACTGCATCGCTTATATGAAATTCTGGGCATCGGGGGCTTAAAGTATTTTCTGGTAAAAGTAGATCCGAAGAAGCGGATTCTCTTTAAGCCGGAGGAGTCCATTCAGCTCCAGGGCAATACCGGGCCTTTTATCCAGTATTCCTACGCCCGAAACCAGGCCATCAAACGGAAAGCGGAAGCAGATCAGGAAAAATATGATCCTGCCAAGGAACTGGAACTGCCTTTGCTGGAAGAAGAGCTGAGCGTCCTGCAATTGGTCTTCCGGTATCCTGAGGTGCTGGGAGAGGCTTGTGATACCAATAATCCGGCCCTGATGGCGAACTACGCTTATGAATTGGCCAAGGAATACAACCGCTTTTATCATGAAGCCCCCATCCTTAAATGCGATTCGCCCCACACCCGGGCTTTCCGGTTTGCGCTATCCAATACGGCTGGGGAAACCCTGAAACAAGCCATGGAATTGCTGGGCATCAGCATGCCGGATCGGATGTAGTCCTGGTCCAAGACCGGGCAAGATTGCAGAGAAGGAGAGAATTTTGTAAATCGTAACTAACTCTAAAGTCCGGGCTGCGTATTTTTACAGAGAGCACCCCACCGCATAGCGAAGGGCTAATTATTGCAAACATGTTCAAGTATTTTGTTAGTAGAGAGTTTCTGTTTACCCTGCTGGGATTAGTAGGGCTAGGCGTACTCACCTACCTCGCCCTCTTCTTCCTCATTTTACCCATGTATACCCGCCATGGCGCCGGGATTACGGTGCCGGATGTACAGGAGATGTCCTATGCCGAAGCCCTCGAGTTGCTGGATGACGCTGATCTTCGTCCCGATGAGGAGCCAGACTCCATTTACATGGAAGGCATGGCCCCAGGACTGGTCGTCAAGCAATATCCAGGCCCCTATAGCCGGGTGAAGCCGGGCAGACTGGTATCGTTGACCATCAACCAAAGTCGGCCACCCATGGTAGCGGTGCCTTTGATCAAGGATATGATTCTCTATCAGGCCAAAGTACGGCTGGAAGGGAAAAAACTGGCTGTGGGGCGTGTGACCCGGGTGCCTCATATTGGAAAAGATAAAGTCCTGGAAGTGAAATACAATGGACAGGACATTTCGGGTAAAAGCAACATCAAAGTCCCGATGGGCTCCCGTATCGATGTGGTCGTCGGTCAGGGTCTGGGGGCTTACCGGGTAAAAATTCCGGATTTGACCGGGCTGACGTATGATGAAGGCTACGGCTTGCTGAAAGATATGGGCCTGGGCATAGGCAGTGTAGTCTATAACTCCCGCGGTCCGTCAGAAGAACTGGGAAAGATTTATGCCCAGACGCCTCGCTCCGGGGTAGGCGATTCCGTCCGCATCGGAACCACCATTAGCCTTTCGGTCTATGGTACAGCGCCCGAAGCCAATGAAGGCATCATCGTGGAGCAGATCGACCAGGAAACCAATCCTGACGGTAACTAATCGCCTCTTAGGAAAGAGGCTTTGGGCCGAGGCTTCCCCTCCACCTAACATCCCAATGGCCGAACAAGCTCAAAAAAAAACAGGCACTCAATGAGTGCCTGTCTCCATAATCATAAAAACCACAAAACCCTAAATCTTTGTACTTCCGGTAAAAGGGAAGAATAGGTGTTTTCTTCAAAAGGGGAATCTGATCAGTGCTGTAAGGACGCGTGAAAGTGCGATAATCGTGACCTTACGCTTGGTGCAGGGCTTGGACCGATCGTATGTTATTTGTTCGAAATTCCTCCGCTTTTACCTTTTTCGTAGCTTCTTACAAAGAAGTACTCTAGTACATCCATCTCATCACTATCCCGGTATTGGGTTTTCGCCAGGAGATAAATTTTGTTTGGGCTGATGAATCGAAAATTCAATTCATAGCTAGTGAAATCCTGGTGGTAGGTTGCAACCCACACATTACCAGTTTTTCGCAGGGTCGTGGGATCCCAGCTGCAATCGCCGGCATAACAGTCTTCATAGGCAGTGATCTGAAATTTCTTCGCATCAATGAACAGCTTAGAAATAACAGAGCTGTGCGGATTGAGGTTCTTCCAGAAAGCAGTACCAAGCTTACTCGGATGCTGCTGTGCAATCACATCATTCCTTCCCGCCAGGTTCAACAGAATCAAGAGAAATAAAAGAGCCAGGTAACGCGTGCTGGATTTCATACGTGAAATCTTTGAAGGTTCCTTTAACATGAATCATCTAGCACCGACCTACAACCTAAAGGTAAGGGCTCACCCAGGGCTAAGGAAACCACAAAAATTATGGACCTTACATAAGTCACAAGCGCCCTTTCAACCCTTCACACCGGGAAAATAACCGTTCACCAGAGCCAGACCGCCTATTTGGATATCCCTGCTCGCATTTAGAGAAAAAGCTTTACATAAGGCAGAAAAAAAATTTTGTGCGAGTCGCGATATTTTTCTGGTTAAAATATCGGAATAGGCATTTTCACCCGCCCATTTCCTACCCCTATTTCCCTACCCATCTGGCTGAAGCAGCCCCTTTCCGCTTGTAGAGTAGGGTATTTGCCCTTATTTTTACACCTCCCGGTAGACTGGCCCGAATACTTATGAAAAGTACCTTCTCTTTATTTCTGTTGCTGAGCCTACCGGTTTTTTGTTCCGCCCAGCTATTTCCCGAGCTGGAATGGCAGATGTTTTTCGATAATCATGGAAGCGATTGGCCGGTCACCATGGCCAAAGGCCCAGACAGCAGCCTGGTGATCGGGGGACATACGACCGTGGAAGATTCCTTACCTGACAACTGTGCCGATATCTGGATTCTGAAAATCTCCCCAGACGGATTATTGCTGTGGGAACGGGAAGTATCCATGACCGGTTGCGAAGAATTACGGGACCTGGTCCTCACCGATGATGGAGGGGTCCTTTTTATCGGCATCACCAATTCCCTCATTCCCCACGCAGAAAAAGGCGATGACACCTACTGGTCCGATGTCCTGGTCGGTAAACTCGACAGTACAGGGACGGTGGAGTGGTTGCAAAGCTATGGAGGCAGCCATGGCGATCAGGCCTATCAGGTAATCTCGGGCAATTACAGCGACTATATTATTGCCGGAGGCACCCACTCCGTAGACGGCTTGCTGAAACGGCCGAATCGCATGGGAGATCCCTGGACCCTCAAGATTGACAACCGGGGGCAGGTCCGCTTCAGTGAAAAACTCGGCGGCTCCCTCACCGATTGGGCTACCGCCATTACCCAGGACAAAGCAGGCGATTATCTGCTGGCTGGGGTTACAGATTCACGCTTCCTAAGAGAAAAAGGCCTGGGTGCCTATGGCAACGGATATGTAGCCCGTCTTTCGGAAACGGGACAGATCAAATGGCAAAGGGCATATCCCAGCCCTGAAGGAGGACAACTCAAAGCCATTCTCACCAATGAGGATGGGCGCATCATCGTGGCTGGCGACCGCAAATATGAACAAACAGGCCAGGATTTCTGGTGGATGAAACTTACCTCCAACGGCAAACTGATCAGAGAGCAGCATTTTCCGATGGACGAACATGAATTTTTGACAGATATGATCGCCTGTAGCAATGGAGGCTACCTACTCAGTGGCTATTCTCTTTCCCGTGGCAGCAGTAACCCCTACAGTAAAGGAGGAGATGACTTCTGGTTACTACGGGTAGATGAGCAGGGGAAAATGATCTGGAAAAAAACCTACGGCGGGCCTGATCACGAGCGCTGCCGGGCCATCCTGGAGTTTGAGCCAGGGGTCTTTTATGCCTTAGGGGAAAAAAATAATGTCTTCTCTCCCCAAGCCAGTCAGGACCAGGATTTTTGGCTCCTGAAGATTAGCGAACTCCCCACCGATTCTATCCAGGCTGATATTTATGTACGGGCCAAGGACTTTCGGATCAACCGTGATACGCCCACCCGCTTCCGGGCCCGTTATCAATACGGTGAAAGGTTCCTTTGGGATTTTGGAGATGGGACCACCTCTACGGAAGAGCAACCGCTCAAGTCCTATGAAATTTCCGGTACCTATCGCATTCGCCTCACCATTTTCATGAATGAAAACTGCCAGCAAACTGTCTTTCTCGAGCGTTTATTGGAAGTTTGGTAAAGGGTGGACAAAAAAAAATGCCAGCTACAGATAATTTTCTTTATCTGCCTCTGGCAACTTTACGATAACTGGATACAAGAATTGGGCTAGAATGCCCTTCTTCGATACCATGTATCAACTCCAATACCTTGAAAGGTGACTTACGTCCAGGCAAGTCTGCGCTCACTGTATGCCAGCGCATCTTCAGGCATTTGCGAATAGGTTGAGGGGTATGGTAAGGAAGGAACTTAGGTTCATTACAAAGAAAGGAGATTTTCCCCCCAAATAGAAGAAAAGTAAAGTTCCTGCCAGAATCGCGCAAAAAAGACCATGATTTTGTAGGATTTGATGGACAAAATTTTCCTCTTCGCTTTCACCACAAGCACAACCAACTATCTATCAATCACTTAAGACAATTCATATTTGAAAATTTGAATTCAGGGAATCATTTAATCAGACCGGTCCGAATGTTAGATTCTTCTGATATTCTGAAAAAACGGCGGAAAATAAGGGAATTAGCTGCTTTTTCATCAGAAACTTAATCTGCGTATCTTGGTTGAACTATCGCACGCGCCCGCCTCAGGGCCATCATTTTGAGCAAAAATATATGAGTTTTAAGGGGACGGAATCCTATGTGGCCACCAAGGCCCTTTCTATCGCAGTCAACGCCGCTATACATCTTCAGAAACCGCTCATCGTCAAAGGAGAACCAGGGACGGGAAAGACCATGTTGGCACATGAGATCGCCAAAGCCATGGACAAACCCCTGATCACCTGGCACATCAAGTCAACCACCCTGGCTCAGCAGGGCTTGTATGAGTATGATGCGGTATCCCGATTAAGGGACTCTCAACTCGGTTCCGATCG
Organism: Bacteroidota bacterium; assembly: GCA_038527215.1. GTDB lineage: Bacteria > Bacteroidota > Bacteroidia > J057 > J057 > JAWPMV01. Next base: position 42,395 of record JBCBGC010000038.1, read on the forward strand.
GGTACAGGATATTTCTCACTATATCAAAAAAGGAAAACTCTGGGAGGCCTTCGCTGCCGATGAGCCCGTAGTCCTCCTGATTGATGAGATCGACAAGGCAGACATCGAATTTCCCAACGACCTATTGCTGGAGTTGGACAAAATGGAATTCTACTGCTACGAATTGCAAGAAACCATCGTAGCTAAGCATCGCCCCATCGTCATCATCACCTCGAATAACGAAAAGGAGCTACCAGATGCCTTTTTGCGTCGCTGCTTTTTCCACTATATTCAATTCCCGGACCAGCAGACCATGAAACAGATCGTGGATGTTCACCATCCCGGTTTGGACCAGACCTTATTGGATCGATCCTTGAAAATCTTCTATCAGATCAGAGAGGTAAAAGGGATCAAGAAAAAACCTTCGACCAGTGAGTTAATCGACTGGCTCAAGTTGATCATCCTTGAACGCATCAATCTCAAGGAGTTGGAAGAAGTCAACCTCAAAGAAAACATGCCTCCGTTTGAAGGGGCCCTGATCAAGAATGAGCAGGACTATCAGGTGATAGAAAAGCTCCGCCAATGGAACCGTGGATAAACCCGATGTACGTTTAAACCCAGTAGGCTGTGTTTATTAAATTTTTCCTCTTGCTGCGCCAGCATGGCATCAAAGTCTCCATCAAGGAATACCTGCATTTGATGGAAGCCCTGGAGGCGGACCTGATTAAGTCCTCTCTGGAGGAATTTTACTACCTCAGTCGCAGCATTCTGGTCAAGCATGAGGCCCAGTTAGATAGCTATGATGTCCTCTTCGGGCAGTACTTCCAGGGAAAAGAGGGCCTGGACCAGGCCTTCTGGGAGCAGGTTCCGGAAGAGTGGCTACGCGCCCAGTTGGAGAAGGTGATCGATCCTGCAGACCTGGAAGCCATTGAATCCATGGGCGGGCTGGATGCCCTTATGGAACGCTTCAAGCAATTGATGGAGGAGCAGGAGGAAGCCCACGAAGGCGGTGATACCTTTATTGGCACCCAGGGTAATTCTCCCTTTGGCAACAGCGGCTTTAACCCAGAAGGCTTCCGGATGGGCGGGCAGAGCAAGCACCGCAATGCCATTAAGGTCTGGGATAAGCGTCAGTACGCCAATCTCAACGGCAAAGTCGAGCTGAACACCCGGAACCTCAAGCTGGTGCTCAAGCGGCTCCGCGTCCTCACGCGAGAAGGCGTGGCCGACGAACTCAACCTGAAAGATACCATTCGTAAGACCTCCGAAAACGCGGGTTACCTGGACATACAGATGCGGCCGACCCGCCGCAACAAAGTAAAGGTCCTTTTGCTGTTTGACATCGGCGGTTCCATGGACGACCATGTGCGGATTTGCTCTGAGCTTTTTTCCGCCGCCAAATACGAATTCAAGCAACTGGAGTTTTACTACTTCCACAATTGCCTCTATGACTATGTTTGGAAGGACAACCGTCGTCGGCACGGAGAGCGCATTCCTACCTGGGACCTGCTCAACCGTTACAAAAGAGATTATAAAGTGATTTTTGTGGGGGACGCAGCCATGTCTCCCGTGGAGATCATGTACAAAGGCGGGAGCGTGGAGTACTGGAACGAGGAGCCCGGCATCGTCTGGATGCAACGCATGCAGGATCATTTCGAACACATGATCTGGATCAACCCCAATCCTGAGTATTCCTGGAACTACTTTGAGTCTACCTCTATCCTGCGCCGCTTTATGAAGTTCCGCATGTTCCCCATGACCCTGGAAGGAATCCAGTTGGGCATGAAAGCCTTAAAGGATCATCGCATGACCTATGGGGATGAGCATAATGCGCAGACTTATCGATAGAACCTTTTTCTGTATAAGATAAAAAAAGCAGGGGCAGGCACTGAGTGCTGCCCCTGCTGGTTTTTGTATGTATGACTTATCCCTCCTTCGGCGTCAACCACTGATACAGCACAGGTACGATCAGCAGGGTCAGAATGGTAGAAGATACCATCCCGCCAATGATGGTCCAGCCTAGCGGGGCCCAAAGGTTGCTACCACTCAAGGTCAGCGGCAACAGTCCCAGGATGGTCGTCAGGGTCGTCAACAGGATAGGGGTAAAACGGGTCTCACTAGCCTGCTGCAAAGCCTCTCTCAAGGGCAGGCCTTTGGCCCGAAGCTGGTTGGCGTAGTCCACCAGAATGATGGAGGTATTCACCACAATCCCTACCAGGGAGGTAAAGCCCACAAAGGCCAGGAAGGAGAAGGAATAGCCTGCCAGGAACAAGGCCACAATCGAACCACTGAAGGCCAAAGGAATCGCAGAAAGCACCACAAAGGGCTGACTGAAAGATTTAAACTGCAGCACTAACACGGCAAAGATGCCCAGGATGGCGATGAGGAGCATTTGTCCCAAATCCCCAAAGGACTCCTGCTGGGTTTGGTACTCGCCAGCAATAAAGAAACTGTAGCCGGTAGGCAGCTTAATCTTATCCAGGTCATTGATCAGGTCTTGGGTAATGGAGGTAACATTGTAGCCATCCATCACATCCGCAGTCACGATGGTGTTCCGCTCCAAATCATAATGGTTGATCTTAGAAGCATCTGCCTGGAATTGTAACTGGGCTAATTGAGAAAGCGGTACCTGGGCCCCGGCCTGACTGGCTACGGCCACGCGCTGAAAATCTGAAATCCGGGCATCCTCCCCTTTATCCATGCGCACCGTAATGGGGTATTTTTCTCCATCATCCGTATTCATAATCCCCAATCGGTTACCCGTCATAGAGGTTCGCACCGCAAAATCTATGTCAGCGAGTTGTACGCCGAGCATACCCGCCTTGTCCCGTTTAATCTTGGTCCTCAGCGTGGTTTTACTCTGGGCGAGGGGGTTGTCTACGTTGATGACCCCTTCCTTGCTGGCGATCAGTGCCTCCAGCCCCAGGGAATAATGTCGAATAGAATCCAGGTTATCTCCAATGACCCGAATCGCAATGGGCGCTTCGGAGGGCGGACCATTTTTCAGTTCATTTACGGTAATCCGGGCGCCAGTGTAGCCGGCAAACTTTGACCGCAGTTTATCTATGGTCGCATAAAAGCTTCGGTTCTCCCATTTTTCCAGATGAGCCAACACCTGCGCATGTTGCTTATCGAAGTTTTTAGGAATGAGGTTGTAATAAATCTGGGGATTGCCATGCCCTACATTGGTTACATGCCCTCTGACCTCCTCCATGCTGTCCAAGACCGACTCAACAAAGAGCGCGGCTTCATTGGTGCGTGTCAGATTGGTGCCTTCCGGGGTGTTGATATTGATGACCAATAAAGGTTTATCTGCCGATGGGAAGAAGCTCACGCCTACGTATGGGAACAAGGCGATACTCCCGGCGAGGGAAGCTACGCCCAGCAATACCATCACAACTGGGCGGGCCAGGGCAAAATTCAAGGCGCCCCGATAGACATTTTGTACCAGACCTTGCATAAAGCGCTCTACGGCGTTCAGTTTATCGCTTACTTTCTTCCGCATCAGTTTACTCGCCAATAGCGGCGTAAGGGCCAGCGCCAGCACCAGAGAAGCCAGCAGGCTAAAAATCACCGTGATCGGCATCGATTGGATAAACTGTCCGGTACCTCCGCCAAGTTGGGTCATAGGGAAAAAGGCCAGCATGGTGGTGGCTGTAGAACTCACCAGGGCCCAGCCCACCTCAGAAGTGCCTTTGGCGGCGGCTTCTTTAAGCGGCATGCCTTGTTGGACGAAGCGGGAAATGTTTTCCACGACCACAATGCCATTGTCCACCAGCAAGCCCAGGGCGATCACCAGCCCGGCAATGGAGATTTGTTGTAAGCCAAAGCCACTGAGGTCCAGGAGGAAAATGGCAATCAGAATAGAGGTAGGAATCACCGTCATCACGATCAGGGAGTTCCGAATACCCAGAAAAATCAGGATAACCACCCCTACCAGCAGGATTCCTTGCAAGAGGTTGATGAAGAAATCATTGATCCGTGCAGACACCGCGGGTCCTTGTTCGAAGGCGTAATTCAAGACCATATTTTCCGGCAGCAAGGGTTTGAAGGCTTCCACCTCTTTCTCCAGCGCCTCTACAATGGCCAGGATGTTCTTGCCTTTCTTTTGGGTTACGGAGACAAAAAGTGCCCTTTCGCCGTTCATGCGAGCCAGGTATTGCTCGTCTTCATAGCTCAGGTACACTCGGGCTATATCCTTGAGGTGAACCAGCTTCCCGTTACGGGAAGCAATGACGGTTTCCTTCAGTTCTTCCACCGATTTATAGCCGCCACTGGTTTTGAGGGCAAAAGACCGGGTTCCGGCTTTCACTTCTCCACCAGGAATGTTGGCATTGTTGCTTTGAATGATACCCGCCAGTTGGTTGAGCGGAATCTGCAAGCGGGCCATTTTCTCCATATCCAGGGCAATGCGGACTTCTTCCTCAGGATAGGCTTCAAGATCCACGGTCCGGACGCCGTCCACTTTTTCCAGTACCCCTTCTAGTTTCTCGGCCCAGTCCAGTAATTCATTATAAGGGGCCGTAGGGGAAAGCAAGGCCAGTTGCAGAATCACCACATTCAAAGGGGAGAACTGGGTAACTTCCAGGCTGATCAAGCCATCGGGCAATTCGGAGCGGGCTGCGTTGACTTTAGCATTTACCTCATCAAAACGGTCATCCACATCTACCTCAAATTCGCTTTCTACATTGATGATAGCTACGCCATCCAGCATGGTAGATTTGATTTCCCTGACGTCCTCCAATTCATTAAGGCGGTCTTCGATGGGGTCTACCACCAATTGTTCGAGGTCTTCTGGGCTGGTCCCGGGATATACGGCAACGATGTTGTGAAAGGGAAAGTCCAGAGCCGGATCTTCCGAACGGGGCATGTTCAGGAAGGACAGAATCCCGGTACTAAGGCCCATGAAGACCAGGACTACTACGAAAGCGTAGTTGTCTATCGCTAATTTTGGCAATTTCATGATTTCAGGATTTGCAGTACTTAGTTACGAGCGACAAAAGGACTATCTGAAGGTTGATTCACAATCCGGATGGGATTTTCTTTATCTACATAGCGGGCACCCTCCGTGATCACATAGCGAACGCCTCTCAATTCTTCGACGGGTACAGACAGATATTCGTCAGCTATTTCATAAGAAGAGATGCTGATTTCCTCTACGCCATCTCCGGCTTCATTGGGGACATATAGCAGGACCTTCTCTGAGTTAGCTTCAATCATGGCCGACATCGGTACCCGAATGCGATTGGCAGTCAAGCGGGGAAAGATGGTGGCTTTCCCGATAAATCCATTTTTCACGCTTTTACCTTCCGTCTTTAGGCTAAGCTCTACTTCAAAGGTGCCAGACATGGGGTCAGACCCCGCAGCAATTTCACTGACTTGCGCCTGAAAACGCTGACCAGGCCAGGCATCTAGCTGTACATCTGCCGGATCACCTAATTTGAGTTTCACTACGTCCACATCGGAAAGGCCTAGCCGCAGGACCTGGGCGCTGCGGTCTGCCGCGAGAAAGTAAACTGGGTTACCCGGACCAATGATCTCTCCTTTTTCTGCAAAGCGCTTCAAAATACGGCCGGAGGTCGGAGCATAAATGGCCGCGTGATTTTTATTGAAAGCGGCAATTTCCAATTGAGATTTGGCGACGTCCACTGCCGTGGTCAGGTTTTCCACCTGCTCCAGGGTAGCAACGGTATCTTTGTACAAGCGCGTAACCCGGTCAAGGTCCCGCTGGTATTTTTCGAGATTGGCTTCTGCCTGGGCTACCTGGGCATTGATTTCCTGCGGGTCAAGCCGCGCCAGCAACTGGCCTTTTTTTACCCGGCTTCCTTCCTGTACGTATACCGCGCTGATCACGCCGCCAATTTTGAAAGCAAGGCGAATTTCTTCTTTTGAAGCAACCATACCACTGGCCATCACTTTGGATGGGGCATCGTCACGCATCAGGCTTTCGATTTTTACCGGTACCGCAGAAGTTTTCTGCTCCGTTTGTTGGGCAGGTGGGGTAGCTTCGGTGCAAGCTTGGAATACCAGTAGCACCATGAGAACCGTAGGGATAAGCGATTTCATATCTTTTCAGTGTTGTTTTCTAGTGTAAAAATTAGTCTGAGATGAGTTGTCCGCTGGACCAGGCTAGCTGCGCCTGCTGGCTGAGCAGCGCATACTGATCAATGGTCAGGGAAATGCGCGCGTTGGTCATCTGGGTCCGAGCCTCCAGGAGGTTCAGCAGATTGGCCTGGCCTTCTGCGTATTGCTTATTGATGAGGCGGAAAGCATCAGAAGCGCTTTTCACGCCGGCTTTTCCTGCCTGAATCTTCTTCCGGGCTGCCTGGGTAGCAAACCAGTTTTGGCGCACCTGGAGCTGGATTTGTTGGCTCACTTCCGCTTTGCGTTGGGTGAGTATTTGCTGCTCTATGGTCGCCTGCTGCACTTTGGCTTTGTTTTGCATACCTGTAAACACATCCCACTGTAGAGAGACCTGCGCCAGCCAAAAGCCCTGCTCCCCAAAATTGTAACCGAAGCCCTGGAAACCGGCGTCCAGCACCGCGTTGACCTTAGGAGCGATCAGGTTCCGATTCAACGCCACCAATTGAGCATTCGCCTCCTGCGCTTTGTCCAATTGATTGAGTTCCAGACGTTGGTTGACAGCCTGGGTTTGTAAGGCATCCAGGCTGCCTTCTACCGAAGTGTTTCCAGGCTTTTCTACCTCAATAGGAGATTCCAGGGGTTTATTGAGCAAAAAATTGAAATAAGCCTGAGCGGTCTGTTTCTGCGCCTCGGCCTGGGCGACTTCCTGTTGCAGTTTAGAAATTTCAAACTCAGCCTGAGAGATTACTTCCGGCGTGGCCTTGTCATTTTTGACCAGGCTTTGGTTGACCCGCAGAATCTCCCTGAGTAAAGGCAGGGTTTCTTCATAAATGTGGGCGACCTCCAGGCTTTGCAGATATCCGTAGTAGGCCGTGCGGATTTCCCGCACCAATTCCTGCTGGTATACTTCCCGGCTCACCTGCTCCATTTCGGTCAGGGCCTCCTTGGCGCGCTGGTTGTAGCGGATGTCCGTATTAAGGATCGGCTGGATGACCCGGAATTTGGTTTCCTGGAAGTTGTTAGGCAAAAACTGCTCTTCCACATTCTCCAGATCGGTGGGATAAACCTCCGCTTCAAGGAGTTGGTTCAAGCCCGCATGAATGGGATTGAACAAATCCCCAATGGGAAAGCTAATGGCTCGGCCTCCTCCTGCCAGGGTATAATTGGCCAGGAAAGATACCTGAGGGCGAAAGAGGCCTTTGGCTTCCCTGAGGGCCGCCAGGCTTTTTTCATAACTCAGCTGTCGGGTAGCCAGGGTGCGATTGCTGGCAATCCCTTCCTGGATGTACTGGTCCAGGATCGGGCTTTGGGCCTGAAGTCCTTCAGAGGGTAAGAAAATACCCAGGACGAGTAATACCGGGAAAAGTGCGATTTTCAGTTTCATGTCTTTAGAGTTTTCCTTGGTGTAAAAGTCGTTTCTTCTGTAGCATTAGGACCGATTTTATTGATGGGCTGTGGAATCAGACCTTTTAATCGTGGCATTTAGGGGTTAAAGACAACATATATTAAACACATCATATTATTTGAACACTGTTCAGTAACAGGGCAAAAAAAGGCGCTTATACGCACTAGTTGGGCTTCTGCAACATCTTGGTTGTCATGGACATTACCTGACGCATCAGCGCTTGCTTATCGACCTGTGGATAGATCATATCGAGCCTTCTCTTGATCACCAGGGTAACCATGCCATGCATCATTGACCAGATGGCAAAAGTGATGGTGTTTAGATCCTGGTGAGGAAAATGGCCTTCTTCAATGCATGCTTGGACCGTGGTGTACAGAATCCCAAATGCTTCACTGACGGCCTCCCATTTCCCTGCGGCCAGGCTATCTTCCCCTTCTACCTGCCAAGCCATTTCCTCTACGATGTTCATAGGGGATTCTTCCACAAACATCAGGTCGTATAATTCCGGGTTGTCAAAGGCAAAAGTGAGATAGGCTTCTCCCAGGGCATTGAGTCTTTCAACCGGATGCTCATGTTTCATCGCGTGAGCCATCTGCTTATTCATCTGCCGAAAGGCCTCCTCATGGATCGCAAAGAACAGTTCATCCTTGTTTTTGAAGTAGAGATAAATGGTACCGGGACTATACTCAATATGCTTGGCGATCTTGCGAATACTGGTTTGCTCATAGCCCTCTTCCAGGAGCATATGTCTACCAGCATCGATGATACGCTGTCGCATTTCTGCCTTCTCTCTTTCTTTTCTTTCGGTGATTCCCATGAATCTTTTCTTCGGATAACTAAACAACGCAAATTTACTGAACAGTGTTTAGTAAACAAGGGAGTTTTTTTACAAGGCGGGGAAAATCCGCCATAAATCTGCAAGAATTCCCGATCAAACGTCTCCCTTTAACAAGGGGAAAATGAAAAAAGTCTGAGCAATCAGGGTTACCTTTTTCGCTTTTGGACAAGTATTATGTGTACAGCACCATTTTCCTCGGGGTTCCCCCGCCACGTAAACGCTTAAAGAAACGGTAAGGCTGTGTCGACAGCATTTAGCGCAATTCAGGTTGGAATTGCGCTTTTTTTGTGGGGCATGGTTGGTTTGGAGGAAACTCTTCCTAACACACATTATTTGTTGTCATTTTGAAAAGACTTTGGACCTGCAGGAAAAAGGATTCTCCGGGGTCTCGGAGATCGAATATTTGCTGAAAGATATTACCTAAGCAAAACTAAACGCCCGCAAGCCTTCTCGAAGCCACAGATCCCGGTACTCCGGGAGAAGACGCGGCTTTTGTGAGCGGGAATGCTACTCGACAGGCGGCGGGTGACGTGAGTGGTATGCGTAAGGTGAAGTGTATGCTGTGAGAGGCCCAAGATAGCTCACCTCACTACGCTCGGATGAGCTTCTAGGGTGACGAGCATGTCGGGGCAGACCCAAGGCCTTCCACCACAATAATATTATCATCCCGGAATGGCCTCCGATTGTAAGGAGGGGGACATATCCGGGATCTCTCGCTTCGGTACCGGTCTTCTCTAGCTCATTCCGTCTTGTGCATGCAACAAAAGTGTGCTACATGAGGGGAGGTATATGCTGCGAGAGACCCCGGATAAGTCTTTTTCCCTGGCGGTCAAAAGTCTTTCCGGGGTGACATGTGAATATGTGAGGGATGGGCTTTTCTTCGACAAGTATTATCCCTGGTAGAGGTCGACCTGTGTCTTAACCACAGGCGGTGCATTTTCCATGCGTCTCTCCGGCTATCCCGATGAAATCATCTGCCGCACGATCCCATCACCTCCCGCACAACATAGTTGTCATCCCGGAATGTTTTCCGACCGTAGGGAGGGGGAAATATCCGGGATCTCCATGTTCCTGATGTCGTTTGTTGGCTGCCAAAAAGATCTTGGAGACCCCGGATAAGTCTTTTTCCCTGGCGGTCAAAAGTCTTTCCGGGGTGACATGTGAATATGTGGGGGATGGATTTGTCTTCGGCATGTAAGTTGCCCTCCAGCCCTCTTCCGGGTTACTGGAATCTGCGACGTCCAAGGGGGTGCTGAGCGCAAGAGGATGTTCCCCATATCCCACGGTTTTCCGGCTTGATTCATAACTGATCTGGCAGAAATTTGCACATATCTGAATAATTTCTTTGATTAAAAATACTTCCTAAGACGCAATAAAATGAATTCCCTATTATCTTCTTCTTCTTATCTGCCAGATGATGGCTTAAAGGATGTCCTTGATTTGGCCCTGGAATGGGGGATGCCCCTATTGGTGACGGGGGAACCCGGCACTGGGAAAACCCAGTTGGCATATCATGTGGCCAGGAAACTAGGCTTGGAGAAGCCGTTGATCTTCAATACCAAAACCGATTCTCAGGCCAGAGACTTGTTTTATGCCTATGATGCGATCCGACATTTTAGGGAAGCGGGTATGGGGCAACAAAAAAATGCTCTGGATTACATCAGTTTTAACGCCCTCGGCAAGGCCCTTCTGGAATCGGGAGAAAAAAGAGCCGTGGTGCTGATCGACGAGATCGATAAAGCCCCACGTGATTTCCCAAACGATTTGTTATACGAGATGGAAAATCTGGCATTCCAAATTAAGGAAGCCACGGTAGTGGAAAGTCAGGAACGTTTGGGCCAGCATGCGCAAGTAAACGAGCAAGGCTTTGTACGGCTAGCCAAACCAGAGCATAAACCGATTCTGATCCTCACCAGTAATTCCGAGAAAAACCTGCCGGATGCTTTTTTGCGACGAGTGCTTTACCACCATATAGATTTTCCGACCCCCGAGCGATTGAAAGAAATCGTTACCCAAAACATAAAGCCATCTCAAAGCCTAGACGAAAAACTGGTCAAAGCCGCCATTGACCATTTTGTGGAAATTCGAGACCTAAGAGGATTTCGTAAAAAACCTGCCACTGCTGAGCTGCTGGCCTGGATTCATGTTTTGCATAAGGATGGCATAGACCTGGAAGCGGGCTTAAAAAATGCTGGCACAGAGGAACTAAAACGCAATATTCTCCGCAGCTATGCCTTGATCGCCAAAAACAAAGAGGACCTGGGGAAGCTGAAAAAAAGCCTTGGCATAAGCAGAATTTACTAAGAAGTGTAGCATGCGTAATCCTTTTATTTTCTTGGCATTTGCAGATAGCAGGCAAGACTTGCCTGAGCTGAAAGAGGAGCGCTTAGCCCTAAAAGAAATGCTATTGGGTTCCTTCCAGGTCATTGACTGGGACAGTGCGACTCAAGGCCGCGTAGTCGATGTATTTAGGGTGTATAAATCTGATATCCGGGTTTTTCATTTCTCCGGCCACGCCAATGGCGAGCAAATACAGCTCCTGTCCAATTCAGATGGTCGCTCCGGCGGCTATATCAAAGGTCTGGCAAAATTTATTGGCCAGCAAAAAGGCGTGGAGCTGGTGTTTATCAACGGTTGTTCTTCGGAGGGGCAGGTCAGCTATTTTAAAAAAGCGGGCATCCCGGCCGTGATCGCCACCACCCATGACATTGGCGATGCCTACGCCCGGCAATTTGCCACCCTGTTTTATGAAAGTTTCATCTCCGTAGGCGGAAAAATTCCGCTTCGGGAGGCTTTTAATGAAGCGGAAAACCTGATGAAAGCCAGGTTCCCGGATGGACCAACTGGGCCAGGCCGGAGGATTCGGGCCGGGGCCTTATCCTGGGATGATTTTCCCTATAAACTGCATTTGCGGACTGACCGGGCCGGAGACCTCTGTTTGGCCGATCTAGCCTTAAATGATAATCCCGAAGGAGCCCCTGTACCTGCAGAAGCCCAATTGTTAGTCAACCGCTACCAGGCCGAGGATGATTTTAAAGATACCCTTGAGGATTTTTTGCTCGACCCACCGGCGAATCCTATCCTGGCCTTTGCTGTGCCGGGAGATGAATCGGAATTGCCCGAAGAACTATGTCGGCGACTCTATTTATTTTCTATCCCCCAAACGTTTGAAAAACTCGACAAGGACTTGGAGCCTTCTCGGACCATCATTGAGCGTGTAAGCATGCCTAGGCTAGAGGATTATGTTCGACCTTATAGAGCAATGGGCCGGGTGCGAGAGAGCCTCAAATCTGTACTAGATTTAAATGAATTTCCGGTAAAAAGACTAAAAAGTTTGACCGGAGAACATATTCTACAAAGTTTGGGTAAGCATATTAGAGCCATTGTACTAGAGCATCGACTTTATGCTGATGATTGGGACCGGGATCGTACCCCTGCATTCTTAAGAGAGTACCTGGGCCAATTCTGGGCTATGCCGCGTGAGCAGGTACAGGAGCAGGATGAGCCTACCCTGGTCTTGCTGCTCTTTAGCTTGGAGTATCCGCCCAAGAAGGGCTTGTTTGCCAATTGGAAAAAAGCATCAGAAAAGCATCGGGTAGCCTTTGAAAGCTTATCATCAGTTCTTCCTCCGTTGAAGCCTATTCCACGTAAAGATACTCGGAAGTGGAATAATGAATTTGCTCCGGATGATCCAACTCTCACGGAACGTCTTTATTCTAAGAAAAAAGCCATGCCTTTCAGGGAAATTTATCCTGAACTCAAAGCGACTGTAGAAAGACGTCGCCGCAACGGATGAAGCCCCCACCTCCATATTTCCCTTTTGCCCCCTTATTGGAGGAATTGCGAGCGGTAGGCTTTCGCCTGGGACCAGATGTGTATATCCGGCTGGAACAGCTGCTAAACCTGTACGCCAGTCGGGAGGAGCAGACGGCTATCCCAACCCTCCGCTATCAAATGGGGGCCTTGATAGCGCATTCGGAGGAAGAATTGAGGATTTTTTACGAGATATTTGATGTTTATGTTGATCGACATGCCTATTTCCCAGCTGAGATAAATAAAGAGGAGAAAAGGCGAGACAAAGGCCGCTTACATCCGGCCTGGTATCTGCTTTACTCCCTGCCTTTACTGGCCTTGCTAATACTTTGGGTGAGCCAGTCAGAGATCCCTGATTTTAAAATTTCTCTTACACATACCGAACAGTTTGGGCGGGAACAAACCTTAACTTTTGGTATGGAGGCCGCTTTTGAGATAGGGATGTGGAACCTGTTAAGTCCACCTGAGATTGATAGTCAGCATATCGAAATCCTATATGGAGAAAGCGAAGGGCAGTGGGAAAAATGGTCGAACGAGATCAACCGTCATCACTATGAACACCCAGGTAGATATGATGTCAAGGTAAGAATACCATTCAAAAATGGAGAAAGTAAGGAAGAAAGTTTTTCTGTTGACGTAAAAGCTATTCAACGGATTAACAGCCTTTCCATCGGCTATGAACGTCTTCCAGGTAATGATTGGAAGGCTTATCCTCAAAGTAATCTTTATAATGGAGAGCCTAAATATCGCCCTTGGGATACTATTTTTGCAAAGACTTACACTTGGAAGCAAGCAGGGAGAATCCTAAAGCCAAATTCAGGGGATACAATCTACTTAAGCTATAACCAGCAAGACACCATTTCCATCGGTTTGAGCCTTACTGCGGAATGGCGAGATACGACAGTCCAGGATTCCCAAACTCAAACTCTCTTAACTTTTAAAAAGCCTGCCTTTCCGATTTTCCGAAGCAAATCCGATTATTACAATCCCAATTTATCTCATTTAATTATCCAGCCTGAGACGGGTGGATACGGCTGGATTTGGTTTTGGTCGTCGCTAATTCTGACTTACATAATTTATGAGTTTAGTCGTAGGTGGCAGCGCAAGGTTGTCTTGGAGGAAACTCCCCTACGTAGCCCCCCTTTGCAACAACCCCTTATTGTAGAGCCACCAACCCTAGACTTTTTTCAAGGGCAGTCCTTCTTTCAACTAGCCCGTAGTTTGCGAAGGCGAAGGAGTGGGAGTCAGCGCCCCTTGCTGGATTTATTCTCTTCTATACAAAAAACTGCTGAACAAGGTGGATTCCCTGAACTAAATTGGAAAGTGCGCTCCCAGGCTTCCCAATACTTGCTTTTGGTCGAGCAAAAAAGTAATAAGGATCATCTGGCCCGCCTAATGGCTGAGATTGGCCATGAATTAGAATCAAGGGATATTTCTATTGAGGTTTATTTTTTTGACCGTGAACCTCGGTTCTGTTGGCGAAAACGAAAACGGGAGGCTATCCCGATTGACCAATTGGTTTCTCAATTTCCTGATTACCGCCTCCTGATAATTGGCGAAGGAGAGGGCATGCTTGATGCAAAGGGACAGCAACTGGCTTCCTGGGTACTAGATAAAACAGGCTCCTGGCAGGAACGAGCCTGGCTCTCAACCAAGGCTACCGAAAGTTGGGGCCTTACTGAAAATGCCTTGGCCAGGGAGTTCATGTTAGTGCCCTTGAGTCAGGCTGGCTTACAAAGCCTAGTGGAACAATGGATGTCCGAAGAGCCCCTTCCGCCTGCCTATTGGCAGCGCAATGCGTATGAAATTGGGCCTCCAACTTGGGAAAACCCTGATTGGATAATTGAACTAAGGGCCTATCTGGGAGAGGCGGGTTTGTACTGGTTAGCAGCATTTGCTTGGTACCCTGAAGTTTCCTGGGCTCTAAGTTTACGGATGATTCTGCGCATGGAACATATGCGAGAAAATATTGGAGGAGTATCGGCAGACTTGGATGGATTGATCCGGCTTTTCCGACTACCATGGATGCGGGAGGGTAGAATGACTTTGGAACTCCGTGAGGTCTTGTCAGGGGCATTACCTGAACCAAAGGCCCGGGTAGTGCGGGAGATGCTGTTAGAGTTTCTTAAGCAAGAACGCAACCTCCCTCCAAAGGATTCATATGCTGCGGCAGACCGACAGGTCCGTATGGCTCTTTTTACTTACCTGAACTCCGCTCAGGACGCGGAAGCTCGTAGTCAACTGGAAAAAGAACTACGCGGCCTGGACCCGGAAGACATCGAAGATCAGTTTAGCTTGCGGGAACTTGGCAAACTGCGCTCCCCCCTTTCACTTATCCTGCCCGCCCGTTTTTTCCGGGGGAGAGTGCCTTTCTTTGGTTTAACGGATAAATGGCGTAGAAGACTTATTGGTACCCCTTTGATTATTGGCCTGCTCATCGCTTTCTTTATTAGGGGCAATAATCAACCCCTTGATTACAATGCGGGTGCTTCATACTCTGCTGATAAACTTCAACTAAATTCTTGGCAAGACAGTGCTCTTTGGGTGACTCACGAAGGATTTTTGAGGGCAACAGATTCGCTAGATCCGAGCGGTACAGGTGTTGATTTGTTTACCCGAGCTTATAATCTCCTCAATTTTAATAGACCATACCAAACATCTGTTGATCAGGCATTACTGAGACTGAAGCCTGATTCCTTACTCCATAATTATTTCTTAAGTAAATATCATGAATCGCTTAGATTATACATGGTGGATAGCCTAAGACAAATGTTCATAATGGAAGGGGATTCCCTTTTTGAGATCAATAAAGGCCTTATCTGGAGAAACCTTCTTTGGCATACTAAAAACCTTCTTGTGGATACAAGGGAAATTACCGGTATTGATAGCTCATTCCTAACTCCCTCTTTAAAAGAAATTCTTTGCAAAGAAGTGGTTTTTCCGACACAGAAGTCAATCTTTGATAATGTGAGAAGCTTCCTGTTTTCGAATGAAGATTTTCTTCGGTTAATCCAGTATAAGAACAAGAGGTTGACCTATGAGGATTCGACATTTTTGAAATGCTTACCAATTGAATACCAGTCAGTTACATACGGGCAATCGACTAGCGCGAATAAAGAGCGACCGAAACCATATTATGAAAACAATCAAATTCAGGAAGGTTTTCTTGTAGATCCAAAGACTGGGGAACAG
>JBCBGC010000039.1:0-56440 GCA_038527215.1 Bacteroidota bacterium
TCTGCCACATGTGGAAAGGCAATAATCTCCAGGCCTTGTCCTTCTTTCAGGATGCAGCCAGCATCTTTGCCGAGATGATGCGAGGTCCAAGCCCCACTCTGCATAAAACAGGGCTGTATCCAGGCTTTCTCCGATAGTGAGGCGCAACATATCTACCAATCTCTCCCACTTGATGGAGTCATTGGTTTCCTGGTGAATAGCCTTCCAAAGGGTTGCTTTTGAATGGGACTGGGCGGAGGCCGAGATAAAAAGGCACCAAAGGATAGGGGTTATCCAAAGAGTCTTCCTCTTCATTTGTTTGCTGTGATTACCCAGATAAACTGGACAGTTGTTCAGCTTTTAATCTAATCGAAATCCGCCTATTTCCAAATATCCGACTTTTTCAAGTGTGGCCGACAGAACTACTTGCCGGGCAAAAATCACCCCTTAGGGTGACGAAATCCTGCCCATGATCCAGGAGTTTTGTAAGGAATCAACAACCCTTACGTCGATGAAATCGCTCACTCTCCTGGCCATTTTCGCGATCGTGGGAAGTCTTATACTAAAGGCTCAACCCATTAATGATACCTGTACCGGGGCCACTTTCCTGGCTACCGTGCAGACCGTCCATACGGTTTCGGTTGACCTGACCAATGCTACCGAAAGCATTGATGCCAGTTGCGAAGATGCCGCTTTAACCAACCTGGATCTCTGGTATAGTTTCACCATGCCTTTTGACGGCAAGGTGATCTTCAAATCTGTCCATTTTACCAGCACCGTCAGTCTTTTTTCTGCCTGTACAGGAACAGAGTTATACTGCGGAAAAGGGGATGGCTTTCTGGCTGGTCTGGTCCAAGGGCAAACCTACTATCTCCGATATGCCGCCCTTGCCACGGGCCTGCTCACGGACAATTTCACCCTACAAGCCTTCCCCATAGCGCCGAATGACGACTGTGGTACTGCCACAGTCATTCCGAGCATTGTGAGTCAGCAAAGCATTCCTTTGGACAATCGGGAAGCATTGGAAAGCATGGATGCTTCCTGTGAATCTGCGCCCGATGAAAACCTGGATTTGTGGTATCAGTTTACCATGCCTTTCACCGGAAAAATCAAAGTCTGGGGCCTTTCGGTGGTCCATTCTATCACCCTCTTTGATATGTGCAATGGCACCGAAGTGGTCTGTAGAAAAGGCACCGGTTTTATCGAAAATCTGTCGGCCAATACCGTCTATGTCTTAAGATATGCTTCCGCCTTCAACTACGCTTCCGCCAACACCCTGTATGTGCAGGCCTTTGCCCCTCCCGCGAATGACGATTGCAGTCAGGCCCAACTGATTCCGTTCATCGACACCTTACAAAGTGTTCCGCTGGACAATCGGGGGGCCTCAGAAAGCCTGAATATCAGTTGTGAAAACAGCAGTACCAACAACCTGGACCTCTGGTATAGCTTCGACATGCCTTTTGATGGCAAGATCAAGCTGAGTGGTCTCTCGGTCGTCTATCGTCTGGCCTTATTCGATAGTTGTGGGGGAAATGAGGTGGCGTGTCAGGTCGGCACCGGGTTTATCTCGGACCTGGACAGCGGGCAAACCTATTTCCTCCGTCTGGGAAGCGCAGAACTCTCAGCCAATCCCGCCACCCTGTTTATCCAGGCCTTTCCTCCACCTATCAATGATAGTTGCCATCAGGCCATTTTTGTCCCGAATCTCCCCGCAAAACAAACCATCGCTTTGGATACACGAGGCGCCACAGAAAGCCTGGACGCCAGTTGTGAAACGGCCAGTAAAAATAACCTGGACCTTTGGTATAGCTTTCAAATGCCCTTTCAGGGAAAAGTGCAAATCACCGGGGTATTCGGGGTAAACCGATTGAGCTTATACGATCAGTGCGGAGGAACGGAACTCGCCTGTTTCATCAACAGCGGTTTTTTCTCCGGGTTGGATAGTGGAAAAACATACCTCTTTCGCTACGCGGCCATTGAAAACCAGGCCAGTGCGCATGATTTATTCATCGAAGCCTTTCCGGCCCCTGTTAATGATGATTGTAGTCAGGCGATACAGCTGAGTGGGCTGAGCAATCCCGTCAACATCCTGTTGGATCCCAGGGAAGCCACCGAAAGCGTAGATGTAAGTTGTGAGCAAGCCAGCAAAGACAACCTGGATTTGTGGTATCGGCTGACCATGCCGTTTGATGGCAAGCTGGAAGTATCTGGGGTATTTGGGGTAAATACCATCGCGTTGTTTGACAGTTGTGGGGGAACCGAAATAAGTTGTTTTCAAGGGAATGGATTTTTCTATCAGCTCAAAGCGGGAGAAAGCCTGCTGTTGCGTTACGCGGCAATCCCCGGGCAGGCCGTAGCCGATCAAATAACCATACAGGCCTTCCCGGATGCTTTAAATGATGACTGTGAAACCGCTATCCTCCTATCTAATCTGGCCATCAGCCAAACGGTCAACCTGGATACCCGCCTGGCTACAGAAAGCCTGGACAGTAGCTGCGAAGACAGCACCAAAACCCACCTGGATGTGTGGTATACTTTTGAGATGCCCTTTTCAGGTAAGTTGGAAATCCAGGGATTCAGCCCGGTGGCCCATCTTAGCTTGTATGATAGCTGTGGCGGGAATGAAATAGGCTGCTTCCAGGGAAATGGACAGTTCTATGCACTGGAGGACAGCCAGACCTACTGGCTCAGATATGCCAACCTTTCCAGTCAGTCCGATGCCAGGAGTTTTCAACTGGTAGCCGTGCCTCCACCAGCTTATGATAGTTGCCATCGGGCCATCGTCCTGGACAGCATCGAGTTTCCACAACGTGTGCGGGCAGACCTACGCGAAGCCTTTGAAAGCGTTAGTGCCAGTTGTGAAGTTGACTCCCTCATGCATCCGGATGTTTGGTACCGGTTTACCATGCCTTTCTTTGGCCGCCTAGAAATCGGGGAATCAGATCAGGCCCAACATTTTGCCTTGTGGGATAGCTGTCAGGGTCAGGAAATCAGTTGCTTTAAAGGCATGGGAGCTTTTGTCCCGCTCCAGGCAGAGGAAACCTACTGGCTACGCTATGCCTCCACCCGGGCTTTGGCTGCTTATGATTCTTTTATGGTGCAGGCCATTATGATGGTGGGCCTGGATCCCGGACCTTTGGTACAAATGCAGCTCTTCCCCAATCCTGCTTCCGATCAAATCCAGCTTCAATGGGCAGGCCTGAACGGAGGATTTTTACAGGCTCAGATCATAGATCCTTTGGGACGAATCCTATCGCAAAAAGAAATCTCTATAGCGACCGGGGGCTACAACTGGCATCTGGCCAGTTGGCCCCCTGGTTTATACCATCTTCACCTTCGCTATGGCCCCTATATCCGCCATATTTCTTTTGTCAAAACCTAACTTCTCATGCACCCAAATATGAACAGCCATATTCTCCGGAGCATAAGCCTTTTGGCTTTCCTCCTGCTATGCTTTAGCACGATGTCAGGCCAGGCCTGGCTGAACGATGCCAGCTCATTTTCTCCAGATCCCACCTTGAAACCCCAGGATCGCTTTGGGACCAGTGGTTGGATGCGCGACACCATGTTGGTGATCGGAGCACCGGGGAATGAATACGACCACCAGGGAGCCAATCGCGTATTCGCTTCTGGTGCAGCCTATGTCTACCGGAAAAATCAACAAGGTGATTGGGAATTTTTCCAGAAGCTCGTCGCACCGATCCGTCATGGAGCCTCCGCCTACGGCGCATCCGTAGCGACCGATGGCGAATGGGTCATGGTAGGGGCCTATTTAATGAAAGTAGACAGCGTGCAGGGCTCCACCAACGTAGGGGAGGTTTATGTCTACAAAATGGATGGACAGGATAGCTTGAAATATCACAGCACCCTTCTGGCGCCAAATCCAGTTCCCATTCAGGAATTTGGGGTTTCGCTAGCCTTGCAAGAGAAGCGCCTGCTGGTGGGAGCCAAAGGAGAGCGACGAGACCTGCAGGAAGGAGACCCCCTGGAAGACGCGGGCGCGGCATACTATTTCGAGCTGGAAAATGACAGCTGGAATTTCAAACAAAAACTGGTAGCCAGTGATCGCCTCAAGGATGGACAATTCGGGGCTTCGCTGGTCATGGACCACGCCTGGGCGGTGATTGGCTCTCCCACCTACGACGTCCCTTCTCCTCAGGGCTTTGATTATTTCGAATCGGGGCAGGCCTATGTTTTTGAGTTCGACAGCACCAGCCGGACCTGGACAGAAACGCAAATCCTGAGAGATCAAACCATAGATTTCTTCGGGGATTATGGGCGCTTCCTCGCGTTGTCCGGCCAGCAACTCATGATCGGCAAACCCAAAGAGAGCACCCTACCTTCCGGTCAGGTATTCGCCTCTCCGGGTGGCGTCGAGGTATATGAGGTAGATTCCATGGCTCAATGGAAGCTGATCCAGGAGCTCTCCCCGCCGGACCTGGGTAGAAGGACTGAATTCGGTCATGTAGCTATGCAAGGGGATATTGCTTTGATTGGTGCTTTAGGGGCGGATTTCGTTCCGGAAAGCCAGGATTCTGTGGCAGATGCTGGCGCAGTCTATGCTTTTGAAAAGCAGAGCAATGGCCTGTGGCAACAGGTCAATAAATTTGGGGCACCGACCCGTAGACGATTTGACGGTTTCGGCTTCCATGTCTTGCTCAATGGTCCGGAAGCGGTGGTGCTTTCTCCCTATGCCGCCAAAGACAGCGTTTTATACGATGCCGGGGCATTTTATGTCTTTCAAAGAAACTGGCCCTTACCCCTTACGCCTGCCCAACTCCCCGGCATCACGCTCCACCCCAACCCCGCAGGACAATTGCTTCAATTATCCTATCCTGGTTACACCCTGGAAAGCCTCCGCCTTTTCGACTTACAAGGCAAGCAATATTCCTTACCCCTACAGCATCAAGGGGAAAGCAGCAGGATTCATGTGAGCTCGTTACCAACAGGCCTGTATGTGGTTCAGCTAAGGTTATCGGATGGCAGATACACCCATCTTAAATTCCTGAAAGCTTAGCGGTATCATGATCAGGCGGTAAGCCTGAGAGCAAAGGCCCCCCTTTTATCTTTGGATATAGGGGGCTCCTTTTTTATAAAACAAAAGGCTGCCCAAAAATCAGGCAGCCTTCCTTGAGAAGAGAATTAGCTAAGTCTTCATTATTCTTCGTCCCACTCGTTCCAGTAGAAGAAACTCTCCGAAGATTTATCTTTGGCTTTGCCTCTGGAGGTAATATCCATGCGGTCAAGGGCAGTGTCCAGGCTGATATTGCGTCGATCAAAATCCTCTAATACATTTTGCGGGACTCTGACTTGGATTTCGGCGGGAGATTCACATTCCGCACAACCGGGGATATCCAGTTTGACCACCAACCACTCATTTTTCTTCAGGTCGCGCAGGGTCCGGCCATATTCAATCATGGCTTCCTGTAGATCAAGGACAATTTCTTTGTACAGGGAATCGAGGTTTTCTTCATACTGTTCCAATCCAGGCACCTCTAACTCTATATTTGAGTTTCTACGGTTATTATTGGATACGAAACGTAGGCCGGTTTTTCTCAGTTTTAGGCTATACACCACACCATATCCGGCGAGGATTTCATAGCTGGCTGTAGGTTGTCCAAAAGAAGCTGGGAAAGCGTATTCTCCATTCAAACTTACCGCATTTTTACCACTCGTGAGCTTGTGCTTATTGGCTACTTCCTGGATGATCTGGCCGAGGATATCAAAGGCCATCCTCTTCTGGTCCCCGTCTTTAATGTATTCAATGCTAATAGCCTCATCAAAGTCTTCTTCCGAAAGGTTGCGCTGCCGTAGCTTATCTACGTCATCCCTTAAGACAGACATGGAGATCATGGCCGGTTCTTTCCGGCTGCGGCTACGGCTGGTGGTACCGGCTACGGCCGGAGCCTCTGTCCATCTTCCTACCGCAACCAGGCTGTTTTCTACCCGATGGCCGTAGATCAGCATAATGCGCTCGTTTTTGGGAAGTTCGGAAGCCAGGTCTCCGTAGTTCATGAGAAAATACCGCATCATTTCAATCTTTTTCTCATCGATCTCCTCTTGAGTAACATTGTCCGCCAATTCTTTTTGAATTTTTTCATCGTCATCCTTAGGCGCGGTTGTAATGACTCCTCCTTCAGGGGTAACCTGAATCACCTGACCGGGGGTACGGAATCCAGTGACGGTTAAGGTTCTTCCATTGTCATTCCAGTAGAAGAGCGGGGTACGGATCAGGATACCAAAACCCTCCGTGTACTCAGCCTTTACTTTGCGGGTGCTTACCCGGAGCCGATCTTTGTCCGGGTTTCCGGAGCGGAATACTTCTGAGATCGCCTTTTCCATCATGGCTAAATCCCGTTGCATTTTGCTATTTGCTACATCCTGGGCCTGCATGGGGGACAAGCTAAGGCCCGCTCCAGCCAAGAGGTATAAAAGACTCAGGAGATAAGGGGAAAATATCTTTTTCATGTTCCTATTTATTTAAGCGTTTGGTCATCTTGAATTTGGGTCATCAATTCCGTCAGGAGGTAATGGGTTTCTTCCTGTTGTTCGTCATTTTGTTCGATAATCTGGTTAAAGGCCACTTCCATCAGCTCCAGGTCCTGCCGGCGCTGCCGATCCAGGTAGGCAGAGAATTCCTTGAGGATTTCCTGGGTGTAGGCCTGCTGATACTTCTGGGCCTGGCCCATCATATCCACCATCAGTCTATAGTTTGCTTCGGTAATTTCCGCTTTGAGGTCCGCCATTTGGTCCTCCTCTAATGAAGAGTAAACCGTACGGGCACTCGCTCTTTTGTTGGCTCTCTCTACTGCTTCCAACGACTGTCCGAGTTGATGAATCAGGCGAAAGAGGCTGTCATTAGGAATTTCGGTCGGCGTGGGTTGATTGACGGGAAAAACCGCGGTTTGTTCCGCTGGGGTGAGCTGTTCGGTAGGCGGAGCATCCCCAAAGCGCATGGTCAGTACCTGATCCTTAACACTGACCTGCAATCCTAGCAGCCGCGCACATAAGAGCAGGGCAATGCCAGCTGCCGCAGCATGGAACCATTTATTCTGCCACCATGCGTTTTTCTTTTCGGCGAACAGCATCATACTGGGCGCTTGAACCTCAGGAGCTTTCACCACCTGCATCAAAGACCGGGTTTGGGACAAGGATTCCCACTCAGCCTTTTTCTCGGGATTTTCCTCCAGATATTTGGAGATTTTCCCGGCCTCCTGCTGGTCCATTTCGCCATACAGGTAGGACATCATTTCCTCTGGACTGGGTTTATACATCGTATCTGAGATTTTCCTGGGTGATATGTTTACGCTCCAAAAACATCCGCATGTGCTGGAGCCCATAATACAAGCGGGATTTAGCGGTATTTTCTGAGATGCCTAAAGCCTCGGCGATTTCCCGAAATTTCAGCCCCTGATACTCTTTCAGAATTAAGACAGAGCGTTGTTCGGGGCTCAGTTGATCCAGGGCTTTGAGCACCCAATAAGAAATTTCGCTTTGTACCGCTTTTTGAAAAGGGCCTGCCTCTCCACTGGGCGTGCGCCATGCCTCATCTTCAGATTCACTGTTGGTAGACAAGCGCGTTTCCCATTTCTTTTTCTTCCGATCTTCCTCGTAACAAAGGTTCGTGGCAATCCTAAACAGCCATCCCTTAAACCGAGCCGGCTCCCGCAACTTGTCCAGCTTTTGATGGACGGTGATGAAGGTTTTCTGGGCTACTTCTTCGGCCACATCATGCACTTGCCCATGCCGGTGTTTACCTGCAAAATATTTCCAGGCATATTGGTACACACGGGGATACCATTCCTGCATGAGTTCGGCAAAGGCTGCCTGTGATCCGAGTCGTATTTGTGCCAGTAGTTGCTCCATCTGTCAGTGTGAGAGATACGGTCGTTTACCAGTTAGAGGGAGGGAGTGGAAAAAAAGTTTTAGCCGAGAGAAAAAAATGGTGGATTTCCTGGAAAAAAGCCAGCCCGCAGGGAATATTTCCGCTGCGGGCTGGCCAAAAAAGAGGAGATAGGTTACTGCTCTCAGCCTGATGGATTCTCCAACGGCAGGTTTTCATTTGCCTCTTCCCACCGAGCCCGATACTTAAGAAATAAGCGGGAAGCCAATAACAAAGTCCCTCCGGAAAACAAGCTGATCAGAATACGGGTCAGCAGACTGGCTTGTTGAAAGTCAACCAGGATTAACTTCGCAAAGGCCAGGATCAACAGGGTGAAGCCCAGTTTGGATAGGTGTTCGTATTTGCGCTGAGAAGCCAAAAACAACAAATAAATACCCTGCAGGAGCAAAAAGGCTGTCATGCCTACACCGTTGATTTGCCAGCCCCAGAATACCAAACTGAGTCCTCCCATGAAGAGCAAGCCAAACTGACTCAAATAGGATTCCGCTTTCCATTTGTTGGTGGCCTTAGGTTGCTGTAGCAGGTGCTGCAAGTATTTAATCAGCACGGCCCATAGGACGAAAAACGCCAGCCAGTTGTAGCCCCCGCCTTCCAGGGCAGATTGGTTGGTGATCAATAAGCCCCAGACTCCCAGACTCAGCATCCAACATAATACGCCCCACACATAGGCAATTTTCTTTTGTTTCCCTAACCACTGAGGTTTTGCTCCTTTATAAGCCAGGACAAAAAAGTAAGCCGAAACGAAGCTCCCCGCCAGCGCAAGAATCTCCAAACCGGCTGCATTTACCAAAACCAGTCCGATCAGAAAGGCCAGGTAATAGACACTGGCTTTGAACACGGCTTTATAAGGAGAAGCTTTTGCCGCTGCCGAATCAAAGGCTTGTTCTCCCAACAAGACGGTGGCCAGCACCCCTGCGCCTCCTACAAAAGAGAGCGTCCAGGTCTCCTTCCAGGAAAGGAAAAAAGCAAGCATAGCCAGCAATTGGAAAACCAGTACCGACCAGGCAGTATTTCGGTATTTACCCAGGGCATAGGTCGCCAGGGCCGAACCCCAGATAGCTAAGGGTAGCCAGCCTTCATAAAAGCGAGCGATCATAGGCAATCCGACGATCGGAATCAGGAAGAAAAATATTTCCCGGAGGATGCCCAGGGCCGGATAGCTGGCTTCCGGTTTTTTCCAATGTCCAAACCAGGCCACCAATCCCCATAAACAGGCCATCAATTCTAGTCCGCCTAGCTTTCCTGCCAGCGTTTGGTACATAAAGAGGGTATCTCCCACTGCATACGCACTGATCAAATAGGCGACCGGAAAGCACAGCAGGTGCACCAGCCCCAGATGGGTAAGGAGTTCCCGGTCCTGCCTGAGGCCGAGCCAGGTTAAGAACAGCAGCGGAACCAGGGCCAGATTCAAGGCATAAAGGTCTGTGTAAAACCCAATAGTAAAGTGCCAGACGACCAGCCCCCATATCACCCACATACTGGGCAGGAATTCCAGCAAAGCTTGCTCGCTTTTGCTGAGTTGGTCTTTCCCCCGTCGGAGCAGGAACCATAAGATTGGGCAAAACATCCCGACGGCCAACCATTGCACGAATTCTGCCTGCCACAGCCCGTCGCTCCAGTATACCATGAGTTCTGCTAAGCCAAATATGGATTTAGCTGCCGCGACGGTGAGGAGGACCCAGGCTTCCCAGCGGATGGTGGGCAAGCGATACCAAAAACCGCAGACCAGTAATAGCAGGCCTTCAATGCCTAGCGCAAGCGACCACAATTCAGGATTAAGCAGCAAAAGGGCCCCAAGACCGGTCAGGCTGCCGCCCAGGAGGAAGCCCAAGCGGCGAATGTGGAGAAAGGCTGGACGTCCCAAGCTTAAGCCAAGGCCTATCCACACCGCGGCGTTGACCAGGAGGATGATGCCCATATCATGCCAGCGGCCCGCATTGCCTATCAACATGCCCAGATGGATCAGCCAGACGAAAAGCGACCCCACTAGCAACAGGATATGTTCTGGCGCCAGTTTGCGGCGAGGTTTGCCTTTTTGCCAGAGTGCGTAAAAGAAAAACAGGTAGGCGAAGGCATGCATGACCCAGATCCCTGCTTGCGAGGAAAGCGTGGGTTCCTGCCCAAACAAGCTATAATGTTGAGCGCCTAGCGCGACCCAGAAAGCCACCACGGCCAGAGGTTTCCACTGGATCTTTCCCGCCAACCAAATGGCCGTAACGCAGAGGACAAAGACCAGTCCGAGGTAGAACAGCAGGTTGCCCGACTGATGTAAATACAAGGGGGCCATACCCCCTCCTACCAAACTCAGGATGGCCACGATGCGGGTCTCGTGCCGCAAGGCCAGCCAAGCCCCCAGGGCGGCGTTTAGGCTTACCAGGCCTAAGCCCACTTCAAAGCGTCCGAAGAAAGGGAAATAGGTAGAGAGGGTGAGAAAAAATAGCACCAAATAGTTTACGGCCAGTCCCAGGCCTTGTAAGGCAGACCCAAATTCACGGTAAGGTTCATCCTTTTTCCATAATCTCACACCCCAGGCAATCAGGCCAAAACCGGTGAATAAACCGGAAGATATTTTCAAGCCTTCGAAGAATGCAGGACTCATGGCATTGAGCATCCAGTCTACGCCCAGTTGCATGAGATACCCAAATCCAAACAACAAGGCCACGATGCCGCCCAGGGTCATAAAAAACACCGGCAGCTTTCGCTCCTCTTTGTAATGGCGGTAGGTGCGACCGATGTATTCAAACAACCTGGGGAAAGGTACCCAGCCTTGTTCCTCGAGCACTGCCTGACTGGTTTCAGTCAAAGGCAAGCTGCGGGGACTGGTTTCGGCTTTTTGCTCCTTCCGAGGTTTTTCTGCTACTGGTGCAGCGGGTACGGGGAGGATCACAGGTGGGGTTTCCCTCAGGGAAGGAACCTCAGCTTTCTCTACGGGCGGTAATTCCCCTGGTGGAGTCAGAGATATAGCCGGAGCCAGTGGGCTTGGATCGGCAAAAAGTTCCCGTCTGAATCCCTCTAGTTCTTTTTCCCAATGCAAGATTCGATCTTGAATTTCCTGGCGAAAAAGATGGAAGTCTTTTTGAAGGTTCAACCAGCTTTGCTGGTGTAAGGAAAAGGCAGTGCCACAACTTGAGCAAGCAGTAAGCTTCCCATCAAGTGGGCTGCCACATTGCGGGCAGGAGGAAGTGTGCATAGCGATAGAGTTAACGCATGATGTTATTTCTGGCTACGCCGGATTTTCCCCTTCGTTGATGAAAAACGGATATTCTCCAGCTAAAAGCAGACTTGGCATAGAGGCCTAAAACTGCCCATACAGGTTTCTTTCGAGCTTTTTACCCTTGATATACCGACTTCTAAAAGCTGCCACGGGGCTCAGACAACGGATGGCCGTAGGAACTCGTCTTAGCAATATGTGCCCTGCTTTTTGCCCGGATCGATAGGTAGAGAGAGAAAAGGCTGCCCGATTCGTTGAATTTTCCTTAATTAGTAACCCAATTTATCCGACACTTATGATTCTACGCTTCCTCTCCCTCTGTTTAATGTCCGTGATGCTCCTTTCCTCAGAAGCATTCGGTCAGCGCTTTGGTCGCAATTTTACCATACAGGTAGGATACCAGGCGAAGTATCTCAATCCCAAACCTTTCAACTTTGTGGTTGATGCTTTCAATGCTGAGCTTCCCCGGACACAGGACCTTTCTCCCTACAAGTGGGCCCTCGGACCCGTCATAGGCGTTGGCACCCATCGGGGTCGGAGCAGTATTCGTCTCCAGGGTTCCCGCTATACCGCGAGTTCCTTTGGGCTTTTCGATGACAATGGGGTGGAAAAAAGGAGAGATGTGAAGCTGTCTGGAACCATTATCTCCCTGAGCATGATGGGGGAGTTAATCCCTTTCAACCGGGAATCCCATTTTGCGGTAGGGGCTTCTTTCAGCATGGCCCAGTTTAATACCCAATCTTCAGAAGTACCTTCGGCAGACTTCCAGGACAGTGATCCGCTTACCCAGGTATCCAATCAGTGGTTGCCTAGTTTCACCATTCTGGCCCCTTTCCGTATCGGACTCGGCCCTCAGGTAAAGCTATCTTTGGAACCTTACTACCAGATTTTTTTTAGCAGTGCCGATTTCTCGGCCTTTGGAGAAAACCTGGTGGGCAACGCCATTCCCAGCAATGATCCTGGCCTGACGGCAGAACTGGACCATTTTGGCCTGACCTTCAATGTAATGGTATTTCTGAGACCCAGGTAACGGGCTATGGTGGCCGGCTAGTCCAATAATTCTACCTCCAGATCTGAGCCGTCGTCGTCCCAGCTGACTTTCAGGCGCTCCTTTTTCTTAAGGAAGCGATGGGTCAGCCAGACAACCATAACTTCTCCTTCCTGAATCCAATCTAATTTGGACACAAAAAAGTCTTCAAAAGCCTGATCTCCCACCTGGCAGTAGGCCTGGGGACCGTCGCTCTGCTGGATAAACAGGATATCCTCCACGCCGTTTCGGTTGACCCTTTGGATGGAAATGCCTTCTTCCAGGCAGCTGCCACATTCTCCCCATCCGAAAGGATGGTTTGGGGTATTGCTGACCGAAATCCATCCGGGCTGTCCATCTGGGAAGCGGAACCATGGATTGGCAAATTGCACGCCCGGTTCCGGAATGATGTGCCGGGCCCGGGTGGCATGAATGAGCTTGCCATCAATCCGGGTATAATGATGTTGCTTGCCGACTTCGTTGACAAATTCTTCTCCTACAGACATCCGCTCCACCAGATAGCCGTCATATTTAAATTTCTTATAAGCGAAAGGCTGCCGGCTAAAAACTACCTCAATAAAATCCCGACTAGGAAACTGCTCGGCGTAAATCAGGTAGTCCACATCAATCGCTACGGAGACCCATTGGCTATCTGCCCGGATCAAAACCGGGGTAAAGCCTACGGCCTTCATGAATTCTTCTGGCGCCTGGATCACATTGGTTTGCAAGGGACGCATCAGGCCTACCTCCGTATAACTCAGGGGACGGTTGTCCTCTCCGGTCGCACTGGTGGAGCATACTCGCTGCGCTACCCCACCTCGGGAAGTATCGAATACGTCCACCTGAAAGCGGACCTTGTCCAGACTTGGCAAGGGTAAAAAGCCTAAGGCTGCAGCGCCGAATTGGATAGTGATGATGTAGCCATCTCTTTTTTCCCGGTAATCCGCTTCATACTTAATGCCTTCGGTCAGGTCTCCAAAACGGAAGCCCAGTACCTTTTCCAACTGCACCATCTGGTCCCGGTTCATCCATTTTACCTTGCGCTGATCTGGAAAAAAGGCAAAGTGAACCATCCCAAAGTGTACTTCTTCCAGCGAAAGGTTTTGAGGGTAAGGAACATCCCAGCCTAAGCGCTGAATTTCATTTGCGGAGGGGTAATCGGATTGTTGCTGGACGGTGGTAGGGTCCAGGACAGCATCCTCACTGGTATGACTGAAAAAGCGGGTTTTACCACTCCCATCTTCCGCTCGGGACTGGCCCACCAGCATATTGGGATGGCGGGTAAAATCATAGTCTTCGGGGAAGATATGTTGGGGCAAGGCAAACCTTACTTCAATATGATCACAATAATTGGGGTCTCTGCGGAGGCGGATGAGGGTATCTTTTACCTCCACGACCAGGGAAAGGGTATTGCCGAAGGAGTAAAGCTCGGCACTGGCCTCTACTTTGGGTTCAGCATAACGCCAGGAGGGGCGGTCTACATGGAAGCTGTAAAGCCGATCCATGGCAAAGTCTGGTTCCTGAGCAAATGACAGGTTCAGAACAGCGAGGAAAAATAAGCCGAAACTTATGCCGGTTTTCATAGGCAACTGTGTTAATCCAGCCCTACTCAATTCAAACGGCGTGCCCCGATGTAAGGTTCTGCATAAAAGCCCTGCAGATGTAATAAAAATGAGACTTTTATCCCATAAATCTTACTTATTGTGAGCAGAAAGGCGGATGGTAAGATTTTACCATCCGCCTGAACATATGAGATCTCGGTCCATCTTTTTTGTCAGATTGAACCATTTATTACCAAAATGGGAAATAATTACTTCAAGCCTGCCAGCTCCACCACGATGCCCTTGACTTTGCGCTTGCCCAGGTCTTTCTTGGCGGCATTGGCTTCGTTTCTGGTACTAAAAGGTCCTACCAAAATCCTGAAGATAGGTTTACCGTCTTTCACGGAATTGTGCACCAGGGTCATCTGAACCTCTTTGGCGGAAAGTTCATCTAGCGCCTCCATCATGCGGTAATAGCTAAAGTAGGCCCCTACCTGCACTCCAAAGCCAGCCGAGGATTGTTTGTAGGCCATCATTTGGTAGAGATTCGGGGTATATTTTGCCACTTCCGCATTGATCGCCGGACTGGTGGTCCGATCTACACTGGGCTGAGATACGCCACCGGAAGGGGGAAGGTTAGCCGCAGCCGGTTGGTTGATCAAATTTCCGTTGATGTCTCTCAAGGGTAGGTCTCCTACATTCCTGGGAACGTTGGCGGGAGGACGAGCAGCTGTAGTGGTTCTGGGCTGAGAACTTGGGCGGGAGGCTTGTTGCGTCCGCTTATTGGCGGTGCTGCTCCGGGAAACTTCCTTGGCAGGAGCCGCTGCAGGCTTGCTTACCTTTTTGTTGCTTCCCTCTTTGATCAAATCTATGCGCACCTGAATCTCTCCATCTTCAATCATGCCCAATTGCTCGGCAGCGGCCCGGCTCAGGTCGATGATGCGACCTTTGGTATAAGGCCCCCGGTCGTTGATTTCTACAAAGACCATTTTTCCATTATCTACCCTGGTTACTTTTACCCGAGACCCAAAGGCTAAGGTCTTATGGGCTGCGGTCATGGCATTCATATCATAAATGGCTCCACTAGCGGTGGACCGACCATGATATTTATCGGCATAATAGGTTGCTAAACCCGTTTCGGCAGTCTGAGCCATCAGCTCGGAAAATAAGCCCAAAAACAGGCTCGAAAGCACGGCAAAGCGCACAAAGGACGAGAACGAAGGGATCATAGAGGTTTGAAATGAGTTCATGTTGTTTGGGTAAAAAATAGTCGCACCAGTAAGAAAACGAATAAAATCAACACTCAGTCTAAATTTATCAAAATTTTACACAGAATACATAATTGGAAGCATGGATGTTTGCTTACTTCAAATTTTACAGCTGCGTTTCATCTACGCAAAAACTCATGGGCTGGCCCAGATAAAATTGTATCTTCGTAGCCTATGAACATCGTCATTTACACAGATGGAGCTGCCCTGGGTAATCCCGGAAACGGTGGCTATGGCGTAGTGATGCAATATGGACAGCATCGCAAGGAAATTTCCCTGGGCTTTAGGAAAACCACCAATAACCGGATGGAACTGCTGGCCATCATTGTGGCCCTTGAAGCCCTCAAAAAACCGGGCCTGAAGGTTGATATTTATACTGATTCGCGCTACGTAGAGCAAGCCGTGAATAAAAAGTGGGTTTTCGGTTGGGAAAAAAAGAATTACAAGGATAAAAAGAACCCAGACCTCTGGAAGCGTTTCCTCCTGATCTACCGCAAGCACCATGTTCGTTTGCATTGGGTAAAAGGCCACGCGGGCAATCCT
This sequence comes from Bacteroidota bacterium, assembly GCA_038527215.1. GTDB lineage: Bacteria > Bacteroidota > Bacteroidia > J057 > J057 > JAWPMV01. The sequence continues at coordinate 15,473 of JBCBGC010000039.1, forward strand.
TTGAACGAGCGATGCGATGTATTAGCCACTACGGCTGCTAAGGAAGCGCCTTATGAAATTGATCATGGATATGAGGCCTTGAACCCCGTCTGACTCAAAAGGAGGGATTTCTGCTTTTGTCTACACCCTACTATATGATCCGAGTACTACTATTTTCCCACATCCCCTCCCCCATTCGTCCTCTTGTCTTGCTTGCCCTATTCTTCACCGGAATGGTGCATCCTTCTTTGCTGTCCGGCCAATCCTCCAAAGATATGTCTTTGGTAGGCAGTCTTTCCTACAGCCGGGAACTGAATGACATCTGGGGCTATGTATCCCCTCAGGGAATTGAATATGCCCTGGTAGGCCTGGAACACGGCTTATCCATCGTCAGTCTGGCCAATCCAACCCTGCCGGTTGAGGTACAGTTCGTGCCGGGCGCTACTTCCGTCTGGCGGGATATCAAGACCTTTGGTTCCTACGCCTATGTGTCCAATGAATCCAGCGGCGGGGTTCTCATCGTGGACCTCAGTACCCTGCCGGGTGCGGTAACCTATAAGGATACGGTGATGCAGGGGATCACCAGAGCTCACAACCTCTACATGGACAATGGATTGTTGTTTGTGGTGGGCAGTAATCAATTCGGGGGCGGAGTCGCTATTTTTGATCTAACCAGCGATCCGTGGAACCCGGTTTTCCAGGGAGCCTATACTACGCGCTACGTCCATGATGTATACGTGCGCAATGGGCTGGCTTATAACGCAGAGATTTCCGCCGGTCGCCTGACCGTTTTAGACCTGGCTAATCCCACCAATCCTCAAGTCCTGGGTTCCAAAGCCTATCCGGATGCCTTTACTCATAATACCTGGTTGAACGATGCCGGAACGGTATGCTATACCACCGATGAATATAATAGAGCCTACATCCGCTCCTGGGACATCAGTGATCCCAACAATATCGAACCTTTGGATGAAATCCGGGCCGACCTGAGTGCCGGACGAGCTGCCCCGCACAATGTTCACGTCCTGAATGATTTTCTCATCACTTCCTACTACCGCGATGGGATTCAAATCGTGGATGCGCGCTATCCCTATAACCTGATAGAGGTCGGGCATTACGATACCAGCCCTTTTGCTAATGGCGGCTTCAATGGTTGCTGGGGAGCTTATCCTTTTCTGCCTTCTGGCCTGATCCTGGCCTCAGACATCGAAGAGGGATTATTTGTCCTTAATTCTCAGGTGCAAAGAGCTTGTTATCTGGAGGGTAAAGTGAGGGATGCGATCAACTCCACCCCGTTGGAGGGGGTGAGTCTGGAGATTCTGGGAACCAGCCAGGAAGATGAAAGCGAGGACGATGGCTTCTACGCCATTGGCATAGGTGATTCCGGGACCTATCAGGTCGCCTTTAGTAAGTTTGGATATGAGTCCGATACGATCACTGTCAGTCTTTTCAATGATTCATTGGTGATGGCAGATGTATTCCTCTTTTCATTGGTCAGGGCTCCGCTGGAAGTAGAGGTCCTGGAAGCCGGTTCTCTCTTACCCATTCCTGATGCCAAGGTTGTGGCCATTGCGCCCAACGGTCGGGCTACCTTTACCTATGTAACCAGTGGAGTTGGCAAAATTCAGGACCCAGATTTTGTGGTAAGTCCTTACGAACTACGGGTAGGAAAATGGGGCTACATCACCCGCAGCGTGGATTTGATCATGGACAGTGTGCTAACCCAGGTTCAGGTCATCCTGGAAAAAGGATTTTATGACGATTTCAGCCTTGATCTGGGTTGGCAAAGCCTCGGCACGGCCGTGCGTGGACAGTGGGAAAGGGGTGAGCCGTTTGGCACCTACCGCTTTGATACGGACTTCTCCATTTATAATCCCGAGTTTGACCTCCCCTTCGATATTGGAAATGAGGCTTATGTAACGGGAAACGCACCGGATTCTCTGCCTTTTGGAGATGATGTGGACCGAGGCACCGCCATCCTGGTGTCTCCTCCTATGGATTTGAGTGGCTATAATGAGCCAGTCATTCAATTCTACTGGTGGTTCCTCAACTGGTCTATCCGCTGGAACGATGACAAAAAGGGCAATGATTTTCTTTCGGTAAGCCTGACCGATGGCCTGGACACCTTTGAGCTCCGGCGTTTCACCGGGCCTTTTGACACCCTTTGGAACCATGAAGATCAGTTCTACTTCCTCAAATACTTTGATCTTCAGGCCCGGCCCTTGCAGTTGATTTTTTATACCCAGGATCTGGAGGAGGATAATGCCGATGCGGTGGAAGCAGCCATAGACGGATTTCAGGTGATCGAAAGTCCTTTGACCCGGCTGGATCCAGATATTCCTCAGGCAGACTTTTTTGTAGATCGAAATACCAACCGCTTATTTTATCAACTTCCCCCTGGAAGCCCGCCTGGTTCATGGAAAGTCAAACTCCTCAGCTTGACCGGCCAGGATATTTGGCAAGGTAGGATGGAACAGGCTTCGGGCCAGATGCCACTGCCCAGCGGCCTGCCCGCTTCTATCTATCTCATTAGCTTTGAATTCGAGGGAAAAAGAAGTAGCTGGCAAAAGGTCTTATTGGGTCAATAATTCCTGAACATCCTAAGGCTTATCTTACTCCATCCGCCAGTTCGCGGCAGTGAGCCTGGGGAAGGAGTCATTTCTGACTTTTTGGAAAAAATACAGGTCGCCGCTCTTCCTCTTTCTCCCGGAAGACAAGCCCGCCGCAGGTGAAAACATGCGTTACAGTTTTTCTTAGAAAAATTAATTTTTCGATTGGATTTTCAAAAAAAGAGTATAATTTTGATTTCTCCTCCAGCAGAAAGTACACTTTCTGAAAGGTAATTTTTTCCTACCTCCAGCTCCTACCAAAAAGGCCATTAAATGGGCTGTTCCTGGGAGCAATTTATTTCATGATCATGAGATAGTCTATGGCATGGGCTGGTGCCCTGGTGGGACTTTCTTATGTATGCTGCAAGCCTTGGGATAGGCAAAAGAGGTTGGATGTATAATCCTAAGCCTCGCCTCCCAAAGGTCTTATCTCCATATCAACCTCCAATATGTGCTGGGTTTCGCTGGTGAAACCCGATGCTTACCCTTTGATCAAGGTGTAGGGGTTTCCTCCCAGCAATCAGGCAAGCCATACATGCTCCCTTATCAAAAAGGGAGGACGGGTCAGGTATATAAACAAAATTCATGATAGTGCAGATGTTATCCATCCCCCTTTTCTCCAAGCTTCGGTCATTGATGGTGATTTCCCTTCTGTTTTTAGCCTTTAGTCGACCAGAATCACTCCATGCCCAACAGGCAAAAAACATGAACCTGGTAGGCAAACTCCCTTACGCGGGGACGTTGAACGATATTTGGGGATATGTATCTCCCCAAGGGGTAGAATATGCCCTGGTAGGCTTGAGAGATGGGTTTTCTATTGTCAGTCTGGCCGATCCTACCCAACCGGTTGAGGTGCATTTTATTCCTGGCAGTATCACCATTTGGAGAGACATCAAAACCTATGGTCATTACGCTTATGTATCCAATGAAGGAGGAAATGGGACCTTAATCGTGGATTTAAGTCAGTTACCAGGCTCCGTTACTTTTAAGGATACGGTGTTAAATGGGATTAATACCGCTCACAATATTTATATAGACGATGGAAAATTATTCCAGACAGGAGGGAACTTGGTTTCGGGCAATGCGGTAGGCGGAGTAGAAATATTCGACCTGGCAACAGACCCATGGAACCCTGCTTACCTGGGTACCTATTCTGCCCGATATGTGCATGATATCTATGTCCGGAATGGGTTAGGCTACTCAGCAGAAATTAACAGTGGCAGGCTTAGCATTCTGGACTTGTCTGATCCTACAGCCCCCCTGGTGCTAGGGTCTAAAGCTTACCCGGAAGCATTCACCCACAATTCCTGGCTCAATGATGCCGGTACCGTTTGCTACACTACTGATGAATTTGCTGGGGCATATATCCGCGCCTGGGATGTAAGCGATCCGAATAATATCGACCCCCTTGACAAGATTAAGGCCTCTCTTAGTGATGGAAAGGCTATCCCGCATAATGTTCATGTAAAAAACGATTTCCTCATTACCGCCTATTACAGGGACGGGATTCAGATCGTGGATGGCCAATATCCTTACAATCTCGTGGAAGTAGGATACTACGATACCAGTCCTTTATCTGATGGAGGCTTCAATGGCTCTTGGGGAGCTTATCCCTATTTGCCTTCCGGGCTGATTCTGGCTTCTGATATGGAGGAAGGTTTGTTTGTGCTAAGTGCCCAGCTTCAACGAGCGTGTTATCTGGAAGGAGTGGTTCGGGATAGTGTGGAAGCGACCCCGCTGAAGGGGGTCCATCTGGAGGTCTTAGGCAGCAGTGAGGCAGACCAAAGTAAGACCAGTGGCTTCTACGCGATCGGTATCGCTGATTCTGGCATATATCAAGTGGCGTTTAGCAAATTTGGCTATAAGCCAGATACCCTCGCAGTGGCCCTGTTTAATGACTCTATCGTTACAGTAGACGTCAATCTCTCTCCTCTCCCAGTAGCTCCTTTGGAAGTTATTGTTCTTGAGGCAGGCAGTCTTCTTCCCATCTCAGATGCCCAGGTTCTGGTGGTAGCGCCAAACGATGCAGAGACCCTTAGTTACACGACTAGCTCAGCAGGAAAAGTCCAGGAACCTGCTGTCCTCATAAGTGAGTATGAAATTAGAGCAGGAAAATGGGGCTACGTTACCCAACGTACCTCTATTACCATGGATAGCCTACTCAACCAAGTCCAGCTGGTCCTGGAAAAAGGGTATTATGATGATTTCAGCGTAGATCTCGGATGGCAATCCTCAGGAACTGCCATACAGGGTCTTTGGGAAAGAGGAGAACCGTTCGGTACCTATACATTTACGTTCGATACCACCTTCCTCAGTCCGGATGTTGATCTTCCCTTCGATATCGGTAATGAAGCCTATGTCACAGGCAACGCTGGAACCTTACCCAATACGTTATTTTTTGGAGATGAAGTAGATGAAGGGAGCGCAATCTTGATTTCTCCCCCCATGGATCTCAGTGGCTATCAAGATCCCGTTATTCAATTTCACTGGTGGTTTTTAAATCTGGATTTTAGCAATCAATTAACACGGCCCGGAAATGACTTCCTCTCTGTACTCCTTACGGATGGCTTGGATACCGTGGAATTGCATCGCTATGACACTCCCCTGAGCAATATATGGACGCTTGAGGAAGGGATTTCTTTCATTCAGGATTTTGATCTTGATCTTAGACCGCTTCAACTGATTTTTTATACCCAGGATCTGGAAAAAGATCGGGCTGAGGTGGTAGAAGCTGCCTTAGATGGGTTTGAAGTGATCGAAAACCCTACCACCCATCTGGCTGAAGATCTCCCACAAGTAGCGTTTTACGTAGACCAGGCATCTGAATCTCTTTTTTATGAGTTAGCTGCTGGCACCGCTCCCCAATCCTGGCGGGTCTCATTACTCAGTTTGACAGGACAACGGCTTTGGGAAGGGCATATTGATGGGCTATCTGGCAGGCTCCAACTGCCCTCTGGACTCCCGCATTCGCTCTATCTGATCGGCTTTGAATTCGAAGGAAAAAGAAGCAGTTGGCAAAAGGTAATTTTGGGCCGTTAGGCCCAGAATTACCGGGCAAAAACACCATTTACGTAAATATATAGGCCATTTCCACGATTATCCACAGTTTGCTTTTTCCTGTGGATAATTAGTGGTATATTAAAGCGTTTCCCCTTGAAACATATTTGTTGGGCCTATAATTCATCCGTCTGTGTATTTCCAAAACAGGCTGTTTATTTTTTTACTCCTCACTTCCCTTATGCTTGCTTGCCAACCCCAGGAAGGCAACCAAAATCCTACTGTTTCCAAACGTATCCCCGTTCCCAATCTCAAACGTCTGTCGCTAGAGCAGTATGGGATTTCCCTTGAATCAAGGAAAGTGGTACAGGCCAACTTTGAACAAAACCAACATCTCAGAGATATCCTCAGTGAGTATCAGGTTTCTCCGGAAAAAATCGATGAACTGGACCGCAAGTCCGGGGAGATTTTTGATGTCCGTTTGATGCGGGCTGGTCAGCCCTTCACCGTGGTAAAAAACGCCCAGGGAGGCATTGACTATTTTATTTACGAAAAGAATCCTGCCGACTATATCGTCATAGACCTGCAAGACAGCATCAAGATTTATGAGGGAAGAAACCCGTCTACCACGGAGGTACGTATGGCCAGCGGCATGATCGAGAATTCTCTATATGAAAGCCTGCAGTCTCAGGGGCTCGATTTGGGCCTGCTCGGTGAGTTGGAAAAAACCTTTGCCTGGTCGGTAGACTTTTTTCACCTGGAAAAAGGCGATTACTACAAGGTGATCTACGAAGAAGAATACGTGGACGGGGAGTCCATCGGAGCCGGGAAGGTATTAGGCGCCCAGTTCCATCATGATGGGGAAGATTTCTTCGCCTTCTATTTTGAGCAAGACGGCAAAGGAAATGTTTTTGACGAAAAAGGCATCAACCTGCAAACCGCCTTCCTTCGCTCTCCTCTCAAATATGAAGAAACGGGGCAGACCGATGCTTCCGTGGAAAAAACCTCCGCTTCCCAGAACATTGCTTTTGGGATTGACCCGCAGCCCATTTACGCCGTCGGCACAGGCAGGGTCAAAGCGGCATATACTAGTCGCGAACAAGAATTCGTTCTTACCATAGACCACGACGGTCCCTACGCCAGTCAATACCGCTTCCAAAGTGCTTTCAGACCTGAGGTAACCAAAGGCCAGAAAGTCAAGCAGGGAAGTTTGCTGGGGTACGCACAGGCCGATCGTGATGTCAAGGCCTCTATGACTTTTGCTTTCCTCAAAAATGGCATGATCGTAGATCTGCTTGAGGTAGACAGTCCGGGCCAGGGACAAGTAAGCGAAGCCCACCGGGAGGCTTTTGAAAAGCTCAAAGCCGAGCGGATGGATCAGCTACAAAAACTGTCTCTTCACGCGCGTGGAAAAACCATCGTCTCTCTTCATTGAAATTAGCACATGGACGTGTAGGTAAAGTCGCATTTCCCGGCGACTACCCGATGGCTGTGTACTAATCAAAGACCTATGAGAATTCTGTTTTTGCTCTTCCTGGGGCTGAGTTGCCTGCCCCTATCAGCTCAGAATGAGCTGTTCATCCCATTTGGTCAAAACCGCGAAGAGGTTAAGACCTTCCTCTCTACCCGGAATTACATCAGTTTGCTACGTGAGGAGGTGCAGACGCAAAGTCTGAGGGCCCTGCTCCATGACAAAAAACGTGTTGAATACGTTTTTGCTGGCAACGAACTATATGCGACCTCGGTCAGCAAATCATTCACCTCGAAACGTCGGGCAAAACTGACCATTCGGCAAGGCCTCCACTATATGCGCCTGACCAGTGGTAAGAAAAAGATCAAGCATACCCGCAAGGGCCCGGTTACCGTCTATACCGTCCTCAATGACACCCGCATGATCAAATTGTTTGTGATCAAGCATGAGAAAAAGCGGACGGTGCAGCTTACCTCTATCAGCCTGAAAAAAGGACCGATCCAACAGCAACATGATTTCTACTATGAGGTGAAGCTCATGCGGGATCATCGCCTGGGAGAGAAAATCGTGCAGCCGTAGGAGGGGGAAACCTGTAGGTTTCCCTGAAGCTGTTGACCGGCTAGAAGCCAGTGCCAGGAGTGAACAAGCAGACCCCTGCACAGATGTCGCAACACCGCACAAATGCCGTAACGCCGGCTTCCAGCCGGAAAACGCTCCTCAGCACGTAACAAAATTGGACAATTTTGCCAGACAGGCAATCAGCAGGTACCGGCTGGAAGCCGGAATCGTGCTGAACAAGTAGCCCCCCAGACAGAGGGCCACAACCCTGCACAAATGCCGTAACACCGGCTTCCAGCCGGTCAACGCTCTTCAGCACGCAAGAAGATTGAACTGTGATGCCTGTCTGGCAATCTGCTGGCACCGGCTGATAGCCGGAATTGTGCTGAACAAGCAGAACCCTGCACAGATGTCGTAACACCGCACAGATGCCGTAACACCGGCTTCCAGCCGGTAAACGCTCTTCAGCACGCAAGAAGATTGAACTGTCATGCCTGTCCGGCAATCTGCTAGCACCGGCTGATAGCCGGTGAGGTGGGCAGAGACCGGCTGGAAGCCAGTGTTACGGGTCTTGACTGGCTGGTAGCCAGTGGGCCAGGCGGAGACCGGCTGGTAGCCGGTGATGCGGGTCTTGACTGGCTGGAAGCCAGTGGGGCAGGTGATCACTGACTGTTAGTCAGTGAGCCGGGCGGAGACCGCCTAAAAGCCGATGACCATGATGGCGTCTGATCAATCAGGCCTCCCAAAGGTCAGCTGATCTTCCCCAATGGGAGAATGGAGGTGGTCTGCAGAAGACAGGATTTGTTTCTTAGGAAAGCTAAACGCCTACACCTATGAAACTTCCGTACTTTTTTCTGCTTTGCTTTTTGTTATCGCTTGCTCCGCTTTCCATGCAGGCAGGTTCCCCTCAACCACATCCTACCACTTCCGACCTCCAGCCTGCCTCTCCAGCTCTACAGCTAAAGCCTCATCAGCCTAAAAAATGGAAACGGGCCGTCAGGCACCTTTTTGCTCGTAAAAAAATCTCAGCAGATTCGGAGAAGGCTAACCGCATGGGGAAATGGTCTTTCTGGACTGGCCTGGGGTCATTTTTACTCATCGCCCTCACCAATCCGGTAACCCTGGTGATAGGCCTGATCTTACTTGCTGCTTCCGGAGCGCTTGGGTTCACCGCCTGGCGGAACAAACCCACCCAGAAGCTGGCCAAAATTGGCGCAGTATTGGGCATGGCCTATACAGGCATTATCCTTATTGGCATGGCCGTAGGGGTTGTGGCGTTGGTCCTTTGGTTAATCTAGGGTTGATCTTAACGCCTGCTCAAGCGGATGCCATCCGGTAAGAACTCCCCATACAGATAGGTTTTGTACATACCCGAGCCCGGGTATAATTGAAAGCCTACCTGAGGAAAGCTGGTCAGATATGCCCGGTTTTCCTGCAAGCCTTTGCGCGCCTCGTAATCCAGGGTGCTACTCAGGTAATGGAATAAGTTGGTGTTGTTCAGGTAGGTGAAAATGTTGGAGCTATCGTCAAAATGATCGGCGAAGTCCTCGTAGGCCTCATCCTGGGCCAGGACTTCCTGGTCCAGATAAGCATCTACCATGCGTTGGAGAGAAGTCGTATCATTGGTGAAAACCACGTAGTCGTCTATGAGCGCAAAATGAGGCTGCTCAATCTTGCTGAAGAATTTTTTAAAAAACAGCTTAAAGAAGCCTTTCAGGTCCAAATACTTAATGGAATAACCCCGGTAATCAACTTCTTTAAATTTGACAGGCGTTCGCTTACGGAGTTTTTCTCCCATATAATCCAGCCTTTCCTTAGCCAGCTCATAGTCATCAAAATGCAGCATGGCGTAGTAGGAATAGCGTGTGGCCGCAGCGTCAGTAGGTACGACCGCCGTAACGATTTCGTCGGTCATCCACCCGAATAGGTCTCTTTCTATTTCCAGCTTCAGAAGTTTCTCCAGCCGCCGCTGGTTCTTTTGCAGGTCGGCGAATCCTTCCGGATCGGTCAGCTGGTAATGGTTGGAGAAGCGCTGGTAGAAATCAGAAAAATCATCGAAGCCAATGCTGGTAAACATGGCCGTTTCCTTGGGCAACACCTCCGGGGCTTTTATTTTGCCCTTGCCCACGTCCTTAAATACATTGAGAAATGAGGGGACAGAATCAACCGGGTTCACCACCCCCTCAAACACGATCTCTTCATCGGTTATATCGAGGTCCCAACCTGCATAAGAGACTATTTCGCCTATGCCCTCCATCATTTCCGGGGTTTCGGTGGTATATGCCCCCATATACCGATCCAGCAACCCAAAATTGAAATAGACGCTGTAAAGGTTGTTATCATCGGTCTTCTCTTTGACGGCGAAATAATCCAGATTTTCGGTGATGCTGGGGTTACCTGACTGCTGAATGGCCTTTTTGACCAAACTTTCTTTATAAGAAGCGATCATCACATTGCCCATCACGGTCATGGTCAGGGTTTCATCGTACTCCTTATCATACAAGCTGAACAGGGTGGTGCCTATGTAGGTTTTTTTGCTTACCTCATACCCTATGCCCTCAAAAACCTCCGACATCAGCCCTGGGATTTTGGCGAGTTTTCGGCCCTTGCCCAGCAGGTCCACCAAAAAGACAAATTCGTAGTCTTGCCGACTGACCATATGAGCTGAGATAAGCAGGTCTCCTAATTCAATGAAATCCACCAGGGTTTGGTTGGCATTGAGCAGGGAATCCAGGTAATCGGCGGATTCGGTAATATCTGCAAAGAAAGGCGTAGCCTTTAGCTCCTGCCAAACCTGGGTTTTACTCAGGTCTTGCCAATCCCCTACCGGGCGATCCGATTCAATCAGGTAAATAAAATCGTCCGGGACAAAAGCCAGGAGGTCCTGGTTTTCAGTATTGGTATCAATAAAGAAATAGCCTCCGATGGCAGCTACGGCCAGAAGCACTACCAGCAGGATAATTCGTAAAAAGATCTTCATAGGAATTTGTCAGTCAAGGGCAGGAAATCGATCAAACAGGCTTAGCCAGATTGGACCTTTGATGGTACCAGGGACAGTTTATTTCCATTCTTCAAATCAAAAATACGAGATTTTACGATCCCCCACTTATTTAATCTGTATAAAATGGAAACTCTTAGCACCCCTAACCCATATTTGACGCTGCGGGAGAAGTTGATCGAGGAAGCCTCTTTGAAGTATTTGGTAGGGCAGGTTACCTCCCCGATGATGAATCCGGCATAGGTAATCTGGGCCAGCATTTCATTGTCAAAGACAAAGTCGTCATCGTTTTCTTCCAGGGGAAGGGATTCCAGGATTTCCCGGCTGAAGGCCCGATACCCCGTATGGTATTCTGCCAGTTTTTGGTTTAGGAAGAGGTTTTGGGTAAAAGTCAAAAGGCGGTTGGCGATATACTTATACATGGGCATGCCCCCCATCAAAGCGCCTTTCCCTAAAATGCGCGACCCCAGCATAACCGGAAAAAGTCCGTTGGCGATGGGATAAACCATGGCCTCGATCAGCTTAGGCGTATATTGATAATCAGGGTGGAGCATGACCACGATGTCCGCGTCCGCATCCAGGGCCTCCCGATAACAGGTTTTTTGGTTTCCGCCATAGCCGCGATTCTCCGGATGGCGAATCACCCGATTGATGCCCAGGGCTTTGGCCCGATCGTAGGTATCATCGCTGCTATGATCATCCACCAGGATGACCTCATCTACCAATTCTTTCGGCACCTCCTGATAGGTTGTTTCCAGGGTTTGACCTGCATTATAGGCAGGCATGACGACCACGACTTTTTTTCCTCGTACCATGCATTCGAATTTGGGCCGAAAAGTACGGATTTTCCGGGGAAGATATAGGGAAATCCCTTTTCCTCTATCAGGAAGTTTTGACATGGATCCTCCAGGCGCTTTCCTTTCCCTCCTGGAAAAAAGAGACCGGGAAGGGGATTTGAAATACCAGGGAAATGGGCTATTTTTTGCAAAATATGCGGACCATGTGGAGATTTTTCTTATTGGGTTTATGTCTGGGTGGGAGTCAACTCCTCTTTGCCGGAGGATGGCAAATCAGTTTGCACGGGCATCGTCAGATTGGCATGGCTCATACCGGTACGGGCCTGGCTTTTGATGCCAGTAGCCTGTATTTCAACCCAGGTGCCCTGAGCTTTATCAAACGTGGCGGCATTCAGTTTGGGGGGAGCGTCATGGCACCGGCTACCAGTTATCTGGGGCCATTTGCGGGAGATACGGTGATCTCGATGGAAGATTTTATCATCACCCCGCTTTACCTCTACACCGCTTTTCGTCCGGCTCCGGGTAAAAAGTTACAAAAGTGGGGCTTCGGCTTGGGCCTCAATAACCCCTTTGGAGGCCAGACCAAATGGGGCGATGACTGGAAAGGCAAGTTTATCAGCCAGGAATTTATTTTTAACACCCTTTTTCTCCACCCCACGCTTAGCTATCAACTGACGGAAAAGCTGGGACTGGGAGGAGGCGTTTCGCTGGGCTTTGCCAATATTCTGCGGCGCAAAGCCCTGGATGCTACGGATGGCATCAACAATACCCTGGGTTCTGTGCAGTACACCGGTACGGCCAGAGGCATGGGGTTCAACCTGGGCGTTTACCTCAAAGCCAATGACCATATGAGCCTGGGGATTACCTATCGGTCCGGCATTAACCTGAATGTTAATCAGGGACAGGCCGTGTTTAATGTCCCGGCCTCCCTGGAGCAGGATTTTCCTTCACAAAATTTTACCACTCAACTGCGGATGCCCCGAAGCATCAATATTGGCCTGGGCTATCAAACCGAGGATCGTTTTCTGCTGGCGGTAGATCTCAACTTTGTAGGCTGGCAAGTGATAGATTCGGTTAGGTTTCAACTGGAAGAGCCGATTGAAGACCTGCCTGATTATGCCGCCAGGAATTACCAAAATACGTACTCCCTACGGATCGGGGGAGAGTACTACGCCAATGACAGACTGACTATCCGAGGGGGATTTTTTTACGATGTATCCCCTGTACCTCAGGATTTTGTGACACCTGAGTTTCCCAATAGCAATCATATCGGCATCTCGGCTGGCATAGGCTTGAGGGTGGGCAACCGATTTAGCCTGGACCTGAGTTATGTCTATGAATTTTCGGGTGAACGGACCTCCATCTACGAAGAGGCACAGTTTTTCGGTACTTATGAAACCACCATTTCCAACTTTGGATTGGGGATTGGATTTCAATTTTAATGAAAAAGCAGTTAAAACCTTGAAAAAAGCATAAAGTTGTCGAGGCTGGTAAACTATTTTTGTAGAAATTTCGATAAATAAATAAAAGGCAAGAGGGTCTTTACATGGGTAAAACTTTTACGCACATTTCTTTTACACTACGCTCCATCTTATTGCTACTGGCATGCTGTGCCTGTAGGCCCAATATTGTTTCCGTAGAACCCAGCCTGGGCGTCCTGAATGTCCAGCGTGTCATGGCCTTTGGAGATGGGTATACCGCGGGATTTACCAATACCGCCCGAGACTATTCCGAGCCCACTCCTGAAGCATTGTTGATGGGGTGGCACGAAGAAGGTCAGGCCATGGCCTTTCCACTTTTACTTTCGGGACAGCTCAGTATTTCTGCCGGTGAAGCGGTGAACTTTGAGACGCCTTTCTCTCCCGGCAATGGTTCTGGCCAGCTTTCTCTGGAATCCATGACCCCGCCTGAATGCTCCTACGAATCGGCACAGCCTAAATTCGGTTTGACGCAGGCTTCGCCCACCTGGCAAGAAGCCTCTAGTACCCGGCTTTATCAAAATCTGGGAGTCCCTGGCTTAAAGGTTGGCGATATTCAGAAGGCGGGATATCAGGAGCAAAATCCTTTTTTCAAACAGCTCAATTATAACGGGGATCAGCACTATCTGGCACTACTGGAACAAGCTCAACCCAGTCTCTTTACCCTTTGGTTGGGCATGGAAGATGTCCTTGCTTACGGCTTAAGAGGCGGTCAGGACTCTAGTTTTTATCCCACCGCTCCCACCCTTTTCGCACAAAACTTTGCAGCTTTACTTCACTTGCTCGTAGAAGTAAACCCAAACGAGGCAGTCGGCTTAATTGGCACCATTCCAGACTTACGGGTGCTTCCCTATTTCTCCGCTACTCCTCGGACCTTCACGGGATGCAATGGTATAGAGCGTCCCCTTTACATCCAGACCAGCGGACAGAATGAAGCCGTGGTTGCTCAAGAGACAGATTTTATCCTGTTACCAGCCAAAGACCTGATTGGTAGCATTACAGATCCAGGCAATCAATATGAATTCGGATTATCCGCCAATAATCCCATCCCGGATTACTGGGTCCTGGACCAGGATGAAAGTGAGGTGGTGGTAGATCATATCAATGCCTATAACCAAAGCATTGATTCCCTCATTACCTCCTTTAACAACCAACTGGGCCGTACCGCCCTGAAGACGGTCAACATGGTAAACTTCTATTACCTGCTGAGTCTGGGCGTCTTACGAGATGGGCTGGAAATCAACAACCAATACCTTTCTGGCGGAATCTTTGGATTGGATGGCATTTATCTCACGCCCAGAGGGAACGCCATGATGGCCAATCGCTTCATCGAAGCGATCAATGAGACGACAGAACTAAACGCCCAAATCCCCGAGTTGACCATTACGGATTACGTAGGCGTAGTCTATCCTTAAGCTTGCTTTTCGTACATCGCTTGAAAAAAACGGATGGCCTCCTGCACCTGGGGGATGAGGTGATGTTGTCCGTCGTTGGTGATCACAAAATCAGCCCGTTTAAGCTTTTCCTGTTCCGGCCACTGCTTATTCATACGGGCCTCCACTGCCGCTCGAGCTACCCCATCTCTTTTCATGACCCTTTCCAGGCGAATCGCCTTGGGAGCATAAACCGTAATCACTGCATCTGAATATTTATAGGCACCTGATTCAAAGAGGATAGCTGCTTCCTTTAGTAAAAAAGGCTTAACGTATCCTTCTATGGCGGCCCTGCCCCATTCCAGGTAATCCCGAGCCGTTTCCGGGTGCACTATGGCATTGAGGGCTTGCAGCTTTTCGGGGTTATTGAAAACCTGCTGGCCTACCCAGGCTCTATCCAAGATACCTTCCGCTGTATAGGCCGCTTCTCCCAGCAACTGCTTCACAGCGTTGACCAAGGGCTGATGTTCATTCATCAAATCACGTGCAGCCTGATCCGCATAGTAAACCTTGAACCCAAATCGCTCAAAAATACTCGCGACCAGGCTTTTACCACTGCCTATCCCTCCGGTCAATCCTATGTGTAGGGGCAGCTTACTCATCTTTGTTCAGACTTAACAGGGTTTTTCGCACCAGGACAAAACCAACCCGGATAGGATTACGGGTAATAATTTTCACTTCGTCCGGAAAATCGGGATTAGGAATGATAAACGGAGAATCCAGGTTGAGGTCGGTAAAAGGAATGGCAATCACATCCTCCTGAATCTGATGGAATATCTCTTCGTATTTTTCCAGCGGCACTAAACAAGTGTAGGCAATTTCCCGGGAATCCAGGCGCACATCTACAGAGTCAGGCATATTGGTGATGGAAATCCGGGTGGTGATTTCCACTTCGGTAAATTTCATCGGCTTAACAAATACCTGCACATTTTTCACGTTGGCATGGATGCCTATGATGGTGTCCATCAGCGGGACCGATAAGGTCTGCGCCTCGGAGACCATGAGCTTAACCGGAGCGGTAGGCCAGGAATCCAGGGTATCCAACACCGCAGCAGGGCCGGTAATGACCACGGAATCGGTGATCAACTGAGGCGGAAATTCCAATTGGAAGGTGGGCGGAAGATCCAGGTAGGTATTCCAAATCACCGGCACCCGTTTCTGAACCTGATTCTGAAGGTTCAGATAGAATCGGTCCGGATGAAGCCTTCTGATTTCGAACTCCTTAGGAAGAATTCGGGCTACATCGTCCTTGTGTAAGGCAAGTTCGAGGTATCCCTTGGTCAGTGCTTCAGGATCGAAGCTAAGGGGAACGGTATCATTGCGAAGCCGCAAGTGGGCGCCCAGCAGGTCCATGCCATATCCATGTACATCGACCATGAGCCTGGGCGTCTCGGCTCCCTCCACTTTAGCCCCTTCAGGCAAGGTGGCAATCAGACTCAGGGTGGTATTGTAGTCGCGGTTTAGGGTAACGATGCCCCAAAGAATCATCGACATGAGGGCGAACAACAGTATCACCAGGCCACGGTTCTTTTCCGGCCCCTTGGCGGAGGTTTGTTGCGTAGAAGCCGCAATAAACAGCTGCCGGATGAATTGCCGAAATCGCTGATTCATAGCCTTGCTGTTCGCGAATGAGGAACGTCTGGAAAAACCGTCAATCCTTTAGGCGGATGCCTCAGGAGCAGCCCGCAGGGCGGTTTTGTCGAAACGAAGTTTGGTATTATTGTCTACCCGGACGAGGACGGATTTCTCGTCGATTTTTTCAACTTCTCCATAAATCCCACCAATGGTCACCACTTTGTCTCCTTTCTCCAGTCCCTCACGGAACTGCTTTTCTTCTTTAGACCGCTTTTGCTGCGGGCGAATCATGAAGAAATAGAAGATGGCGATGATCCCGGCAAAAAACAGCGGGGTAGACCAGGTACTTGGAGCAGCGGCACCGCCGGCTGCTGAATCAAGAAGTATGAATGCGAATGTATGGAACATGATGTCTTGTATCGTTTGAAATAATAAATCCGCTGCGAATTAACGAATAAACCTGCAGGTGCGCAATTAGTTCAAGTTGGTAGCGGCCTCTGTTGTGGTAGAATCACTGGCTGACTGGGCATCCAGCACCTCTCCTTCCAGGCCAATTTGTCGATTTACCTGCCCCTCAAAGTTACCGGTAATGGTGATGAGTTTTCTATGCTTACCGGGTCTGTCATGGGTGTCAAAAGCGATATCAATATATCCCTCTCCCCCAGGGGGAACCGGAGCTTCGCTATAATAAGGAGCCGTACATCCACAGGCAGGTTTTACCCGGGTAATATGAAAAGTCTTTTTTCCCTGGTTGCGGAATTTAAAGCGATGGGTAACGGTTTCTCCGTTTCGAACCTTGCCAAAATCAAAGATTTCCCGGTCGAAGGTGATCTCCGTGCGCGGCATAGCTTCGGCATCCGACATAAACTTGGGTAAGCGAATGGGCGGGCGTTCAACGCCATCGTTGAGGTCTACCGCCGTTACTGACTCAGAAGCCTCTCCCCCATCTCCATTTAAGGGGATGGCGGCTTCTTCTTCTCCGACGGTTTTACCATTGGCATCGGTAGCCTGACAAGATATGAGCAGGGGAAGCATAAGACTTCCTGCGACCATCCATCTCAGTAATGCGTACTTCATCATCAAAATTATGAGAGGTGAGCAATGACATGTTGAGCAAATTCGCTGGTGGAGCTTTTTCCTCCGAGGTCTCCCGTGGTCAGTTCTTTTTTAGCCAAGGTTGCAAAAAGGGCTTTTTCGATCCGGCTGGCGGTTTCGCCCTGATCCAGATGCCGTAGCATCATTAGCGCCGATTGAAGAAAGGCGGAAGGATTGGCTTTATTTTGGCCGGCAATGTCTGGCGCACTGCCATGGACCGCTTCAAAAATAGCTGTCCCGTCTCCGATGTTGGCCCCTGGTACTACCCCCAGCCCGCCGACCAGACCTGCCGCCAGGTCGGAAAGGATGTCTCCAAATAAATTGGTGGTTACCAGAACTTCGTAAGCAGATGGATATCTTACCAACTGCATACACATATTGTCTACGATGCGCTCTTCTACGTTGAGGTCTGGATATGCTTTACCGATTTCCATCCCCACCCGGAGAAAGAGACCGCTGGATTGCTTGAGGATATTGGCCTTGTGAACCACGGTTACCTTTTTCAGGCCGTGTTTACGGGCGTAATCACAGGCCGCGCGAATGATTCTTTCTGACCCCTTGCGGGTTACCCGGGCGATAGAGTCCGCGATCTGGTTCCGTTCATCATAGATTTCAAATCCAGAGTAAAGCCCTTCCGTGTTTTCCCGAAAAAGCACCAGATCCACATCCTTAAAAGGGGTATCTATGCCTTCGATGCTTTTGCAGGGGCGGACGTTTTGGTACAAATCAAACATCTGCCGCAGGGTTACATTGATAGACTTAAAGCCTTCCCCAACGGGCGTAGTTAAAGGCCCTTTCAGGGCGATGCGGTTTTGTTTAATGGATTCAACCAGGCTTTCGGGAATCAACTCCCCTACTTCCCGGAATGCAGTCAATCCGGCCTGTTGTTCTTCGAATTCCAGGTCTGCCCCGGCGGCTTCAAGGATATGAACGACAGCTTCGGTAATCTCGGGGCCGATCCCATCTCCCGGGATCAAAGTAACTACTGGCATGTATTAGTTGCTGGTTTTAGGAACCGATTTTTTGCCATTCCCAGAATGGTCTATCAGTCCCCGGCCTCTTTTGATGATTTTGCCATCAGTGCGAAAATCATTGTAGAGGCTATCTAAAATTCCGTTGATAAACTTGCTGCTTTTGGGCGTGCTATAAGTTTTGGCCAGTTCCAGGTATTCGTTGATGGTAACCTTCACGGGAATCTCCTCAAAGTTGAGCATCTCACAGATGGCCATGTGCATCAGGATCCGGTCGATCCGGGCAATGCGATCTAATTCCCAGTTTTCAGCTTTCCGCTTGATGAATTCATCATACCGATCAGCCTGCTCCATAGAGTTGAAATACAAGGTGGTCAGCAGCTGCGTATCACCCGTGAGCTTCTTTTTTCTTTCCAGCTCGCCGACTTCAGTTTTGATGTCCTTTAGGAGCAAATCAAAAACGGTTTGGGGCTCTTGTCCGGAAGTCATACAAGCGTATACCGCCTGCATCACTTTTGCTCTAATTTGCCTACGAGTAATCATCTGGAACGAATAAAAAGGTTAAGGAACTTAAAGAAATAAACGATTTCTTCCGATTTGTTGAATTCTATTGTTTGCAGCCCTCCACGCTGCCGCGTGGGTGGTAATATTTTCATCTTTAGCTAAGGTACATATTTCCAAGGTAGTTTGGTATACCCTTTCAGTCATTTTCATAGCCATTTCCCGAGAATATGTCCCCAGTTCCAGGCTCACGTTGATGATTCCCCCGCAATTTACCATAAAATCTGGTGCATACAGTATATCCCGGTCTTTTAAGGCTTGCCCATCTCTTTCCTCATCCAGCAATTGATTATTGGCTGCACCGGCGATGACACTGCAGGTCAAAGAGGGGATGGTATCTGGGTTCAAAGTAGCCCCCAGCGCACAAGGCGCATAAATATCCACCGGCAGGCTGTAGACCTCATCGGCATCCACCACCGTAGCTCCCGTACGACCAGCCACTTCCTTCAGGCTGGCTTCATATACATCATACATAAAAATGCTGGCGTTTTCCTGGGCCAGATAATCCACCAAATGGCTGCCCACACTGCCCACGCCCTGGACCATCACCCGGACCCCTTCCAGAGAGTCCGTACCGGTACGGTACTTCCAGGCAGCTTTCATGCCCACGTATACCCCATAAGCGGTTACCGGAGAAGGATCGCCACTGCCGCCCATCTCCCTGGGTAGGCCGGTAACATAGGGGGTTTCGGACCGGATATACATCATATCCTGCTCACTCATCCCGACATCTTCGGCCGTGTAGTATTTCCCTCCTAGGTTATGGACGAATTTGCCCATCCGACGGAGCAGGGCCTCGCTCTTTTGCACCCGGGCGTCTCCCATGATGACGGCTTTCCCACCGCCAATATTGATCCCTGCGAGGGCATTTTTCAAGGTCATACCCCGAGACAGCCGTAGCACATCGGTCAGCGCCTCCGCTTCTGAGGCATAGTTCCACATCCGCAGGCCGCCCATGGCAGGTCCCAGGGTGGTATTATGGATAGCAATGATCCCCTTCAGGCCAAGGGCTTTATCCTGAACAAACATGACCTGCTCGTGTTCTTGTTCTTGTAAGGCCGCGAATATTTCCTGGACCGGGGCAGAGGGAAGTTTTGTAGATTCCATTTTTGAGGGAGCTTTGGTTTTTGGATAACCATAAATATAAGGATTCTCCAAAGAATGTCTATGCCAAACTTCCTGGAATAGTGGGAAAAGGTTTTTATCCAGCCTCTCCTTAAAGCGGCTAAAAAAACCGCATTTAACTGGCTGATTTTGTCATTTCAGTTGAATTATTGTTAATTTCTTGGTCTAAACAGGTAAGTGTAAAAAGGCTCTTGCCCAAAAACCTTAATCTCTATGAGCTCAGAGGTATTTCCTACCCCAAAAAGTATAAACGACAAAGTTACTCCCGTCTTTTTTCCGAAACATCAATTCGCTGTCTATAAGCGACTTGAAGACAAGCATACCACCGTTGAGGTAGAAGACGATCCCCTTGGAACCCGCATGGTCATCAACCTTGGACCACAGCATCCCGCCACCCATGGCGTACTGCGCGTGGTGCTAGAAGTGGACGGTGAAACCATCGTGAAAGCCGTGTGTGATATTGGCTACCTGCACCGAGGCATTGAGAAAATTGCGGAGAATAAAACCTACCAGGAATTCATGCCCTACACGGACCGCATGGATTATATGTCTCCCTATTCCAACAATGTTGCCTACTGTCTGGCCATTGAAAAACTCGTGGGCATCGAAGTCCCTCGCCGGGCTCAATATATCAGGACCATTGCCTGTGAGCTGGCCCGACTATCTGCTCACCTTTTATGGTTGGGAACCATGGTGATGGATGCAGGAGCGATTTCTATGTTCATGTGGACCTTCCGGGAGAGGGAGAATCTCTATACCATCTTTGATAAGCTGGCTGGGGTACGGTTTACCGTTAGCCATTGCCGGATTGGCGGGATTCAGTTTGACATGGACCAAGAGACCCTGCAAATGATCATCGACTGGAAGGCCAAGATGAAAAAAGAACTGGCTGGCTGGCGCAAGCTCCTGGCCAACAACGGCATTTGGCTCAACCGAAATCGTGGTGTGGGGGTCATTACCAAGGAAGAAGCCATTGACCTGGGCTTGACCGGACCCACCCTGAGAGCCTCTGGCGTTCCTCATGATCTCCGGGTATTCGAACCTTATCTGGTATACGATGAGGTAGAGTTTGATATTCCTATTCGGGAAGAAGGCGACTGCTTAGCCCGTTACCTGGTCCGGATGGACGAAATGGAGCAAAGCCTGCGGATTCTCGATCAGCTGATCAAACAATTACCGGATGGAGATATTCGTGCTGACAATGCCAAGCATGCCTATCCTTCCAAGGATGAGGTGTACTACTCCATGGAAGGTATGATTCATGACTTTATGATGACCGATGTAGGGGTGATGCCCCCCGCTGGTAAAGAAGTCTATCACGCCATAGAAGCCCCTAAGGGTGAATTGGGTTTCCATCTGAAATCAGATGGCACAGGTTCCCCCTGGCGCTGCAAAATCAACGCACCTTCTTTCTCCAACCTTCAGGCCTTAGAGAGCCTCATGGAAGGGGCCATGATCGCAGATACCGTCGTACTGATTGGGTCCATTGATCCGGTGATGGGTGAATGCGACAAATAAGAAACTGATTCGGATCGTTCGATCCGCCTTCATAGCCAACAAAAAATGGGAAATATGCGTTTCCCATTTTTTTTGTTTATTTGTGCGTAACAAAAACTTAACACATACCCTATGGATTACATCGAAATCCTGGTATGCACAACCATCGCCTATTTGATAGGCTCCCTGCCGATCAGCCTCTGGTGGGGCAAATTTTACTACGGAATTGACATCCGGGAGCACGGCAGCGGCTCCACTTCCACCGCAAATATCTACCAAATTCTCGGCATAAGGTCCGGCTTCTTTATCCGGCTTATGAATGCCCTAAAAGGCTTTTTAGCAGCCCGTCTGGCCCTATTTGCACATACGCATTATGGCATTTTTTCTGACTGGGAATATCCCTTGCTCATGATGTGCTTCGGGCTGGCTGCCATTGTCGGCCATATCTTTCCGGTTTATGTCAAGGTAAAAGGAGGGCAGGGCTTCCACGTGAGCCTGGGAGTACTCCTGGCGATCAATCCACAGGCCAGCATCCTGTTCCTGGGGATTGCCGCGGTAGCCTATGTTTTGTTTCGTTATCCTCAGCTAGGCTACATCCTCAGCGCGGTGGCTTTGCCGATTTTTGTCTTGATCACCCGCCCCGGTTACGCCGAAGGATATTATATCCCAACCCTCGTATTTAGTCTGGGCATTTTCCTAACGCTATTGCTAACCCATCGGATGCAGCTCCTGGATATTGTCAAAGGGAATGCGGAAAGGGTAGAACCAAACTGGGCCCAAAACCTGGGGCGCACCTTCAAGATTTAAGCGACTTTTTTATTTCTTCCTTTCCTGGATCTATCCGGGTGCATACGCTTTTATCGCGTAGGTGCCCAGGCACAGGGTAATTCGTGTTTGAGATTCGGTCCCAAATGACCTTATTTTGCGGCAGACCTGATCCTGCAAGATGTCCCGTGCCGCTATCTCCGTATGTATCATCCTTTGGCTGAGCCTTGTCGGCTGGCTTAGCACCCTGGGCTATGGGCTGGATACGGATGCCTGGAATTTTTCCCGAAAAATGACCGACATGGCCGAGGCTGGGACCTATCTACGGGCCAGAGTTCCCGGCTCTCCCCTCTTTGAATACCTTATGTCCTGGCTGATCCCAAAGGCTGGGTGGCTGGGCAGTAACCTTTTTTCTCTCCTTTGTGGCCTGGGCATCTTATGGACTGCGTTATTTCTAGGTCAAAAAGGACATCTTAAGCATCCCTGGTTGAGCAGCCTGGCCTTAGGCTTTGCCCCCATGGTCATGGTGCAAAGCAGCAGCACCATGGATTACATACCTAGTCTGTGTCTCGTTTTTGCTTCCTGGGCCTTGCTCCTGGCAGGCAAACGCAGAGGGAGTGCGCTCCTCCTGGGACTTTCTTGCGGATTTCGGCTTTCGGGAGGGCTTTTTCTGTTGCCAGCCCTCTTCTTTCTTTGGCGAAAAAGGGCCCCTCTAAAGGAGCTAGGTATCTATGGCAGCCTGGCTATGGTCAGCGGTATGCTCGCTTTTTCCCCTACCCTCTTCAGCTATGGATTAGAGCTGCCGGTTTTTTTTGAGGGGGCCATCCTGAGCTACCGCTTGCAGATGGGAGCCTACTTATCTTTGGGGCTAATGGGCCTGCTCGCCAGTATCATCTTCCTGGGGGGCCTGCTATGGGACAGAAAAAAATTTCAGGCTTTGCTCTTCAAGGATGCAGAAACCGGAGCCTACCTCCTTTGGATTTTCTTGATGCTGTTTGCTTTTTTTCAGTTACCCATGGAGGTCGCCTATCTATTACCGATCCTCCCTTTTATGGTGCTGATGGCAGATAAAGTCTTGGGCAAGCGACCCATGTTCCTGGTGCTGGTGGGAATATTGAGCTATCACTTCATGCAGGTCGAACTAAAAGATGGTCCGCCGGGTCAACGGACCTTTTCTCCTCATCTAGCGCCAGGCTATACCTGGAAGGATATCCAGGGGCGGCAAAGGCAGTTGCAGGAGCGAGCCTGGCTGGACAGCCTTACCGTGGAGCAGCCGATTCTACTGATGTACGCCTGGGAATGGACCGGCAATGATAATCCAAACTGGGATTGGGACCCAGAAAACGGCTGGTTTGTCCGGAAGGATGGGATGGTCTACCTCAGCAATTTTGTCCTGGATGAAAAAAAGCTCCAACAGCTCTCTCAAGCAGGCTTAATCCTCCTGCTTTGGGAAGAATACATGTGGGCCTTCCCGGCCCATGCGGAGACGCAACAAGCGGACCGTTCCTATCTTGTAGACCGCTATGTACAAATGGTGAGGAGTTGGGAGGAAGTAGCGGCTATCGCACGTAACTCCCCGCGTTGATATCCACGGCGCAGCCGGTAGCATGGTCCATCAGACCGCTGGCCATAAAAACCACCGTCGGCGCAATATCTTCTGGCTCAGTCAAGTCATTTAAGGCAAGGTCGTGGCGAACAATCTCCTCTCCGTACTGATCAATAAATTCCTGGGCCATGGCCGTGCGGGTGAAGCCCGGCGCAATGACGAAAGATTTGATCTCATCTTTCCCATAATAGCGCGCCATAGAGCGACTCATGGCCACCATGCCTGCCTTGGAGGCGGCATAGGCAATGTACTCGGGTGTATCCCCCCGAAAAGCTGCTCGGGAGGCTATATGGATCAGCCTACCTCCCCCATTAAGCCGCATGTGCTCAATGGCTTTCCGACTGCAAGATGCCGCGGCAATCAAGTTGACCTGCAGAGTTTTTTCCCAGGCGGCCTGCCATTGCCGTGGATCATGGTTCAGGCCCGCTTCGACTACTACCCCGGCATTATTGACGAGGGTTTGCAAGCCCCCAAGTTGGTCGATAACCCTTGGCACCAATTCTCTGGAGGCCACAGGATCAGCGAGGTCCGCCTGGAAGAGGTGGACGTTGGGGATATTTTTGGCTAATATTTCCGCTTCTTTTTGAGCCTGTCGGTAATGCAAGGCGATCGTGGCCCCTGTCCCCCCCAGAGCCTTTACAATGGCAGCTCCGATGCCCCGGCTTCCCCCGGTCACCAGAACTACTTGTCCACTTAAGTCTATTTTCATCTTATTTTCGGGCGGTTTATATTTGCCCGCTTAAGACGAAAACTACAAAGCTGAAGTTTGCTATCCAACCTCGGTAAGGGTGGCCTCAGCAACACAAAACTTCTCGACGATATGAAAGCATTGGTATTTCCCGGACAAGGAGCGCAATTTCCCGGCATGGGAAAAGACCTCTACGAGGCCTCTTCTCTGGCCAAAGACCTCTTCGCACAGGCCAATGACATCCTGGGATTTGACATCCAGCAAATCATGTTTGAAGGGCCCGAAGATGCGCTGAAGCGCACTTCTGTAACCCAGCCTTCTATTTATATCCATTCTGTAGCAGCCGCCCTGGTCAACGACCTGGCCAAGGATGCGAGCATGGTAGCCGGTCATTCCCTGGGGGAATTTTCCGCCCTCACTGCAGCAGGTGCGCTGTCTTTTGCGGACGGACTCCGTCTGGTGTCCATCCGGGCCAACGCCATGCAGAAAGCCTGTGACCTGGCTGAAAGCACCATGGCGGCCATTCTGGGTATGGAAGATGCCCAGGTTGAGGCTATTTGTGCTGGCATCGAAGGCGAAACAGTAGTCCCTGCCAACTATAACACCATCGGCCAGCTGGTGATTTCTGGCAGCAAAGCCGGCATTGCCCTGGCCATCGAAAAAGCCCAGGAAATGGGCGCCCGCAGAGCCCTCGAATTACCGGTCAACGGGGCCTTCCACTCTCCTTTTATGGAGCCCGCCCGGGTGGAACTGGCGGAAGGGATCGAGCAAACAGAGTTTGAGGATGCCAAATTGCCAGTTTACCAGAATGTGGATGCCCTGCCCCATACCGATAAAGCAGAAATCAAAGCGAATCTGCTCCAACAGCTCACTTCCTCGGTGCGTTGGACCCAGACCATGCAAAATATGTTGGCAGCTGGAGCCACCGAATTTGTAGAAGTAGGACCTGGCAAGGCCCTGTCTGGCATGTTGAAGAAAATCGACCGTAAGCTGCCTGTCAGCCAGGTCAGCTAGGCTGAGCCATACTCCTTAACGAAAGCCATCATCAGCTCCTCCCAGCTTCCCTGGGGGGAGCTGAGTCCCATTAAAGAGCCCAGGTGTTGAATAATCCTAGCGGGCTGAGTCCCCTGTTCCCTCAGGGTTTTCAGGGCCATGGCTCCTTCAGATTTAGATAGTTTTTGTCCGTCGGGCTGGGTGATCAGAGGATGGTGGAAGAATTCAGCTTGCAAAAATGGAGCGTAATTCAGCTGCCTGGCCAACCATAGCTGCGCGGCAGTGGAAGCCTGTAAATCTTGCCCCCGGACAATGAAACTTACTCCCATCTGCACATCGTCTACCAGGGAAGCTAGCTGATAAGCAGGTAGCCCATCCTTTTTTCTGATGACAAAATCCGTCAGATTTCCTTCCAGCAGGTGAGTTTGCGGTCCCATCATGCGGTCCTCCCAGCTTACCCTTTCCCGGTCAGTCCGAATGCGCCAAGCCGTCTGAGGACCTTCAAAGGGCCTATGCAATGCGCTGCAGGTCCCCGGATAGCTGCCATCTGGCGACGCTAGTAAAATTTGCTTGCGGGAACAGGTACAGGCATAGAGCCGCTGTTTCTCCTGAAGAATTTGGATTGCGGTGGCGTACTGATCTAAACGAGTATGCTGAGAAAAATTTCGATAAAAATCCTCTGGGCCTGATGGTCCTTCATCAAATGCGAGGCCTATCCACTCCAGGCTTCGGAAAATATCTTCTACGTACTTAGGTCTCCAGCGACCTTTGTCCAGATCATCGATGCGCAGGATCAGTTGTCCCTGGTATTTTTTGGTCCAAAGCCAGGCCCAGGCAAAGTTTACGAGGTTGCCCAGATGGAGATAGCCTGAAGGCGTAGGGGCCAAACGCGTACGAAAAGGGATATGCGGCTCGGTGGACATGGGAAAGCCAATATGGCAAAATTCCCCGGAATAGTCTTAGCGGCGGGTATGCCCGTCCAATTTCATTTTTTCATAAGCTACAATTCCGCTCAAACAAGCCCCGGGAATGCCCTGGCCAGGATAGGTGCTGTCCCCACATAGGTAAGCTCCCCGGTGGTCAAGCCTGGCTTCAATCATTTGCCAGGGCTTTATCTTCATAAACTGAGGATAGCCCCCTACAAAGCCCCATTTTCGTCCCGTCCATTTTTTCCAGGCTTTTGGGGTAGAAGCATGATGAAAAATCAAATCTTCCCGCTTCAACAGCCCATGTTTTTCCAGGGCTGCAAAGATCGCCTCTTCCACTTCCGCTTTATTTTCAATGATGGTTTCAGCCGGATTCGGAATATGGGTAGAAACAGAACCGACTAACTCGTCCGGTCCACAGCGGTCCTGATCATCCGGATGACTCAAGCTCAGAAAAATACTGTGGGACCCGGCATAAGGTAGCGGATTATCTAAATGAATCTGGTGATGAAGGCAGGCAGGGGCATGCCGTTTTTTCATGACAAATCCCAGGGAAAAGGCACTGTTTAAGTCACCTGAGGCAAGCAATTTGGATTGATATTTTCGGGCAAAAGGCGCTTCATCCCAAAGGTCTAGGGTATCGTTTATGGGAATAGCCGATACCAGACGAGTGGTAGAAAAGGTTCGATCTTTGGTATGTACGAGATAGCCATTTTCCTGATTTTCAATTTTTTTCACCCCGGTCCTTAACAAGACCTCTCCGCCATTTTGTTCAATATAGGACACCAGAGGTTTGACCAGATTCAACAGTCCTCCCGGCATGTAATAATTGCCATAGTTGGTATAGCAAAGAGCAGTGGCTCCGAACAGGACATTGACCTCTTCCAGGTAATTTTGAGCAGTGATCAACAGCTGCTCATTGACAAATTCCCGAAACAACTGATGCTCATGTAAGCCATATTTTTTCAGCAGGTCTTCCATCGAAAAAAAGGCCAGCCGGGCAAAGCCCAGTTGACGGGGACGGAAGTTTTTGGCGGCGTGGACCAGGTCTTTAAAACTAGCTGGAGGAAAGACTTTTTGTTGTAGCGAAGTTTGCCAAACCAACTGACTTATTTTGTAACAATAGGTCCAGAAAGCGCGTTGACCCGCTTTTCCGAAGACTCTTTCTGCTTCTTCAATCCATAATTCCAGGTCCTGAAATCGGGTAATTTCTTCCCCATTCTTAAGGTAAACCTTCATCGGAACCTCCAATTTTACAGGCGCTATCTCAATCCCCGTTTCCGATAACAGATGACGTAATGGCATACCTTGATCCAGCCCTACCAGGGTGGTGGCACCGCTCTCAAATATGTAATGTTTTCGAGGATAAGAACTACTGCAGCCACCAGGTAACCAATTCTGCTCTAATACCGTAACACTATAGCCATCCTTCGCCAGTAAGCAGGCGGTAGTCAAGCCTGCCATTCCACTCCCGATAATCAATACCTCGGCACTCTTCATATGATCGTTTACTTATACAAAAACGAAATAATGTTGAAGTTTTTTTCAAAATTATTAAACAAAATAAGAGCGTCATTGTTTGGACATTGATGACTTTAGCAGGGATGATATCGTCTCATATACGACAGCAAGCGAAATAAGGAAACTGTAAATTTGACAGGTATTAATATCCAAGCACGGGAATTGCGAAGTAAAGATTATGAAGGTAGCGGTATTTAGAAAAGCACATTTTAACGCAGCTCATCGGCTACATAATCCTGATTGGGATGATGCTACTAACCAAAAGGTTTTTGGTAAGTGTAATAATCCCAATTTTCACGGACACAATTACGACCTGGAGGTGAAGGTCGTGGGAGAAATAGACCCCAGAACTGGCTATGTCTTAGACATGAAAATCCTGAAGGATATAATGAAAGAACAGGTACTGGACCGTTTTGACCACAAAAATCTCAATCTCGATACCGAAGAATTTAAAACCCTAAACCCTACGGCTGAAAATATCGCTGTAGTCATCTGGCAGCTTCTACGTGAGAAGTTGCCTGAAAAACTGGAATTAACCATTAGATTATATGAAACCGAACGAAACTTTGTGGAATACCCCGCATAACGGGGTAAATGGCTCCAACGGTCAACATGGCCAAAACGGGCACCACTCAGGGAAACACGGTCTGATTGAGGAATTGGGAGATGCGCATGTGGCGACTTCAACTGATACCCCGCTGAGGCCAGATGCCTTTGACGTGGACGATGAGACGAAAATGGATGTGATTGAAGGACATTTTCGGGAAATCATGCACACGCTGGGCCTTGACCTGAATGACGACAGCCTGAGTGGAACCCCCAGACGAGTGGCCAAAATGTATGTGAAGGAGATCTTTAGCGGTCTCGACCCCAAGAACAAGCCTGATGTCCGGATGTTTGACAACAAATACCAGTATAATGAGATGCTGGTTGAAAAGGACATTACCTTTTATTCAAACTGTGAACACCACTTTGTCCCCATTATTGGACGGGCCCATGTAGCCTACATTTCTTCTGGGAAAGTAGTAGGCTTATCGAAACTGAATCGCATTGTACAGTATTATGCGCGCCGGCCTCAGGTACAGGAACGCATGACGATGCAGATTGCTAATGAACTCCGGGAAGCCCTGGGAACTGACGATGTAGCGGTCGTGATAGACGCCACCCACCTCTGTGTATCCTCCCGAGGCGTAAAGGATGTGAATAGTTCGACGATCACCGCAGAATATTCAGGAAAATTTCAAGAAAATGAAACCAAAAAGGAGTTTCTGCAGTATATAGAAATGTAGTAGTAGTAGTTTTAATAGATCCTTTGATACGCGACCGCCCGGTCGCGTATTTTTTTTATCTTATTGGTAAGCAATCAAGCCTTTTTCATCAAAGGAAAAAGGCTGCCATGCTCCTTCTTTCATAGCCCATAAGTCCGTGAAGCCCAAAGACTTTAGCAGCTGGGCTGTTTGCGGAAAACGGCCGTCTAACTCCCGCGGATGATGGGAATCAGAATTGAGCATAATGGGAATATTTCGGGCCTTCACTTTCTTCAAAATGGCAGGACCAGGATAGGCTTCCAGGGTCTTCTTTTTGTAGATGCCCCGGGTATTTACTTCGAGAATCGAATTATGTGCCGCAAGCCGGTCCAGACAGCGATCCACGGCTTGCTGGTACCAGGGCTCTTCGGTGGTAAACAGCTTCCCTTCCTCCCACTGAATTTTGATTTTATCCAGGTGGCCTACCACCTCCGGCTGGGTCTCTTCCACCATGTCTCCAATCAATTCGAAATAGCGGCGGATAGCCGCCTCCGTATCCCGCCCAAAAACCTGCTCCCAGCCCAATAGAAATTCCTGGTGAGTCCCATCAATGCCCCAGGGCATCCCATCTGCCAGGGAATCGACAAAGTGAACAGAGCCTACCACGTAATCCAACTGGGCCTGCTGGATCAGGGGATGCAGGCTGCTGATCCTACCCGGTATATAGTCTACCTCCAGGCCGACATATAATTCAATTTGGTCTCGGTAGGTATGGGCCAGGGTACGCGCCTCTGCCACATAGGTCGCGAGGGCGTCCTCCCGCATGCTCCATCCATTGGGAAAGTCTACCGGGGCGTGGGATGAAAAACCAAAGGCTGAAAAGCCTTTTTGTAGGGCGGATAGCACATGGTCTTCCAGGTTTTCTTTGCCATCACAATAGTGGCTGTGACTGTGAAAATTGGTCCAGGTCATAGGGTAAAAATAGGCCGGGAAGCTTTTCCCAAATTCCGAAAATTGATAAGGTTCAAATATCCAAATTTTTGCATACTCCTTAACTTTCTTTAATTTCCGTAAACTCCAAACCACTGAATCATGCAAAAAACAGCCCCTTTTCTATTCATCGCATGCCTTTTATTCATCGTGGCATGCCAGCCCCAAGCTGAGGATTGCCCAGAACAACGTTATGCTACAAGTGGTCCTGAAATTGACCTAATCAAAGCACATATCCAAGCCTACACAGATGGAGATTTGGATAAATGGGCAAGCTACTACGGAGAGCAGGTAAAATTTCATCATAACACCTGGGATGCCATTACCAACAAGGAGGAAATGGTCAAATCAGAAACGCAATTGCGTTCGTATTTCGCCGAAGTGGGATTTGCCACTGAGCCTGTCATGCTGGAAAGAATCATCGATGATGAAGGCAGAACCTGGGTGAGGTACAGTGGGAACTGGACCGGGACCATCAAAGCCAATGATGAGCAAGTAGCGGTGCCTGTTCACCTTAACATTCACTTGGTCGACGACAAAATTGTGGAAGAATATGGCTACTGGGACAGCCGCGAGGTGATGGCAGACATTGAGGATGCCCTGGTGGACGATATAGAGAATCCTAATTAATTCGACAAAAAACAGGGACCTGAAGGCCGTAGAGCTACCGAGGTAGACTCTACGGCACATGCCTTTAATGCTTAGTGAGAGTTGAGTAGCAGGGCTGAGGAGCCAAGTAGGCACCGTAAAGGCAGAGGTAATTCCGTTCAGATCCAGAAGTGTCGGGGAATCGAGACAGTATCCACTTCGGATCATCAGGGTGAGTAGCCTTGGTGAAAACTGAGAAGATGGTAAGGAGGTCAGCCCAATATCCCCTATAATGATGCCGATGCCTCAAGGGCATTTTCGGCATTATTTTTCGGTTGATATGCAGGGTAATTCTGTGCATAAGCGTAGACCTGGACCTTTCATGATGTTCACGAAAGATCGGACGGTAACCTTATCCACAAAGAGCGGTAAAACAGCCGGACAGCATTCCTGCTGTTTTATCGTAACAAAGGTCCACATATTTCCCTGCTTCTCAAGGCCCTCAGCTTCAATCGCCTGAATTCAGTTATTAGCGGCTGGATTAATCTCCCGAATGGTAAAATATTCTGGGGCGATGACCGCTTATTTTCTGGCTGCCGAGAATGTGTGGTATATTCGCGGCATGGCCCACAAACTCTCGGATTCCCTCAAAAAAATCATCGGCTATTTCCGCCAGCATCTCCGGGAAGATTTCAACCCCTGGTATTACCTGATCATGGGGGTTTTTCTCACGTGTGCCATCCTCTTCAATTATTTCTTTTTGGATGGATTGACCGTGGAGCGCTGGATCACCCGAAATTTCTATGGAAGGGAAATCTGTACCCTGGTCTATATGGCCTTCTATGGCTTTCCCTATTTCTTTGCCCTGGGCCTACACAGCTTTTTTCACGGAGAGACTGATTTCTGGAAAAAAAGGGATTTTTGGATTCGCATCCTCTTTGGCCTCTTTATCATCAGTCTGGATGCCTCCTTTTACTACTATCGCTATGCCGGAGAATTGGCAGAGACGGTGGCGGGTAGATACATCTTTCGCAAGTGGGCCGCCAACCTGATCAGTGTAGCTGCCATTTTTGTCCCCTTGTTGTTGTTTAAGCGATTCTATGACCGGCAGCAGCCCAATTTTTACGGTTTGACCTGGAAAGGATTTGAATGGAAGCCTTACGCCATTCTCCTGTTACTCATGGTTCCTTTGGTGGTAGGGGCAGCCTTTACCGAAGGTTTTCTCAGCTACTACCCTACCCTAAAGCCTCCCAGAGCTGAGGCCTGGGAGGTTCTGCCTGCCTGGATGACCATGGGGCTTTACGAATTGGTGTATGGCTTGGATTTCATTTGGACCGAGGTTGCTTTCCGGGGCTTCTTTGTCATCGGCATGGCAGCGGTCCTGGGGCGGGCTGGAATCATGCCTATGACCGCCATTTATTGCTTCCGACACTTTGCCAAACCCATGGGAGAAACCATTGGTTCCATTTTCGGGGGTTACATCCTGGGCGTGATTGCCCTCCACAGCAAAAACATCATGGGAGGGGTATGGATCCACATGGGGGTGGCCCTTCTGATGGAATTCATGGCGATTTGGTTGCTCTTCGGCTAAGCTACTTTTTGACCACTTTAAGCATATGGCGATACCCCTGGTCCGTCTCAAGATATAGAAAGTATAGCCCGTCTTTCCAGGCAGAAATATCCCAACTTAATTGTTGGGGTCCGGCGGGTAACGCCCCTAATTGCTCTTCTCCAAGTTTTCTTCCGGTCATGTCCCAAAAGCTGATTTTCATGTTGGCAAGGTGCTGGATATTGGTAAAGGAAAGATTAAGCAATCCTTCTGCAGGCTGGGGGAAGACCTTGATGTCCTGCCACATTTTCCGCCAATCATTTTCAATCCCGGTAGGACCAGCACTGTAGGTTTCTACTTCCAGGTCATCGATATACCAGCCATCCCCTTCTACAAAACCATCGGATTTTAGCAGAAAGCGTAGGTATAAAGAGTCTCCCAGGTATTCCGAAAGATCCATGGATTCTTCTACCCAGTCCGCCTGCTGTCCGTCAAAAACGGGTTCACCTTGATCCTGGTACTGGGTACCCTCATTGGTATATTGGCCACATAGCGGGCTGAAGTTCACCCCATCTGAAGAAGCCAAAACCTGCCCGTAGTCAAAATTATTCTCTATATCCCAACGGCTTTGAAAACGAAGCACCGCATAGTCTGCCTGGCTGAGATCAACGGCCTTTTCCAGTTCCATAGTATTCTCATCATTGGCAGCATATTGTCCAACGGGGCTATCGGTGAAGCTACTCGGGGCAGAGGTGTACCAAACGGTGGTGGTTCCCCAATCTCCATTTACTTCCCAGTTTTGCAGGTTCTGTCCGTCCTCTGAGAAAGTGATTCCCTGACTTCCGGTGAGGTATTGGCGGGTGATTTTCTGGGTTTCAGAAAAGGAACCGTAATCGAGGGTCACCGCAATTTCAATTTCCTCCACGACGGAAGTTCCCGAGGGAATAACCTGATAAGGAATGATCAGGTCCTGGGTTTGCAAGTGACTCAGGTTGACGCTCTGGGTACTAAAAGTCAGGTTGATGTTGCTGCTAAGCGCACTTACCGACACGTCTACGCCTCCGGCTTGCAGACCATATTGCTGTAGCTCCAGTTTGAATTGTCCATTAGTGGTCGGCAGGCTAAAAGGGCCGTTTTCTTCCCACTCCACGAAACTATGCACCAAATGGGCAGTTACCATATTCTGACGCAGACAAGCGCGGTTCACCTCCTGAATCTGACTGGCGGGCGGCCAGAAATTCGGCCCCGCTTCCGGCGTCATAGAGTAAATTTTGGGCTTGGTGGTCTGCTCTCCGTACATCCAGTCATCGCTATCCCCATTGACCAGGTAGCCCACCGTCTCGGTGCCTGTTCCTACGAAATAGTTGTTTTCTCGGGTCATGGTCCGGCCGAAAGCCTTAAAGGTAGGGTCATCCGGGGTAAGCTGATTGA
Organism: Bacteroidota bacterium; assembly: GCA_038527215.1. Lineage (GTDB taxonomy): Bacteria > Bacteroidota > Bacteroidia > J057 > J057 > JAWPMV01. The sequence goes on from JBCBGC010000039.1 coordinate 48,921, forward strand.
CATAGCCGTAGGGATGAATCAATAAATCACCGTAAGAGTGGTAGTTCAGCGCTAGTTGAAACTGATGGGCGTTGCATAAATCCCTGACTGCTTGGATTTCAGGCTCTGAAAAAGCGGCCGTACCCCGATAGGTATCACTGGTTTTTGAAGGGGAAGAGCCGGTATTGTCGTAGCCCCAATGATCGCCGTAGTTCCGGTTGAGGTCTACTCCATAGGTTTGGTTATTTTGCGGATCTTTCCAGCGGTTTTTTCGCCAAAGACCTCCCCCATTGGGCTGGATAGACTCATTATAAATGTATCCGTCAGGGTTAATGCAAGGGATAAAATACAATTCCGTCTCGTCAACCAGATATTGTATCTCGGGATCAGTAGCATAGTTTTCCAGCACATACCACATAAAAAACAACATCTGGCTCAGGCTGGCTGGTTCGCGGGCGTGATGCAAGGCCGTATACAGCACCTCGGGTTCGCTTTCATCCTGGTCGGGGTTGTCCGAAATTCTCAACCAATAAATAGCCCGCCCTTCCTCAGTTAGGTGGGTTCCAATGGGGGCTCTTTGGCTGATGAGTTGGGGATATTTGGCACGCATGCTATCCAGGGTTTCCAAAAGCTCTGTATAGGTTACAAAGCCTCCCATAGATCCCTGGGGATAGTTTTTGGGAATGGTGTAGGCAGGTACGCCTCCCGTTTGGGTACAGGTGGCTTGCGTCCGACTCTGCCAGGCCAGATCGCGCTCCGGAGAGCGATACCAATCTTGTACATCTGTCCTGAGTACCTGAAAAGGAATGCCGGCAGCACGTAATTTCGCCAATTCATCCAAAGAAAAATCGTTGACCAGATGATGGATCGTGGCCTCTCCGTGCTCTGTCTCCAAGCCTAGTTGGGCGATCTCCCAGAGGGTCGTATTCGTGAGGTCAACTTTTACTTTATGATAGCGGACAGGAGATTGGGCAAAAAAAACAGGGTGGCCCGCCAAAACGATAAGCGCAACAAGCAAAGATTTTTTCATACGAGATTTTTCCTATCAAATAGACAGAGGTAGGCTTTTTTTCCCTAAGTTTTCCAGCAACTTTCACCATAGCCCTTTATCCTCCAACACGCAACTTACGCAATCCTGGTTGGGCCTCGAAATTTTTCCTATGCGCATTATTCCCATTCAACTCTCCGACCTTGACCGATTGGTCCCCTTATTCGACGGATATCGGCAATATTATCAGCAAGCTTCAGACCCAGCCGCTGCCAGAGCTTTCCTTCACGCTCGAATCTCACATTTACAGTCAGTGATATTTGCTGCGGAAAAAGCAGAAGCTGGAGCGCTCGCGGGTTTTGTCCAACTATATCCTTCCTTTTCTTCGGTAAAAATGAAACGGCTTTGGGTCCTCAATGATCTGTTCGTTTCCCCGGATTTTCGTCGTCAGGGAGTGGCGCGCCTCCTCATGCAGGCTGCCACTGAATGGGCCAGGGCCAGTGAAGCCGCGGGTCTGATGCTGGAAACCGAGGTCAGCAATACCAAAGCCCAGGCTTTGTATGAATCTTTGGGGTATGAAAAAAGTGTGGCCTACCATACCTACTATCTGAACACCTAGGCGTTTACTTTTTTCAAGTACGATATTTCGATTTTGATGCATTTTTACCCTCAGGCCTATCTCATCCAGCAGGCTGGACGCAATAAATAGCCCCAAATCAACCCTGACCTTAGCAGCCTACATCCTATATTCCGCTTATGAGAAGCTTTCTGTTATCGCTGCTCCTGCTGCTTTGGCTCAGTCTGGCCTGGCTCCACCACGGCCAGGTAGCCAGAGCTGCCGGAAAACCGGTACAGCGGGTGGACCTTGCTGACCTAGCACTGGAAAACATTGCCACCCCTGTCTGGCCTGCCCAGAAAAATCAGTCCATAAGTGGTACCCCCCTGCAAATCGGCCATCGGAGATTCCGCCAGGGTATCGGCCTGCATGCGCCTAGCGAAATACAGCTTCACTTGGGTTCCAGCCCCTTACGCTTTTTGGCCTATGTAGGCGTAGATAACCGATTTCAGTCGGCATCAAGGAAAGCCGTAGATACTACGCTCCTGGCAGACGACCTTCAGCTTTTTGTGGAGCAACCAGCCGGACGCTTCCTGGCTTATGGCCGCAATTATCCTCAGCCTTATGAGGGAGCGGTGCATCTACAAATTTGGGGAGATGAGGTTTTGCTTTGGGAAAAAACGGGCGTCAAAAAAGGGGACAAAGCTTTGCGGATCGACCTGGATTTGATGGGGTTTACCTTTTTACGGCTGCTGGCCTTGCCAGGACCTGAGGGCCCGGAAGGGGATAAGGTGGATTGGGCCGAAGCCAGGATTCTTTATCGGGGCGAATCGCCCCAGATTCTCCCCATCAGGGACTGAGCTTTCCTCTGAGCATGAAATCCCGTATATATTGCTCAAATGTTTCCTCCTGTTCGATGAACACAAAATGGCCCGCCTGAGGAATGAGGCGTAACTCAGCCTGCGGCATCATGGATGCCAATTTTTCGTGAGCTTCAAAGGGGGTAGCATCTTGCTGGCCATGCAGGATGAGCACTGGCAGTTCTAAGGCCGCCAAATCCTCATACAAATCATAACCCGTCAGGTCGGGAACCAGATAAGGCCATTGGGGTTGACGAGCCTTCTGATCCTCAGGAATAAAGAGGGCCAAACTGTCCAGGAATTTTCGTTCATAAAAACTGGCGGCAAAACTAAAGCGAAAAGCGGCTTCAACCGCCTGAGGTTCCCGATTTTGGAAGGCTTCACTGCGCGTTAGGCGCTCCATGGTCAGTTGGTCGGCATCGGTAAACCTTTCCATCTGCCGGACCATCGACGGATAGATGTAGGAGGTATCTGCGGCCAGGCTATTGACGAGGATCAGGGAAGATAAGCGCTCGGGATGGCTGCGGGCATACCACATAGCCAGGAGGCCGCCCCAGGAGTGGCCCATAAGATGAAACTTGTCCAGCCCCAGGCTGTCTGCCAGCACGCTAATGTCCGCCACAAACTGAGCCATGTTCATCCGACTGCTGTCTGTCTCTACCGGAGAGCGTCCGCAGTTTCGCTGATCAAAAAAGATGACCTGAAGGGAATCGCCCAGAGAGGACATTTGGGGATAGAGATATCCATGCTCCATGCCTGGACCGCCATGCAGAACGATCAGGGGTTCTCCACTGCCTTTTACCCGCACAAATAATTCCGTATCTCCCACCTTCATTAAGCCGTGCTGCTCAGAAGGAGAGACGGCTGGGGCGGGTGTTTGTTGACAGGCTATACCCAGAAGGCATCCTATCAGGATCAGAAAAAATCGGCTTGGGACAGTCATGGTGATCAGATTTGGTAAGAAGGGCAAAAAAAACTTTTCCTGCTCAAAAGGCAAACTTGTCAGCACCAACCAACGGCTGGCATAGTTGTAATTCTTTGAGTATGTTGTTAGCTCAAATTTCCAGTCATTCCTCAGAAGTGCCCTAACTACGCCTATTCGTTCCTTTTTGGAAACATGTTTGGTGTACTAAAATTTGCGTGAACAATGAAACTATTCGCTTTTCCCTCCGCCCTCCTGGCGGCCATGATGTTTGTCTTTTTGCCCTCCTGCATCGCCCAAAAATGGGACCGAGAGGCCCAGGACCCAGCTGCCACTGAGCTGTGGGAGCCTGTTCCCCCAAAAGTAACGCCCGGAAACAGTACCGCCGCCCCTTCCGATGCGATCGTACTTTTTGATGGAAAGGACCTTTCCAAATGGGAAACCGGAACAGGCGGCAAAGCGGAATGGTTGGTAGAAGACGGAGCGATGACCGTAGTAAAGGGAAAAGGGGGCATCCAAACCAAACAAGGCTTTGGCAGCTGCCAGTTGCATATTGAATGGAGAAGCCCCACGGTGATCGAAGGAGAAGGGCAAGGCCGGGGCAACAGTGGGATATTCCTCATGGGCATGTATGAAGTGCAAGTCCTTGACTCCTACGAAAGCCGGACCTACTCTAACGGGCAGGCCGCCAGTATCTATAAGCAACATGCTCCTCTGGTCAATGCGTGTAAAGCCCCTGGAGAGTGGCAAACCTATGACATCATCTTCATGGCGCCGATCTTCAATGACAAAGGGCAGGTATTAAGACCCGCTACCTTTACCGTGCTTCACAACGGGATTTTGGTGCAAAACCATGTAACGCTTCGAGGAGAAACGCCCTATCGTGGGCTGGGAACCTATACCGCCCATGAAGGCAAACTCCCGCTGTCGCTACAGGATCACAGCAATCCGGTCAGCTTTCGGAATATCTGGATTCGGGAGCTTTAGAATTTCGCCTGTATCGTTGACGGATTCGCTCCGTCTCAAGATTGAAGCCTGATCGTTTGGAGGCATACCAGCCGGTTCCTATCTTCAGGAGCGATAACCCTACGCCAAAATTTATGAGATTACTACTAACGCTGATCCTGAGCGCTTGCCTGCTGCAACCGACCTTTTCCCAGAAAGACCTTACCCTCCTTGGCAATAGCGAGGTCACGGTTGACGGGACCTCCACCGTCAGTGATTGGACCGTCACCGTGGGAGACAAGCTGGGAAGACTGATTGTTTCGGATGATTTTTCTGCCCGGCCCGCTGAGGGAGAATCCCTAGTAGGAGGCCGCCTGGTCTGTGTGGTAAAAAGCATGGATGGTGGAAGAGGGGAAACCATGAACGATAAGATTTACGCAGCTTTTGATCAAGGTTCTCACCCTCACATCACCTTTGATCTGACAGGGGGAAAGGTTAGCGCTCAGACTGAAAAAGGCTTTACGCTGCAAACTTCTGGCACCCTGGCCATGGCAGGGAAGGAACAGGCCATCGAATTGGAGTTGGAAGGGGAAAGTCTCCCCGGCGGTGGCTATCGCCTCTTCGGGGATCACACCTTTAATATGACAGCTTTTGGGATAGAGCCCCCGACCGCCTTCTTTGGCTCCCTGGAAGTGGCAGACCCCGTTACTGTGAAATTTAATCTGCTGTTTAAATAGATAAAACATGAACCGAATCAGCCTCATTTTGATGGGAAGTCTTCTGCTGCTGCCTTTTTGCCTCCAGGCACAGGAGGGCGATCTCCCCCATTGCACCGATAGCATCCCCGGTACGGACATTAAGTTTAAGATGGTTAAAATCCCAGCGGGCGTCTTCACCCTCGGGAGTCCCGAAGGAGAGGAAGGTCGGACAGAAGATGAAGGACCCCAGCATCAAGTAGAAATCCCTTCCTTTTGGATGAGCATTTACGAGCTACGCTTTGAGGAGTACAATATTTTTCGGGACAAAGAAAAGGATAACGATACCAGCACCCATCCAGACGGAAACTATGACGTAGATGCCGCTTCTCGTCCCAGTCCCCCGTATGAAGATCCTACTTTTGGCATGGGCAACGTGGGCTTTCCTGCTGGAAGCATGACCCAATATGGTGCCCTGAAGTATTGCAAATGGCTCTATCAGAAAACAGGGGTCTTCTACCGACTGCCAACGGAGGCTGAATGGGAGTATGCTTGCCGGGCGGGTACCACCACGCCTTTTGCTATTCCGGAAGGAGCCGACCTGGGAGACTACGCCTGGTACTACGAAAACAGTGAAGGCGTATATCATCCGGTAGGACAAAAGAAGCCCAATGCCTGGGGGCTGTACGACATGATGGGCAATGTAGCCGAATGGACCCTGGACCAATACAAAAAGGATTTTTATCAGGCAGGCGCAGACAGTGCGCGCTTGTGGCCCTGGTCTCGTCCCACCCGCTTACACCCGCGGACGGTCAAGGGGGGTTCATATGACGATGATCCAGAGGAGCTTCGCGCTGCCAATCGCATTCAATCCAACATGGCCTGGAAAAGAAGGGACCCGCAGTTGCCCAAAAGCTTCTGGTGGAACACCGATTCTCCCTTTGTAGGCTTTCGGCTCGTCAAACCTGATCCTCAGCCTTCCCCCGAGGAAGTCCGGAAATTTTGGAAAATGACGCTGGATGAGTAACTTCTGAAGTCGGGTAGCAAATAGCCCGACCTTGACCCATATCCTACTACCCTACTACGATGAACGACGTCAAATCCACGCTCGACCGCCGATCCTTTGTCAAGGGTTCCGGCCTCGCTATCGGAGGCCTGATGGCTTCTTCTTTTCCCCTCGGTGCCAGTGCTTTTCTGCACGGCGATGATACCATCAAGATTGGCTTGATTGGTTGTGGGGGCCGAGGTACCGGAGCAGCTATGCAAGCCCTTAGCACCAGCCAAAATGTCAAGCTGGTCGCCATGGCAGATGCTTTCCAGGACCGACTGGACAAAAGCTACAAGACCCTCACCGATCCCAATGCTTCAGACTGGTCTTCCTCAGATTCAGCAGACCTTCGGAGCCGTATTTCGGTTCCTCAGGAACATCGATTTGTAGGTTTTGATGCGTACAAAAATGTCATCGAACTCTGTGACGTCGTGGTGATCGCCACCCCTCCTGGCTTCCGACCTACCCACTTTGAGGCGGCCATTGCCGCCGACAAGCATGTCTTCATGGAAAAACCCGTGGCGACGGACGCACCCGGTATCCGAAAAGTGCTGGAAGTGGCCCAGGAAGCCAAGCGTAAAAAACTCAATGTAGTAGTCGGTTTACAACGCCACTACCAAACGGTCTACCGGGAATGGATCGAGCGCATTCACAACGGCGTCATTGGAGAAATTGTGGCTTCGAGAGTTTATTGGAACAGTGCCGGCGTATGGGTGAGAGAAAGAAAACCCGGCATGACCGAAATGGAATACCAGATGCGGAATTGGTATTATTTCAACTGGTTGTGTGGAGACCACATTACGGAACAGCACATTCACAACCTGGATGTAGGCAACTGGGTCAAGCAGGCCTATCCCATCAAAGCCTATGGCATGGGAGGTCGGGAAGTTCGAAAAGGAAAAGACCACGGCGAGATTTATGATCACCATGCGGTAGAGTTTGAGTATGCCGATGGCAGTCGGATGTTTAGCCAGTGCCGACATATCAAGGACTGCTCCAACCGGGTCAGCGAAGCCTTTCATGGCACCAATGGTTCTGCTCCCAAACCCGGCTTGCTCCTCGCATCCAATGGGTACAAAATCTGGGAACATCGGGGCAAAAATGACCCCAATCCCTATCAGGTAGAACACGATGAGCTTTTTGCGGCTATCGCTAAAGGGGAATATAAATACGCCGATGCGGAAAACGCAGCGAAGAGTACCATGACCTCTTTACTGGGGCGCATGGCTACCTATTCCGGACAGGAAGTAAGTTGGGATGAGGCCATAAATTCTGAGATTAGCCTGATGCCTAAAACCCTGGCCTGGGATGCAGATCCGCCTATTATGCCGAATAAAGATGGCTCCTATCCCGTGGCAATTCCTGGGGTAACCAAGGTCATATAAACACTGAAAGCCTTGAAAAACAAAGGCCGGACGATTTTACCTACAAGACATCACTGCCAGCTGATCCTCCTCAGTGGGCTGGTGTTGGTATGGTCTATGCCGAGCCTTTCTCAAAACTGGCAGCGCTGGACCTTCGAGCATG
>JBCBGC010000040.1:0-56017 GCA_038527215.1 Bacteroidota bacterium
ATCGTCTACACTCCCGGCCGTAGAAAATCTTAATAAATCCATGTCTGGCTAAATTCGGTTTGAAGATTGATTAGAAGTAACCCTGACGTTTCCGGTCCTCCATGGCACTTTCGGACCGCTTGTCATCGGCCCGGCCGCCCCGCTCAGTGATGCGACTGGCTGCGACCTCCTCAATGATGGCAGGTATGGTATCTGCATCTGAAACAAAGGCGCCGGTACAGGTAGCATCCCCGATGGTCCGGAATCGAACCATTCTTTCTTCATAGGCTTCTCCTTCCAACAGGGTATTGAAGGGCGTATCTGCCAACCAAACTCCCTGGCGGTTAACGACTTTTCGTTTGTGGGCGAAATAAAGATTCGGCAAAGGCACCTTCTCGGACTCCAGGTACATCCATACGTCTAGCTCCGTCCAGTTTGAAATTGGAAATACCCGGAAGTTCTCTCCCGGATGCTTGTAGCCATTAAAGAGGTCCCAAAGTTCAGGACGTTGATTTTTGGGTTCCCACTGGCCAAATTCGTCCCGGTGGCTGAAGAAGCGCTCTTTAGCGCGTGCTTTCTCCTCATCCCGTCGGGCACCGCCCAGGCAGCCGTCAAAGCCGTGCTTTTCAATGGCGTCAAGTAAGGTAATACTCTGAAGCCCGTTCCGACTGGGGTTGATTCCTTTCTCTTCGCGCGCCAGCCCCTGGTCAATTGATTCTTGGACGGAAGCCACGATTAGGCGGGCCCCGGTTTTTTCCATAAAATCATCTCTGAAGGCAATGGTCTCCGGGAAATTGTGTCCGGTGTCCACGTGCATCAGCGGAAAGGGAATTTTGGCAGGCCAAAAGGCTTTACGCGCCAGCCAGGCCAGGGTGATGGAATCCTTGCCTCCCGAAAAAAGCAGGACCGGTTTTTCAAATTGAGCAGCCGTCTCCCGGATCACGAAGATCGCCTCCGATTCTAGCTGTTTAATGTGACTCAGTCTGTAATCCATGTAGGTTCCATTGAAGGGTGGGCCCAGGCTGGCAAATGCCCTGCTTATGCCTGGGAAAAATGAATATGAGGAGAAAGATGATCCCAAAGTAACTGGAGAGATTGCTTCAGATCCATGTCGACCGTCTTAATCTCCAAAAAAGGGGCGGGAGGAGCTTCAAAAGGAGCATCTATACCTGTAAAGTTTTTGATTTCGCCGGCCCGGGCTTTTTGGTACAGGCCTTTTACATCTCGGGCTTCACATACTTCCAGGGGAGCATTTACATATACTTCGAGGAAATCATCCGGGCCGATCAGCTGGCGAGCCAGTTCTCTGATTTCGATGGTCGGACTCACAAAGGAGCAAAGGCAAATAATGCCCCCGTCTAGAAAAAGGCGGGCCACTTCGGCGATTCGACGGATATTTTCTCTGCGATCTTCGGCCGTAAATCCCAGGTTTTGGTTGATCCCGGAACGGATATTATCTCCATCGAGGAGCTTACTGACGTACCCAGCCTCATATAACTGAGCTTCCAGACCCTGGGCGAGCGTGCTCTTGCCTGAGCCGGATAAACCCGTCAACCAGACCACCTTAGCTTTTTGCTTAAGCTGTTTTTCTTTCGCTTCCCTTGAAAGGATGCGGTCAAAAATAGGATGAATGTGCTCCGCCATATCACGCGAATTAAAATCGGAGGCAAAGCTAACTAAAAAGTCCCCTTTTGCAAGCCAGCCATCTGATAAAAACCAACGGGTAGCAGAGAAGAAAAAGAAGCTAAAACCCCTCAACCCCACACCCGGGTCAGCATTAAGTAAATGGCAATATTGGCAGCCAAAAGGGAAAGACCAAATTTCCAGGTTTTAAATGCCAGGCCCAGCTTATCCATGAGGACGTGGGCGTTGAGCAGAATGATCCCCACAAACATGATTTGCCCCAGTTCAATGCCCAGGTTAAAGGGGAATAAAATCGGCACAATGCTCTCTTCGGTGCCAATCAAAGCCTTGAATTGGTTGGAGAATCCCATGCCATGAATCAAGCCAAAGCCCAGCGCCATGAGGTAGGTCGGGCGCGGATTTTTGTTCCCCACTTCCTCCGGGCTGAAATACAAATTATAGATCGCGGTCAGGAAAATGGTAAAAGCAATCAGGAACTCAATCAGGGCACCAGGCAGCTGGATAATGTCCAGGGCTGCCAGGGCCAGGGTGAGAGAATGGCCGATGGTAAAAGCTGTCACCATGATCAATACTTTCTTCCACTGGGCAAAACGATAAATCGCGCACAAAGCCAGCAGGAAGAGCATATGGTCGTACCCAGCCAGGTCGAGGATATGGGTGAAGCCGAATTGGAGATAGAACGAAAAGCTATTCATGGACAGGTTCTTGGGCCGAAAAATACACAATCTAGGCTTTTGGAGATAGATGTTGATTCCAAAAATGCTGGAAAAATACGGAAGATCAGACTAGCGGCCCTTTTTTCGCCCTTCTCACCCTGGGAGGTCCGCTGAATAAGCAAGATTTCATGTTAGTCAGGGGAAGCTATCAATTTATTTAATACAAATACATGAATTATTTTAGCTATGTATAAAATGACTCTAAGAACAAATTTCATCCTTCATGGAGAAATGGCAGTATAAATTGCTCCTCTTGTTGCCAGCCCTGCTGATAGGGCTTTTCAATCGACCTTTACAGGCTCAGTTTACCATCACGACTACCCAACCGGGCCCCAGCCAGTTGGAGATGTGTGTGGACAGCAGTGTCTTTCAATTCAGTCTGACCTGTACGGACCCGTCCCTGACCAATGTCCAACTGGACATTAGCTTTCCGCAGGGCATCCGCTACGTCGCAAATTCGCTCACCAATACCTCAGGAGCCAATCCTGCGGTGAGTGAAAACCAATATGTGGGGCAGGTACTGACCCTGGATGGGGGAAATATCGTGGCAGGCCAGACCTACGATTTTAGCATCATTCTTTTTGCTCAGTGTGATGCCCTGGCCGACTTTCAGGCCGGGCAGGTCTTCGCCAATGCCTTGACGATCAACGATGGGGGAGGGGTTATCATGAATTACACCAGCCCGCCTTTCAACCAGGCCCTGGATTATGGCGATTTGAGCATGTCACTGGGCGGCACGCCTTCCGGGTCTGTCGGCCAAACCGTAACCCGAACTGTCAATATTTTTAGTACCGGTTCTGCCTGTCTGAAATCGGTCTTTTGGTACGACCAATATGAGGCAGACATCCAGGTGGATAGCGTTTACTTTCAGGGGCAGAAATTGAATATCCAACAGAGTGGAGACTCTGTCTTTTATACGCTTGGGGAGCAAGACTTTCTGCTCCACGGCAATGGAGATGCGAAGTTTTGCCAGGCGGATGGTCCACTGGTGCTCACTGAGTACATCCAAATTTTGGGCTGTAACAATAAAAACTCTTTACTCGGAGTAGGCTGGGGCTGTGATAGCAGCCTCTGTAGCCAGTATACCACCAGCGGCGATGTCGTGGTGAGTACTTCACTACCGGCCCTGGTCTTCGAATCTTTGACGGATACCTTAGAGGAATGTCTGTACGAACAACCGAATCAGAAAACCCTCCTGATCCGAAACGTCGGGGCTGGGGTGGCTTTGAATGTGGAATTGGAACTAAAGAAATTTTATTACGCCGGTCAGTTTCAGGAATATCAATATGACGGACTGGACCCCAACTCCGCTCAGATTAGCTTCGATGGAATTAATTTCGCGCCTCTGGTAGCGAAGAATGTCGAAGGGAACCTGTATGGCAATGCCTGTAGTTTGCCACTGGCGTATCGGTTTTTGGTAGATATCCCGTTGATCTCCGCCGGAGATTCGGTCTGGGTCAGTTTTGAGATGATCAACTGTGTGCCTACCGCCTGTGGGGAAGAAGAGATTCGACAGGGAGCCTGGGGATATAATTGTCGCTACGACCTTCCTTGTACCGGAAACGCTATTTTTATCGCGAATCAGATCGGGGGCCAGTTTGGGGTACTAACCCATGAGCTGAGCAATTTTGATCCGCCTTCTTTGGTCAGCGGCAAACAAGCGGTTTTTACCACCACCATCGAAAAAGCCGAAGAGAACTTCCCCGGTACCGGGCAGTATGTGGTCCAATACCTCCTGCCTCAGTGTGGTGCCAGCTTTTCCGGCTCCTCCGGAGACCTGGCCTGGACCAACATTGGGGGCAATATCTCCTGGCCGCAGGCCGCCTTTAGCCAGGTCGGCGATACGGTGGAAGCCCGCTACAACCTGGCTGATATGCCCAATAATTTTGTCCTCAATGGGTCAGAAATTCGCTTAAGCCTCAGTGGAGATTGTAGTTGTGGCCCTTTGGATAGCGTGGCGGTTCTGAAAAAAGAAATATTTTTTGTCCCCAATCTGAGCTGTAGTCCTCCTGCGGAAGTGCGGGTATTCTGTGATTCGGCCCAGGTGATCGTGGACCCTTGTAACAATAACTCCTGCGATGGTATCCGCCTGATGGATTTTGCCTTTGCCAGGGTCAACTATGGATTGCCCGATAACAACCTGGACCGAAGACCTGACAACCCGGCTGGCAGCCTCGGAAGTAATGTGCGGAGAGATCGGGCCAGACTAGGCGATACGATTCGGACCACCTTGACTGGATTCGTTGATGGCACCAATAGCTACAGCCATGGCTATGCGGAAATGACCATCAGTCTGGCTCAATACTTAAGCGCGATTGGAGCAGAATTACGCTATTGGGATGCCAGTACTGGGTCCTATCTCAGCTGCTCCGCTATCACGCCGAGTTTAAACGGAAACATTTTTCAGGTAGATTTCTCTCCTACCTCCCTGGCTGGTATCTGTCCCTCTTTTGCTGGGTTGAGCCTGGATCCAGGAGATAGCATTCTCCTGGAGGTAGACTACATCGTGACGGGAACCAGTGCCCAAAACGTAGACGTGGGCACCATCTTTCCGGTAAATATTTACGGTAGCAATGTCCCCAATCCTGCGGTGGCTGACCAGTTTGCTTGTCAAGGCAGTAACTTCTCAGAGCTCATGCAATTGGTGCCCATGGCCGACGCCTCCTTTGTGACCCCGGTCAGTGGGCATTCCTGCCAGCAACTTCAGGCCCGGACCTACCTCAATATGTTTACCGGAGGCAGCTATACGGACATGTTCCCGGCCGAATACCGGCCCTGGTCTTTTCCTGATTCCTTGCTGGTTACGCCCCCGCCTGGATTTGATTTTGTCAACGCCTCCATTTATTTACGCTTTACCCCATACGATTTCATTACGGCGGTCATTCCGGTCGATCCTACGGCTACTCCTTTGGTATTCGACTTAAAGAGTCTGGTAGATAATGGGACCCTTACCTATCCGGATGATGGCTACGAACTACAATTCTTTACCAACTGGCTACCTACCTGTGCCGCTCCGGCCAATCAGGCGGTGAGCGTTCCCGTCGAAGGTCGATTCAGCTGGGCCAATGGACTGGCTGCTTACGATACCTTGCGTACCTATCAGCCTACCATTCAGCATTATGCGCCTCAGCTCAGCCTCAATAACCTCAGCGCGACCACCCAGGATGGCTTGAGCTCCGAAGTAAATTGGACCATAGAAGTCAGCAATACCGCCCTGAATTCGAGCTCTCCCTTCACCTGGTTGAGCTTTCAGTCTCCCTCTGGGGATATAAGCCTCACCCAGGTAACCGATCTCAGCAGTGGCAATGCAGTGGCCGTAAGTCAGGATATTTTTGAGTTAGGCAGCCTGGGCACCACTTCAACCCGCAGTTTTGAATTGACCGCCAATTACAGCCGATGTCAAATGGATACCTTGTGGGTATATGTGGGCTATGAGTGTGGCGGCTATCCCGATAGCCTGGGTGGCGTCGGATGTGCCGTAGATAGTTTCCTTTTGCGGATTGATCCCAAGCCTGCCAATGCCCAAATCACCCTCAATAACAATCCGCCTGATACAGTGGCGCTGGGAGCTATTATTCCCTATGACCTTTCCATTCTCAGTACCCAAATAGCCAATGTGCAGAATCTGGTGCTGGATATCACCCACGCTCAGGACGGCCTGGATTTCGTCAGTGGTTCGGCTCAACTGGAATTCCCCAATAATGGCGGATTTGTCACCATTGCTGATCCGGTAGCTATTCCAGGGGGATATCGCTTTGTCATGGCGAATTATGATGCTACGCTGGCCAGCGATGGCCTAGCAGGTTTGCAATCTGGGACAGCCGATGACCGGCGGTTAAACCTGCGCTTTGACCTTTCGCCTAATTGTAACTATGCTTCAGGAGATATTTTTACCGCTCGTCTGGGAGCAAATCTGCCTTGTGGGGATACCCTGGTCATTCTTCGACTGATGGATCCTTTATTTATTCAGGGGGTCAATCCTTCCTATCAGGGAATGGTGGACCTCCGGCTGGTCGCCCTGGAAACCTGTGACCTGAGCGAATGGGAGTTATCCTTCCGACCCGATGGAGACGCGGTAGCTGGTGGGGATTCCCTTCACCTATGGCTGGACCCCGGATATGGCTACGAAGTAGGTTCTTTTCAAGCTATGTACGGTAGCTTACCGAATACCACGCCAGTGATGCAAAATGATCGTTTAGCCTGGGGCTTACCTCCTGGATTAGCAGATGGGGATTCGGTAGTATTTCGGATAAAATTGCGGGAAACAAGCCCTTCTGCCTGCCCGACGGGCAAGCAACTCAGTCATGTTTTACAAAGCACCTTTGAATATACCACCAACTGTCAGGGAGGGGGAGGCATTTCCCAAAATGGACAAACAGGCGTAGACAGCCTGAATTTAACAGTCCCTTCCAACCTGGCGCCCCAAATGGCGCTCAGCTTTCCGAGTCCACAGCCAGTCTTAATCAGCCAGGATACGGTAGATTGGGTCCTGGACCTCAGCCATCAATTGGGGAACTACGCCTCGGATTACAACTGGCTCCACCTTTACTCTCCTAACAATTCCGTCAAAGCCCTGGAACTCACGGATCAGGCGAGTGGCACCCCGCTCAGTGCCCAGCAAGGCATCTGGCAGATAGGCGTGGTGCAAGTCGGCCAAACCCGACGGCTGGTCTTGAAAACGGAAGTGTCACTCTGTCAGGCTGATACCTTCTATCTGTTAAGTGGCTGGTCTTGCGCTGGTTATCCTGGGGGAATAGGGGCTGCGAATTGCGAGATCGATACCCTGATGATGACCTATCAAACCACAGGGGGATCGCTTGCTTTGAACATTGTGCGGGCTGATGACCCTGCCTGCTTTGGCATGGCAAACGGGGAGATTGAATTAGCAGGTGCAGGGGGATTTGGTCCTTATGAATATGCCCTCGGCAATCAGGCTTTCATTTCTGCTTCGGTGTTTTCCGGGCTTACGGCTGGAAATTATACCCTACAGGTAAGGGACCAGGGAGGCTGTACGGCCAGCACCACGGTGAACCTCCAACAACCAGCAGTACTCCAACTCAGTTCTACCGGTTCCACGGATCCCGATTGTGCCGGAAACCCCACCGGTCAAATCGACCTGGCGGCGCAAGGAGGAACCCCTCAATATGCCTTTGGCATCCTGGGAGGAAGCCTGCAAGCCTCCTCTAGTCTTTCGGGACTTTCTGAGGGAACCTATCAGGTAGTGGTGCAAGATGTAGCAGGCTGCCGGGATTCTTTGGCGGTTACGCTTTCTGCTCCTCCGGCCTTACAAACGAACCTACAACTGACCCAAAGCCTGGACTGTTTTGGGGATCAGGACGGGATCCTGACTGCTCAGATGAGTGGAGGATCAGGCCCCCTATCCGGCCAATGGCAGGGAGGAAGTCCGGATAGCCTTATGTTCTCAGGCTTGGGAGCAGGCAGTTATTACTTCACGGTTACCGATAGCCTGGGATGTTCAGTCTCAGATACCATTAGTCTGACGCAACCTGCGGATATCCAAAGCCAACTCAGCATTGATACGCCCATCAGTTGTTTTGGAGGGAATGATGGCGCTATTTCCGTGCAGGCGCAGGGAGGGACTGGAACGCTGTCTTATCAGTGGAGTGGGGGATGGCCTGCTCAGGCTTCCCTGTCTCAGCTTCCCACGGGAACCTATCGGGTGACCATTGTTGACCAGCAAGGTTGTAGCAAACTGGACAGCATCGCCTTACCGCAGCCGGCCTTTATGCAACTCAATATGCAAGCCGCAGATGTGAGTTGTTTCGGCCGGGCCAATGGGGTGATTACCACCCAGGTGAGCGGAGGCATGGGACCGTATCAGTATTCCTGGACCCACCAGCCATCGTTAAATAATCCAGCGGTAAGTGGACTGGCCGCTGGTACCTACGGTTTGACCGTAACGGATGCTGAGGGCTGTCAACGAACCCAGAGTGTACAGATTCAGGAACCCGCGCCTTTGCTTATCCAGCTAGATTCCATGGATGAAAACTGTTCCGCCAGGAATGGCTTTCTGGTGGCCCAGGTAAGCGGCGGCAATGGAGGCTATCTGTATGCATGGGACACCAACCCTGTGCAATTCACGGATAGCGCCGTCCAACTGGGAGCGGGAACCTATCAAGTAGTCGTAACGGATCAGATGGGCTGTTCAGATTCCGCTTCAGCCAACCTGGTCAACCATCTCAGTCCAGCTATAGCCGTAGATCAAATTACCCCTCCGGCCTGCTATGGTGGAAATGATGGCAGTGCATCTGTGATCGTTACGAGTGGCCAGGGGCCTTTTCAATACACCTGGTCGAATGGGATTACGGGGCCTTCGGCCAGCGGTTTATCAGCGGGAACCTATTTGGTAACGGTAGACGACGGGGTGTGTCAGGGGACTGCGCAGGTGCTGGTACCTCAGCCAGCGGCCCTTGATATCCGGCTGCTGATCCAGCAACCCCCTCGTTGTGCAGGGGAAAGTAATGGGCGCATTTCGGTCTCGCCTTCCGGGGGCACCGGGACCTATCAATACCTTTGGTCTCATGGGGATAGCCTGGCAACCATCAACCAGCTTACTGCCGGAAGCTATACCGTAAGGGTTCAGGATGACAACCAATGCCTGGATAGCATGACCATTAGCCTTTCAGATCCTGCGCCGCTTTCCGCCACCGCCAGTTTGCAAGACGCCAGCTGTTTTGGGATGGCTGATGGGCAGGCTACAGCACATGTCTCGGGCGGAAACGGGTATTACCGTTATTTTTGGGAGGACGGGCAACGAGACTCGCTGGCGAGAAATTTGCCTCCAGGTCCGGTCAGTCTTCGCTTTCAAGACCGCTTGGGATGTTTTGATTCTCTGACGGTGGTAATCGGAGAACCGGCGGAGCTTCAGCTGACACTCAACCAGCAGAATCCAATTTGTTTTGGGGAAAACAGCGGTCAGGCCACGGTGCTGGTCGAGGGCGGTACCCCTGCTTACGGATACCTATGGTCGAACGGCCAAACTACTACCACGGCTACGGATTTAGCGGCTGGAAGCCATTATGTGGGGGTGTGGGATGCAAACGGCTGCCTGGATACCATACAGGTTCATCTGCAAGAGGCAGCGCCGATTAGCGTGCAACTTCTATCGGTGGATACAGCCTACTGCGGAATGGATAACGGCCAACTGGCTGTTGCTGCGAGTGGAGGTGGCGGCAGTTTCAGCTTTAGCTGGGAAAATCCCGCCCAACAGGGAGCCATATTAAGTCAGGTTGGAGCCGGAATCTATGCGGTCCGGGTGCAAGACCAACTGGGATGTAGTGTAAGCGAAAGCTTTTCCTTGCCGGGAAGTGGGCAGCCAGTAGCCGACTTTAGGGTCCAACTGGCAGGCAATGGCAATCCATTCTTCCAGCATCAACCCTTACAGATGATCAACCAATCGGTAGGAGCCATCGCTTACCAATGGGAATTTGGCATCAATGGGGCCATCAGTGATGCACCCCATCCGGTATTTGCCTATCCCGAAGCTGGCCGGTATCAGATTTTGCTGACGGCCTTTGATCCACATTTTATGTGTCCGGACACGGCTACGGTTTGGGTGGATATCACCGGCACCGTGCCTACTGGAACCATTTACGCGCCTTCAGCCTTTTCCCCCAATGCGGATGGCTTTAATGACGCCTTTCAGCTATATGGGGATAAAGTGGCGACGCACCAGTTACAAATATTCAACCGCTGGGGACAACTGGTCTTTGAGGCCGATGATATTCAGGCTAGTTGGAACGGGATCGACCAACGAGGCCGGACTTGCCCGGAAGGGGTATATGTATTCGTGGTGAAAGGGACATTTACGGATGGTCAGGCCTTCGAAGAAAAAGGCAGTATCAGCCTGATGCGCTAGCTTATTGGGAAGAGACGGGCTTGACGAGCAGACCTTCCTCATTGAGGCTGATCTCGAGGGCCTGGGTACCAAATTGCAGCTGAAGCAGGTGGTTCTGCGCCCCAGCAGGGCCATCGTCGATCAGGCCTACCATGGTAATAGCTTTACCCATGAGGGCTTGCCAGTGCGGGCTTTGGCTCATGTCGACCCGGGAGAGTTCCACTTGCCCATTGAACTGTAATTTGGTGAGCTCTACGGCCTCCTCAAAATCGAGGGGACGAACTTCTATGCCTTTATTGTCAGCATTGACGTGCAAGGCTACTTCCAGTCCACTGTCCAAGCCTAGTACGATCCAGTCAAGGGCTTCGTATACCTCCTGAGGGTTGGCGATATTCCGCCAAATCACATAATCAATCTGCTCAAGACGGGCGCCTTGCAGATGGGCCAGCGCCTCTAATTCTTCCTGAGAAAAATATTGGGGAATGTGAAAATCAAACATGGACGTAAAGCTAGCTGATCTCCTGTAAAAGCCCTAATTTAGCCTCAAAATCTCAGATGGCAGCGATCAAATTCGGCATTATCAACGTATCCGACCGGGCCAGCAAGGGTATCTATGAAGATATTCCCGGCAAGGCAGTGGTCAGTACCCTTCAGGACTATTTACATTCTGAATTTGAAACCGTGTACCGGGTCATCCCGGATGAACAGGATCAAATCGCTGATACCTTGAAAATGATGGCCGATCAGGAAGGATGTTGTCTGATTGTAACGACCGGAGGCACAGGACCGGCCAAGCGTGATGTAACCCCGGAGGCTACTGAAGCCGTGTGTGAGAAAATGATGCCGGGTTTCGGAGAACTAATGCGGGCGGAAAGCCTGAAGTTTGTGCCTACGGCTATTTTGTCCCGTCAAACAGCTGGTATTCGAGGAAAAAGCCTCATTATCAATCTGCCTGGTAAGCCCAAAGCCATTCGGGAGTGTCTGGATGCCGTTTTCCCGGCCGTACCTTATTGTATTGATTTGTTGGAAGGCCCTTATCTGGAGGTGGACGAAAGTGTCATCAAAGCCTTTAGGCCTAAGGCGAAGTAAAGCGGGCTAAGCCTTTTTTTATCGCTATCTGGTATCCTGTTGGGAGCGGAATATCTGGCAATTCATCTGGTGTAAACCAGCCCACTTCTTTGTGCTCGTGACTTATTTCCAGATGCGGTAAAGAAGATTCCTGGAGGACGCACCAAAAGGCTACCATAAAGACCTTTACTTTTCCCTGGATATCATAGACCCATACATCTACCAGCTCAGCTACCGTGACTTCCAGCCTGAGTTCTTCCTGGATTTCGCGCGCTACGCAGAGATGGGGTTGCTCTCCAGGATCTAATTTTCCCCCAGGTAATTCCCATTCTTCCCGGTCATTTTTCAAAAGGACGATTTTCCCTTGATGAACAATGATCCCTTTGACGGAAACCGGGTATTTAGGAGCGAAACGATCCAGCGGAACAACTTTGCCAATAAGTTTAATGAGAAAGGCTCTAAACACAGGCGACTAAGTTGAAGTTTGGTGAAAGGTAAAACATAGTCTGCGAACATCAAATGCAGCTTGAACCTGCCTGTGAACCGGAATGTGCAGGTCCTAACAGATTTGATTCGACATTTTGATCCGCAATTTGTTACTTCGAAAGCTAAATCCTCGCATACATGAGCGACAACGCCGCGCCAACTCCCAGAAAGAACCCTGTTTTTACCATATTTCTCACGGTCTTTTTAGATCTGCTGGGCCTTACCATCATCATTCCGGTCCTGGCGCCCTTATTGGTAGACTCCCTGGAGGTTTTTGGACCGGAAGTGGAGCTACAAACCCGGACGCTGACCCTGGGAGCTGTCATCGGCACTTTCGCCCTGATGCAATTTTTTAGTGCTCCATTCCTGGGAGCCTTATCCGATAAGTATGGCCGCAGGAAGGTCCTGTTTTACAGCCTGTATGCTTCCCTGCTGGGCTATATATTATTTGGCTTAGGCATTATCTGGGGGAGTTTGGAAATCATGTTTCTGGGACGAATTGTAGGCGGTTTGGGCTCTGGGAATATATCGGTGATTTATTCTTCGATTGCCGACGTAAGTTCTGCCGCAGAGAAAGCCCGGAATTTTGGGATTGTCGGGATGGCTTTCGGTCTGGGATTTGTCATTGGGCCGGTCCTGGGGGGCTTCCTCGCTGATCCAGAAATCGTCAGTTGGTTTTCTTCTTCGACCCCATTCTTTTTCTCCGCTTTATTGGTGGCCCTGAACATAGTCCTGGTCTATTTTCGTTTCCCGGAGACCAACCTCCATCCCAACCGTGAGCTTCAGCCTAATTTGGGCGGGGCCATGCGGAATCTGGTCAAAGCCTTTGGTCATCCGCAACTAAGGAGCATTTTCCTGGTGATCTTCTTCTTTACCTTTGGTTTTGCCTTTTTTACTCAGTTTTTCCAGGTTTTTTTGATCGGCAAATTCGAATACGATGAATCCGATATTGGTTTGCTCTTCGGCTACATCGGGGTCCTTATTGCCTTGACACAAGGATTACTGGTGCGGGCCTTATCCAAACGGGTGGGACCGATGAAACTGGTCCTTTTTTGCCTACCCTTACTGGTCCTGGCCTTTATCGTGCTGGTATTTCCGGATACCTCTCTGGGACTTTACCTGGTCATGCCCGGGGTAGCAGTCGCGCAAGGCTTAACCAGCCCTAACCTCTATGCCATCGTCTCCAACAGTGTTCCGGAAGACCAGCAAGGAGAGACCTTGGGGATGCAGCAGAGTATGCAATCGCTGGGACAACTGGTACCGCCTTTGATTGGAGGCTATGCCGTAGCACAGGTGCTGACCATGCCGATTTGGCTGGCCGCAGGAACCGTTTTTCTGGGTTGGGTGATTTTTGTGTGGCAGTTTGGGAAAAAGGCCCTCAAAGAAGGACCTCCTCAAGATGTTGAAGCCGGAGAATGATTATTCTGAAGGGGATGGGGCGCTTTTCTTAAAGCGGCCTTTGCTGAAAATCCGGATGCCGGAATCCTGCCCTTTTCTTTTTTCCAGTTGTTCTTCTTCAGAGAGGTGGATATAATCCTGACACTCGTCTGAACAACAGCCTTCGTGGGCTTTGGCACATTCTTCACACTGAATGAACAATAGGTTGCAGGTTACATTGGCGCAGTTTACGTGCGTATCCGCTGGCTTGCCACACTGATGACACTTCGCAATAACTTCATCGCTAATCCGCTCTCCCAATCGCTCGTCGAAGACGAAGTTTTTGCCCCGGAACTTATTTTTTAAGCCTTTTTCCTTTACGTCCTGCGCGTATTTGATGATGCCGCCCTCCAGTTGGTAGACTTCCTGGAAGCCTTGATGCTTAAAGTAGGCACTGGCCTTCTCACAGCGGATGCCTCCGGTACAATACATCACCAAAGGCTGGTCCTTTTTGTCCTCCAGCATATCCAGAATGACAGGTAGGGAATCCCTAAAGGTATCCACATCTGGACAAATGGCATTTTCAAAGTGGCCGACTTCTGTCTCGTAATGATTGCGCATGTCAATCAGCACAGTGCCTTCCTGTTCAGTTATCTCATTGAAGCTTTCTGCGTCAAGGTGGACGCCTTTTTTGGTTACGTCGAAGGTTTCGTCAGTCAGGCCATCAGCGAGGATTTTGGGCCGGACTTTGATTTTTAGCTTATAAAAAGACTTACCATCGTCTTCCACGGCAATGTTGAGGCGAATACCCTCCAAGGGTTCATAGGCGTATAGATTGGCTTGGAAGGCTTCCAATTGAGCTGCGGGAACGCTGATCTGGGCATTGATGCCTTCATTGGCTACATACACCCGACCAAACACCCCCAATTCTTCCCAGGCCTGGAACAAATCGTCCCGGAAAGCCTGCGGATCTTGAAGATGAAAATAGTGATAAAAGGAAATTGTGACCCGCTCTTCCTGGCTGTTGGCCATTTTTTCCTTCAGTATATCCCTGTTTATTTTGTTATGAAGCGCCATATTCTACTATACAGACAATCCCTACTTGCGTATTTCCTCCAATATGATAATTTTTGTCTCACAAAGAATGAGCAAATCATGCGAAACCGATTCTGGCTAAGTGTCCCCGTTCTTCTCCTCCTCGCCGCCACTGCTTATGTATACTTTGGTTCTTATACCTCTATTAAGCGGAACCTGGCGGCCGAAATCACCGACAAAGATACAAAAACCTCTCTGAAGGTTTCAAAATCCCTGTTTGGAATTCCCTTGATGAATAAGGAAGTTTTTAAGGCATCTTTTGAGCCTAATCAGAGCCTCGGAGAAGTGTTGACAGAATTTAACGTATCTCCGGCTACCATTGCCCAGATTGGTCATTTGCCCAAGGATACCTTCGACGTAAGGAAGCTACAGGCCAATAAGCCTTATACCATCATCCACGCCAAAGATTCCTTACGGACCGCGCATAGCTTTATTTACCAGCCCAATCCCATTGACTATGTGGTCCTGACCTTGGGGGATTCTGTAGAAGTATGGCATGGACATCATCCCGTTGATACGCTGGAAAGGGAAATTTCCGGTACCATTCAGTCTTCCTTATACAATGCGATCCTGGAATCAGGGGGGACGCCTATTCTGGTTTCTGAATTAGCTGATGTGTATGCCTGGGCCATTGACTTCTTTGGCTTACAGGGAGGCGACTGCTTTAAGGTGGTCTACACTACGCATGCTGTCGAGGGCAAAGAGGCAGGCTTTGGTGAAATAAAAGGGGCCTCCTTTACCCATATGGGCAAAGAAATCCTGGCTATTGCCTATGATCAGGGCGAAGGCAAGGAGTATTTTGATGAGGAAGGAAATAGTTTACGCAAGACCTTTCTCAAAGCACCCTTACGGTTTTCCCGCATCAGTTCTCGTTTTTCCTACAGTCGGATGCACCCCGTATTGAAATACCGTCGGCCGCACCTGGGCGTAGACTATGCTGCTCCTAAGGGAACGCATGTACAGTCCGTTGGAGATGGAGTCGTCATCAAAGCCGGTTGGGCAGGAGGCGCAGGCCGCATGATCAAGATTCGCCATAATGCCAACTATACCACCGCCTATCTTCACCTGAATGGCTTTGCCAAAGGCATCAGGGTAGGCGCAACCGTGGAGCAGGGACAACTGATCGGCTACGTAGGAAGTACGGGTTTATCCACCGGGCCACATTTGGATTTCCGTTTTTACAAAAACGGGGTTCCCATTGATCCCCTCAAGGTAGACCCTCCCTCTTCGGAGCCGATCAAAGAAGAACATAAGGCTGCATATTTCAGTTGTCGGGACAAAATGATCCAGCGATTGGCTCAAGTCAGGGAAGCGGGTCAAGTGCTGGCGATGCGACAGAAATAGGCTCCGGTATGTCCGTCATTATGAAGGATTTAGACGATCTTTAAAAAAATCTTTCCTGAGGGAAGTGACTCTGAATATTCGAACTCGTCATAAGCATGAAATTTGGTTCGAAGTCATTATATTGCGAACACCGAATTAATCGAATAACATTTATCACTCACTATGAGCTTACAAGCAAAATACAATGAAGTCCTGAAACTGGGCGAAGAATTTGGCGTCAAAGACGGTTACGTAAACGAAGAAGAAGGCGTACTGAAAATTGGTGGAACTGCTTCCACTCAGTACGATAAAGATAGAATGTGGGACAAGATCAAAGAAATTGGTGGCGATAGCCCTGCTGATCTGGTAGCCGACATCAAAGTGGAGAACACCGCCTATTACACCATGCACACCGTACAGAAAGGAGAATCTTTGAGCTTGATCGCCAAGCACTACTTCAAAGATCCTATGAAGTACAAAGAAATTTTTGCCGCTAACACCGGCATCCTGGATGATCCTAACAAAATTTTCCCCGGACAAGAGTTGGTTATTCCTAACCTGTCCTAAGGAGGTCATTCATACAAGAGACTATCCGGCAGCCTGGCTGCCGGATTTTTTTTTGCCTCCCTCACAACAACTGAAATCCCAGAGACAGGCTTATCCGCCGGAGATTGGTATTCTGGGCCAGGATCAGGCGGGTTAGATCTCGGGGGATCATGCTCCGTACTTCCATCGAAAAAGCGCCCCAGCGTGCGCCTAAGCCCAGGCCTATACTTGAGATGGGGCTCAACTGAAAATCACTATAGATTTCGTAATCCACTTTCGAATCTCCCAGCACGATATAATTCGGGTATAGGGTCCCTTGGACATAAATCACCCGGTCATTTTTCTGATAAAAGAGGAAGCGAGGGCCCAATTCAAATTCCAGCCCCTGATAATCGACACTGACGTCCTGATCATTATTGAAGATGGGATTGATGATAAAATTGGCTTGTCCAAAGTAGCGGTGGTAGCTTATCCCGGCGAAAATTTCCCAGGCGTTGTTGCGGAAGGGCAGGGTATAGCTCAGTTCCAGGCCCGCTTGGGGCGTAAGAGAATTACTAAGCAGGGTCCCGTCCTGGTTACCAAAATCCGTCCGAATGATGGAATTTTGCACATCTCCGCCAGCCTTGATGCGTAGCGCCAGCGCTGCCTTGCGTCTGGGATTGCGAAACACCTGGTAGGACTGATTTTGCGCTTCGAATTGCTGTTGGAAAAATTTGCTGATCGCACTGGCGGTGTAGGATAAATAGCTGGTTTTGGGTGCTACCCCACCTTCCTGGGTAAATAACTCCGCCAACTGATCGCGGAAGCCATGATTGGTCGCTACCTCTCCCCGAGGCGTCCGGTATTTTTTGTACACCAATTGCTCAATGCTTCCCTCCCCAACCTGGGTGAAATAACGCGTCAGATTAGATTCGGCGTATTGATACAGATGGATGGGGCCGGATACGATTTGCTTGAGGAACAAGGTGGCTGGTTCAAAAACCGGATAAGGATTCGTCAGTAACTCCTGGAGTTGACTGGTAGATCGGTCAATTTGCACTTCCGCCCTCATGTAGGTAAAGCCGCCTTCTATGCCGAAAGCCTGGGTATTTTCCAGCCCTCTTTCCTGAGACTCCCCTTGCCCTGTCATCCGATATTGAAAAGAAACCGGATTGTCCTTCCAGTCTTCATCGAGGATCAGGCAGCTCATCTTTTTACCGGATTCATCGATAAAAAATCCCGGGACGAACTGGGCCTGACCCCAGGCAAAAACCGTGGAAGCTAGGATGTAAAATACGATCAGCAAGTGGCGATACATGGTTAAAACTTAGGGTAAATCGGTAAATTTAAGAGAATTTGATTGCAAACATATTTTAGGCTTGCGAATTCAGCTTGAGAAAAATTTCCTTCTGGATGTAACCTTTTGTTGCGTCAGGCGACTATCCTGCTGAATTCAACCCATATCGCCTATGGCTGATCAGAAACAAACCGCATTTATGGAGGCCTATCGTCCTTGCCACGAGCCTTTCGTCCGATATTGTTCGGCGCTGGCTTTTGGTAAAATGGATGTGGAAGACCTCATGCAGGATGTGCTCCTGGCAGCCTATCATCAATTCGAGCAGATCAGAAAGAAAGACCAAATGCTCCATTACCTGATCCGGTGTGCGCGCAACCGCTGTATCAGCCACTGGCGCAAAAAGCGTTTTCAAACTGAATTGCTGGAAAAATATGAGGACCGCATGCGAGCCAAGGGCGTTTCTGCGGATACCCTCCTGGAAATCCAATGGCTTTATCGCTGTCTGGACCGTCTGCCCAACCATCAGAAAGAAGCCCTGATTTTATTCGAAATCAGTGGATTCAGCATGAAGGAGATTGCGCAGATGCAAAGCAGCTCAGAGGGAGCCGTCAAGACCAAGATTTCGCGGGGTCGCAAAAAACTCCAGACTCTGCTGGATGACCAAATTCCTGCCTCCAGGCTCTCTGGTATTTTTCAAACCATTCATTCTATTGCCTTATGAAAAAACAGCAAACAGAAAAGTGGTTCGAAAAGGCCCGCAGTCTGCCCGCAGAAGTAAGTCTCTCCCAGGTAGAAGTCATGGTGGTTAAACTTCCTCATTTGCCCGGCGGCAAGGGTTGGACACAATGGTTCAATTTAACAAGTATTACCATGTCCAGCATTTTGATCACGATCGCTCTGGTGACCGCCTATTTATGGCAGCCCACCCAGCCTATATCTGAACATCAACCTATCTCCCAGGAGATTATGCAGCCTGAAAAGGTCAAGCCTGTTCCCCCAGTAGAAGCAGTGGAACCTATCCATCCGCTGGTGGCTTCCGGGCTCCACCCTGAATCCTCTTCTGCCAGGAGTACAGACATTACGCCAACCCAACAGGAAACGCCTGTCGCTGAGGCGGTACTTCAAGCCTCCTCAGAAGCAGAACCTATGGTCTCTACAGCCGCCATGACCTCTCGGGGATTCTCCCCACTTGCTCCGGTTTCGGTAGGACCTTCCCAATTAACTCAGGTGGTGCCTGCCCGTATGGCTACCGGGAACTATTATGGCGTAAACCTGGATACGGACAAAACCCGCTACCCATTGGGCAAGATGAAACGGGAACTCCTCCGGAAACTGAAAAAGGATGGCCTGATCTCCTCTGCTAAGGAGGAAGTACGCATGGCCATTGGTAAAGAACGCATGCTCGTCAATGGGGAGCCTGTGCCAGGAGGCCTGGCAGGAAGCTATTATCAGCTGATGAGAAAATGGGGCGTAAAGCCCGGACCGAATAAGCAAATTCGCATCAATCCGGACGTGATCATGGTGGGAGATTTTACGCCTGATGGTTTTTCTGGTGGGGTAAAAGGCTCTATTGACCTGCGGGAAGTGGGTCCCTATGACCAGTTTGGTGGGGTCCTTGATGTGGGACAGGAGCTTTTTCTTTCAGGAAATAAAAGCTCAGATGGCTTCCTGGTTTCCAGCCACGTAGAAACAGACCAGGGGCAAAATTCTCTGCGGATTGAAGGCAGCGGCCGTTGGTCCCTGGAGGATGACGCAGAAGGCAATGCCACCATCATGGCCACCAGTCCTGCTAGCGGGCAGGCCTCCTCGGTAATCGTCGGCAGTGCCGATCAAGGCTCAGGTTCTACTTCTGCTCAAGGTTCATCCTCTTCTGTAATTATGGGCCGGGCTTCGCAAAGCACGGCTTCTGCCCGGGCCAAAGGACAAGGCAAAATCGTCCAGTTCCAGCGGGACGAAGACGGGGTATTGGTAGGCCATATAGGGGATGGCGAAATCAAAGAAGGGGCTTTTTCCAGAGAAGTATTACAATCCCTTCGGCAGGAATTGTTGGATGAAGCCCTGGAGGATGGCCTCATTCAAAGCCGGAAAGAAAAACTAACCATTTGGTTCCAACCCTCCTCCATGCATATCAATGGCAACTACTGGGGCGATGGTCTCCCTCGCCGCTATCCGGAGATTCTCCTCAAACATGGCGTCAAGGCTGGGCAAGATCGGGTCATCATGGTGGACCAGGAGGTCATATTGGTAGGAGACTATCCGGAAGCAGGATTTACGGGTACCGCGGCTGGAAAAAAAGCTACGCTCCATGTAACAGCTTCTAAAGGCTCCATTTTTATCAATGACATGAAGATAGAGTTGGACAACCTGATTCGATACCATCGAACCGGCCGTAATAAGCTTACCGGCCACGTAGGGGACCGGGTCCTCAGAGATGGACAGTATTCAGCAGATCAATTACAGGTCCTCCGCAAAGCTCTGGTTGAGCAGTGCCTGGAGGACGATTTGATCCAGGACAAAGATGAACGGCTGATTATCTGGTTCCAGCCTTCCTCTATGCGCATCAACAACCAATATTGGGCGGATGGGCTACCGCAGCGCTATCCAGAGATCCTTTTGGAGCATGGAGTCAGAGCCAAAAATGACCGGATGATCCTGATAGACCAAGAGGTGATTCTTGTAGGAGATTATGAAAAAGAGGGATTTACCGGTACCGCAGCTGGGAAAAAAACCACTCTCTACGTTAGCCAGTCCACCGGTTCCATTTTTATCAATGGGATGAAAATCGAACTGGACAAAATCAAACGAAAGTAAGGACAGATCCTCCGCTGAAGTTAATCTTTGGCGGAGGGGATTTTATACAAAGTAGGTTCAGTTACCCCCTTTTTCTCATAGTATTCCCGATTCATCTCGAAGTGCATACTCGACATGTCGTTGAGGTAAACCTCCAGCGGTTCTAAGCCAACTGTGGCCCGACGTTGATTGACAGTAGCACTATCAGCAAGGTTTTTAGGATAGGCCTGGCAGATTTTCATGTTATACGTAACCTGGGTGCCGTAGACCTGAGATTTACCCGTGTTGAGGTTTACCCGGTCCTGAAGGAGCCCAAAGTGCCGACCATTGGCATTTTTCTTATCCACTTCTTCCTTCATGGCCGTTAGGATTTTTTGCTGAAAATCCGGGGCATGGTCAGAATGCTGTACCATTAGCCAAAAATTATTTTCGCCTTCTTTTCCTACTTGATCAAAGCCTGGGTATCCGTATTGGACAAAAATCTCATCACATCGCTGATGATGCGTCGTAAAGACGCTGTCTTTAAAGGTGCGCCATTTCTTTTTCGACCACTCCTTATAGGGGCCTTGGGGGATATAGGCGGCGATTTGATCCCAATGAGCCATGCGGGCCAGTTCTTTGGCCAGTGCGGGTTGTGAGATGCTTTCCTGGGCCTGCCCGCCGAAACCCATAGCCAAGCCAAGGAAGCTAAGGAGGAGAATTTTTTTCGTCATAAAAACTTCATTTTTCAGGTCAGCTCAGTTCACGAAAATAACCAGCTCCGCTGTTCCCCGGGAGGTAAAAATGGATTCCGCAATTTTTCCGCTTGGTTTTATTCACCAGCCGGACGGAGCATAGCATTGAGGGCATTGCGATCATGGAGATACCCATCCCGGATAACGCAGTCTATATCCTCCGTATGGCTAATGTCCTCCAGCGGATTTTCATTGAGTAAAACCAGATCTGCCAGTTTCCCGGTACCGATGGTTCCTAGCTGGTCTTCCATCCCAAAGTACTGGGCAGGCCTGAGGGTCGCTGATTCCAGGGCTTCGGCGGGGGTAAGACCGGCTTTGACCAGTAGGCGCAATTCTTCATGCAAACTAAAACCAGGGGTGAGGAAGAAAATGGGACAGTCAGTCCCCGCCATGATGCCGATTTCTGCCTGGTTCATTTTGTTTACCATGTTGTATCCCCATTCCGCATAAGAGAGGGCATTGGGGTCGGTTTGCTGTTCTGCCATGCGGGTGGAGTTTTCCGTCCAGGCATCTTTGACCTTTGGGGGTAAATGCTGATAGTTTTCCCGCCATTCTGGCCGGGCATATACTTGGTTTTCGCGGGCAGCCACGATGGTGAGGGTAGGACATTGCCAGGTATTGTTCTCTTTCAGTGCCTGAAGGACGGCCTGGGTATTCATAGAATCCTGCACCTGCAGGGCATCATAGCGCTGCGCCTGATGCAAACTGGAACGGAGGACCCCTCCTGCCTGATTGGCGCCAGCGGCCAACATGTGGCGCCTTCTCTCCAGCCAGTCGGCTGGATGGTCTACACAAGACATTTCCACATTTCGCATGTGTTCCATCGAAGCTAAGCCCGTGGAAGAAGCGCTGATGACATCCATGCTAAGGGGAATATGTCCGGTTACGGGTAGACCGTGTTTGCTGGCCTGATCCACGACCGCGCGGAAAAGCTCAGGACTCAGCATTTCGTAAGCTTTGATCAAATCCACCCCCATACTGTCCAGGTAATCAACCATGGCCCGGGCTCCGGCTTCATCATTTACGCCTACCGAGATTTCCGGACGGAAAGGGGTGCTTCCGTCATAGACTCTCGGGGGGCCGTCGATCAGCGGCCCAGCCATTTTTACGCGCGGGGTATGGGTGGGATTGGCTTCCGCTTCGGCCTTCATGGGGGCCACCAGATGAATCAGGCCTCCAGTGTCTCTGACACTGGTAATGCCATTGGCGAGAAAAAGCCTGTACATAGCCGGACTGATATCCGCATCAAAAGTCAAGTGGACATGGGCGTCCCAGAGGCCGGGAATCAAATACTTTCCCTGACCGTCCACTACCTTGGCCCAGGAGGGAATCTCTACTGTTCCGCTTTTCCCGTAAGCCACAATTTCATTCCCACGAATCACGACTGTCATATCCTGGGCCAGGCCCTGGACCGCATCTATGGTATTGACATGATCGATGACCAGGGTCACTTCCTGGGGCTGCTGCTGACAGGAAGCCAGGATCAAAAACAGGCAGGGAAATAGCCATTTTGGGGCATGGAGAGCCGAAAATCGAAACATAGTAGTGGTAGGTTTTTCTTAAGATGGGATTTTCCGGCTGAATTTTCAACGAAATCCCGAAACAAAAGCCTATCTTTCTTTTAAGACTATACCCTACTACCTGCATACATGTACTACCAACCAGAGATTGAAACCATGGAAAGGGGCGCGCTCCGGGCCCTGCAATCAAAACGGCTCCAGGCCATGTTGCAACGGCAATCTAATGCGGTGCCTTTTTACCGGGAAAAATTTAAAGCCTTAGGGATCCATCCGGGCGATATCACTTTGATTGAGCAACTCTCTTCTTTGCCATTTACGTATAAAAATGATCTGCGGGATCAGTATCCCTATGGTCTTTTCGCTGAGCCCATGGAGGCCGTCCGGCGTATCCATGCTTCCAGTGGCACAACCGGCAAACCCACCGTGGTAGGCTATACCGCCGCAGACCTGGATATTTTTGATGAGGTGGTAGCCCGTTCTTTGGTCTGTGCAGGAGCCAGACCCGGCATGAAACTGCACAACGCTTACGGCTATGGCTTATTTACCGGCGGATTGGGGATGCACGGAGGGGCTACGAAACTAGGTATGGCCGTCATTCCGGTCTCTGGTGGCATGACGGAAAGACAACTCACCATTTTGCAGGATTTTGCCCCGGAGGTGATGTGCTGCACGCCTTCCTATGCTCAGACGCTGGCAGGAGAATGTAAAAAACGGGGCATAGACCCGGAAAGATTGGCGGTTAAACATGCGATCCTGGGAGCAGAGCCCTGGACGGAAGCCATTCGGTCGGAGGTAGAAGCTGGCCTGAAGGTTTCAGCCACCAATATTTATGGCTTGAGTGAAATCATCGGACCAGGGGTTTCCCAGGAGGATTTCGAGGAAAAAGGCAGCGGAAGCTACGTATGGGAAGATCACTTTTATCCCGAAATCGTGGATAAGGATACCGGCGAGGTGCTGCCTTACGGACAGGAAGGCGTTTTGGTTTTTACCACCCTGACCAAACAAGCGCTCCCGTTGCTTCGCTACTGGACCAACGATATCTGCTCCCTGCATTATGATCCTGATGGCAAGCGTACCCATGTCAAAATGTCGACCATCAAAGGGCGGGCAGACGATATGCTGATCATTCGCGGGGTCAACCTTTTCTACACCCAGGTGGAGGAGGTGATCGAGCAATTGGCTTATTTAACCCCTAACTACCAACTCATCGTCAGCAGGCCCGGCACCATGGACGAAGTGGCGGTCAAGGTAGAGGTAGCTCCGGGAGTAGATGCGCAACAGCAAGCGCTAGCCGCAGAACTGAAACAGAAAATCAAGGACTCCATCGGCATCAGCATGAAGGTGAAATTACTCCCACCCGAAAGCATCCCCCGGAGTCAGGGAGGAAAACTGAGTCGGATCGTGGACCAAAGAGCTTAAGCTTAGTTGTTTTCCACCCTGATGCCTTCACTGCTTATTTCCAACACTTCCATCATCAGGGAACTGCCTTCAGCGTCCAGGTCCGAGTAGCTCAGCCGTACCGGGATGGCACTTTTAATCTTCCAGACGACCACTGGGGTATGGGAATCATCCAACAAGGATATGGTTAAATCACGCCGAAAAGCGGAGCCTGGGTTCCCGCCTTCATTGAACAAGGCTGTTTCTTTCCACCAATCGTAAAACTCATTGTCAGCCTGGTGGACAGGTCTTTCCAGAAAGAAGTTTTCAAACACCGCTCCTCCTGGTTGTACGGTTTTTTGGTACTCCGGGGAAGCGCCTTTGCGGGACTCAATGATGGTATTTCGCATAGCCAGGTTGCGAACCCGGGTAAAATTAATGCTGGTTCCGCCCCATTCAACTTGAAAGTGAAAGCTGGGCATTGGATAGGGACTAGGCATGATAGATGATAATTATATTCAAGAATTGAGTAAAAAATCTGCCTCAGAACCCTGAGGAAGATGCTGAAAGAGGTCGAAATGAAAGGCCCATTGCGCTCGGCAGCTATTCCCTTTATGATCTTTGTACACCAGTTCGACCCTTAGATGTTCTTCCTCCAGGTGATGAAGAAAAACCGGCAAGGGGTCGAGGAATATCCGATGGTATTTTAAGGGAGGCAAAGATGGGTTCTCGGTAAAAACCGGGAGATTACTGGCGATTCTACTGCCATTTACGGCTTTCACGGGTTGACTAAAACTGGTCCTGAGATCATAGGCGGCCTCGGCTCCCTGGTTATGGAGTTGGAGGTACATGTTGCCATCCTGAAGAACAAAATCCAGGATGACCCGAGGCCTTTCGGTCGTAGCCCCAAATAAGCCCGCGAGATACAGAAAAAAATTACCCATGGTGCTTGGCTAAAGAGAATGGGTGGATGAGCATGCGCGCAACAAGCGAACATATCTATGAAGGAGTAGCCTTTCGCGAGTAAAAGGTTACCGCTTGGGGTAGCGTCGGAAGCATGGGCCTTAATTCATCTCCTCATCTGCCTGTTTGCTCATGAGGGTCAAATGAGCATCCAAGGCTTTTTGCATAAAGCGAGCGATAAACCAAAGCATCGGCCTAAAAAAAAGGGAAGTAGGAAAGAGCTCCATAGAGCGGACCACCTGGGTTCCATGGGCATCCTGGGTAAATTCCCAGTGCTCCATAAAATGGGTGGCCATGGTTTTTAAGGGGGGGCTAAAGCTATCCAGGCGCATGCTCAGTCGTTGGCCGGGGACATAGCTTATGATCTCTTCCTCATGGCGGGAGCCATCCGTATTGGTGATAGCAAAACGGGTGCCCGTGATATCCGCCTCTTTTTGCAAAAAACGGGCTTCTTTGATGCCGGGCAAAAAGGCGAAACCAGTGAAGGCGGTCCATTGGTCCAGGTCCATAATGCCTGCAACGATGGCTGCTGGCGGCATGGGCAGATGACGGGTACAGCGGATGTGAATTGGCGGCATGGAGCGGAGATTTACCCCCTAATTTAGCCAAAAAAGGCTGAAGGATAGACCACAGTGCCGCTGATCCCGGATAAGCCCTCCTCTGAAAGGGCGAGCGCCATGACATTAGCGGA
The DNA here is from genome assembly GCA_038527215.1 of Bacteroidota bacterium. GTDB lineage: Bacteria > Bacteroidota > Bacteroidia > J057 > J057 > JAWPMV01. The sequence continues at coordinate 25,444 of JBCBGC010000040.1, forward strand.
GGGGACTTCAAAAGGGACCTTGATGCCGAAAGTGGCCGCTTCTTCATACCCAAAGCGCGGATAATAAGTCTCATGCCCTACCAGAACGACCCCGCGATACCCGAGCTCCCGGGCGATTTCATGGCCCCGCTGGATGAGCTTTCCCCCTATGCCCTGACCCTGAAAAGCAGGGAGGACAGATACCGGAGCCAGGGCGAGCAACCCCTGATGCTGACGGCTACCTTCCACCAGGATGGGGGTAAACAAAATATGGCCGACCAGGATTTCCTGCTGGGTAGCTACCAATGATAGCTGGGGCTGGAATTCCTTGCCTTGTCGCAAGCGCGCCACTAATTGAGGCTCGCTTTGGTCTGAGTAAGGGACATCAGCGAAGGCTGCTCCGATCAGGCTTTCTACCTGCGCATAGTCCGCAGGGGTTTCCTGACGAATGAGGAGGTTCATGGTGAAGGATGTTGTTGGACCTGACGTTCAAAGCCGGGGCTATCTTTAAAAGCGACCAAATTCCCATCCGGATCGCGAAATTTGGCTACGGTGCCCCAGCTATGTTCCTGATAGCTGACGTCCACGCCTGCGGCTTTGAGCTGATCAGCCATGCTTTTGACATCTGATACATTGATGCGGATACAGAAGCGGTCCCGGAAGCGCTCCTGCTCTGCTTGTCCAGCCAGGGCTTCATCGCTGAGCTCTACCATCAAGTAAGTGCCCCCCAGGTCGAAGCAGGTCAGATGTTCAGCGGTGAACATGACCGGTAGTCCCAGGATTTGTCCGTAAAAAGCCACACAGGCCTCATATTGCATGGTATACAATATCAGGCCGGTGCGATCAAAAGGAATGTTCATCAGGGTGGATTTTGCTTACCATTTATCAATCACTTCTTGCGGGAAGAGTTGACCCAGAATGGGGGTCATATTAGGCTTTTTGTCCAAAAATTTCCAACTGCCCTCATACGCGGGGTTCAGGATAGCATAGGCTTTATTAGAGACCTGAATCAAGATCTTGCGCTGCTCCTCATCATAAGCTACGTTTTCCTCACCGTACTGAGATTTCATCATGGTAACTGTAAAATTGACCGGAGAAAATTCACTTGATTCGTCAGCCGAATCCTCTTCGCCTTCTTCCTTGCCAAAGTTTTCCTTGAACACCATGCCCATTTCAAAATGATAGTCAAGTAAGGCATACTTTACCCCTTCTATTTCCAGGATTTCACTGACGGAATCGACCACGGCATTGCGCATGGTCAAATCAATGGTGGTGTCCTCAAAAGTCTGCTCGAAAACCTTGATCATGGTTTCTTTCGGGACTAATTCGTAGAGTTTGGGATAAATATACTCCAGTGATTCGGCAATGCGCATCTCTTCCTGCAGCTTAAAATAATCCGTAAAGGTGCTGCGGATGCCTGCTTGATCTGTCTGAGCAAAGGAAAGCGTACCCATAGCGCTCAGCAAAAAAATCAATGAAAGTCTTTTCATGAGAAGTGTGTGATAAGTTTATTTTTTCGGAATACAAAGGTGGGGACATTGATGGAAAAATCAAATAAGGCCAACATAGGAAGGGCCCACCGGAAGGGGTGGGCCCGAGGAAGGACTGTTTGAGGATCATTATTCATACATGAGGATTTCAACGGCATCTGCCATGGCTTTTCAAGATGCAGCTAAGATCAACATATTTGCATCGTGGCTATGCTTTTTTCCGGTTTCATTCTTTTACCTGCCAGCCAGTCTTCTCTGGGAACCCAATTCCCTCACTCCTCCAGGTAGTATTCTTTTTCCGCGGTAACGCCTCCTAGTTCCAGAGAGGGAATCTCCTCTATAAAGGTAGCGCCTGAAAAGAGAACTACCCCCTCTGCATTAAGAATGCGCCCTTCGGAATCAAGGATAAAATCCCCCCTTTTGGCTAACAGACGCCCGGCTTCATTGACCAGGTTACCCGCTGGGTCCAATTTTAAGTTCACGCCTTGCCAATCCTTGCTAAAGGGGTCCACCGCTGTTTCCTCCATGGCGGCTTGGTCGCTGGTCAGTGCAGGCTTATCTCCTTGATTGGGAAAAAAGTAACAGAGTGAAGTCAGGCCAATGAGCAAGGGCAAGAGCCAAACCAATACCCCTAGGACATTCTTCGGGGAAGGAGTAGCGGGTAGCGCCTCGGTCTCGGCTCTGAGAAGCTGCCTTAACCCAGATGCGTCCAGTTCGTCTCGCTTGACAATGCCGCCTATTTTGCCGAGAAGCATGGGGCCTAAGGCACTCAACAATGAAGTATTTGCTTCCGTGCCCAAACCGGTCAGCCGCCCCAAGCTGCCAATCATGCCATCTAGTTTACTGCCCAAAATACCAGTCAGGATAGCCTGCCCACCTGCCAAAAACTGTTGGGTTTCCTTGCCTCCTTCCAACAGATCCGATAGCCGGTTGAAGAGGCTTTCGTCGTGGCCTCCGGCTTTGATGGCCCCCAGAAGATGGGCTGCACCTTCTTCCGTAGAAGCAGATTGAGAAATACCGAAAAGCAATTCCGGGAGCGCTTTCCTGATAGAATTGCGGGTTTGGGGCGGATTTAGTTCTAGCAGTTGCCCTATTTTTCCGATTAATTCGTCGTCTAATTGATGCTGAAGCTGAGTGAGTAGAGTCATCATAATACAGAGGTCGTTTGTCGCTACAAATGAGGGGCGAACTCAAGACGAACAGGAGGCTGGTAAGCCTCATCAACATCTTTAAGACAGAATTTTCAGCATACGTCACTATTTACCTTGCTGGGTATTTCCTATAACGGGAAAGTATCGCATCGATTTACCTTGAAATTCATGGATGAAAAGGCTAGGTTCCTTAAAAATCTACGCATGGTTCGCATAGCCTCAGCCATTAGAAAATCCCTCTTACTCTTCTGCCTATCCCTGTTCAGCCTGGGATGGATGAGTGGCCAATCCGTAGGCGAAATTCAGTGGTCTTCCTTCCCGGATCAGCGATATGAGGACTATCCCTGGAAGGAGCGCATCAAATTCGGATATCTCACTATCCCGGCAGATTATAGGCAGCCGGAAGGCAAAACTTATCGCCTGGCTTTTGTAAAGCTAAGCGCCCGTCGGAGACCCGCCTTAGCTGATCCCATCCTCATCTTTGAAGGGGGATGGGGCAAGCCCAGTCTCCAAAGTCTGGATTTTTATGCGAACACCTTTCTAAATGAAGACCGGGATTTAATCCTCCTGGACCATCGGGGTTCGGGTTATTCCAGCCCCAGTATGTGCCCTGAATTAGGGCAGCAAGTATTTAATGCCTTGATGGAAGACCTGCCTTATGATAAACTGAATCAGGTCCTGAAGCGGAAATATGATGCTTGTCTGGATCAAATTGAGGCAGCAGGCATAAATCCCTTCACTTTTGGCAGTGATACCCGCAGTCAGGATATGATCCTCCTGGCCGAAAAACTGGACTATCCGGCATACAATTTATTGGGGGTTTCCTATGGAACCCGGACGATCCTGGATTTTATGGCCAGGAGCAGGGTGAAAATCCGGTCAGCCATTCTGGATTCAAATTGCCCGATAGGCTGGCCTAACAACGGCCGTATGCTACAAGATTTTGGGCGGAGCCTGGACTTACTATATGCGGCCTGTAAAGCTGATCCGGCTTGTCAGAAGCGATATCCTGATTTGAGGGCACGCTATCTGGCATTTTTGCAGGAACTGGAAACCAAACCTTTGAAAGTCAAGTTAGGCGATGGGAAATTCGGCTATCTCAGTGCGGAGGAAGTCAATGCCATTGTCCATCAATTGCTCTATGAATCATCCTTTTATGGTGATATTCCCTGGTTGATGAAACAAATGATGAAGCGCCGGGGCTTCATCCTCAAGCGAATTTTGCAGGGCCTTGAACCGGCAGTCATGGACAACTTTAATGCCCTGGGGCTGATGACCAATGTCTATGATCATAAATCGCTGCAAGACTCAACCGCCCAACTATATCAGGCAGCTATTGCTTCCTATTCAGGCTTACGCATATTTGATGGGTATTTTCCCTACTATCTGCAGGATAGTCGATTTACATCCTATGCTGATGACAAACCCTTTATGACCGATGTTCCCAGTTTGATTTTGGCCGGAGAATTTGATCCCATCACGCCGCCGGAAGCCAGTGCCTTCTTGCGCCCTTATTTTACCGAACATTATTATTTCGAATTTCCCCGAGTGGGGCATGGGGTGGTCAATCACTATTGTGGGCGGCAAATCATCCAAAAATTTCTACAAGAGCTAAAAGACCCTTCTGGAGAGGGATGTCTGGAAAGATTTGACGAGGACCAGATTCGCTTTCGTAAGAATATCCGAAAATAAAAAAGCCCGAAGCAAGCTGCTCCGGGCTTTGGCAGGGAGGGACTTCCATACCAACTGTTAATAAGCCAATGCCACAGAAATTTTGATTTGCTGGGATTCAGAAATCCAGATAATATCTTTTTTCCCGTCTCCGTTCACGTCGATTAAGGCCGCTTCATTGTACTGATCCCAGTTGACCCCCTGGTTAGGATGCTCCTGCTTGGCCACCGCCCAGCTGAAGATATCTTCATAGGTCTGATTGGCTTTGGCCAGGCCTACGTGCAAGACGTTGGTCAAGCCATGTTTATCATTGTAAATCAGGTCTTGCCTGCCATCTATATTGATGTCTCCCATCAGGGCGTGAAGGCGTCGTTTTGACCCGCTTTCCCATACATTATGGTCATTGGAGAGGCCTTGGTTGTTTACTTTGGTGCCATTGGAAAAGCCAATCCAGATGGCCTCATTTTCCCGGCTGGGGTGCGTGTCTTCCAATAAGAGGTCATCTTTTCCATCTCCGTTTACATCGGCTACGTGCGGAAGGTAGTTGGGATAACCATAACCAAAGAAGAATTCGCCGCCCTTGAGGAATTTCCCAGGGTTGTTGGGATCAGCTCGCCCAAAGGTAACCCGCTCGGTGCTACCAGTCATTTCCCAAATCAGGTCTTCTCTGCCATCTCCATTGACATCCCCGATCAGGGTTTGATAGCTGGTGTAAGAGAGGTTGTAGTCTTTGTAACCGGTATTGAAGGAGAAGTTACCCTGGGCGTCCGCCTGGGAGGTATACACCCGGTTGCGGGAGGTACTGACCTCGTTGAAGACCATTTCGTCCGCGCCGTCCCCATCGTAATCCAGCAAGTAGGACCGGTAGTTCCTGCGCCAGGTACTCGAAATATGCATAACTGAATCCACAAAGGAGAAACTGCCGTCCGTCTGTCCCAGAGCGACATAGGTTACATTGTCCGTGATATCTACGCTGGAGGCGATCATCGAATTCCATACCAGGTCGCTTCTGCCATCGCCGTTCACATCTCCTAGTTGTACGCCATAGTCCGTCCAGGAGTAGGCTTTGGGCGCACCAGCGGGATGGTCCTGCTTGGAGAGAAAACGGAAGGTGCCATCTCCCTCTGCCAGGGCTACTTGTATTTGGTTGTTCGGGCCGATATGGTGGTTGAGGATGACATCCTCTTTACCATCGCCGTCTACGTCGCCGATCAGGCTTTCGTAGTTGGGATTGATGTTCAGGCTTTTCGTCAGGGTGGGCATGAATTCAAATCTACCCGGAGAAGCCGGTACGCAGTCAGTTACGCTGTACTTTGTGGCGAGTTTAACCTTGACGATCTGGTCAGGCTGAGCCACGCTGCGCACGACATAAGAGATGGGCAAGCCCGCTTTGATGTCGGTGGTATTGCCGAGTTGGTCAGCCAGGGTATTGAGGTCCGTGGTCCCCAGGAGTTGGAAGGAACCCTTGGCATCGCCCCCAAAGGCGACCATTTTTACCCGAATATCATTCAAGTCCTCTACCGCTTTTACGTCCAGATTACCGGAACCTTTGTTGACCAGGCCATTGAAGGCGACGTTGATAGAAGCTTCCATCTTGGTGGTAGTTTCGGTGGATTCAAAGAGCATGTAAAAAATCCTGCCATAGGTTACGTCTGAGATAAAGGTGGCAGGATTGCCTGCGCCGGTAAACCTGGCAAGATCTTCAGGCGTAACGTCCGGGGCAAAAATAGCGTCCAGGCTGGTCGGCAGGTCAAAACTCATGGTGTAATAGGACTGAGACAGCTTAACCAGGAAGCGGGTGTAACTTTTGTCCGTACTAAAACTGAGGTCTGATTCTACTTCTACAAAGCGCGTACTCACGTCTACGCCCATTTCCAGGGCCAACTGTTCCCGGGATTGAATCTTCTGCACGTGCAGTTGAATGTTGGCTGGAAAAGCATCCGGGCTGTTAGCGATAATGGTGTTCATCGCCCCGGCTACTTTTCCTTTGGTTACTTCATCCACCTCAACAAAAGGCTGCCCATTGGCATTGTTAAGGTCGTAGGAAATGGTTCCTTTGGCCCGGTTGACCACGATGGGATCTGGGGTAGCTTTATCTAGGGAAGCTCCCTGCAACAGACTACCGGGATAAATCACACTGGCATTGGTATTGAACAAAGGGAATTCAGGGTTCCCTTTTACCAGGTCATACTCCTGGGTGGTACATTTCCATTCTTCGCCATTGATGATGGTGCTCACATCTTCTGCTGTGGTGGTAATCTGTTCATTGTCCATGACAGTTTCGGGTACCCCAGCACAGTCCACCACTTTATCGAAGGAGGTAGGATCGCAAGGCCCGCCGGGGGTAGGGATAATTTGGTCTTGCTTACAAGCCAGGCTGAATAAGCCCAGAGCGAGGCATAAGAGGCTGATTTTTATAGCTGATATAAACTGCATAATTCTGTGGGTTAGGCATAATTTTCCCCTATGTTGCAGTTCTTGCCTAAAGGTTACCCTGTACCGCGGTTTTTTTCTTGAAAGAAGAAAGGATAATTCGTAATCTTGAAACAAGAATCACATAATCAGGCACTTACCCCATGGCTAAAAAACCGAAAAAACAGTTAGCAGATTATACAGAGGAAGAGTTAGACAAAAGCATGGGAGCCATGCGCGGCCTGTTTATCGTCATTCTTCTGTTGATCGTTAGCTATGCAGGATATTATATCTACCTCTTTGCTTCCGGCAACTTTGATAGCGATCGACATGTACTAGGGATCGTGCCCTTCCTTTGCTTGTTTCCAGCTTGTTTGCCTGCCTGGATGGCCTATGGCAGGTTGAAGGCGGAAAAGGACCGAAGAGGGTAGGCTTAGGTTCTGTTTCCCCAAAAACGACGCAGAACGATTCCGCCCAAGACTAATAATCCCAGTAACCCCAGCCAGAATATCCAGCTTTGATACCAGGCCAGGGCCGATAAAGGGCCTGCTTCCCCCTGGACAATGAAGCCTCCCCAATAGAAAGGATGGGCAAAAAGATCTTCCGATTCTTCCAGGAATGTTAATTTGGCCTGACGGAGCGCCTCATCTTTGGGCAGCTGGTTCATGAGATTCTCGTAAAAGTAAATCATCACCTTGGAGGTCGCCGCGTCCTGGGCCGGCCATAAACTCATAATCACACTCGGACATCCCGCATAGGCAAAAGCATGCCCCAGACTAAGCACCCCTTCCCCGCGCTGGATGGTGCCCATGCCGGTATTACAGGCGGCCAAAACGGCCATTTCGGCTTGTAGGCGCATGTTATATAGTTCCCAGGCGTGCATGTCTCCATCTTCGGTGCTGTCCGTGCCCGGGCTAAAGAGAATGCGAGAATTCATGGGCTGGCTGGGATCAATGATGGCGTGGGTGGCCAGGTGGAGAAAGCGGGCTTGCCCGGCCTGCACCTTAAATTGTTGCTCGGTCGCGGCTGCCCCTTCGAATAAGCGGCCTTGTATCAGGGAGAGAATTCCGGCGACTTCCTCCCGACTGCCTGGCAAGTCCACCAATTGGTCTCTGGTTGGTGAATGCATCGGAGCTGCCTCCGCCATAGGATTACCTTGAAAAGTCGGCACAAAAGCCAGAAACTCTGCTTCATTCCGGCCTGCGGGGCGGTGCGTTAGCCCAAAAACCTGGGTGGCTGCATAGCCATAGGAAATGGCATGTTGTCGAAGCAGGAAATTGCGATTGGGGGAAGCTGAAGGGCCCGGCTCAAGAAGAAGTTCAAAAGGAATGAGGGCAGTTTCTCCATGGGGCACTACGATGAGCGATTGACCAGCTTGCAACGCCACCGAGGCCAGCAAAGCGGCATAGAGGCTTTCTGCCGGTCCCTGAAAATCCCCCCAGGGACCGGCCTGGGTCATGGCCTGACGCAAGGCCTGGACTGTGGCGGAAAAATTGTCTGGCAAGGCTGTTCGATAGAAACTGACGGATTGAGCCTGAATATCCAGCAAGTAGAGCGCGCTGTCCGTTTGGTAATAGTTGAGCACCCGCTGTTGGGCGGTCATTTCCTGCTGTAGACGAGAAAGGCTATGGGTTAGCGGCTGATAAGCCAACTGATAGTAAGCCGGATACGCCTCGGCCATAACCTGCCGGAGGGAATCCAATTGCTGGCCTACCTGCCAATATTTCTGTTGCCAATCCTGAGAAGCCTCACCTGCCAATTGAGCGGTTTCCAGCCGCCGGCGATAATAGGCCTGCCGCACCTTAAAAGCTTCCTCCGCATCCAGCAATTCGGGGGGTAAGCCTGCATGCGCCTGGGCCACCACTTCCTGGAGTCTGGTTTGCAAGCTAAAGGCTTTGGCCCCTTCTATGCTGAGAAAAGCGGCTTCCAGATAGGTCTGTTCCTGGGATTGGGTATACAAATCAAAACACAAGGCGATATGATTGGCATAAGCCAGGTAATAATCTGGATATCGATCCTGAAGGGAAATAAACCGAGGCTGATTTTTACGTAGGCGGGCCGCGTATTGTAAAGCCAGGTCCAGATAGGCCAGGGCTTGCTCCCCCGCCGCCTGATCTCCGGAATCCCGGAACCTCATTTGCAGGGCCTCGCTGCTTAGGTAGAGGAGCCGAAAGCTGTTTACATCTGTCCGTAATTGATCCAGTTTCGGCAGGTCTTGAGGCTGAGCAGAGGTGTATCCTGGGGCAAGCAGTTGTAAGCCTTGTTGGTAAAAATAAAGGGCAGAGTCTGGACGGTTTTGTTTGGCTGCCAACTCCCCCAGCAGCCGATACGCACTTGCTAAATCCGGATGATCCGTGCCCAGGACTTTTTCCTGAATCTGTAAGGCTTGTTTGAAAAAGCGGGAAGCTTGGTCGTAATCTTGTTGATAGTCTCGAAAAATAGCGCCTATGGTTTGTAAAGGGAGCGCATTGTCGGCATGATCCGGACCCAGGGTTTCCAGGAAAAGCTGCTGACCCTGGCGAGCAACCTGTAGCGCGGCAGGATAGTCCCCCTGATTGATGTGGAATTCTGCATAGGTACCGTAAAAATTAGCCAGGATTTTTCCTTGTCGAAGGGAATTGGGGTCTCTTTCAAGTTGTTCCACGAGGTGCATGCCTTTGCGGAGAATGGCATCGGCCTGGTCCCACTGCCCGGTATTTTTGTAGGCCTCTACCGTGGCGGGAATGGCGTCAATCATATCGGAGGCGAATTGCTGAGGATCTGAAGCGAATATTTCCCAGCCTCCCGAGACATAGGTTAGGGCCTCCTCAAATTTCCCCATGCGTCGGTAGGTTTCTCCTAAGGCAATCATATCTCCCGCCACCCAGGGATGGTTGCCGCCGAAAGACTTCCGGTCAATGTCCAGAGTGGTTTTGTAATAGGTGGCCGCCTGCGCAAAATCCCCCAGCCGTACCAGGCAACGGGCCAGGTTGTAGGAAGTGACGCCAATCTCCGGATGATCGGCTGACAGCTTGGCCCGCTGAATTTTTTCGCATTGTTGTTGGTGGGCCAAAGCGCCTTCGTAGTCTTGCTCGTCGTACAAAAAATTGCCGTAATCATTCAAAGCCCGAGCCATGTCCAGGCTTTCGCCCATATCCAGTTTTTCGTAAAGGGCAAAGCTGGAGAGAAAATGCTCGGCTGCTTCCTCCTTTTTGTCTAATTGAGCGGCCAGCGTAGGAGCTTTGGCGGCATAAATCTCCGCTACTTCCTGGCTCTCTGCTCCGTAATGGAGGGTGAAGTTTTCCAGGGTTTTCTGATAAGCTGCCTCTGCTTCGGGATGCTGGCGCTTGAGGGACAGGAGGTAGGCATATTGAAAATAGGCTTTGCCTACCGCCAGTTCTTTTCCGGTGAGGTGAGCCTCAGAAATCCTAAAAGCTTTTTCAAGCAGGGAATCGGCCCGGGCATAGGCGCCCATATCAGCATAGACCGAAGCAAGGCGAGCAAGACTCAGCACCCAAGGCGTGTAGCGTTGGTGCGTTTCGTAAATCTGCCGGGCCTGGTTGAAGTAAAAAGCCGCGCTATCGTATTGAGGGACTTCCCGCAACTGCTCGGCTTTGGCCATATAGCCTGCGGCTATTTCTTTTAGGGAGGTGCTGTCCGTCTGGGCCATCCCAGGAGACCACGCACTCAACATCAGCCAGAGACAGATCCATCTTCCAAACATATCAGCGCGCTTAGGCTATTGGGGCAATTGTTCGATCAATGATACAGCTTTTTGAGCATAGGAACTACCACTTTGCCGGGAGAGGTTTTCCAGTCTCAGGCGAGCCTCTGACCAGTTTTCTTCTTGTACATAAGTGAGGGCAGCATACCATTGAGCGGCTTGCTGGTAAGCACCATCGGTTCCTGTGAGGAGCTTGAGTTCAGTTCGGGCTTCGGTTATTTGTCCGGTTTGGATCAAGCTGATCGCCCGGTAAAACCGCACCCCCGGACTGGTAGGTTCCACCTGATCAAAGGCAGCAAGGGCTTCCGCATACTGACCAGATTGGTAGGCCATCAGGGCCATGCCAAGGCTATAAGAGACACTATCTCCTCGCACGGATAGGTTTTCAGGAGGAGGAGAAAAATGCTGGGCATATAAATCGGCTCCGCTGGGCGGCCCGGAGAGCATCCACCAAAAAGCCAGGGCACCGATGAGCAATACGATGACCGCCGCAACCCGATAAATGGACCGGGGAAATAGCGGGCGCGTCTGTGCGGTAGGAGCAGGGTTCATGACGGCTTGCAAGTCTTGCTGGAAAGCCTTCACATCAGGCTTTAAGGCACCCTGGACTTGCTTGAGCAAGGCATGTTGCCTCGCAAACTCCGGGTCCGTAGCCATCCATTCCCGAAAGCGAATTGCTTCTGCTTCGGTTAAGGATTCCCGTAGGGATTTTTCGATTAATTCCAGCTTTTCTTCCTCCATTATCCTGGTTTTAGCTCCTGGAAATCAGGATGTTGTTCTACGGCCTGGATGAGCTGCTTCTGGCAGGTGAACTTCCGCTTCTTCGCATAGGCCTCGGTCAAGCCTCGCTGCTGGGCTATGGCCCGTAAGGATGCGCCACGCCAAAAAGCCTGCAGGATTTCCTGGCAATCCTGACCCAATTGAGTCAGCGCTTTGCGCATCAGTTGGTATTGCTGATGCTGTTCTTGTTGCTGGGCCAGTTCTACCGGATCTTCCTGATCCGTGAACACATCCGTAAAGGCGACGGGCATCTGCTTTTGCTTCCGCAATTTCATCAGCCACTGCAAACGACACAGGCCGTAAAAGTAGCTTTTGAAACTATGGCGAATCTGCATTTCCCCATTCACCGCTTTCTCATACACAATGACCATGGCCTCCTGAAAAATATCCAGGGCATCTGCCTCCTGTCCTGCATTTTTGAGGATCATGTTCCGGATCAGCGGGAATAAGTCCTCGTAGACTTGACTGAGGATGCCCCGATCGCGGGAGGCAAAGCCCGCCAAAATTTCTTCGGCATCGGCCGCTTTATGTAACTCGGGGTTGCTCACAGCAGAAAAAGGTTACCCTGAAATTGAAAAAAAGCCGCAAAAAAAGCTAATGAGGCTTTTTCGGGGTAGCTGGGGTGGGGGAGGGGGAACTAATTACGGAGCTTTCGCAAAGCAGCCTCATAAGCCTTCCGTTTTTCGCTTTTACCCATCAACTCATAGATTTCCGCGATTCGTTTCAACTCAGCTTTGTTGGTAGGGGTTCCATCAGCGAGGAGGGTAGAAAGCTCGGTATTTAGCGCTTTTCGTTCTCGCAACTCGATGCGGCAGTCCAGGCAGTTTTTTGGTTGGGAGTGGACCACGAAGGCCTTCTGCTCATACCAGAATTGCTGCTCGTGCATCCCAAAGGTAAAGTCTCCCTGACAGGTATGGCAGGTATAGCGTCGGTCCCAGTAAGCCAGAAATGGTGGAGCGGTATCCATCGGATGCCCAAAAATATAGAACTGCCTTTTTGGGTTTCCCAGCAGGGCTTTTTTTGACCGAATACAATCATCGCAGGCCCACCACGGATACAGTCCCGGATAGCGCTTTAGCATCATCAGAAAGGAATCTTGCAGGCTATCCCCCTGCCTGAAGAATATCCCATCAAACGGCAATAGCGAAAGCACTTGCTGCATGTCCCGGACCGGAACCTGCGCTCGGCAGCATGGACATCGGTAAGTGGAGGCTTTTTTCATGGGGCGGATTTAACCACCTATACGGAAAGCACTTATTTCAGGTTGATTTTTTTCCGATGATACGTACTGAACGGAAGTCCTATTCTCCCACCTTGACCCACTTAAAGCGCTTGGAAAAACCACTGCCTTCCTCAAATTCTACCACATAAATGCCGGCTCCTAAGCTGCTCAAATCCTTACGAATAACATAAGCACCTATGCTGATTTCGCCTTCATACAGGCTCAGGACTTTCCGTCCGCTCAGGTCATAGAGATTAGCTGATAGGGTAGTGGGGGCTTCCAGAATAAAGCTCAAGACAAACTCTCCGGTGGAAGGATTGGGATATTGCTTGAGGTCCAGGATATCGAGGATAAAAGGGTCCAGGTTGCTCTGGCCCGGACTGCCCAACGCATGGAGGATGGCCCAGTTTTCAGCCAGACGGTTGTCGGCATTGGGGTTGGTCAATTCCAGGGTAGGACCTTGTCCATTGGCTTCCTGCGGCCAGGGATCATTTGCTTGAAAGGTAACCACATCGTGCAGGGCCCCGTTGGCCTGGTAAAGCCGCACAGATTCTCCTTGCGAGGACAAACCAAAGCCCAGATCACCGATCACGGGACTGACCTGCGGGAAGCGTTCCTGAAAGCGATCCAGCAAACGCGCGATCACCAGATATCCTCCGGCTGGCAGGCTGGTGCCCGCCGGGAATTCGAAGACGTTCTGGTCATTATTGTCTTTGAGTTCCCAACCCGTTAGATCAACGGCTTGGTTAGAGATATTGTGCAGCTCAATCCAGTCCCCCGGGTCGAAATTATCGCTGGACTGATAATTGATCTCGTTGATGATGACCACGGTCTCCACTTCGTAGACCTCAAAATTTGGCACCACGGTCATGGCCCGATCTACGTCCACCTCGATTTCATCTTCGGTAGAGCTGATGTCCCCCGACCAGTGCGAAAAGACATAATTTCCTTCCGGAATGGCCTTTAACTTAACCGGTACCCCTTCTACATATTCTCCCGTCCAACTGTCGCCCTTCAGGGTCAGCGAGTTGAGCTGAACATAGCCTTTGTCCCGCTGCTGATTGGCGACGGTTAACGCATGCCAGGCCGGGAAATTCCACTCATCCAGGATGTCCTGCTTAACGATGCCCGGACGTACTTGGGCAAAAAACTTCATGTGTTCAATGCGGTCTTCCTGATAATCCATGGAGCCGCTCCAACGCAGGTAGTGCTGGGGAAGTTCCTGATCCAGCAGGGCCCGCATACTGTCGATATGGGCAACCACTCGATTCGGCAGAAAACGGGTGTTCAGTTCATCCGCAAATCGGTTGACGAAGGCGTTCCGCCCTTGGGTGTTGGAACAAAGGCGACGGAGAAAGAGCGTTCCCCAGGCGGGATTAGGCCAGCCGTTGCCATTGTCCTCCAGGACATATTCGAGGGCGTTATCCAGATAATCCGTATCATCCCAGATGCCAAAGCCGAAGTCGGTATCGTACAGAATCCAGCGCCATTTTTTGCCGGGAGCTTTCCAAAATTTGATGTTATTACCGGGCCAGTCGTAATTATGGATAAAAGCCTGGAAGACCTGGTATTGGAAAAAATTGTCCAAATCAATCTGATCCGCCGCTTGCTGGTAGAGGACGTCGTTTTCCAGGGTATTGTTCCACATAAAATCCACCAGAGCCTGGTATTCCTGGTTGTCCCCATGTATCGCATCACCCGCAAATTCCAGTAGGTCTACTTCATCTGGATCGACATCATGCAGACTGGCCAGATAGTGCTCCGAGATCTTCTCCCGCATGTGGAACATGCCGAAATAACTGCCATTTAGGTAGGTCGCTACGGAGCGATGCGCCTGCATATCTACCTCACTGTTCAGCATCAGGCTGGTGAGGGTGATATCCCGCATATTGCTATTCAGGAAGTCGTTGCCGGAATTTCTGAGAATGAAGGACTCATAGGTGTCATAGGGACGCGTGGCAAAGAGCGGATAATCTATTTCTTTGTCTCCATATTTTTTTCGGGCAAAAAAGGAGAGCGAGCGTTGATCCCAGGCCCGGCTCCATCCGCCAAAGATCTTGGTGCCGCCATCTATAGCTAAGCCTAAGCTGCCATCAGTTTCGTACAAACTGACGTGTAGGGGGCGTTCCCAGTCTTCCCAAATGTTGGTGTCGAAGTAAGGGAAATCCCCCGGCGGGTTATTGCCATACACATAAATACCGCTATCGCTGGAAAAGAAGTTTTTTTGCGCCGTTACCAAAGAAACAATCGGTAAGTCGTGGTTGACGTTGTGGAGATAACTATGCGTCTGGGTAGGCGAGGGGATGTATCCGGGACGGAAAATCCGGGCGCGCACGACCGTGCGGCTGTTAATGTTCAAGGGACCAGTGTACAGGGGAGAAGTCGAGATGGGGACATCTGCATCCAGGGTATAGCGAATTTCCTCTCCGGCTTGGGCGCCACTCAGGGTCAGAGTCAGATCACCCACCGGACCGCCAGGATGAGAAAAGCTCACCCGCGAACTAACCGCTCCTTCATAACTGGGTCCCTGGTTAGGTGCTGCTGGGGTAGGGGTAGGGAAAAGTTCCCAGCTTTGAAGCCCCAGGTCCCGTCCGAGGGAAACATTGGTAGGCACATTTTCTATCCAAATGCTATCCCTCATATTTCCCTGCTCATCAAAAAGGTACAGACCCTCGCCGCTGGAAGAAATTTTAAAGTTGGTATGGAGGGCCCGGGTCCCGATTTGTAGTTCGGCAGGCGGAAGGATGCCCAAGGAACTGGGCTGACTTAAAAAGGCCGTGAGGTAAGGGATGACCGTCAGGTCAGAAGAGGAGGCAGCGATATTGTGGACCTGAATGGCCAGGACATTTTCGCCGGATACCAGAAGCCCCTGGGGATCTTCTATGCGAAATAAGGAAGGGTCGTCTCCTTGATACATGCCCGCTTCCTGGTCTGTAATGGTGCCTGAATCAAAGGCTGGTGGCAGGCCGTTGATATTGGCTCTGGCCACTTCCGTTCCATTCAGATAAGCCACAAAACCATCGTCATAGTCCAGGTGGAGCAGGAGGTCCTCTACATCAGCCGGATTCGGCAGGTTAAAAGATTTTCGGAGAAAAATGGAACGGGTGCCATAGGGCACAGTTGTAGCATCGTCTCCATCCCCGTAGCCCAGACCGGTGGGACCTTGAGACCAGGAATTATCATTGAAGTTTATGCTGGTCCATTGGGCAGTTACACTGCTGGAAGGAACCAGGTAACGCACCTGATCGCCTCGATTAATCAGGGTCCTGACTGAGGCGACACTGCCTCGGTTTTTGTCCGAAGCCCACACCAACAGATGCTGATTAGGCGCCAGATTCAAGTTGGGGAACGCCCACTTGGCAGGCTGGTCTTTTTTATCCGAAATCGTCCATCCTCCAATGGAAACGGAATCGCTATCTGTGTTTCGTAGCTCAAACCAGTCAGGAGAATCTCCATCCTCATCTAGCAATAAGGTGTTGGAGGTTACGACCTCGTTCAGTACCACTGTTTGAGCCTGTAAATCCGGGCCCAGCAAGCAAGGAAGGAGGAAGCTGAGGAACAAAAAGGGACTCCTCTGAATGTCGGTTAAGAAACTTTTACCCATTTAACGGTACGTTTTTGTCCATACTGGTTCGATACTTCAATCACGTACATCCCTTGCGATAGCGTGGAGACGTCTACTGTAATTGAAAATACAGGTGTTCCTTTTTCTACCCTATACAAACTACGAATTTCTTTGCCGCGTAGGTCAAGCAATCGGATATGCAAAGACTCCTGATGTACATTTTCTCCGCTCAGGCTCACTTGGTTTTCACCCGGGTTGGGGTAGACCTTGAACGCTAGCTGATTTCCCCAGGTCTCAATAGAAGTAGAGGGATCAGGAATCAAATTTGAGCGTCCAGGGCTTCCGAAATCATGC
The DNA here is from genome assembly GCA_038527215.1 of Bacteroidota bacterium. GTDB lineage: Bacteria > Bacteroidota > Bacteroidia > J057 > J057 > JAWPMV01. The sequence continues at coordinate 41,771 of JBCBGC010000040.1, forward strand.
AAAACTCCCCAATTACTTACGATGGCATTGTTAGAATCTGGATGCACCAGTTCCAGCGAGGGTCCTTGGCCGTTTGCTTCGGGTGGCCAGGGAGCCAGGGAGGAATAGCCCACTTCATCATGTAAACTCCCATCCGGATGGTAAAGCCTTACGGTATCGTCGGTGGAACCCAGCCCAAAACCCAGATCACCAGCTACATAAGGTAGATTCGGATAAAAGGTCTGGAAATCTGTCAGGGTCCGACAAACCACCAAAAAGCTGTCTGCTGGTAAGATGGGCCCATTGTCAAACAAAAAGACATGGGTAGGATCACTGTCCATAACCACCCATCCGGTCAGATCTACATCTTGATCACTGATGTTTAGGATTTCAATCCAGTCATCAGTGTCTCGCAGGGGAGAAGATTTATAATTGATCTCATTGATGATGAGCAGCGGCGTATTGTTCGGAGTAGGGTCTGGGATCAGGTTCGATCGGCCCGGACTGCCGAAGGCATGTAATGCTGCCCAATTGGTCGGCACGGCATTATTGGAATCCGGATGCACCAACTCCAGGGTAGGCCCCTGTCCGTTGGGGGAAGTAGGCCAGGGCGCCTGAGAAGTATAAGCTACTTCATCGTGCAGCGTGCCATCGGGCTTGAACAAGCGGACGGCATCCGCCGAATCTCCTAATCCAAAGGTCAGATTACCCACGGTATAATTTACTGAGGGATGGAAAATTTGGAAATCCACCAATGATCGGCAAACCACCAGGAAGCTATCGGCCGGTAGCTGGGTTCCGCTGGCAAAGGTGAAAGCATTGGCATCCTCATCGTCCTTGAGTACCCACCCACTCAGGTCCAGGGTTTGACCGCTGATATTCAGTAACTCAACCCAGTCCTTGGTATCCTGCTGAGGGGCGGATTTATAATTGATTTCATTGATGATGACTACCGGAGAATTATCGGGGATAGAATCCGGGATCAGGTTGGAGCGACCCGGGCTGCCGAAAGCATGCAGCTCCGCCCAGTTGGTTGGAACTGCATTATTTGAGTCAGGGTGTACTAGCTCCAGCGTAGGCCCTTGTCCATTGGGCGTAGTAGGCCAGGGAGCCTGAGAAGTATAGGCTACCTCATCGTGCAAGCTACCATCGGGTTTGAACAAACGCACCGCGTCCGCAGAATCTCCCAGGCCAAAGGTAAATTCTCCTACCACGTAGTTCAGGTTGGGATGGAAAGCCTGGAAATCTACCAGTGATCGACAGACCACTAAAAAGCTATCCGCAGGTAATTGGGTACCATTGGCAAAAACGAAGGAGTTTCCGTCGTCGTTGTCCTTGAGCTCCCAGCCGCTTAAATCCAGGCTTTGGCCACTGATATTCAAGAGTTCGACCCAGTCTTTGGTATCCTGTTGCGGAGAGGAGTTATAGTTGATCTCATTGATGATCACTTGTTGAGGGTTGCTGGGTACCGGATCAGGGATCAGGTTCGACCGTCCCGGACTCCCGTAAGCATGCAACTCCGCCCAGTTGGTGGGCACGGCATTGTTAGAATCCGGATCCACCAGTTCGAGGGTAGGTCCTTGGCCGTTGGGCGTGGTGGGCCAGGGAGCTTGAGAAGTGTAGGACACCTCATCGTGGAGGGTGCCGTCTGGTTTAAATAAGCGCACCGCATCAGCCGAGTCTCCTAAGCCAAAGCTCATATCTCCCACAGCATAACTCACATTGGGATGGAAGGCCGTGAAATCCACCAGGGACCGACAGACCACCAGGAAGCTATCCTCAGGCAGTTGGGTACCGCTGGCAAAAAGGAAGGTATTGGCATCGTCATTGTCTCTCAGAACCCAGCCGCTTAAATCCAGGCTTTGGCCGCTGACATTCAGTAACTCAACCCAGTCTTTGGTATCCTGCTGAGGCGCAGAATTATAATTGATCTCATTGATGATCACCTGAGGGGTATTGTTGGGGGTAGGGTCTGGAATCAGGTTGGAGCGGCCCGGGCTGCCGAAAGCATGTAGCTCGGCCCAGTTGGTAGCCACGGCATTATTGGAATCCGGATGCACCAGTTCCAGGCTAGGCCCTTGCCCGTTAGGCGTGGTCGGCCAGGGCGCTTGAGAAGTGTAGGCTACCTCATCGTGCAAAGTGCCATCTGGTTTAAATAAGCGCACCGCATCAGCTGAGTCTCCTAAGCCAAAGCTCATATCTCCCACGGCATAACTTAGATTCGGGTAAAAAGTCTGAAAATCTGCCAAAGAACGACAGACCACCAGGAAGCTATCCGCGGGCAATTGGGTGCCACTGGCAAAAACAAAGGTATTTGTATCGTCCTGGTCTTTGAGAATCCAGCCGCCCAGATCGAGGCTTTGTCCACTCACATTGAGAATTTCTACCCAATCCTTGGTGTCTTTGAGGGGAGAGGAATTATAGTTGATCTCATTGATGACAAACTGAGGGGAATTGTTGGGTGTAGGATCAGGGATGAGGTTGGAGCGGCCTGGGCTGCCAAAGGCGTGTAGCTCTGCCCAGTTGGTAGCCACGGCATTGTTGGAATCCGGATGCACCAGTTCCAGGCTAGGCCCTTGCCCGTTGGGCGTGGTGGGCCACGGGGCTTGAGAGGTGTAGGACACCTCATCGTGCAGCGTACCGTCTGGCTTGAACAAGCGTACCGCATCAGCCGAGTCTCCTAAACCAAAGCTCAAATCTCCCACGGTATAGCTCACATTCGGGTAAAATGCCTGAAAGTCTACGAGGGATCGACAAACCACCAGAAAGCTATCCGCTGGCAGTTGGGTACCATTCGGGAACAGGAGGGTATTGGTATCGTTCTCGTCCTTGAGCACCCAGCCGCCCAAGTCCAGCGTTTGTCCACTAATATTGAGGATTTCTACCCAGTCTTTGGTATCTCTTTGCGGGGAGGAATTATAGTTAATCTCATTGATGATAAACTGAGGGGTATTGTTGGGCGTCGGATCGGGAATCAGGTTAGAGCGACCTGGGCTACCAAAGGCATGTAAATCCGCCCAGTTCGTAGCCACGGCATTGTTGGAATCCGGATGTACCAGTTCCAGGCTAGGCCCTTGTCCATTGGGCGTGGTTGGCCAGGGAGCTTGAGATGTATAAGCCACTTCATCGTGCAGGGTACCGTCTGGGAGGAAAAGTCGCACCGCATCCGCCGAATCTCCCAGACCAAAGCTCAGATCTCCCACCACATAGGGCAACTGAGGATAAAATCCCTGGAAATCTACCAGGGAGCGGGAGACTACCAGGAAGCTATCCGCCGGCAGTTGGGTGCCATTGGCAAAGACAAAGGCATTGGCATCATCGCTGTCCTTGAGCACCCAGCCACCCAAATCCAGGCTTTGGCCACTGATGTTGAGTAGCTCCACCCAATCTTTGGTGTCTTTTTGAGGCGAGGACTTATAATTAATCTCATTGATAATAACCTGAGGGGTATTATTCGCGGGCGGATCAGGGATGAGATTAGAGCGACCCGGGCTTCCAAATGCATGTAGCGCTGCCCAGTTCGAAACCACGGCATTATTGGAATCGGGATCAACCAGCTCCAAGGTGGGACCTTGCCCGTTCGCGGTGGTGGGCCAGGGGGCCTGGGAAGTATAAGCTACCTCATTATGCAGGCTGCCATTAGGATGAAAGAGCCTTACCGTATCTAGATTCGCACTCAAGCCAAAAGGCATATCCCCTACTACCGAAGAAATGTTCGGATAGAAGGTCTGGAAATCGGCCAGGGATCGACAAACTACCAGAAAGCTATCGGCAGCTAGTTGGGTACCGGCTGGGAAAACGAAAAGGTTGTTACTGGCATCCTTGAGTTCCCAACCCGTAAGGTCCATATTTTGTCCGCTGACATTCAGAATTTCTACCCAATCTTTGGTGTCCTTTTGAGGAGCGGAATTATAGTTGATCTCGTTGATGATGAGCTGGGCCGTATTGGCTACCGGCTGGAAATTGGCGATCACTACCAGGTTGGAATCCAGGTCCAGCGTAAGCTCAGGGGAGGTGCCACTGACGTCTCCACTCCAAAAGGCAAAGGCATAACCTGGTTTAGGGACTGCGGTTACTTGAACGGGAACATCATCAAAGTAATCTCCCGTCCAACTACTCTGATTGAGACTGAGGCTGTTCAACTTAACCGAACCTCTCAAGGAATCTGGCAACTGAACAGTCAGCTGGCGAATAGCGGGCAGGTTCCATTTCGCCAGGATATGCTGCTTAACGTAGGCAGGTCTGAACTGCGCCCAGTTTTTAATCACCTGAAGCTCATTGTTCCACTGTCCCAGGTTTCCATACCAGCGGGGCAGATGGGTAACCATTTCGTTAGAGACCTTGGCCACTATGGTATCAATCCGGGCCAGGACATAGGGCGTAAGGAAACGCGTATTCATGTCGTCTGCCAATTGATTGATAAAGGCATTTCTGCCTTGGGGGTTTTCCACCAATTTCCGGAGGACCAGGGTGGACCAGGTGGGGTTTGACCAGGAGGTGTTTTGAGTGGCCGTCACCAAGTCGATGGAATTATGGTCATAATCCGTCGGTGATGGAATCCCAAAGCTATAGTCGGTATCGAACAGCACCCAGCGCCATTTTCCCCCTTTGGCTTTCCAGAATTTGATGTTGTTGTATGGCCAGTCTGTATTGCTGAAAAAAGCCTGCGAGCCCCAGTATTGGAAAAAGTTCGGGAGATCAATCTGGTTAGCTACCCATGCGTAATTAGCCGAGTCCGTCAGGCTATTATTGTCCAGAAAGTCAATCATGGCATCATACTCACTATCATCTCCATAAATGACCTCCCCGTCTCTCTCCAAAATGTCTACGTCCTTCGGATCGACCCCATGCAGGCTGGCCAGATAATGCTCATTGATTTTTTCCCGCATATTATACATTCCCCAGTACTCTCCATTGAGATAGGTAGCCACGGACTGGTAGGCTTGTATATCTACGAAACTGTTTTCCAGCAAACTGGTCATCATGATGTCCCGGATGTTGGTAAGCATCCAGTCATCGCCTGAGTTGCGCAAAATAAAGGACTCAAATTCCGTATAGGGACGGGTAGAGAACAAGGGATAATCTATGTCCTGGGGATCATATTTTTTTCGAGCAAAAAAGGAAAGGGAACGTTGGCTATTGGCCCGGCTCCAGCCCCCAAATATCTTGGTGCCTCCATTAAAGGCGAGTCCCAGGTTTCCATTAGGCTCATAGAGCGAAAAATGAATCGGCCGCTCCCAGTCCTGCCAGATGTTGGTGCCGAAATATGGGAAATTGCCAGGATTAGAGGTGCCCAGGACATAAATTCCGGAGTCAACGGAAAAGAAATTAGCAGAATCGGTAACCAGGGTAACCACAGGCAGGTTGTGGTTGGCATTGAACAGGTAGGTCCGGCTGTTGGTAGGAGAAGAAATGAAGCCCGATTTAAATATCCTGGCCCGCACCACCCGGGTTTGAGAGAGATTCAGCGGGCTGGAATAGAGGGGAGACTGATTGGTGGGGACTGAGGCATCCAGCGTATAGCGAATTTCCTCCCCTGCCCCGGCTCCACTGATAGCAAGCGCCAGGCTACCTTGATTGACAGCGCCGCCTTCATGAGAAAAAACGGGCTTATTCAGGATTATTCCCTGATAGGAGGGGCCGCTATTAGCGGCTCCTGGGGTCGGCTGGCTGAAATAGACCAGAGATCCGTTTTGGGGCGAAAGTCCCAGAGAAATATCTGCCTGGGCCCCGGGAATCCACATGCTGTCCACCAGCACCTGATTATCATCAAAGAGGTATAAGCCTTCCCCACTGCTGGAGAGCTTGAAACTGGTTTGCAGGGCAGAAGTTGAGCCCGGGAAACCGAGGATGCTGGGCGGGCTGATGCCCGCAAAACTTGGCCCACTAAAGCGGAAAGTCAAGAATGGAATAATAGAAAGATCAGAAGAAGCAGGGTCAGAATTGTGCACCTGGATGGCCAGGACATTGTTTCCATTATTCAAGAGGCCCGGCACCAAGGGAATGACAAACTGCTGGGGGCTTTGTCCCGCATACATCACCGCTTCCTGATCGGTCAGGGACCAGTCATTAAAGGCCGGTGGATTTCCCACCATATTCGATCGGGCCACCTCTTGTCCATTGAGGTAAGCCACAAATCCATCATCATAGTCCATGTGTAGGAAGATTTCTTCCACCTGACTGGTGTCCTGAAGGCTGAAAGTTCGCCGCAGATACATGGACTGGGTCCCATTGGGGACGATGGTATTATCATCTCCATCCCCATATCCGAGACCCGATGGCCCGGCGTTCCAGCCTGTTGGGCTGAAAGAAAGGTCTTTCCAATTGGTTGGAGGGGCACTGGAAGGAATGAGATAAGCAAAAGTATCTCCCTGGCTGATCAGGGTCCGGTAGGCTGATTCAGCTTCCACATCCACGCCCGCGGCCCACACCAGGAGAAACGAATCAGGGTCGATACTGCCGGAAGGGAATACCCATTTGGTGGTGTCCGTGAAGTCATCCGTTAGCGACCAGCCGCTTAAAGAAATAGAGGAAGGACCCTGATTGGTGAGTTCAATCCAGTCAGGAGTTTCGCCATTTTCATCCGTAACCGAGGAGTTGGAAGCCACCACTTCATTGAGGCGGATTCCTTGAGCCTGTAAGCCCGAAAAAGGCCAAACGCCCAGATTTAGGAGGAAAAATAGGCTTAGAAGGAGGTATTGAGGAGTTTTGTTCATTGCAATAGCAGTCGGTTTCTCTCGAAAGAGGAAGACCAGCGTAGTTAAAAACTACCCTGTTAAATGAGGGGTCACGGATGAGTGGAGGGTATGTTTAACCTATTTCTTTATACCAGGAGTAAAGTTAGTAATTCTTTTTAATCGATAGCCCAAACCTGATGCCAAATCGCCTCCATAGATTGGGAGTCTGACATCAATGCGGAATAATCCAGCTTTTCTTCTTCAAGAAGGTACTTACAGCAAAGCAAGTACTGGATATGCTGCCGCATACTGCCTTGACCTGAAGAAAAGGCAAGATATTCCCACGGTCCTCCCTGGGTACGATGAAAAAGAGACTTGAGGCTATCCATGGAGACACCTTTGCCCCAAGCAGCCCATTCTGCAAACCCCTCCCATTTCCATTCCGGATGCCCGCCCAGGGGATTGGCGTCCCAAAAACCGTGATGCTTGAACTGCAGGCTATGGGTCATGCTATGGGCCAACATGGTGCTGACCGGCCAGGCTGCTTCCCGCCATAAGAGGGTAGTGCTATCCGCGGCAAATTCAGCCTGCATGACGCTGATATCTGCGAAGGATCGAATGACATCTGGACCCAACAAAGATTCGACGCGTTCAGCATAGGTGCCGGGGCCAGGAAGACAAATGCGGAAGTGGGCATCTTCCTGCCAAAGGAGGGAGGCGCGAATTTCGGCCAGGCTGGCTTCCACTTCCCTCAGAAATTGGGGACTCAGGGCCGTATCGTGGTATAGGGTAGCGAAAGAAAGGGGCGTTTGCTGGGCATAGGATAGCTGAGGATTGAGGAGAAAAACCACCACTGATATGCCGAGTAACACCATGGTCAAAAGTCCACCAAGTAGCAGCTGCCTGATCCTTTTTTTCATGTCACATTTTTCCTGATAAGTCGGCTACAGTCAGGGAAAATTACAGCTGAGGGGGCAAAAAAAAGGAAGAGGAGCCGAAGCTCCTCTCTAATAGCCTTATAAGTGGCAAAACGAATTAAGGCATTTCTATCTTTCCTTCAAACAAGGGTCAAACTTGGGGTGTATTACCCACTGGACAAAAATGAGTCCATTGACGCCTAGCACCCTAAGTGTCTGATTTTCAGAAAGGATTAATTGAGTCACCTGGAGAGATTTCTCCCAGAACTAGAAAAATATTCTCATTCTGCGAATAATGCCAATGGATTTTTGCAAAAACCATGCACCTGTTTCGTTTTTCGCACGTGGAGGCTGCTGCTCAGGCCCCCTTTCCTTTTCTCACGCCCCAAGTTCCTCAGGTTTTTTTGACCTTCTTTGCCTTTACAGGACTCAATCATCCGACCCTGTTGAAGATTAAGACCAGAGAAAAGACGTAGGAAAGCATTTGTTTTTTAATTTTAATATTCCTTCCAATGGATAATTTTGCCATGCAGTAAAATAGATCGTTCATCAGGAAGCTCCATGCTTTTCAATTCCCTCACCTTCGCCATCTTTTTCCCCTTGGTTTTCCTCCTGTACTGGTTTCAGGGGGCAGACCTGAAAGCCTGGTTTTCCCGGAGGCAGCTTCAATGGGCTGGCCCCGAATCAGGGGCGGGATTGCCCCCGCTAAGGGATCGATACCAGAGCAAAGGACAGGTCCGCAACCAGAATATACTCCTGCTGATGGCCAGTTATGTGTTTTATGGCTGGTGGGATTGGAGATTCCTGGGATTGATCGCTTTGAGTTCAGGGCTTGATTTCGTATTGGGATTGCAAATAGGGAAAACCGAGCATCCGCGTACCCGCAAATACTTAGTAGGGCTGAGCCTGGGCGTGAACCTGGGCTTGCTCGGCTTTTTTAAGTACTTCAACTTTTTTGTTAGCTCTTTCGTGGCGGCCTTTGCCGGCATCGGTATTCACCTGGAATTCACGCCGCTGGCGATTATCCTGCCGGTAGGGATTAGCTTTTATACCTTCCAGACCCTTTCCTATACCTTGGATATATATCGGGGACAACTCGAGCCCAGTCGGGATCCGGTGTCCTTTTTTGCCTTCGTGAGCTTTTTCCCTCAACTGGTAGCCGGTCCCATCGAAAGAGCCTCCAACCTCCTGCCTCAGTTTCAAAAGCCCAGGAGTCTGAGCTTTCCAGAGGCTTCCGCAGGCTTGAAACAGATTTTGTGGGGCTTGTTCAAAAAAATTGTGATCGCCGATAATTGTGCCATCTACGCCAACCAAATCTATGGGCAAAGTGAGGAGCTTTCCGGCAGTGCATTGGCCTTGGGAGCCCTTTACTTTGGGATACAGGTATATGGCGATTTTTCGGGCTATACAGATATTGCCATCGGCACGGCACGGTTGCTGGGCTTCAAACTCTTGCCCAACTTTCGTTTGCCCTATTTCAGTACCTCTATTTCGGAGTTCTGGCGGCGCTGGCACATTTCCCTCAATACCTGGTTCATTGATTACCTCTATACGCCTTTGGCCCTGAATAAACGGCATTGGGGTATCTATGGCGTCATTTTCGCCATTTTTATCACCTTTACGCTCAGTGGGTTATGGCATGGAGCGAATTGGACCTTTGTGATGTGGGGCTTTTTGCACTCGGTGGGCCTGGCTTACGAGGCACTCACCAAGAAGCGCCGCAGGAAACTCAAGAAGAAATTCCGGCCCAGGGTGTGGGGACTCAGCACAGGCCTGCTGACCTTTACTTTCGTCACCTTCGTAGAAATCTTTTTCCGGGCTGAGACCCTGGGACATGCTTTCCAATTTATCGGGGACATGTTTAGTAGAAGCCTTTTCAGCCTACCGGAACCCTTAGGTCTGGCCCGCTTTATGCCCTGGGTCATAGGATTTATGTTATTCGAATGGCTTCAGCGAAAGCAGGATCAAATCCTGGATTTTCCCGGCTGGCCTACCTGGACCAAATGGATCATGTATTATGTCATCCTTTACCTGATCTTCAATTACGGGGCGGCCCCACAATCCTTCATTTACTTTCAATTTTAACTCATGATGCGGTATTTTCTTCGTACCCTGGTCTGGTTTATGGGACCACTCGCACTCATGCCGCTGCTTATTTATCTGATTGATCCGTTTGGGATTTTTCGGGAGAATTTCCAGTACCAAATCATCGAACCAAACCAGCATTACGCCAAATTGAGGTGGTTAAGTGAGGCCCCCAGAGCATTTGACGGCTTTCTTTTTGGCTCCTCCAAAGCCGGGAACATCGACACACGCAAGCTTGAGGGAGCCAATTTTTACAACATGACCTATTCTATGGGGGTGCCTCAAGAATGGTTGGAGGATGTACGCTTCTTGCTTGGGGAGGGCTACGATATCAAGAAAGTGATTATTTGTCTGGATGAAGGGAGCTATACGCGTACCAGCGAGATGAATCAATCTTTCCTGCGCACGCCTTATGCGACCGCCATGGCAGATCGATGGGCTTTTCAGGCCAAATACCTGCTCCGCATCCCAAATTTTAGCATTCTGTACCAAGCATGCTATCCTATGCAAAAGGACAAGCCTTATCTGGTTTCCTATGATATCCAGGGGAGCGGTATTCCCTTTAAGACCAGTAGGGAGAGCTATATCGATAAAAACCTGGAAACCCACCGGAAGGATTGGAAGTTCCAACTGACCTGGGCACATGAGCTGCCCCATATGGAGGAGTCGCTAAATGCTATATCAGCCTTACATCAGCTTTGCCAGGAAAAAGACATCCAATTGAGGGTAGTTTTTCTTCCGGTGCACCACCGCAAACTGGACCATGTGCGGGAAAATAAGTTCGAGGAGTATCAGGCAAAACTTTCCAAGGTAACAGATTACCTTGATTTTAGCGGAGAGCATCCCATCATTCATGACAATGCCTACTGGTTTGAGCCTGTACATTTTCGGATGAAAGTGGGAGATATGGTCGTGAAAAAATTGAATCAGCCCGAGGCTAAGGATACCCACACTTCATCAGCTCAGTTTGGGAAATGGGTAACTCAGGATGCGGCTCAGGAATTGGTCCAAAAATAAAAGAGGAAAGCTATCTGGGTGCTTTCCTCTTAGATCACTGTTGTAGATTAAGTTTTCCTGGCTAACTGAGTTGGAATTGCCTGATGGCCGCTACCATATCTCCTACAGATTTGAAGGCCTGCACGCTGGCGGTAGTAAACTTCAATCCAAAATGCTTTTCAATGGCATAAATCAGCTGGATATGACTGAGGGAATCCCAATCCTCTACATCGTTTGCCGTGGTTTCCAATTGGAGGCTGATGTCCTCATTGTCCATGACATCTATGAAAATTTCGGTGAGCTCGGTTAGGATGGTTTCTGTTTCCATATTGTTCAAAAAGATAGCGGCAAACTAGTAGGTGTTGGTGGCCTTTTTAGATCGTTCTTCCTCCAAATATTACGGAGGATAAAGTTTTTAAGTTATATTTTCCATATTCTGTATTTTGTGAGCGTCATTGGGGGTTCTATTTTTCATAAAAGAATCTTACCATGAGCAACATAGCCCCCTCTCTTACCATCCTGCGAAAAAACCTGAAAAAAGATGCCACTGGGCTTACCCAAAAGCGGGTAGCCATCCTGGGGGATGAAGCCACCCAATTATTGGTGCAAGCCATCACTGGATATGGCATAGATCAGGGGATATACCTCAATATTTGGGAAGGCGATTATGACCAGATAGACCTCCAGATTCATGATCCTGGCTCGGATTTTTACCTGACAGACCCCGAGTTTGTGCTCATTCATAAAAGCACCGCTAAGCTCTGGGCAAAATATGCCACCATGGAAGCTGGAGCCAGAAGTGGATTGGCAGATCAGTTACTGGCGGCCTTCGCTCAATATGCTGAGCTGATCAATGCCCGCACCCAGGCCCGCATCATCTTATCCAATTTCCCAGAACAGCCAGACCTCGTATTTGGGAATTTTGCTAACAAAACGGAATATTCCTTTCTCTACCAAATCCGCAAGCTCAACCTGGGCCTGATGGACCTGGCCCAGCGCTATGAAAATGTCTTTATCAATGACGTCGCAGCCTTACAACATCGAATCGGTAAGGCGCAGGCCCTTGATCGAAAAGTCTGGATCAATGCCAGCATGTCCGGCAGCATGGAGTTTGTTCCCCAAATGGCCAAAAATGTGGTGGACATTATTCAGGCGGTGAATGGGAAGTTCAAAAAATGTCTGATCCTGGACCTGGATAATACTACCTGGGGCGGAATCATCGGAGATGATGGCATGGAGGGCATACAGATTGGAAACCTTGGCTTAGGTAAGGCTTTTACTGAGTTACAACGCTGGGCAAAAAATCTGAAGGAGCGAGGCATCATCCTGGCCATTTGCAGCAAGAATACAGAAAGCGTAGCCAAAGTCCCTTTCGAAGCGCATCCCGACATGGTACTCCGCCTTTCGGACCTCGCCATGTTCGTTGCCAACTGGGAAAACAAAGCTGATAATATCCGCTATATCCAGCAAGTGCTCAATATTGGCTTTGATTCTATGGTTTTCCTGGATGATAATCCTTTTGAGAGAAACCTGGTTCGCACAGAATTACCCGCGGTAACGGTACCGGAGTTACCGGAAGACCCGGCTGAGTACCTGCCTTATCTGGAACAGCTCAACTTGTTTGAGACGGCTTCTTATTCCCAGGAAGATGCTAAGCGGACCAAGAAATACCAGCAGGAAGCCCAGCGAAATCAACTGAAGCAAAACTTTGGTTCCATTGATGAATTCTTGCAAGGGCTAAACATGAAAGGCTCCTTCAAGGCTTTTGATAGCTTTCATATTCCCCGGATTGCCCAACTGACCCAGCGCTCCAATCAGTTCAACCTAAGAACGGTGCGCTATGATGAGCAGCAAGTTCGTCAAATGATGAAAGGAAACGGAAAAAAAGGCTTTTACATCAAGCTGGAGGATAAGTTTGGAGAATATGGCCTGATCAGTCTCTTGATTGTAGAAGCATCCGAAGGGGACTGGAAAATAGATACCTGGATCATGAGTTGCCGGGTTTTGAAAAGAGGCGTAGAGAAATTTGCCCTGAACCAGCTGGTTGAAGCGGCCCGCCAAGCCGGCGTAAAACGCCTTTTGGGAGAATATCTTCCCACGGCCAAAAATGCGTTGGTCAAGGATCATTATAAAGAACTCGGGTTCCAGGGAGAAGGACAAAACTGGAGCCTGGAAGTAGCTTCCTACGAAGCCAAAGCTCATTTTATTCAAGAGGAAGCCTAACGGAAGGATCTCTTCCAAAAAAAACTACCCTCCTGCACACCAATGGTACAGGAGGGCTCTTTTATTGAAAGACGATATGTTCTGAGAAAGGGAAAAAGCTTGCGTGAGTTTATATCCGCTCGTACACCCGCTCAATGGTTCCTTCATCCTGATGGTATGCGAGGGTCATTTCCTTTTGATTGAGGGCCCGAAATTCAAAACTGGGGTAAAAGTCAAATGAAGCTGGATAAGGAATGTCCTGACGGTCAAAAGCCAGTTGTAAGCGTTCTCCGTCTAGGCTGATGCTCCAGGTTCCATTCCGCTCATAAAATGCGTTGTATTGCACGAAGCGATGATCGGCCATGAATGCCAGATAGGTCGTATCCAGGCTTCCCTTTAATTCTACCTGCCCTAGCTGATGGGGCATACACTCCTTGCGAAGCTGAAAATGCATCTGACGATTCTTTTTAACCTGACGGAGGAAATTCTTGGAGAGCTGGGTAGCTGGCGTCTGGGTAATAACAGGAGCAAAGACCTCTTTCAAGGAGGCGCTGATACGCTGAAAAGTACCAGGTAATACGAAGGGAGAAATGAGGTTGATCATAGATGGGGTTACTAGAGGTTAAACAACATAATTCCACGCTGAATGATGTTGTTGTATCTCCTTTAGACCAAAAACCTTTCCTTGGGTCTTTCGCTTGTGTAATTGTTTGAATTTCAATTACTTAAGAATTGGCACAAACGTATGCTTTTCCCAATTATGAAAAAATGCTTCTCAATTCTAGAAAAGAGAAACCTTTCTTTCCGTCCTACGTTTTGTTGAATTTTACCCCACCCCATTAGCCATCCTTTATGAAAACCTATCCAATCCGCGTTGCAGTTAAAGCCATCATCGTCCAAGACGGGAAATTACTCCTCAATCAATATGAAGGCGACAAGGGCACTTATTATCGACTCCCTGGTGGCGGTCAGGAAAACGGGGAGAATATGATCGAAGCCTTACAACGGGAATGCATGGAAGAAATTGGAGCCAAGGTAGAAGTAGGAGAGCTGGTAAAGGTGAGGGATTACATTGCCCGAAATCATACCACTGGGCTGGACAAACCGGAGTTCCATCAGGTGGAGATGATTTTTACCTGTAGCCTTGCCGAAGGAGAGCAAGTGGATTATGAAGCGGATGGGGACTATGAGCAAGTGGGGGTTCGCTGGCTCAATACGAGTGAACTTACAGATTACAAAATCTTTCCCCGGCAATTAGGAGATTGGGTAGCCGGAAAAGGGCCCATCTATGCCGGAGATGTTAACTAAAAAAAGCGCCCCGCTGATCACATCAGCGGGGCGCTTTTGCAGAGGCGTATCTTATCTAAGTAGGGTAATGTTCCCCGTGTAGG
>JBCBGC010000041.1:0-55988 GCA_038527215.1 Bacteroidota bacterium
CACTTCATAATAGGACTGCTGCGTGTGAGCCGTGAAAAAGAACATACGTTTCGGCCGGTCCACGGTCTGAAGGAAACTATCGAAATCCTCATGAAGGGCCCAATCCAGGTTCGGCCAATAATCCAGCCCTGCCCGCTTGACCCGGGTATCTGAAATTTCAAAGCCCAGCGGTTTTATCAAATGCAGTTTACAGCCCATGCCTACGCATAAGCGACCGATATTGCCGGTATTATTGGGGATCTGAGGAGTCAGTAAAACAACGTGAAAATTCGGTTCCATCATCCAAGCTCAGGTGCTAAGAGCGCTTGCGGTATTTTTTGGCTTTGCTTCGGTGGCGGGGAGATGGCTTGGAGCTTTTGGCAGGTTCGGGCCCGGCCAGGAGTTTGTCTACCATATCCCATCTCCGCCAGTGGCTCAGTTTGTCTTTGATCCGCTGCCGGTTTTCTGGCTTATACCAAAAGAAAAACAGGTGCTGGGCCTTACGCTCTGCATCAGACTTCGCCGTATAGACCGGCTTGAGGGTGTACGGGTGAACGCCGGTGTAATAAATGATGGTGGCCACGGTCATGGGCGTAGGCGTGAAGCCCTGAACTTGCTCTAATTTAAAGCCCATGTCTTTGGTTTCACAAGCCAGATTGGCCATGTCCTGTTCCTTACTGCCAGGGTGGCTGGAGATAAAGTAAGGAATCAAAGGTTGATTTTTCTCATGCTTGCGATTGAGGCGGTCGTAGCGCGCTTTGAAGGAATGGAAATGGCGGAAAGAAGGCTTGCGCATGACGTGCAGGGTATCATCGGAGGTGTGTTCCGGGGCCACCTTCATACGACCGGACAGGTGGCGAGACACCAACTGGTCCATATAAGCCTCCATGTCCTCATCATCGCCCTTTTTGTTGTAGTCTTTGACCAGTAAATCATAGCGGATGCCACTGCTCACAAAGGCGTTTTTCACTTTGGGATGGGCGTCCACCTTCTGATAAATTTCCGTGAGTGGCTGGTGACTGGTATCCAGGTTATGACAGACCACCGGATGAATACAGGAGGGCGCAGTACATTTATCACAAATCTCCTGCACCTTGCCTTTCATCCGGTACATATTGGCTGAAGGACCGCCGAGATCACTGATATATCCCTTAAAATCGGGCATCTGCGTGACGGCCTCTACCTCTTTCATGATAGAATCCTGGGAACGAGAAGCGATAAATTTTCCCTGGTGAGCCGAAATGGTACAAAAGCTACAGCCGCCAAAGCATCCCCGGTGCATATTGATGGAAAACTTGATCATCTCGTAAGCGGGGACCGGACCTCGCTTTCGGTATTTGGGATGGGGAAGTCGGGTATAGGGCAGATCAAAAGATTGGTCTATCTCATTTTCTGACATGGGAGGATTCGGAGGATTGATCACCAGGGTGTGATCTTCAATCCCTTGTAAAATCCGTCTGGCCTGCACCTTATTCGATTCCTGCTCGATGATTTTAAAATTGGCCGCGAACTTGAGCTTATTTTTCAGGCAGGTCCCGTGGTCGGCAATTTCCACATCTTCCCAATGCTTATTCTTAGGGAGTTTTTCGTCGGGGCCTAACAAAAAGGCGGTCTGAGGGATCGTGCGCAAGGAGGAAAAAGGCACGCCTTTGTCCAGCAAATGCAGCATTTCGTGCAAGGCCTGTTCGCCCATGCCATATACCAGCAGATCAGCTCCTGCCTGAGCCAGAATAGAAGGGAATAGCTGACCAGCCCAGTAATCATAGTGGGTTACCCTTCTGAGGGAAGCCTCAATGCCTCCGATGACGACCGGCACATCCGGAAATAATTCCTTCAGGATGTGGCAATAAACCCGCGTGGCATAATCGGGCCGAAAGCCCGCCTCTCCCCCTGGCGTATAAGCATCCGTAGAGCGGCGACGCTTATTGGCCGTATAGTGATTGACCATGCTGTCCATACAGCCTGAGGTCACCCCGAAAAAAAGGCGTGGCTTGCCGAACTTCTTAAAATCCCGGTAATCATCCTGCCAATTCGGCTGAGGAATGATGGCTACCCGATAGCCCGCAGCCTCGATGATCCGGCCAATCACCGCAGGGCCAAAAGCGGGGTGATCAACATAAGCATCTCCCGAAATCAGAATTACATCCAGTTCATCCCACCCCCGTTGCTCCGCTTCCTTGCGGGTGATAGGTAGCCAATCCGATATAGGCCTTTGCTGATTCATGCCCCAAAGGTACGCAATTTTCCCCTCCACCTTACATATGTAATCCTAGCCCCCATCCGATGTGGGTACTGGAGGAGAGAATGGCCAATTTATTTCAAGGATCAAATACTTTTTAGTGAAAAAATTTCTAGTCGCAATTATTCTCACCACGATTGGGACGATCATCGTCGCCCTGTTTTGGCATGAAGAATACCGCTATAGCTTACCGACCCCTTTGCCGCCAGATTATCAGGAGGTTACACATGGCAGCTGTCTATCAGCCATCGGTAAATATGTAGGTCTTCAGCCCGAAGAAAACTATTTCCTCCATTTTTTTAATCCCGATTGTCCCTGTTCTCGCTTTAATGTACCCCACATAGAGCACCTGCTCCAAACTTATCAGTATTCTATACGCTTTGCAGTCATTCTGCCGGAAGGAGCGGATCAAGCCAAGGCCCGGCGTTTATTAGGGGATGAGGTCCGGATGATCGTGGATACAGATGGATTTCTGGCCAAAAGTTGCGGAGTATATGCGACCCCGCAAGCCGTGATCATAGATACCCGGCAAGCGCTGTATTTCCGGGGCAACTATAACCGGGCGCGCTTTTGTACTTACCCCGGTACCAATTTCGCCGAGATCAGTTTACAGATGTTGTTACGTCAAAAACCTGCACCAAACTGGGGTAGCTTAGCCACCCAGGCATATGGGTGCCAATTCCCTGTCCACCAATCAGATAGTAGTCTGTGGAAGCCCTGGTCCTTTATTAGCCAA
The DNA here is from genome assembly GCA_038527215.1 of Bacteroidota bacterium. Classification (GTDB taxonomy): domain Bacteria; phylum Bacteroidota; class Bacteroidia; order J057; family J057; genus JAWPMV01. The sequence goes on from JBCBGC010000041.1 coordinate 2,955, forward strand.
ACCGCCCAATGAACATGAGCAAATCCGCCCACCTCAATATGACATCAGCGCAAAAGAAATTGCTCTTTCAGGAAATCACCGATCGGTCAGATCGTATTTTCCGTTTATTTCTGCCGTTGAGTTTTCTGGCTGGCCTGGGGCTGGCCGTGGTCTATGATACCTGGCTGATTGCCCTGCTTGTAGGCGGGTTGAGCCTGGTCGCCTACTTTCTCACCAAGCAACTCCTCCCGGAAAGTAATCTTTACCAATACGTGGGTTCGGCGGTTCTGGCCATCTTCATGGCCCAGTTTATCTTTCAGATGCATGGGCTGTTTGAAATGCACTTTTTTGCCTTTGTCGGCTGTACCATCCTTATCACCTATGCCAACTGGCGACTGCAGGTCCCTTTATTGGTTTTGGTGGTAATTCATCATGGGGTTTTTGCCTATTTACAATTCATCGGTGTGGACGGCGTCTTCTTTACGCAATTGCCTTACATGGATTTGAGCACCTTTCTTTTCCATGTGGTGTTAGCTGGCTTGATCATCTTCATTTGTGGGTTGTGGGGATATTATATGGAAAAACAAGTCATCCAGGATGGCTTGCGGGCTTTGGAGGCAGAGCGAACCTTACAAACCAATCTCCTGTTGGCGCAGCGCATCAAGGAGGGAAAATTTGAAGAGGAAGAAGAACTAAGCGGTGGACCGCTTTCCGAAGCGCTGATTGATATGCGTAACCACATACGCCAATCTCAGGAAAAAGAAGAGGCCGAAAAATATATCAACCTGGGGGTATCGCAGGTTACGGGCCTGCTGGCAGAAATTGACCAGGAAGACATCATCCAGATGTCCCGGACCTTGCTTACAGCGGTTGCCAAATATATCGGGGCTAACCAGGCCAGTTTTTTCTTGTACGAGGATCAGTTAGAGGAGGAGCCATTTTTGCAAATGATCAGTGGTTACGCTTTTCAGAAACGAAAAGGGCTTCAACACCGGATCTCCTTAGGGGAAGGTCTGGTAGGTCAATGCGCCCTGGAGCGGCATCCAATTTCAATCGAACAGCTTCCGGAGGATTTCCTCCGCATCACTTCCAGCCTGGGAGAAGCGATCCCAACAGAGGTCCTGGCCTGGCCCTTATTGGTAGACCAACAGCTGCTGGGGGTGATGGAATTTGCCACCTTTGGGCATCTGACAGCTTCCCAGGAAGCTTTTCTTACCGAAATAGCGCCCCGGATCGCTCACGCGATTGCCATTTCCCAGGCCCAGAAAAAAACCCAGGACTTGCTGAGCGCTTCAGAGGAACTAAAGCAGGAGTTACAGGAAAGCAACCAACAATTAGGCGCGCAGACAGAGGCACTCCTCGCCTCCGAAAAAGACCTCAAGGCACAACAGACTCGTCTGTTGGAAGCGAATACGGAATTAGAAAAACAGGCGACCGAACTGGAAGAACGTCATCAGGCCATCGAGCAGGCGCGGAGTGCCCTGGCTTTAAAAGCCGAAGAACTGAAAGCCAGCAATGCGTATAAATCGGAGTTTCTGGCCAATATGTCCCACGAACTGCGGACTCCCTTAAACAGCATCCTGATTCTCGCGAATATGCTTTCCGAAAATCAGCATGGCAGCCTGAAACCCAAGGAAGTGGAGCATGCCGAGGTAATCTATAAAGCCGGCAGCGATCTGCTGACCCTGATCAATGACATCCTCGACCTATCCAAAATAGAGTCAGGCAAGCTGGATGTCCTTATGGAAGAAGTCGGCCTGGAAGAAATTCACAACGATATGGAAATGATCTTCCGGGAGGTGGCTGAACAGAAGCAAGTAGACTTTTCGATAGAGATCAAGGAAGGGAGTCCTACCTACTTGACCAGTGATCGGATACGGCTGGAGCAGATTTTGAAAAATTTCCTCTCTAATGCTATCAAGTTCACGCCTCCTCAGGGCAGCGTCAAGCTACGCATTGGGGCGCCTGAGCCGCTGATTTCCTTCCAGCATGAGGGGCTCAGACAAGCCTCTGGTGTCCTGGCCTTTTCTGTAGAAGATACTGGCATAGGCATCCCACCGGAGAAGCAGGCCTTAATTTTTGAGGCCTTTCAGCAGGCTGATGGGTCCACCAGCCGCCAATATGGAGGAACAGGCTTAGGACTGTCCATTTCTGTTACGCTGGCCTCCTTATTAGGGGGAGAAATCCGGTTGGAAAGTGAGGAAGGGACAGGCAGTTGTTTCACCCTTTTCCTGCCTACTGAGCATGTCTTAACCCCCCATACCGCTAAACCAAAAGTCCCGGCGAAAGCCTCCCCAAATATCGCGCAGAATTTCTCTTCCATCGAAGGAAAAGAGGTGCTACTGGTAGAAGACAGTCCTCACGAAAGCGAAGCCATCAGCAAATATCTCGGAGAACAAGGCCTCATTATTCACCAGGCATTTGAAGGACAAGCTGGCTTAAACATGTTAACCGACGAGCCTCAAATAGCCTGTATCCTGCTGGATATGCGCTTACCGGATATGTCTGGCTTGGAATTTTTGGAGACCTTAAAAAGCCAGGAGGAATTTTCCTCCTTACCGGTGATTGTCCATACCGCCATGGAACTCAATCAGGAAACCCAGCTGCGCATCATGCAGCATACCGCATCTATGGTCCTCAAGGCCAGCAGCTCCCATGAGCGACTGTTGGGGGAAATCGCAGGTTTACTCTCGCAGACTACCGCTCCCGCGGCCGCCCCCTCCCAAGAAATTTCAAGCTCGAAAGAGCCGCTGATTATCTCTGCTCCACCTACTGCCTCCCTGGAAAATATTCGGGTGTTGCTGGTGGATGATGACATGCGCAATGTCTATGCGCTTTCCTCCCTTCTGAGCCCCTTGGGCGCGGTGGTGGAAAGTGCCATGGATGGAAAAGAAGCCCTTTCCATGCTAAACGGAGGTTTTTTCCCGGATTGTATTCTTCTCGATATCATGATGCCGGGCATGGATGGATTTGCCTGCCTCCAACAGATTCGGTCCCAGGAAGCCCATGCAGGTATTCCTGTATTCATCATGACAGCCAAATCCCGTGAAGGCGATCAAGAAAAAAGTAAAGAGCTGGGTGCGCAAGCCTTCCTTCCCAAACCGCTCGACACCGCCCTACTCCTTGAACATATACTTTCCTTTAAGCCAAAGCCTGTAGCCTAAATGGCTCCCGGCCCGACTTTTCAACTGCCCAAAATTTTTCTGAAAGAATGACTTTTTCCGATCAACCCTTAAAAATTCTATTGGTAGATGATGTGCCCGCCAATTTGGTGGCGCTTGAAGCCATCATCGACCGACCAGACTTGCAGATTTTCACCGCGAACTCCGGGAACGAAGCCTTAAAACTCGCCTGGAAGCATCATTTCGCGCTTGCCCTGGTAGACGTGCAAATGCCAGAAATGGATGGATTTGAGTTGGTTTCCCTCCTAAAATCCAATCCCCGGACCCGCGAAATCACCTGCATCTTTGTTACGGCCATCAGCAAAGAAGCCAAATATGCCGTCAAAGGCCTGAAAGCTGGTGCGGTAGATTATCTCTACAAACCGCTCGACCCCCTCGTCACGCACGCTAAGGTCAACACCTATCTGGAGATTTACCAGCAACGCAGACAATTGATCCAGCAGAACAAAAGCCTTTCTCAGTATGCCATGCGGGTAGAAAACGCCGCAGACATCATTGCCATGCTGGATCCCCAAACCTTTAAAATCCTGGAGATCAACCCGGCCGTAACCAACATTCTGGGATATGACAACTCTCACCTGATCAACCGGGGTTTCCTGGATTATCTCCATCCCAATACCCTGAAGGAGGCTAAAGAAACCATGAACCAGTTCGTCAATGGCGAGGAGGAACGGCTAAGCTTAGAAGCTCAATTTAGAAACATCCAGCATGACTATATCTGGCTCAAACTACAGATTGTGCATCGTGAGGGGCTATTGTTTGTCAATGGCCAGGACGTTACCGCAGCCAGGCACTTCGTGAAAGAAATCGTACAGGCCAAAGAAGCTGCAGAACAGGACCGGCAAGCCAAAGAGCAATTCCTGGCCAATATGAGCCATGAAATCCGTACCCCCATGAATGGCATTATCGGTCTGACTCGTCTCCTGCAGGAAACTGCCCTCAATGATGAACAGGCAGAAACCGTAAAGTTGGTGGCTCAATCCAGTCAATCTTTGCTCAATATCATCAATGATATTCTTGATCTTTCCAAAATTGAATCTGGGAAATTCAACCTGGAAATGATCGATTTCCAGATTCGTGAAGTAGTTAAAACGGTGCTCAGCCTCCTGAAGCCCAAGGCTGAAGATAAAGGCCTGGAGCTAACCTATAACGTTGTCAGCGACGTGCCGGAATGGTTGATTGGTGATCCCCATCGCATCAACCAGGTCCTGGTAAATCTCGTGGGCAATGCGATTAAATTTACCAGCCAGGGCAAGGTTACCATTCACGTAAAAGGGGAAAAACAAGGCAACAAATACCGGCTGAGAGTGGGCGTAGAAGATACGGGTATTGGCATCCCTGCGGATAAACTAGCAGCCATTTTTGAGAGTTTTTCTCAGGCCAGCGATGACACCTCCCGCAAATTTGGCGGGACAGGTCTCGGCCTGACGATCTCCCGCATGCTCGTAGAGTTGCACGAAGGGAAAATCTGGGTAGAAAGTGTCCTAAACCAGGGGTCTACTTTCTTTTTTGAGTTGGGGTGTAAAGCCAGTAAGCGGACGGGAAAAGAGACGCAGAAGAGCGACAACCCATTTGAACTCAAAGGCTTACAAGGTAAAAGGATCCTCCTGGTAGATGACAATAAGGTCAACCGGATGGTAGGAGCAAAAAGCCTGAAGCGGTGGAAAATCGAGGTACACTTAGCGGAGGATGGCAAAGATGCTGTCGAACAATGCCTGGAAGAAAGTTTTGATGCGGTATTGATGGATATCCAAATGCCAGAAATGGACGGCTATGAAGCAGCCCGGGTTATCCGCAACCCCAACAATCCAAACCATAAGACCCCGATTATTGCCCTTACTGCTAATGTAATGGCCAGCGTAATCAAAAAATCACAGGAGGCAGGCATGGATGCGACCCTGACCAAACCCTTTGATCCCCTTACCCTGTATGAAAAACTCATGGAGTTAATTTCTAAGGGCCACCTTCCCCAGGAGACCCCCCAGGAGGGCAAGCATGGCATAGACCGGATCGATCTGGAATACCTGCGAAAGCTCGCAGGAGGCAGCCAGCATTTTGTCAATCAATTCCTGCACACCTTTTTAGAACAGGCCCCGGTATTGTTGAATTCTCTGAGAGAGGCGATACAGGAACAGGAAAATGATAGTTTTATGGCTGCCATAGGGCGCCTCAAACAAGATTTTATCTACATCGAATATGGAGCGGCCAAGGAGCTCCTACATAAGTTAGAAGCCAGACCTCAGGCTGATTTTTCCAGTCCAACCTTCAAAGAGCAAATCCGCACCCTGGAAGAAATGGTAGAAAAGTTACTGGGTAAATTTTCAGAACTGGCCGAAGTAGAAAATCAGCAAGTAAACTAAGCTTAGCTGGGCAGAGGTATTTCTGGAGAAAAAACCTCAGACGATAAAGACAAAGCGAAAAGGAAAAAGGCTGCGAACCCTCGGATGATTTTCATTCGAGGGCTTGTAGTTTTGCGTCTCTAGCAACTTTCCCCATGAATGAAAGCGGAAGGATGATACAACCTTCTCTACAAAGCCCGCGTCTAATTACCATAAACACTTCCGCGACTACTTTGTACGTTGGCCTATGGCGCAGATTCTCCGCTTCTTCTGCATAACATTTTTTCTTACCTCCTCTTTGATGGCTCAAAACCTGACGGGTACCGTCAAAGACGAAGCAGGGAATCCCATACCCTACGTCCGGGTTTATACCCAGGACAATGAAACCGGGACCACCACAGACCAGCAGGGACGCTTCCTCCTTTCTTTGCCAGAAGGCGTACATCAGGTATTTTTTCAACATCTGGGATATGAAAAACTGAGCCAAAGGATTTCCCTCAACCGGGACAAAGTGATGCAGATCGTGCTCCAGGCCAGTGATATCCAATTGGAAGTGATTGAGATTGAGGCAGGGAAAAAAGATCCGGCCTACGCCATCATGAAAGAGGTGGTTGCCAACAAAGGCACCTATGTCAAGCAATTTGAAGCCTATAAAAGAGAGACCTACCTCAAAGTAAACCTGGAGCGGGACAGCATCCCCTCAAAAAAGCAACTAAAAGTACTGGAGGACTCTCTGGGCAGCCTATTTAACAAAGACAGCATTTTAGCTCAGCCAGGCTCCCGGGTGCAGATCAACCTGATCGAATCTTTTGCCACCAATTTTTTCCGCTTCCCCAAGAGTTATAAAACCATCGTCAATGCCTACCGCGATTACGAAAGAGGCAAGGATTCTGGTCCCGTAACAGTTTCCATGGGCGGAGATTTTCGGCGTGCGCCACGCGGCTATATGGCCACCGTAGTCAACCCTTATTTATTTTACCTGGATGCCTCTGAAGCGGATTTCAATTTCTACCGTAACCTGATTCAGGCTCCCACGCTGGGGGACCGCCCTTTTATCACGCCCCTCCACAATACCCTTTGGCGGGCGATCTATAAATATAAGCTGGAAGGCAGAAGCTATATAGATGGACGAGTGGTCTACGAAATCTCTTTCCGGGCCAGAAACCAGGACGGTCCTTATTTTGAAGGGACCCTTTGGGTGGAAGATGGCCTCTGGGCGATCAATAAAATCGAAGCCAATGTCCTCCCCTCTACCCTATCTATGTTCCGCAAATTTGAGCTAGCGCATACCTACCAGGGCTTAGAAGATGGGCGGAGATTGTTGATGGAGGAAAAATATACCTACGAAATAAAGGAAGGCAGAAACCAGTACTTCGGGCAAACCCTGGCCATGCACAAGGAGTATGAGTTGGACCCGGACCTACCTCGGAAATTTTTTCGCAATGAACTGAGACGGACCGAAAAAGCCGCTTTTGAGCAGGATTCGGCTGCCTGGGCCGCGATCCGTCCGGTAGGCTTGCGTTCTGCGGAGGTGGATTTCACCAAACGTCAGGATAGTATCATTGCCTATCATCAGAGTGATGAATACCTCAAAGGAGTAGACTCAGCCTATAACTCCCTCCGGGCCGAAGATTATTTTTTCAACGGTATCGTCTATCGAAACCGGGCCCAGGGCATGAACTATTACCTTGATCCGCTGATCTCCCAGCCGCAACCCTTTGGGGTGGGAGGTTATCGCCATCGCCTGGGCGGGCGGGTGATCAAAAACTTCAAGTACGGGACCGACCTGGCCGTAGGCGGTGAGGTGGATTATGGCTTTACCAATAAGGATGTCAAAGGCCGTCTCAATGTCTCCTACGCCTATGCCCCCAAACGTTTTGGGCGGGTGTTCTTTAGCGTGGGTGATGTGTACACCATCATCAACCGCTTTGAGACCATCGGGGCTTTTCTCCGCCGCAGCAACTTCATCAATAAACGCTTTATCCGGGTAGGTCACCGCTCTGAGATTACCAACGGCATCTACCTCCGGGTGGTTGGAGATTTTGCGGACTTTAAAGCCATTGATGAGTTAGAGCTTTCGGAGTGGTCCGAATCGCTCTTTGGCAGCAATAATACGCCCCAGGATTTCGATCCGTTTCGGGAGTTTTTGCTAGAAATCTCCCTCGATTGGACGCCGGGGCAAAAGTACTTCATGGAGCCCTATCGCAAGATCAACCTGGGCAGTAAGTGGCCTACTTTTACGGCTTATTACAAAACGGCGGTGCCGGGCTTCTTTGGCAGTGAGCTGGACTTCCATTACCTGGCCCTGCGGGCACGGCATGAATTCAAACCGGGCACCTTCGGGGTATCCCGTTGGCGGGTAGAGGCAGGACGCTTCCTCCAGGCCAAAAATGCCCGCTTTACCGACCAGACTTTTTTCCGGGGATCAGACCCCTGGTTTTTTGCCAATCCCCTCCGGAACTTCCAACTGCTGGGCCCCAGTATCTCCACGCGCAACGCTTTCCTCAATGCGCATTATCTGCATGAGTTCAATGGGATTTTGATGGACAAAATTCCGCTTATTAAGCGGACCGATTTGCAATCAGTGGCCGGAGCGGGTCTTCTGGCGATTGAAGAAGGGAGTTTTCTGCACACCGAGGTCTTTGCGGGCTTCCAGTATCCCTTTCGCATACGGACTCAACGCCTGAAAATCGGGGTCTATTTTGTCACCGCTTACTCCAACTACTCTCAGGCTCTGCAAGGCCAGATCAAGTTCGGGATCGCGGCTTATAATCCTTTGCAGAAGCGCTGGGAGTATTGATGGGAATGGAGATTTTTGAGAGGGCCACGAATGCACGAATGAGGGACGAATCAGGAGCCATTCGTTCTTTAATTCGAGAATTCGTGGCCTTTTTTATAGGGCCACGAATGCACGAATGAGGGACGAATCAGAAGCTATTCGTCTTTAATTCGAGAATTCGCGGCCTTTTTTTAAGGGCCTCGAATGCACGAATGAAGGACTAATCAGTAGCTATTGGTCTTTAATTCGAGCATTCGCGGCCTTTTTTTTATAGGGCCACGAATGCCCGAATGAGGGACGAATCAGAAGCTATTCGTTCTTTAATTCGAAAATTCGTGGCTTTTTTTTATAGGGCCACGAATGCTCGAATGAGGGACCAATCAAAAGCTATTCGTCTTTAATTCGAAAATTCGTGGCTATCACTTCCCAATCGCATTCCAAATGTCCAAATAAATCAGCCACTCTCCATCCACCTTTTTCCAGACGATGACGTACTTGCCTTTCCAACTGGATTCAGCCCCATCCGGCCGGCGGCTTTTGCCTTCATAATACCCATAATCATAAGCCTCGTCTCCCAGGACTTTGATTTCTGAAGGGGTGATTTTGTGGGCGATGGTGGCGTATCCTTCCGGGAGTACCCAGTACTGGCGTACATCTTTGCGCCCTCCGATAATGTCGCGATTATTGGGGAAAATCTTGCCGTCTTCAGTATAGGAAGCCGCGATCTTGTCATAATCAGCCGCGACCACATGCTTCGAAAAGCTTTTGATATTCTTCAGGATGTGATCGATGTCTTCCTGGGGACCGGTATAGGTTTGGGCAAAAAGGCCCAGCGGGGTCAGGGCTATGAGGAGGCAGGTGATGAAGCGCATAGAGATAATTTTTGCTTCAACATAGCACTTTCCCCGCGGGCAGGATTGCTTTATCCTTCGGCGAGCAGGCGTTTTACCGCTTCATAACCGCTATCAGCCGCACCGTGTACCATGGCCTGATTGAGGGACATGGCTTCCCCGGCAAAGTATACTTTCCCATCCAGGGGCACTTTTAAGGCATCCTGGGTCTCCCGGTAATTCCCCTCAAAAGAAGTAGAATAAGAACCTCCTATATAAGGCTCCTTGCTCCAGTTTTGGACGATGCCGGCTTCAAACAACTCGGTAGCTTTGCCATCAAAGATGTCGTCCAGTTCTGCCAGGACGGCATCCAGAATCGCCTGGTCCGATTCCAGCGCAGTGTAGTCCGCGGCCTTGCTATTGATGGTAAACAAGCCCATCACATGTTTTTCCGAATCCTTCCCAAACGCAATGTTATAAAAGAGTTTATCATCTTCGCTCAGCGCTTTGAAGATGCCATCCATAAAGAGCATATCTGGATAAAACCGCTCAGAAAATCGCATAAATACCTTTAGGCCATCTCCCATGAAAACGCTGTCAATAGCCTCTTTTTTCGCAGTCGGCAGGGCTGGGGAGAAAGTGATCATCTCCTTCTGCAGAACCTTGATCGGCACCGTAACGATCACCCGGTCTGCTTCGAAAAGGTCTCCGTTTTCTGTGGTTATCACGACCTTTTCTCCCGCATAATCAATCTTTGCCACCGGCTGGTTAAAGTTCATCCGGTCCTGGATAGAAGGCACGATATATGTTTCAAAAAAGCCATACCAGGTGGTGGATTTAAACTTCCACTCACTGTAGAAATTATTAGCCCAATTGCGGTTTTTCAACTCCTCGTTCTTCCAGATTTGGTAGGTTTCCGGATCAAACACGATAGTCTCTGTATCGACGGTAACATTGTCATCGTTGACCATTTGTTGCAGGACCACCGGATCGGTGTGAATCCATTCTGCGCCCATGTCGATGGGAAAGTCCGCCAGAGACTGGTCTCTTTTTACCCGTCCCCCAAAATCCCCGGAGGCTTCCAGGAGTTCTACCTCGACCCCTTGTTGCCGCAGCAGATAAGCCGCGGTCATACCTGCCGCTCCTGCTCCGATCACCAATACTTTGCCTGCAAATCCTCCGGATAGTGGCGAAGGAAATAAGCCTTCTTTCGTACAGCCCTGAAGCAGGTAGGCCATCAACGGAAAACCGGCTCCAAGGATCACACTTTTCTGCAAAAATTCGCTTCTGTTCATTTGTTGTTGATTTCATTGATTAAGCTCAATTAGCGATCCTTTAGCCATAATTTCGTCCGAAATTCCCCAATTCAGGCTATTCGTACGTCAATTTGGCACTTTTTCAGTCATTTTCTTTCGAAAAGCGGAAGGCGTGTTACCGGTCATTTTCTTAAAGGCAGTGTTGAAGGTGGATTTGGTTTTAAACCCACATTCATAGGCAATCCCCAGAATGCTATAATGGGCAAATGCAGGGTCCAGCAGTTTCTCCTTGACCGCTTCCACCCGATAAGCATTCACAAATTCAAAGAAATTTTTTCCCTCCTTTTCATGAATCACCTGAGAAAGGTATCCCGGACTGATGCCTAGCCCTTCACTCAGTTTTCCCAAGGTAAGATCCTCCTCCAGGTATCGCTGCTGTTCCGTCATCAGTTTGAGAAGGTCCTGATGGTATTGCTCCGTTTTAGTGGAGAGTTTTCTGACCGGCAGGGACGCTGGCTCATCAGGCAGGGGAAGGGGTTGAAACACTTCTCTTTGCAGGATCAGAAAATACCCCAGGATAAACAGGAACAAAGCCAGTCCCAAGGAGAGATAGATAAAAGTCTTTTCTGGGTCCTGCCCCATACTTGCCTGAATAAAACTGATCGTCCAGGCGAGGTCGAGGACCAGCATGCTCATTAAAAACCGTCGCAACCAGGCCAGACTTTGCCCGGCAGGACTGGCGGTTTGTTCATATAGATTACGCTGATATCGAAATACCCACCAGAGGGATAGGGGAAGTAAGATCAAGGTCACCAGCAAGCCCAAGCCCTCCCCGATAGCCTCATAATATACTTCCATCGCCTCACGTTCAGAAGCGGTTCTAACCCACAGGTACATGGGAATCCGACTGGCTTCCAGCACCAGTTCCAGCAGGACAGGTGCCCACCACCAGGCTTCCTGTTTGGTAAGATATTGCCTGCCGTGGACCAGGGAAGTGGTAAAAAAGAAAATCCCCACCGGAATAATGCTTCGGTTGTAAACGGGCAATAGCAAAAAGAACCCTGCGGCGGTTTCGTTGAGTTCCAGGTTGTAGGAGAATTCGTAAATCAGCACAATAGAAATGCCCAGCAGAGAAAGGGCCAACATGCGATTGGAAAACTGATTGAATCGGGTATGAAAAAACAGCAAGGAAGCTAAGGCCAGGCCGTGCAAACTGGCGATGAATTGAATCGCGCTGATGAAACCGTAATAAAGATCCTGGTTCTCCATATGAAGGTTAATCCCTAAGCCTGCCTCCATGGGCCCCTCAAAAGTAAGGCATCTTCCTGAAAAGGGTAACACAAAAAAGCCCTCCTCGTAAGGAGAGCTTTTCGTAAGGATAGATGCATCTTTACTTAGAACATCCCGTTTTGGTGGGCCATTTCAGCAGGTACTTCCTGAATCACATCCCAGTGCTCTACAATTTTTCCCCCTTCAATCCGAAAGAGATCATAAAATGCCTGCTTTTTTCCGTGCCACATGCCTTCGCTTACCGAAAGGACGAAGTTCCCTTCTCCTAGTATGCGATGGACTTTTTCATAGACGAACATGTCATTGATGGAGCCTAGATATTCGAGGGCTTCTCCTAAACCGTCCAGCCCATCTTTGATGGCAGGATTGTGCTGGTGGTAGGTTTCGGTGCTAACGTAGTCTGTCATTTTACCGGGGTTTTTACCGAAAAGAATGTCATCGATAAAGTTTTTCACCAAGGCTTTGTTAGCATCCGTCTGATCCAGGTCTACGATTTCTGAAGGACCATCATATTGGGTTCTTCCGCTGGCCGTTTCGGTTACCAGGGGTTGAATCGCATCCCAGTGCTCAGCCAGTTTTCCATTTTCGACCCGTAACACATCAAAGGTAACGACCTGAGGACCACCAAAGGCTTCAGCATTGTCATAGGTATTGTGCATGACGACCATGTCTCCGTCCTGGAAGATGCGATGGGTCTGCATGCTGGTTCCGGCTTCTTTCAGCACGGGAAGAAAGCCGATCACCGGGGCAATACCCGTAGGAATACCAGGATTATGCTGAATGTAATTTTCGGTGAAATAGGTTTTTACGCCCGCTTCGTCGTAGTCGACAAAAAAGGCTTCCATTCCCTTCTGGGCAATGGAGCGAGGGGAGGGTTTTTCCATTTGTTCAGTATTGGCAGTGGTAGATTGAGTAGCGGTTTTCGTCCCACATCCACTGATTATCAGGACAGAAAGCGCTAGCATGAATACATATTTCATCTTTATTGATTGAGTGTACAAGATGAAACAAAGGTCTACCCTTTCAGCAGAGCTTTCGGTATCCAAACGCTCAGATGTACTGTAAAAATGGGAAACTATTGAAATGAGAGACGGAAAGCCTCCGGGGTTTGGGCAACGTGGCGGCGAAAGTATTTGTAAAAATTAGAAGGTTCGTCAAAGCCAGCAGCAAAAGCGATTTCTTTAATCGACAAGGGGGTGTGAATGAGCAGGCGCTTTACCTGCATGATGCAGATTTCATCCAAAAAAGCCTTGGCTGATTTGTTTAACATTTCCCGGGTGATGGTATTGAGGGTTTTGGTACTTACCCCCATCATCTCCGCATAATCCTGCACCCGGGTGGTCTCCTTCACGTGGGCTTCAGCCAGTTCCTGAAACCTAATGAAGGATTCGAGGTATTTGCGCGGTTGAATGAGAGGATACAGCTGGGATTTCGCCCGGTAAAGCTGGGCAATCAGGATATGTAACTCGCTGCGAATAATGCCCAGAGAATAGCCGTCATTCACTTCGAAATATTCCCGGTGGAGCCGGGCCATCAAGGCTGCTACCTCTGGCTGGATGGAAGGAGCAAGTCGCACCCGGGGTTCTCCCAGTAGCTCATTGAATAATTGGAGGGATTTCTGGGCTTCCAGTTGTTCCAGATAGCTGATCAGAAATTCATTGGTAAACAACAGCAGGTATCCTTCCAGGTCCTGATTCGGCTGAAACTGGTGGATTTGATCTTTGCGGATGGTCAGCACCGTTCCAGGGGTACAGGTATATTCTTTAAAATCAATGATATGGCTTCCCTGACCCGCAGCGATATACATGATGATGAAAAAATCTACCCGGTGAATCTCATAGGGCGAGTGGTTTTCGTAAGTACGCTTGAGGACTTTTTTCAGGGCCACCATGTCAAAGCCAGCTTGCGGATTGTGCCGGTTGTTGAAAGAGAGTTGAATAGGAGGCTCGACCATATCAGGCAGCTAAGGAGACCTAAGTTACAGCCTGGACATCCTTTCCCACAAATCCCTTAAGGTTTTTCAGCTGGCTCATGATAAAACAGGATTTTTTGCTCGGTGATGCCCCAGCGATGAATTAGCCAGGCAGGGCCATCAGACAAAGTCGCGTCGCCAACCGTTTCCCAGGCTATCACCGGACAGGCTTCCGGTAAGGGGACGACCTTGGCTTTGCTTTGGGCGAGACGTTCCAAAGCAGCCCGCTCGCAAGCATTCCGCTCCAAGCCTGGAGGGTCTGCCAGGGTGAAGATAGCTGCTACCACTAGCAGAGGTGGCACGTACCATCGGAATTGCTTGGCAGATAAGCTGTGCCAGAGTGCATGGCTCATCGCCCCAAATAGCCCGATCAACACCAGGGTTACGGGCAGGAAGGTATCATATCTTACCACCAGAGGACGGTAGATGCGAAAGCCTCCTAAAGGTAGCAGGAGCAGGTAAAGCAGGATAAACAGCATGGCCAGGCGACTCAGCCGCACAAACTTCTTCTGGCGTTCCGCCGCACCAAAACGATAAAAGAGCTGATGGTTGATCAGCAGCATCAGGATCAGAATCGGAAAGCCGAGTTTCTGAAACAGGAGATTGACCAGGCCTTCGGGTAATCTGGCAAACCGCTCAACCAGGGGTATCTGTTCTGTACCTGCCATGGAATTAAAAGTCCCGACGTAGAGGGAGTACAAAGCCATCAGACAGATGGGCCCCAACCAAAGCCAGTATGCCCGGGGGATCGCCCGAAGCCAGGCCGCGCCACGCTTTCCAGTGGCCCAGGCTTGCAACAATTTCCGTCCGCCCAGGATGAGCGCCAGCACCAGCACGATGCCTGGATTGAGCGGTCCACTAAAGCACACCATCCAGGCCAGGATGCCCCAGAGGCCTGCTTGCCAGACCGGGATCTTGAACTCCACCTCATGAAATTCCCGCCTGAAAAAAGGCCAGAAATAGAGCAGCAGCAAGACCATGGGCAAGGCGTAGAAAAAAGTATAAGTAGTCGCCGGATCAACGATGCCCATTTGGTGGCGGTAGCCATTGGCCTGAAAAAAAGGCGTGAGCAACACACAAAGCCCCATAAAATCCCACCGGCCCGGCCGAAAGGAGCCGGAAATATAGGTGGCCAGCAGCAAAACCAGCGCGAGATGGATCAGGGTTTTGGCCAGGGCGGCAGCCAGATATATGCTGTCGATAGGGGAAACGAAAGCCTGTAAGCCCAGCGGCATGTGCAGCATATAGGCCCGAAAGGAGGCATGGGAAACATAGCGGTTGGGGTTGGCGTAGGGGGTGCCTTCGGTAATGGCTTTCAGGCCCAACGGGCTATCAAATACCGCTTGCACGTCAGGGGCGGGCATGAGGCACCAGGCCATGTCCCCATCCATAGATTGATGATAGTATTGGACAAAAGAATACCCCAGGTCCGCCAGAAACAGAAGCAGTAACAGGCTGTACAGCCATCGATATTGCGGTACCTGAAAGGGGTCTTTCATCTGCTAGATCCGTTGATAGTTTTTGAAACCCATCCACGGCTGCCCCTGGTTAAAGGCGCGCTCAAAGACAGAGATAAAACGATACTTCAGCTTTTCGTGCTTGAAGCGTTTGCGGTTCTGGGGAATAGGCCCCGCTTCATACAGTTGCTCTTCCCAATCAAAGCGCGCCATCCATTCCTTCATCACCGCAGGATGGGTCCCGGTATATTTTTGGGCCAGCCTCAGCGGGCCGTAGTCAAATACTTCCGCCTCTGGCCGGTATAATTCCTCCACCTTCTTAGCCCCTTTATGAATTGTATCCAGGGATTTGCGCTTGCGCTGCATATAGCGTGGGGGCCTCACCCAACCATAATGGTAGATCCAGGCGTCCACCAACTTGACTTTGAGCTTGTAGGTACCTGCTTGTTGGCGATAGTTCAGCCCGTCAAAGTCTGGAATCCTCCGGAAGGATTGGGCCGACTCCCAGGAGTGAATTTCCGGATCGTTGCGCACGATGCGGATTTCCCGTGGGTACCAGCCATGACAATCCTGGTAATGATCATAATCGCCCCAAAAGTGCCGATAGTTAAACAGCAAGCCTTCCACCTGAGGATCGTCTAACCAGCGCTGACAAGCTTGCTTAATCTTAGGCAGGTCTGCTTCATGGACGACCTCATCCGCTTGCAGGTAAAACAGCCAATCCCCGCTACAAGCCGCTTTGGCGAGGTCCGTCTGGTGGGCATTTTCCATACCGTTGGGATAGCGTTCCAGGTTCCAGACCGTATCTATGATGCGGATTTTTTCCGAAGCCAGACTGAGGATTTCTTCCCGGGTCCGATCATCTGCATCACAGTCTCCCAATGCGACTACAAACTCATCCACCAGCGGCAGGATGGAGGCAATAGAAGCCTTGATTGGATAATAGAGCTTATCCGCATTTTTTACCATGGTAAAGCCACTGATCTTCATACAGATGCTTATTTCTCTTGCAAAAGCTGGATTAACTCGGTGTCAGATTTTCGGACCGCTACGAAGTTAGGGCCAATAAAATCTTCATGCTTGAAATGATACGTCCGAAATTCCACGCGCTTCGGGAATAGCTTGCCCACCTGATATCCGTAAGCCGCAAAAAACTGATAATAATCGATTAATAGCTTCTTCGTCGTGATATTGATGTAGCCATATTCAAACTGGATGAGCCGGATGCGCCCTTTTTCCAAGGCCTGCTCAAATCCCTCTAAAGCTGCATATTCAGCCCCTTCGATGTCCAGCTTTAAAAAATCCACTTGCTGGAGGCTTTTTTCCCGAAGAAAATCATCTCCCTTCATCAACTCAATCTCTAGCGTGGCCTGAGGCGTATAATTCACCCCTTCGATGGCGTAGATGGAGGAATGGGTATGGGAATCGTAGAGTTGGATCTGGCGCTGGGTGGTTTCGGAAAAAAGGCCCTTAGGCACGGTCTCGATTCTGTCCATTTTTTCCACCTTTGCTTGCAGGGAGGTGTAGGTATCAGGCACCGGCTCAAAAGCATAAATCCTGGCCGTGGGTAAACGCTGGTATAAAACTTCGGCATAGCCGCCTACGTTCGCCCCGCCATCTATCACCACTTTCGGTGACAGGTGAGCGAGCTTACGGATCAGGTTTAGTTCCCCATTGGAGTAGATATCATGATTCCGGTTCTCATATAAGCGGTGCAGGGATCGCCCAAATCCCGCCAGCCCTTTGAAGAGGCCATTGTGGGAGTTGCGTTTAAAAAAGCGTTTGAGCGGGTTCATACGAGCGGGAAAAATCTGAACAATAAAAGGCCCTGCCGGAGCTTCCGGCAGGGCCTGCAAGGTAGGAAAAAACCCTTATTCAATGATGAGTTTTCGGCTAAAGCGGTGAATCTGATCCCCTTCCTCTCCGAGGACGATTTCTACCAGATACATGCCGGCACTGAGGTTGCTCACGTTGAAGGCCTGGGTGCCAATCATGTTGCCTCTTAAAACTTCTCGTCCGAAAGGCGTCAGAATGCGGACCTGGGCAGGAATTTCCTGGGCAAAGGAAATGACCACTTTGTCCCTGGCCGGATTAGGATAAATCTTCACTTCTTCCAGGAAGGTACTCAGGTTTTGTGGCCCCTGCTGTTCCCCTTCTTTGCTGGTGGTGGTAAAGGAGATATTGATATAATCCAGGGCAATGTCGCTGAGATACCCGAAGCCCGTTTTTCCTTCAAATCTGATCATGATTTTCTGCCCAACAAAACTATTTAAATAAAGAGTTCGCATTTTCCAGTAGTTACCCTGGTTACCTGAAATTGTACTCCCCAGGTTGGTCCAGGTAGCCCCACAATTGGTACTGACCTGCACTTTGTGGTTGCCCTGATTACTGCCGTACTGGTGGTACCAATAGGTAATGCGAGGACTGACCGCACAACCAAGATCAATCCGATTTTTGGTTTGTAAATAGGCATTTTTATTGCTGCACCCACTGGCTTCCAGGTACACATATTTTCCCCAACCACCCGGTGCGCCTCCGGATGGACCGGTGCCGCTGGAAGGCGTAGGGCCACTGCGAGGTTGCCAGTCTACCCAGTCGCCACTGACATTTTCCCACACATTGGAAGCCAGGCTATATCCACCATAACAGCCTCCCGTACCCGTCCCTTCACTTTCAAAATTTTCATATTGATAAGTAGAAACCGTTGGAACGGTGCAGGTATTGAGCACGACATCAGTCCCATCCAGGTAGGTAATGTTATAATCACTGTCATCCACATCTGGTGCATTGGGAGCACTACAAGGGCACTCATCGGGTTTGGGGCCCAATCCCCAAAAATAATACCCATCGCCGTCATTGTCCTGACAGGTAATAGGCGTATCGAATTTTTCCCATCCACACGCCTCTTCAGATTCATTGGTGTACTTATCGATTCTTCCCAATTGAAAGGCCTCAAAGGAAGCGTTATTATTGAATAAGGTTACGAGGTTGATCAGATAATACTTGGTTATGGCTCCGCCGGGCCAACTATCTCGCATATGCCATTCTATTAATCCAGCACTATTGGTTCTCCAACCGATAAGCAAAAAGGCATGGTTAGTATTTACATAGAGAGAATCGGAAAGGCACCAAAGCGCTACTGGGCCATCTCGGATGATGGCCGCTTTGAGATCATCCTGGGTTGCCATGTTGTTGATATCTAGCGTTGAATAGTCGACGAGCTTATAGCTTTCTTCCGGCTCTTCTTCCGTTTCCGGGCAGGTAGGACAATCACAGTTTTCATTGTTTTGATGAAATTCTCCTCCAAAACAAGAATTATTGTTGCAGCTATCTCCGTAGGGGGCACATTCTTCCAAGACTACCCGATATTTTTTGAGGGAATCAAGGGAGTTTTCAATACCAGTAGTAGCTGGGTCGTTGCCAAAACACCGAGAAAAAACGAACCGCTCTGACAAATCCAGATTCGCCCCCCAATAGTTATAATACAGTTCGTAGCCAGCCTCCATCGCAGCTACCGAGGCAAAAACATGGCAAGGCCCTTGTAATAATTGGTCTTGCTCTTTTTGAATATAATCATGGCCATGGACATTGTTCCAGGTAAATTCATCCAGCATTTGAGCGGAGAGGGAGGAGGCCAGTAGCAGCATAGCCCCCATGAGAAAAGCAGTGATTCGCTTCATGGTTTGAGTAGTAATTATGGGTAAAACAAAGAGCATCAGGGTGTTATCATATTAGCCAATTCATTCGAAGCAATCAACCTTATTTTTATCCGAACTTTTCATCCACCTATATCTTTTGTCTTCTATTGTGCCAAACCTCCTATATCAGAGAGGCTGGCAGGAAATTCCTGCCAGCCTTGTTTGCGCCGGGAAAGGTACCCTATCAGCTTATTTTCGTTCGTAATAGGCGACAATGCTAGCCTTGGCCAGGGTATTGTTCCAGAGGTAATAGCCAACGATAGCAGGGTTGGTGCTGGCTTCCAGGCCGAGCTTATCTACCTTGAGGGCATAGACGGTGATGACATACTGGTGAATCCCGTGTCCTTCGGGCGGACAAGGCCCGCCATAGCCAGCTACTCCGTAATTGGTCAGGCTTTGAATGGCTCCCTTGGGGGCCAGGCCCGCCGCAGGATTTCCCGCGTTGGCCACCAGCTTGGTAACGTCAGCCGGAATGTCAAACACCACCCAGTGCCACCAGCCGCTACCCGTGGGCGCGTCCGGATCGTACATGGTGATGGCAAAGCTTTTGGTGCCTTCGGGAGCATTTTCCCAGGACAAGGGTGGAGATTGGTTATCCCCGGTACAGCCAAAGCCATTGAATTCTTCGGTCTTGGTGGCACTGCCTCCCAGGGTTTCGCTGGTCAGGGTGAAAGTAGACTGGCCGAAGAGGAGGCCCGCAGGCAAGAGCAGCAGGCCGAGGATCATGGATGAGATACGCATGAGCAATGCTATTTGAGAATGAAACATGCTGCAAGTTCTCTCTATACCTTGTTTATATGGCCTAGCGAAAAGGTCAATAAGTATGGCTAAAAGCTCAATTGCTCGTCCTGAAACTGACGGGGAGTCTGGCCAAAATGCTTCTTAAAAGCCTGAATGAAGGTGGAAAGGTTTTCGTAGCCCGCATCTTCGAATACCTCGACTGGGCGCAAGCTATGGGTTCGCATCCGCAAGGCTGCATGCTCCAGGCGCTGCGCCTGAAACCACTTACTAGGGGAGGTTTGGTAGTGTTTTTGAAATTCCCGCTTGAAGGTAGAAAGGCTCATATGGCAGAGAAAAGCCAATTCCTGCAGGCTGAGTTTATGCAGGCGGTTGTATTCCACCACCTGCACCAGATGGCGGGTGCCGGGTGCCAGGTCATGCAGCAAGCCACCGAGGAAAGCTCCACCTTCCCTTTCCAGGAGGTACAACAGGATTTCTTCCAGCTTGGCGGGCATGACTTTACGTTGCCAGCGTTCTTCCATGCCGGAGAGCTGACGCAGGCTATCCACAAAATGCCGGACATAAGGATCATAGGCACATACCCGAAAGGGGGAAGCCGAACTCAGGGACCCAGGCTGAATCTGGTGTTTGCCGAGAAAATCCAACAACATCGCATTCGAGAAAAAAAGCAACTGGCTTTGGTAGCGCTGTTGGGCGGCTGAGATGCGTTCTGTCATGAGGCAGTGCCCGGCCCGCATGAGTACGAAATGATCATTTTGCAGGCTTACCGAAGATTGAGGCCCCACCAGTTCTTTGGTTCCTTGCTGCAAAAAACTGATGGTATGATGCTGGAGGCGGATTTGACTGCGGGCCAGGTCGCTGGCACTTTCATACCAATGGGTTTTTACCCCTCCCTCCATGGAAAAGGAAAAATGCTCTGGCAGGACAAAAATTCGGGCTTCAGCAGGCATATCAGCTAAGGTAGAAAAAAGCCCTTTTACCCGAAAACCATAATCTGCCGTTTCAGGTGGTCCATTTCCAGGGGACGAGTTTCGAAATTCCCATCAGTGTATTCCTTGATCACCTTATCCCAAAAGCGGACCGCGCCTTCGTTCATCATGATTTGAGAAACTTCCCAGGGCCCGGGAAACAGGGCGAATACCTGTTTGGCAGCAAACTCCCCTATCCCATGCCTACGGTAGCGTCGCATGATAAAAAATTCTGCCATGACATGGCCCTGGGGATCTTTCAACGCACGAAAATCCTGATTTACGAGGGCAAAGCCGGCGTATTCACCATCGGCTTTGATAAAAAAGGGATGGCGGTTTTCTTCCAGCCAGTAGGGGTCCAGAAAAGGATAGTCAAAGGCTCCGTGAGCATTAACATCGGTATCCAGATAGGGGCTCCAGTCATAGCAGTAATATTCCAGCAATTGCTTCATCACGGCTTTATCTGCTTTAGGAGCTTTGATTACTTCCAGTTTCATAGAGTGATTATTTCAAGCGTTTCAGGGCGGCCAGGGTCGCGTCTATCACTTTGGCCATGGCTGTCAGGTCCAGGGTTTCCAGCGTATCGGTTTTTTCGTGGTAGTTTTTGTTTCGGTAAAAAGCCGTATCCGTAATCATCAAGGCACTCCACCCCAGCCTCCAGTAATTCAAATGGTCGGAAAAATCTATGCCGGGCAGGCGGGCCGGGCCTTTGAATTTCTTGGCTTTGATCTGGGCTTCCTTTTTGAAGGCCCGGCTGTACTGCTTCGCAAACTTCCCGCTGCCAAACTTACTCACCAAAGTGATATAATCGCCCCGGTTGCCGTAAAACCAGGAAAAGAAGCCTAAAGGATATTCCTGACTACCTTTGCTCGCATCAAAATAACCGATCATTTCCAGGCACAGCATGCCGTATACGTCCAGGCCTCGTTCCTTGACCGATTGCGCATGGATGTAACTTCCCATTTGTTGTGAGCGGAAGAAAGGCGGCTCTTCCAGGGTGTAGGCCACCAGTTCCAGGCGATACGGCAAATCTACTCCTTGCAGCAGCCGGGCCAGTTCCAATAAGCCCACTACCCCACTGGCATTATCGTCCGCGCCATCCTGATGACCACATACGTCGTAGTGCGCGCCGATCACGATGGTCTGGGGTTTTTCGGGTCCGATGACCGCTACCACATTCCGGTAGGTTTTTCCGCTCACCTCATAGGGTTGATCATAGACCGTATCACTGTAGGGCTGTAGCTGGGTTGAGATATAGGCGGCTACTTCATCCAGCACTTCGGGATGTCGGTAGTTGCGCGGCTGTTCGGTTTGGAGGATGTGGGTAAAATGCTGCTTGATGCGTAGGGTATCGGATTGGGCTGATAGGTGAAGACAAAGGAAACTCAGCCCCAGCAACATGCTTGTGTTTTTCATCTTTGAGTTTACCAAGAAAGGTTCAGGAGGGTTGCAGGCTAAGCTGTCCCTTTTTTCAATTTCCGCTCTACCTCCACCTGAAAATGCTTAAAGCCCACGAGGTACCCACTCACTTTTAGGACTTTGCCGGCCCCTTTCACGTGATAGTTGCCTTGCATCCCCCCCAAAGCAGCAGATTCTATCTCATCCCAGCTAAGGGTCTGGGATTTGCCCAGCCAACTCGTAGCCGTCACGGTCTGATCGTTATACACCAGCCGGTGGAAGTGGTAATACAGGAAACTCGGCAGGCCGACCAGGGTGCAAAAGATTGTTACGATTAGGATAGCCTCCCCCTTTTGTTCTTCAGTTTCGTCTACCATGATCGCCGTGATAAAAATCAACAGGATCACCCCAAAGGCCAGGGCCCCATATAAAAAGAAGGGAGGCATGCGAAGGGTATATACACCTTCAGCGTTCGGTTGGATCTCGCGAGATGCGCCTTTCCTGATCCAATAAAGTACCAGGGGTACGGTTACGCCTATGCCCATGTACATGAGCAGACTTGATATTTCCATAGTTGATTCGTAGATGCTATTCTTTTTTCTGCTCTTCTTTTTTGCGCTCCTGATAAATCCCCGTCATCAATAAGACAAAGCCCACCAGCGCCAAGCCCCCCATCACGATCTGCAATACCGGCCGATTTTCCAGAATAAGTTGCAGGCCCCCTGCGATCATAATCAAGATGAAACCAAGGCCAAACGTGCGGTTGTTTTGCAGATGCATAAAGGTTGAAATTTTGGAGAAGTCTAAAGATACACCTTTTTCTGCGCAGCAAAATAGTACTATTTCACCCCTCACTTTGCCTACTCACCTTGGTCATATTGGATTTCTTGAATATTTTCACTCTCGCTTTAAAAAACACCCTCTGGCGATATCAGGACAACTTAAAAGCTACAAAACCTATGAATTTCGGTTCTCGCATCCCTCACCTCCTTTTGGGTGGAGCCATCATCCTGGCTACATTCCTGGGAGCGTGTCAATCAAACGAGTCTGCGACAGGCTCCAAGGTTGAAATTAAACAAGTCAACGGACAGTATGATTTCTACATAGATGGTGAACGCTTCGAACTTAAAGGGGCTGGTCTGGACATTAATGCCGGACAAAATTTCCAAGCGCTGGCCGAGGCGGGCGCTAACGCCTTTCGCACCTGGAGTACCGACGCCGCCCCCATGGAACTGGACTCTGCCGTCAAATACGACCTCAAAATCGCCATGGGCATCGCCATGGGAAAAGAATTGCATGGCTTTGACTACGGTGATACCGCGGCTGTACGCAAGCAACTTGCCCGCATCAAGGAAGAAATCATCACCTACAAAGACCATCCTGCCCTGCTCTGCTGGGTCGTAGGCAATGAGCTCAACCTCCTCATTATGCCGGATGGTTCCCTGGGCGTGGTCAATCCCAAAGCCTACGAAGCCCTGGCTGAGATTGTAGATTACATCCATGAAGTGGACCCCCACCACCCGGTTACCACCACCTTCGCTGCCGGAGCCTACGGAGACCATATCAAAGTCATGCTGGAACACTGCCCGCAGATTGACTTTCTCTCTTATCAGGTCTATGGCGGATTGGCAGGCCTGGTCAATCAGGAAATGGCCAACGGCATCGACATCCCTTACACCGTAACGGAATACGGCCCCCTGGGACACTGGGAAATGCCTTCCACCAGTTGGGGAAGAGAAATAGAGGAGAACTCTACCCAAAAAGCCGATGGCTTGCGCGACCGCCTCGCCAAAGGTTTTACCGCCGATACCACCGGTCGGAACATGGGCGGCTTTGCCTTCCTGTGGGGACAAAAACAAGAACGCACCCCTACCTGGTATGGCATCTTCAACAAAGACGGACGAGCCACCGCTGTAGCCGATGAATTGACCCTGTACTGGAGTGGGGCCTATCCAGCTGATCGGGCCCCGGCCATTAGCTCCGCTACCCTGGATGAAAAAGTCAGCACAGACAATATCACCCTGGAACCGGCCCAAGCCTATACCTTCGCAGTGAATGCCCATGACCATGCCGGAGATTCTCTGCGCTATGTGTGGAAAATGATGAAAGAGGTAGATGTACGCAGTCAGGGCGGGGCCTTTGAAAAGGAACCTGATTATCTGGATATTGAAGTGGTGGCAGAAACAAACGGGCAACTGACCTTCCGTACGCCCGCAGAACCAGGGCAATATCGTATCTTTAGCTACATCTACGATCAACACAAGGTAGCCAACGCCAATATTCCCTTCCTGGTGGAAGAATGAGATGAAAGTCAACATCCAGCGCAATATCCTGCAGCAGTTTGCTGAACAATTGGGGGTAGCACCCTCCGGCAACTTGCTGCAGGTTCAGGCTGCTATAGGAGCAGGCAGTATGCGGCTGACGGCATTTCCAGAAGGAATGGAAGTCTATGATTTCCGCTTCCAGCTCAATCATCCCCTGGAATTTCATTCCCTCAATCCGCCGGACTCGGAATGGCGCTTGTTGAACATCAATTTATCCCGGATTCCCCTGGAAAAAACCGTCAACGACGAGCAGATTAGCTTCCAGAAATTCCTGCCCTCCGGGATTCTTTTTTACCCACCGGACACCCGGGTGAAGAACCTCAATCCGCCCCATGCCCCTTTCCACATCGTGCTGATTCGGTTTAAACAAGCCTTATTGACGCGCTATTTCGAAGCGGCGCAGGCCAGCCTGACAGAAACCGCCCCCAACGTGATCTACGAGGACCTGGAAAGTCAGATGGAGCGGCTATTGCATCAGGCCATTGACCAGCAGTACAACCTGCTCAAGCGGCATGCGGCCATCCTGGAGTTTTTAGGATTGTTCTGGGACAAAATGCAAAAAAGGCAGCTAGAGAAGGAGCATGAGCAGCTGCACCCCGATGACCTGAAGGGCTTGTTTGTAGCCGCCGCCCATCTCCGGAATCCCCTGGCGCCTCAGTTGCCCTCTGGCAAAGAATTGGCTGCGCTGGCTGGCATGGGCACCACCAAATTTAAACGCACCTTCAAACAGGTTTTTGGGCTCCCGCCCATGCAGTACCATCAGCAAATCAAAATGGCCTATGCCCGGGAGGCTATTTTGTCCAAAACCAAAACCATCAGTGAGGTCAGCTACGAAATTGGCTACGCCCACCCCTCAAAATTTACCCTGGCTTACAAAAAGCAATTCGGGGTGCTTCCTTCCGAACAATAAGCCTTCGCGTCCTTTAGGGCTAAGGATAGGTCGGATAGGGCTAACCAAAGGCCCTGGGAAGGCTTCATCTTTACAGCAAAAAAGATGAAGATTTTTCTTACCGGAGGTTCGGGATTTGTGGGACGACACCTTATCCCTGTCCTCAAAGAGGCCGGACATGAAGTCTTTGCCCTGGCCCGCAGCGCCACCTCTGCCCAGCGCGTACAACAACTGGGGGCCGTGCCCGTTTCGGATGATCTGACCCATTTATCCGCCCATACCTCCTCCGCCCTTCAGCAATGCGAGGCCGTGGTCCACGCTGCTGCTCACATGGATTTCACCTACGACAAAGCCCCCTTTTATGCCATCAATGTAGAAGCCACCCAGCGCTTATTGAGCCTATCTCAGCAGGCGGGTATCGCCCATTTTATCTACATCTCGGCCGCCCCAGTAGTCCCCGGTTCCCCTATCGTGAACCTGCGGGAATCCGAAGCTGAGCCAGGGCTCCCCAAAGCCCTTTATCCCAAAACCAAAGCCCTGGCAGAAAAAGCCATTCTCGCCGCCAATCGACCGGGCTTCAGAACGCTTTCCCTGCGGCCGCCCGCCATTTGGGGGCCGGAAAATCACCACTACGAAGAGCTATTCGAAAATGCCCGAAAAGGTAGATGGCGCTGGATCGGTGGCAATCATCAGATTCTCTCTACCATTCATGTGCGCAACCTGGCTCAGGCCGTTCTGGCTGGGCTAAATAGCGCCTTGGGAGGAGAGGCTTTCTTTGTTACGGATGGAGATCGGCGGTCGATGCGAACCACCTTTAGCGGGATCATGCAGGCTTACGGAATAGAAGCCGGCGAAAAAGAAATCCCTCGTGGCCTGGTGGTTTTTCTGGCCCACTTTCTTGGGGGAATCTGGAAGGCACTTGGGCTCAAATCCCGTCCGCCGCTTGCCCCGATTATGGTTCGGCTCATGGCTACGGAATTCTCGGTGAATGACGAAAAAGCCCGCCAGCAGTTGGGATATCAACCGGTCTTGTCTTTTGAGGATGGGATTCATCAACTAGCGACCACAGGAAACTAAGGGCCTGCTTTGGGATAAAAACAGGAGGCATCCCGCATGTTGCATAAGCCAAGTTTTCTTCTAACCGCTTCTTGAAACCCCAGCTACCTACAACTACCTCCAACCACCCACAAATATGTCACCCCGGAAAGGCATTTGACCAACGGGAAAATGACTTATCCGGGGTCTCCATGATTACATAAGGATAGCAGAGATCTCCGACGATATAAATGTCGGGGTCTTTGACCCGGAAAGCTCACCTCCTTTCAGTCAGAGAATCTTCCGGAGTGACAAGAATATGGAAGCAGAGATGATTTCATCAAACCGCTTCTTGAAGCCCCAACTACCTCCAACTACCCACAAATATGTCACCCCGGAAAGGCATTTGACCAACGGGAAAATGACTTATCCGGGGTCTCCATGATAACATAAGGATAGCAGAGATCTCCGACGAAAAAAATGTCGGAGCCCTTGACCCGGACCGCTCACCTCCTTTCAGTCGGAAGAGCTTCCGGAGGGAAAAGCATGTAGAAGGAAAAGGGCACTTTCCTATCCGTCTCAAAAAAACATGAGTCATCCCGAATGCTGGGATAACTCATGTTAAATACTTTATCAATGGTCTCTAGTCAAGGCTCCTTAGCCTTGCTGTTGCTGAAGGAAATTGGCCAGGTTGTCGAAGACAGACCCCCATCCCTTGTCAAAGCCCATGTCCTTTTGCTGCTGGGCATATTCAGCCGTAGCATGCACTACGTTGAAGGTAAAATGGGTCTGCTCCCCCGCTTCCTCAAAAATAGCCTGAATGTCCACGCCCTCGGTCATAGGTTTAAAGTCCGCGGAAGAGAATATCTTCTTCCATTCCTCGATGACTTTATACACCCCTTCAGTAATGAATTCGGCTCCGTTGGGCATGGTCATGCTATATCGCCATTGACCGCCTACCTGAAAATCGTGGGCCTGAATCTTTACCTCCATGCCAGGAGGGCCCCACCAGGAGGCAATGTGTTCCGGACGCGTCCAGGCTTCCCAGACCAAAGCCACCGGGGCTGCAAAGGTCCGCTTCATGGTCAAGGTCCGGCCATCTACTTGTGTGTTGCTCATCAGATATAGAATTATTGAATGTTCTTATTCTTTAAAAAAATAGGCGCATCGCTTATTCCTCCCCTCGATCCTTTTTTAAGCCTTCCAGATAGGCTTCGAAAGAATCCAGCTTCGCTTCCCACATCTTGCGATAAGGCTCCATCCACTCAAATACCGGGGCCAGTTCTTCCGGTTGGATCTGGCACACCCGTTCCCGCCCTTGCTGTTGGATGGCCACCAGCCCGCACTCTCTCAAAACCCGCAGGTGCCTGGAGATAGCGGGGCGGCTGATGGAAAAATGATCTGCTACGGTTTTGACCGTCATTTTTTCCCGGGCCAAAAGGCCGATGATATCCCGGCGCACGGGATCAGCAATAGCTTTAAAAACGTCTGCTTCCATAAAAGAGTAACCAATTGGTTACCAATATACGCGTAACCATTCGGTTACGCAAGGGGATTTAGAAAAAAATCTTACCAGTCAGTTTGCTGACTATCCCCTTGCGAGGTGAAAAGGCGTCTTTCGTAGATGAGGAGCTTATTCTCTTTTGAAACCAAAGCCTTTGGCCCGACCTGCGTCCAACCCAAAACTGACCACTTTGCCGGCTTCCCGTTGAAAGGTCAGCTTGCCTCCACTGAAGACAAAGACATCTTTTTCATCCGGGTTTAGCCTAACCTCTTCCAGCTTTCCGGGCTGCATGAACAGCTTGTCATCTTCGAGGCGAATCTCAAATCGAACCTCCAACTCCTCGCTTACATAGCTTCCGACATAGTCTTCCAGTTTAAGAGCGGAGAGGTCTAGCGGTTCTTTCCGCCGGGCCGGATAATTTCGCCCTCCTTGAAAAACGGTTAGCCATTGCGCCATGCCGCCTTCAGGATCGGAGAAGGTGAAGGATACAGATTCATCCTCAGGCAATTGGAAGGTATTTCCGGAGGTACGGGCAATGCGGTACTGTTCCTGATTCCATTGCTGCAAAATCTGCAAAGAATCACCTACCAGACTCACTTCCATGGCCAGGCCTACTCTTAGCTCGTAGAGGCCCACTAGGTTCTTTAGGGCTATTTCAGGTTGAGGCTCTGTGGGAGCTACGGCTTCTTTTTCCGCAACCTGCGGCTTTTCAACTTTGGGATATGTATCTGCCAGCAGGATATCAGCCACCTGGAAAGCCATGCCTGTGGGATTGGCATCGGCCCGGTTGGCAAAGACGGCAATACTCAGCCGCTGCTCAGGAAAGCGCATCAACTCTGCCCGAAATCCTACAAAAGCCCCGCCGTGGCTGATCACTGGCAAGCCTTTGTGCTGATCTACAAACAGGCCAGCGGCATAGTCAAGGGTATCCCCATTGTTGAGGAGGCCCCGCTCGGTCATCGCCGCCCAAAAAGCCGGGCTGAGCGTTTCAGATCGGTAATAGGCATCGTCCCATTTTTTGATGTCCTCAATGCTGGTAAAAATGCCGCCATCGCCAATCATGTTCAGGGTGGTCATGCTGATTTCATAGGTATCAGGACCTGTTGGGGAATAACCAGAGGCCCGCTTCTTCACGATGCGATTGTGGTTATTGTGAAAATGGGTATGGCTCATGCCCAGGGGTTCAAATATTGCTTGCTGAGCAAAATCCGCCATGTTCATACCGGAAACCTGGTTCACAATCTGGCCCAGCAGCCAATAGCCCGAGTTGCTGTACAGAAATTCCGAACCAGGTTCGAAGTTGAGGGCCTGCTGTTTGACCAGCCAATCCATGATATCTTCATCCCGATACCAATCATCGTCTCCTAATCCCTTGAGAAAAGAAAGGGTCAGGTAATCCCGCAGTCCGCTGGTATGATTGAGGAGGTGGCGGACGGTGATCTGATTAGCATAGGCAGGAAAATCAGGGAAAAACTTCCGTAGCGGATCATCCAGGGCTAGCTTATCTGCTTGGGCAAGCAGGACGATGCAGGCCGCCGTGAATTGCTTAGAAGTAGAACCAATGCGAAAGACAGATTGGGCGTCATTGGGTATTTCGTACTCCAGGTTGGCCAGGCCGTAGCCTTTAGCATAAACGATCTCTCCCTCTTGGAAAATGCCCAGAGCGCAGCCAGGCGTATGGGCTTGGTCCCATTCAGCAAAAATCTCGTCAATGGCGGCAGAGTCCAGAGATTGGGCCTTCAGGAGAGGTAGACAAAAAAGGAAGATGCAGGGAAAAAGGAGGTATTTCATAAAGGGTTAATTGATGCGAAGGCTCGAAAATATAGCCCTTACCCTGAACAAAATAGCCATAAAAAATTGCAGCCCTAGCCATGCATTTTTTCCAGGCGATCCAGCATGTGCATGAACTTAATCTTGCGGAGGATGAAATCCTTTTCCAGCTTTTCCAGTCGGCGGTACAGTTCATCCTGAAAAGAAGGGGCAGCAGGGTCTAGCTGCTGTTTTTCGGCATAAGCAGCGCGATGCTTTTCGATGGTGGCGTCCTGGTACAGCCCTAAAGTTCCTTTGCAGGCGTCACAGATGGCATGGCCATAGAGAATTTCGGTCGTAGGACCTTGGGTGCCTTCACAGTTGAAACAGGGATCATCGAGGGTATCCATAGCAGCGTATTTGGTCTCCCTAAACTAGGAGAATCGCGCTTTTTCCAAAATCAGAATTTAGCCTTTATTTTTTCCACAGCCATTCACTCCTTCCGATGCAAGCACACCGGGCCCAAATGATGGCTGGTTTCACTGGGGATCAGGGTTCCGCTTCCTTCCCAGGTTTTGCCTTCCCAGGCCAGGAATTCCTCCCGGAGCACATCCAGGTGCACCCGATCTACGGTCGCAACCTGCCCATAAAGAAAAGGCTCCGCCGGATACACCGTCAATGAATCCTCCAGGATTAACAGATAGGTATGGAAAGTATCCACGCCATTGGTGGAATAAGCTTGCTGGACGACCCTGCCAGTCAGAGACACTTCTGCCCCGTAAGGAAAACGGTTTTCTACCGTGGAGCAAGCCGGAAACAGATAGGGAATAAAAGCCATGAGCAACACGAAACGCATAAGGATAAAGGTTTTCTTTCTAGTCGCAAATGCCTCCCCCTTATCATCTATTCACAGCCTTGGTAAAAACACGGAAGCCCCGATTTCATCAACCGGGGCATGTAACATGCCAAAAAGGATTTCATACAACCTCCCTTTTCAAAGCATCTCATCCGTGGCATTAATCGAGGACTGATCAATGGCTTAGGGAATCTCTTTGAATGTGATCATGGATGGCTTAGCTGCCTGCAATTGGAAAACTGGTTTCCACTCCGTTGGTCCGCGGCTATGGCTGTGTAGACATTGAGCGGTTCAGTCAGGCATTTCCTTAAGGGGCTGCGTAAATAGCAAAAGAATTCTGCTTTACATATAGACACTTCAGAAAGCCAAATTGTTCAGAAACAGGCTTTTCCGTATGGCATCTACGGTCAAATCTGATTTTTTACCGGTTACAAGGGTAAACATCAGATGGCGAGGGCTTGACGCATGCGGGGTCAA
Source organism: Bacteroidota bacterium (assembly GCA_038527215.1). Lineage (GTDB taxonomy): Bacteria > Bacteroidota > Bacteroidia > J057 > J057 > JAWPMV01. Next base: position 33,678 of record JBCBGC010000041.1, read on the forward strand.
AAAAGCCCGCAGCAGGGAATTGAGGAAAGAGAAAAATTTAGTTTTTTCTTGCAGTCGCCCTCAGCCTCCTGCATAAAAAACTAGTTCAAAAGTAAGGATTGTTGTACTTTGAGGCAAATTGCCTCAAAGGAGTTTCCTCACACAAGCTGCACCTACCATGGCTAGCCAGACTTTTGAACACGCCATAAAGAGCTATTTTTCAGAGGGCATAGACCATTATTTGCCTCATCTTTCTATCAACTGTGTGGTCTGGGGCTATACCCATCCGGAATTACGGGTATTAGTCGCTCGGATCAGCTCTCAGGGAGACCGCATGCTTCCAGGAGGATATATCAAGCATCAAGAAAAACTGGAAGAAGCAGCCAATCGAAACCTGGCTTTATTGGGCATAGAGCAGGTTTATCTCCGCCAAATTCAAACCTTCGGTGACCCTCAACGCATAACCGATCCTCGAATATCCGCTTTTGCAGGCCCGCACCTTTCGCAAGAGATCCTCACCTGGATCACCCAACGCTTTATCACCGTAGTGTATTATGGTTTGGTGGACATACGCTTTACCGACTTAAAACCGGGCGGCCTGGGCATTGGTAGTGAATGGATTCCCCTTTCCCAACTGGAAGGCATGTTTTTGGATCATGAAGAAATCATCGTAGAAGCGCGAAAGATTCTCGCCAAGGAACTCCTGCATCAGCCCATCGCCGCCAAATTGTTGCCCGGGCCTTTTACCCTGGGAGAACTGAGAGGCCTGTACGAAGCTATCCTGGACCGGGAAATTGATCGGGGTACCTTCCGGAGAAAAATGCTCAAACAAGGCCTCATTGAAAAAGTAGGCCAGAAAAAAGAAGCCAGCCGCCGTCCCCCGGACCTTTTTACGTTTAATATGGAGGCTTATCAGGAATCTCTCAAAGGAGAGACGAAATTCGGTTTTTAGATATCGCCACGCAGGGCCGCATCCTTCCCCACTATCATACAGACAATATTGCCTTATGGACTACCAACATATTCGCTTTGAACGCCAGGATAAAGTAGCCTGGATCACCCTGTATCGTCCGGAAAAAATGAACGCCTTAACGGATATCATGATTGCCGAATGGCGGCAAGTATTGGACCAATTGGCAGAAGATGAAAGTTGTTCGGTGGTGGTGGTTAAAGGAGAAGGTCGAGCCTGGTCAGCGGGGGTAGATTTATCCATCTTCCAGCACAGCAAAGTGGAGCGAGGCTTTGAGATGTGGGAAGACGGCATGAAAATCATGCATCACCTGGAGCACATGCCACAGGTAACCATCGCCATGCTCAACGGGCACTGCTTTACCGGGGCCATGGAGCTGATGCTGGCTTTTGACCTGGTACTGGCGGCTGACGAAGCCAAGATAGGCGATACGCACGCCAAGTGGGGCATCGCGCCCAAATGGGGCATGACCCAGCGCCTGCAAAAGCTGGTAGGCCTCCGCAAAGCCAAAGAGCTTTCCTTTACCGCTCAGCCCATTTCTGGACAGGAAGCGGCCCGCATCGGCCTGGTCAATGCCTCCGTACCTGCCGCGGAACTCCCTGCTGCCGTGGATCAGCTCCTGGCAGGCATTCTCCAAAACAGCTCCCAGGCGCTCGCCGGCATCAAACACGTCTACCAATACGGGGCCGCTCATACTCTGGACGAAGGCCTAAAGTATGAGATCGACTACCAAATGAAGCTCACCGATAAAGCCGACGAGCTCAAAAACTTCAAGAAGAATATTTAAGGGATTTCTTTTACTACTTCGGTCTTCACCATCAGGCCATTGGCGAGGAAGTTGTCTCCAGCCGCTAGCTCCAGCGTATAGGTCATCTGGGCTTCAGGCAGGACTTTCCAGCTCTCCACCTTGGCGTAAGTGTGGGTTTCGGGCAAAAAGACTTCCGTCCCTACCTGTAGGGCTTGCAGCTCAAGTAAATGAGTGTGGCGCCCCCTAGCAACTGCGGATTATTTTGGCCTGAGGATCGAATACCATCACACCGGTACAGCCGCCGACCTCTGCTGCTGCTTTGTCAGCTTCTTCCAAAGCGACGATGATTTCACCAGAGGCATGGTGAAACAGTTCTCCTTCAAACTCAATATCGGGATGCTTACTCCCGGAAGGATGCTCGCTGTAAATCTGAATACTGCCATCGGCTGACAGGACGACTTTCACCTGAAAATCCATCGCCCGGTCTACATATTCAGATTGCATATAGGTAAAGGTGTATTCTCCAGGGACCATGCCAAAGGCCGCAGCCTGACGGTTGGTAGGGGCATCAGCAGCCTCTACCGCGCGGGCGCTCTGATCCGCTTGAGAAATATCAGCTTGAATCTGATTAGAATTGGCTTCTCCGCAGGCAGCAGTGGCCAGCAGAAGCACCATGGCAGCAAAAATGAATTCCTTCATGTCTTGGGATGTATGTGAAGCGGTGGGGTTTGTTTTGAGGAAAGACCGGGGAATCAGGGGCCTTCCTGCCTGAAAATTAAACGGAAGTAAGCCAGGAAAGTTGCATTTCCCCTGGCTTACAGGCGGTTGGCCTGTGCTCCTGGCCTTCATTTCTGAGACAGGTTTTCCTCTCTGCTCCAGCGTTTATGGTCCCCACAAAAACCCAAATGATCCCGTTTTTAGTCCGTCTCAGCCATCTCAGCCGGATAGGTTTCCGCACCTACCTCCGCGGCTTTTTCCTGCAAAGCCTGCCAGAGTTCTTGCACCTTTTCTGGCTCTCTTTCCGCCAGATTGTACATTTCAGCGGGATCACGGTCGAGATGAAAAAGTTCCATACCTGCGGCTTCGGTATGCCTCAATTTCCAGGCTCCTTGGCGGATGGCTTCAAATTTTTTGCCCTTGCTGTAGAAAAAGTCCGTTCGCGGACTGGCGGATTCTCCTTTGAGGTGCGCCAATAAATCATGGCCATCCAAAGCTACTTCCCGGGGCAACTTAGCCTCGCACACCCTGAGTAGAGTAGGAAAAATATCAATGGCCGTAGCCATTTCCCGACTGACCTGCCCGGCAGGAATCACGCCCGGCCAGTGAAAAATACCCGGCACCCTGCTACCTCCTTCATAGGTGGTGGTTTTGGCACCGCGCAGGATGCCCGAGGTTCCGGTATGCCAGGGTTCTACCCCATCTTGCAGCATGCGTTCAGGGAGATTGTGCCAGGGGCCATTATCACTGGTGAAAATAATGAGGGTGTTTTCGGCCTGTCCGGAGGCGGCCAGCGCTTGGCGAATTTCTCCCACGGACCAGTCCACCGTTTCAATCACATCTCCATAGGGTCCGGCTACCGAAGTGCCCTTAAAACGGTCTGCCGTACTGATGGGCAAGTGAGGCATACTATGGGCGAGATAAAGGAAAAAGGGTGCATCCTTTTTCTCCTGGATAAACTGCACGGCCTGCTCAGTATAGCGCACCGTCAGATCGTCCTGATTTTTGCCGATTTCCTCTCCAATGGTGCTATCCTGATAGAGATGTAGCTTGTCTGCTTCGGTCAACCAGGGACACCAGGGCAGGATCATATCATTGCTGTAAGGCAGCCCCCAGAAGGAGTCAAAGCCTCTTGCCGTAGGCAGATAAGGCGGCAGGTGCCCCAGGTGCCACTTACCAATGGCAGCGGTGGCATAGCCCGCCTCGCCCAGCACTTCAGCAATCAGCAGTTCGTCAATAGGCAAGCCAGTCTTAGATTCGGGCCCGAAATTATGGGGCGCGTTCCGAACCGGATATCGTCCTGTGAGCAAGCCCGCCCTGGAAGGCGTACAGACTGCCGCAGGGGCGTAGAAGGAGGTAAAGCGGATGCCCTCAGCCGCCAACTGATTCAGGTGAGGGGTACGGGTGGTGGGATGGCCATAGCATTCCAGGTCGCCATAGCCCATGTCGTCCATGAAAATGAGGACCACATTGGGCGGAGCACTGGTTTTTTCAGGGGAAGATTGGCAGGAAAAAAGGCTCAGTAATAAGACTGAGCAAAGGATGCGCAGAATATTCGTCGTCATGAAGCAGTAGTTTGTCTATAAGTTAGCGGCTGCTGACACTGGGGGCAACTCCCAGGGATTTTTTGCCCCTTATCTTCCCGGGAAAGACGAATAATTAAAGGCTGTCTAACCAAACATGATTCGGATGCTGGGTCCGCAAACTAAATTTGAGCCACTGTTTTTGCTCGGTAGAAAGATGCGGAAGGGTCTCCTGGAAATCCTGCTCGTCTTTCGGTCGGCTGCCCTTAGCTTTGAACAACAGGACGATCTCCGGGCTCAGGATGGGGAGGCCGGCTTTACTTTTCAGGCAGGCCTTTTCCAGGGGCCTGGACAGCTTGGGATTTCTCCGAAAAAACCAGTGATCTTCTAAGATTTCATTGAGCAAGACTTCCAGTTTCTCGCCTGCGGGGCCTCGCCCATGAATTTCATGGATAGGCAGGGAGAGACTTTGTTCAGCCTTCCAGGCTATCGCCTGATGTTGATAATAATACTGCCATTGCCAGGCTGGGAAATAGGCTTGCATCAGCAATTGCTGGTTCCGCGGGATAGCGATTTCAATATCCTGATGCGCCCGGGTGACGCGATGCAGGAAAAGATCGATAGCCCATCCCCCACACACCATCCATTGACCAGCGTAGGTCTGAAGGCGTCGGGCGAGTTGTTGAGGTAGCTGAAAATCGTGCTGGGACATGGCATGAAGTAAGCTGAGAAGGCTGGCTGCTTGGCAGAAGCTGGCTTTTTTTGATAATTTAGACATCATCCCGGAAATACCATGTCTCAGCTTCGTTTGTTTTTCGTCTTTGTGCTTCTGACCCTGGGTGCTTTGGGGCAGGAACTTCCTCCTGAGCGCTTGCCCAGACAAGGAGCCTTAGCCTACGAAGCTTTTTCTCCTACCAAAGGCGCATTGCTGACCACCCACTTTGAGAGCCTGGAGGCCTTCAAGGAAGCAGTGGACATTGAGTACCAACATATCCATCATGGTTTTTGGTCCAATCCCATGGTCCGCATTACCCACAAAACCAGCGGGCGCAAGGTAGAAAGCATCTTGAAGGAGGGCATCAATGAATATGATTTTACCGATGCCAAGAAAGGAGGATTTGGACAAAAAGCCTGGCTAGGCCTCTCCTCGCCCTATGCTGTCTTCAATCGGAGACGCATCCAGCGGGCCTATTTTCTGGCTAAGCGCATTGACAAAACCTTTGGGGCGGATGATGTAGCCTTCTACGATTTGGCAGAGGCCATGGTCTGTCATCTGCGAGCGGAGGAGGTACATCGTATGCCAGCCAATGACCTCTCCGAGAAAGGCTACCTCAATACCTTCAACCACCAAACCGGGCAGTGCTTTACCACGGCCATTTTTTCCGAAAAACTAGCCGACTTTATGGCCGACGCCCATGAGCTGTCTCGGATTCCAGAACTGGTAACGGGCGCTTTTTCCGAAAAACAAATCCTCGACATCAACGAAGGGGCGGTAGATAACTATATCGACCTGATCAACAATGAGTGGGGACAGGAAATCGGGAAAACATTGCGGGCTAAATATGGCATTGAGGCTTCCACGCATTGGACCCCGGAATTGGTAACGGCTTTTCTCAACGACCTGCAGCGCTATTACAGTTGGGCCCTGAACGTAGGCTTTGAGCCGTTTCGGACCAGTGATCCGCTGATGATCCGATTTGCTAAAAAAATCAATATGGTGATGGGCGATCTTTCCATCCTTCGTCCAAACGACTAAGGATGATCTAACCAGAAGCTATGAGCCGTGCCGGGATTGGGCCGCAGCACATAGGCTTGCTGCATATCCGCTGCATTTTCCGCTTCCCAGTCGGTCAGCTTTTCCAGCCAGTCCGCCCTGCTTACCGTAGCTCCCTGCACCACCAGTCGGCTCAATCGGGCCTTTTGCCAATGCACATCTACCAAATGCGCTTCCGTCATGTCGGTCCGTCTAACGTCTGCTTCATTCAAGATGGCCCCTTCCAGATTGGCCTGGATAAGCTCGGCTCCCACCAAATTGGCTCCGGAAAAATCGCCGCCCTGTAAGCTGGCGCCCCGCATGTCAGTCCACATGAAGCTACTTGCTTGCCCAGCCACCCGTCTCAGGCTCACCGAGGCCAGACTCGCCCCGTTGAAATCCGCCCTGGCCATCTGGGACTCGTCCAGTTTGGCCCAATCCAGGATGGCGGTCTTGAAATTGGTTGCGGTCAAATGGGCGTGCGATAGATTGGCTCCCTGGAAGTTTGCGCCCCAGCAGTTCGCCTTACTGAGCTCTGCGCCCCAAAGGCTGGCATCCTGTAGATCGGCTTGGTGCAGGTTCACCCCTTTCAGGTAGGCGCGGTTGAGGTCAACCCCTCGCAGATCGGCCTGGGCAAAAGACACATGAGGGGCCAGGCGGTCAACGCTTAGGCTATCCAGCCCCATGTGCGCCAGAGCAATCAGCAGTTGCCCTCTTTCCGGACTCCGTTTCCGCCCCTCCGCACCTTCCTTTTCCAGGTCCGGATAGGCCACAAAGGCCCGGCTGATCTCCGCTAATCGGTCCAGGGTGCCAGCTTGAATGCCGGTGGGTTTTTCCGCTTCCATCTGGGCCAAAACTTCGTTGAGGAGCAACAGTAGATTGTGATTTTGCTGGATATGGAGTTGAACCTGGGCCAGGCTTTGCGGGAGGGCTTCGTCTGCAGATGGGGATTCTTGAACCTGGCATTGTCCCAGAAATATCACCCCTATGAACAAGCCTGCCAGTACCCACCAGCCTTTAGGAGGTTTGGGCTCGGAGATCCAATGCAAAGGTAGATTGCGGGATATGTAGGACCACAATGATTTCATCAGGCTTGGGTTTTAGGTGGGGCGCGAAAGCCAAAGAGACCAGAAGCCAGAAGGATGAGCGCACTCAGGATTTCTACGCCGCCCCGATTAGGCAATAAAAATAAGCCCAGGGCAAGGAAGGCCAGGCCGAGCAGCACTTTTTCGACCAGCTTCAGGCTAGCCCGGTACTTAAGCCCAACGCCTAGCGCACAACCCAGAGAAGCCCAAAACAGAAAAACCGGGCCGACCAGGGGATTCCCTGAGGCCTGATTGAACCAGGCATATCCCAGACCGCCGAGGACAGCAGCCAGGAGCCAGAGCTTCCAGGCCGCGGTAGACAGCTTTTTTTCCCACATCACGCCCCATAGCAGCAGCCCAAGAGACAACAAAAACCAGGCGACCAATCCATCTACATGGAAAGGATATAGCAAGAGGCGATACCACTGAGCGGGCTGTTGGAGGATTCCGGGAAAAAGCATACTATGCGCCTCCCAGGCGGGGACAAACTCCGTCAACCCGGTCCCGATCAGCAAGGCGAGGATCAGCCAGCTGGTTTGGGGAGGTCTATGTGCGAGCAGCTTTTGAATCATGGATTTTTTCCCGGGTAGGCGGTAGGCTCAGGTCCTACAAACCATGGTTGGGCAGGACCAGGAAGCTTTGCGTTTGGGCGTCCACGATGAGGACGGTTTCCAAGAACGGCAAATTGCCCATCCAGCCCCCAATATCGGTAAAACTAGATAAAAAGCCCTGCATTTTGTCATACCACTTTACATAGCTGATGCGCTGAAGCGGCACCTTTGTTCCGCCCATGGTAGCCACGATGGGGGAAAGTTTGTGGTAGACCGGGATATCATTGCCGAAGGCATTGGCCTCATAGTGAATCTCCGGCTCGTCGGGATCGGTGTAGGCATCGTAGCGGTTTTTGGAAGTGAGCAAGCCGAAAGCGCTGGCCCCGCTGTCATAGAACAGTTCCATCTCTTTGCCTTGAATGGTGGCTGGTAACATCAGCCTGCGCCCTTGAAAATCAAAAGACTGGAAAGCGGGCAAGGTATCCATCCAGGCTGGTTTTTTGGCAAAAAAGCGCAGTTCTTGTCGGGCAAAATCTACCAGGGTAACATGGCCTTCCATGAGATCGGTGCCCAAGGTTCCCAGGCGATATTCGGCCAGGGTATCTCCCAAATCCCATTCGGCTCCCTGATGAAGCAGGCGCAAGCGCGTCATTTCTACCGGCATGGAACCGACTTCTAGTTGGACATCTTTCAACCATTGGGTTTCTTCCTTTGCTTCTACTTCCCAACTTCGCCCATACCGCTGCAAGGCACTGACCGTACTTTTATTCCAAAAACTAAGCGGAGAACCGGTATCCCATTGCATGTAGAATTTGAAAGGCAGGCCGGGAATCCGGACTGGCACCCGCATGGCATCATGCAGCTCTACATGGTCTGGGTATTGGGTGGTATCCCAGGCAAAAGGAATGGGCGCACCGGAAGCGGTCAGGCTGACGTAGTTGGGTCGGTCCCGAAACCACTGGTTCTGGATGTAGCGCGCGCCTACGATGCCACCGATGATGAGCAAAAGTAATAAGCCCAGAAAGAAGTACAGGAGGATTTTCTTCATGCTATCAGCTTAACAGGTTCAGTCATACAGGCGAGGGTTCTTTCCGCTCAGGAGCAAATTCCACCGATGAGGGGCTAGAGGGTCCTGATTTTTTTTCGAAAAAATGGCAGGATTTCCTCCCCTGGCAGATTGGCTCGTTGCAAGTATATATTCTGGCCCTTTTCTGGAATCAGAAAAACCCCAGCGGGCGTTTCTACCATGCCGGAGAAATAGTCCCAGCCCACTTTTGTTTCTGAAAAAGGGGAATTCATTTCCATGCCCGCTTCATCAGCTTTGAGCTGAATGGTCTTATTGAACATACGGCTCTCCCGCCGGGCCTTCAACCATTTTTGCTTTACCCAATAGAAATCGATGATGATGCCCAGGCCGATGACAGCCAGGCTTAGGGTGAGCAAGGCTTCTGAAGGATAGAGCCCATAAGCCAGGAGCCCACAGGCCAGGACTACTCCCCCCAGCAGGCGTTGCCACTTACGATTCTGGCTGCGATAGCGAACCCACTGATCAAAGTGTTCCTGGAAATATTCTTCAGAAAAAGCCTGGGCTATGTGAAAGGTCATTGGTTGTGAAGGTCGAAGGTGTGGTTAAACGCCTGTTTCAACATTATTCTTCAGGGGCATAAGCAAGCGCTAAAACTAGCTAATTCGCAGAAGAATACCGAGTTCGGTATCTGCTGATTGATCAAATGGGTTCTGTGGGATTCCTTACCCTGAGCCCTATGGTAAACACTTTTGGGGTAAGCGTAAGGCTGGAGGCCACTGGCCATCATTCCCTATAGATTTCGAATGCTAGCAACCATAGGACACAAAGCTCGGCCTGGGAGGGCAGGGGTACCGATGGGATAAAGCAAAGGATCCCAGGACCTAGGCTAGGCTTGGTTCAGAGAGGCTTATTTACAAGGATTGACCCAAGCTTTGTCAAAATTTTCTACCACCACCTCATCCCGTTGGTTGTAATTGCAGTTGGTGATAAAGACCGCTTCTACTCCATTGGGAAAGACTGCCACAAAACTACGAAGCGCTGAGCCGGTGGAACTTTGGGGGCCTTTGGTGCCGCCTTTGACGTGGTAAAACCCATGTTCTCCTTCAATAGAATTAAAAAAGCCCATGTCATTGCCATCTTCCAGGAGGGCTTCCTGAGAGGAAGCAGAAAGGATTTCTCCATTTTTCCCATGCACCGTATAGGCGAGGATAGAAGCGAGGTCCATGGCTGAAAGCAACATGCCCGAGGTACCTGCATTGTCGATGCTTTTGGTCCGGGTGATATCTGCTTCCCAGGCATTGAGGTTATTCGGATCAAAGGGATAAGGATAGGCCCAGGGATGCGCCCAATTATAGAAATTATCGTAGGCATCCAGGGTGTTGGGCGGGCGGAGCTGGTCGTTGTGAGCGTATTCGTAGAGATTCTGGTCGATAAATTCCAGGAATTTTTCGGTGCAGGTCTCATTATAGTCCGTAGCCGTGGCATCCAGGTTATAGATCATTTCTCCGATCAATACCCGGATAAAGCAAAAATTCCCATTGTGATAAATCGCATTCTTCGCGGTGGGTTCATAGGTCAACACCTGCAGCAGTTGGTCATTGCTAGGCGTCGAGGTGGAAGCAATCCCATCTTGTGAGAATCGGAAGCCCGTCCGCATCTGGGTAAGTTCCCGGAAGCTGATCAGGTTGGCAGAGCCCTGACGACGGAATTTGCTGTGCGCCGCATTTTTCCAGCTCTCCGGCAGATGCGATACCATGTCATCGTCCGGGTCAAGGCCTTTCATTTCCAGGGCCTTGAGCAGGGCAATCGCGGCCATCAATTTGCTCACACTGGCCACATTAAGCCGGGTTTCCGGATTCATAAGGATTTCGCCCCCATTGTCTTCATGGCGCGCAAAACCTCCGGAAAGGGTATCGTATAAATTCCCATTCTGGCTGACCGCCAGTTGGTAGCCCGTAACCCCATCGTCAATCAGCTGCTGTTCCATCAGGTTGACAAACTCTTCGATATCAAACTGAGGGGTAGGATCGCACAGCTGCGGGATATTGGGATCGCAGCTGGCCAGCCCTACAAACAGGCATAGCAGGGAGAGGTTCAGGGCAAGAGAGGAGCGGAGAACATGGTGGCGCATAGCAATTGGATATTAGCTGCGTTAAAATAAGCTTCTTCCAACAAGGAAATTTTTCCATTTCCGCAGAAGTAAGACATTTCAGGGATGCTCTGTGGAAGCGTCAGCTTGGATTTTTTCCCAAACCCAAATGCCTAGCCCCGCTAGCGCACCACTGATCAAGCCCGCGATGTGGGCCGCATTGCTGATGCCGTCCTGTAAGCCGAGTAAGAGATTGACCCCTACTACCAATACCAAAAGCCAAAGCAAGGAGCTTCGCGTTTCCCGGTCAAATTGCCCTAATACCTGGAAAAAAAGTAAGGTCCCGAAAGAACCAAAAATAGCCCCAGAGGCTCCCACAATCACACTATCAGGATGCCACCAAAGAGACACCAGGGCAGCCACCAGTCCCGTCAGGAAATATATCCCCAGAAACCGCCGTGAGCCCAGACTTTGCTCCAGAAAAAATCCCGCCAGGCCCAGGCTAATCACATTTCCGATCAAGTGGTATGGCCCTAAATGTAAAAACAGGGCACTTAGCATTCTCCAATATCCACCTTGAAATACTTCCGCTTGGCGCATCCCCCCCCAGTCCATCAATTGTTGCTTTGCCGGAGAAAACACATCTACGCCTAGCAGCAGCATCAGGAGAAAAATGCCCACATTTAGCCAGAACAGGACCGCAGTCGCGGGGATGGGACCCCCCAAGGTAAAATAAGGCCAAATATCTCCTGGGGCTTTCTCCTTGAGAGATGCGCCTCTTTGGTACTTCTTCCAAGCATTTTGGTTAAGCGGAGGGAGGATAGACAGGCAAAAGGTCAGCATCAGACATATAAGGGTACTGAGCCAGAAATACCAAAGGGTTTCTTGCTGCTTAGCGCCAGGCGCCTCATCCATAGGCAACAGGATCAGTTGATCGGTTCCAGATATGTCAGGCCGTTCCCGCTGGATGGCGGCCAGGTAAGGGGCGCGGCGATCAGCGTAACGGGCTTTTTCAAATAGATTATGCTCGTAGAAATCATACTGCTTGAATACCTGCACGGCACTATCGAAAAATTGTCGATAGCGCGTTTGCTTGTAGGTTTCACTTTTTCGATTATTGATTTTCTCCTGAAAAGAAACCCCGTACCAGGCTGCATCCTCTCCCTGAAACCTACAGGCAAAGACCAGATAAAAAGATAGTTCCTGCCCGTATTTCCCTTCTTGCCTGGCTTCAAATTCAGAAAAGCACTGTTTCGTGGCTACCCCATAACCTTCTATTTCAAAGTATCTTCCCTGTGGATATGACCATACTTCAGCCAGATCAGCAACCGGAATGACCTGATAGGATGTTTTCCCTAAATAAACCTGACTAATGATCAGTGGAGCCAGCCCCGCAACCCAGAAAAGCATCTGATAGGTAAAGTGATCATTGCCTAGTTTGCCTCCGACCTCCAGCAGTTTCACGCGGCGGGCCATTACGAGGAAAATGCCGCCCACCAAGAGCAGCATAGGGATAATCACTTCTGCCACTGCATCAGGCCAAGGCAGCCATCCGAGTTTAATATCCAAGCCCCAGCGAAAAAGACCATACCCCAGAATAAGTCCGCCTAGCAGCGCGACATACGGCAGAAAAACCTGCTTTATTTTGGTTCTGGTATGCTTAAATGGTTGGAGCTTCATGGGAATAACTATTCAATCAGGGCTCGAATATCCGCCATCAAGGCCGCTTTTTGTTCGCGGACGCTTTTTCTAACCTCCTCCTGCGTTTGCAGGCCGGTAGCCTGGATGGAATCTACCTGACGCATATCGCGGGTGCGTAACAGACGTACCTCGTAACCGAAGGGGTCATTTTTTCCGGCAAATCTACACATGATCAGTACATCAACGGGGACTTTTTCTAAAATGGGAGGGCAATACTTTTTATCAAAAACCCCAAGGTAATTTACCCCCATGAGGATTTTGTAAGGGACAGATTTCAGGACAAAATCGGATTCCCCTAGCAGAGCCTTTTCAAGTTCCGCTTCCAGGTCTAATCCCGCGGTGCTGTAATCATAGCCATTGGCACAAGGCAGCACCATCATGGTGGGCTTTTCCGCCGAGCTCACCGGACTGATCCACTGCCCTACCGTCCCATAAAAAGCCAATAATAAAGAGAGGAGAAGTTTAATCATAAGTCAGGGGTTAAGAGAAAAAGCGGCCAAAGACTTCGAGCCAGGGATCACGGGCCATGATGGTATAAAAATACACCGCCCCCATCCAGCCATGAAAGATGCCCATCACCACCAGATTTCGTCCGCGCAGATACAGGAAGGTGTAAGTCAGCGTCAGAAAAAAAGTAGCCACCACCAGCCAGAGGTAAGGAAAGTGAACCACCGCAAACACCAGGGCTGTGAGCAAAATAATCAGCTTATCTGACAGGTGGGTACGCTGCAAATCTTTGAGATTCCGGGCCATGATGCCAATCATGATAAATTGCTGAATGATTCCCCACAGTGGGTAAATCAGCAAGATGGGCAGGATATGCCAGCTCAGGATATGGGTGCCGAGTTGATGTCCGATAAGGACAAAAAGGCCTGCCAATCCCAGGGCTACGGGCAGGAATTCCAGAAAGGTTCGCCGGAAGGCTTGTCGATTCAGGCCCCAATAGACTAGCACATCTTTGTCCTGAGAAGCCCGGTAGAGGATGTATCCCAGCCAGCCCAGGCAAGCCAGACTGATATAAAGGAATCTGAGGTCAAGGGCATCCATGAGGATGAACTTCCCCAAGCCTGTGGCAACGACAGCCGCAATTTCCCCCTTTCGTCTGCGGTCAGAAACCACTACAGCAGGCGTATTAAGTGTGTGATTCATGGTTCACAGTTTTGTTCAACTGCTATTCTTCTCCGATAATTTGACCTTCGGTATTCTTCTTGTTTTCGCCCAGCAATGAGGCTAAAAAGTATCCCGTGCTTCATAGCGTGTGGTGTGCCAGGGAGAAAGGGGGCTTCCCTATAGGATTAAAGACGAGAGAATCTCTTCAAGAGTTTAAAGGCATCAGGCCAAGCTTCATACTCATAGCCGGGAAAAGCGGGCCGGATCGTGAAATCCTGCCGATGGCTGACTTTCGGAAAAAACTTTCAAGCTAGCCCTGCTTTTTTCTCCACCATGCCCACAAGCTGATAAATCCCACCAGACCAAGCAAGAGGGTCCAGCCTCCACCGAGAAAAGTGGAGCGCTTCCGAATCTTCAACTCTTTCCCCTCACCCATCAGAGAAAAAGCCGCCCAAAAATGCGGATGGACATTCCTTTTTTGGGCCAAATAATCAAGTTTGGCTAAGCGTAAGGCTTCATATTGCGGGAGGCCGTCCAGGAGGTGGCGATAAAAAGCTTCCATGATGCTGGCCGTGGCCTGGTCGTCGATTTGCCAGAGGCTCATCAGTACATTTTCACAGCCTGCGTGGGTAAAGGCTCGTCCCAAGCTGAGAATCCCTTCTCCGTTGGCTAGCTTACCAGTCCCGGTATTACAAGCGCTGAGCACGACCAGTTCCGCCGCCAACTCCATGTGGTATAACTCAAAGGCGTGCAAAACCTGATCCACCGAGTCTACCGCCGCGTTTTCAAAGATAAGTCCTGAAAACAGGGGCTCTTCCGGCTCGGTAAAAGCATGCATGGCCAGATGGAGCACCTGATAGGACTGGGCGACTTCCTCAAAGGTTTCTACCCGAACCTCTGGCCCCAACAATAGCTGTCCGCCGGTGAGATCGGTGATCGCCTGAGCCTCCTGAGCTACGTATTGCAACGGCCCAAACCCATAGCGTTTTTCGGCAAAGTAGACGGTATCTGCCTGGGTGTAGGGTTGGGCCATGGCCAATAGTCCTTTTCCGGCCCGCGCATGCCTATTCAGCGGTTGCAAAAAAAAGCTGGACGCGTAGTGGCTACTAAAACTCTTTTGAGTAAGGAGAAAAGGCAGTTGCACATAGGATTCTGCTGCCGCTGGCAGAGTCGGCAACAGGGTTTCAAAGGGCAGGTGGTAAAGTTTCCCATCTGGGATAAGCATGCTATGCGGGTAGTCCGCTGTAGATGATGGGGGCCATAATACCTTATACCAATGATGTGCTTCCAGGGCAAAATGGCGGATAGCTTCTGCATCGTTGGCCAATTGGCGGGCCTGTCCCGGATCGCGCAGCAAGTCAAGGAAAGCATCCAACCGATCTTCCTCTTTCTCAGACCAGGGAAGGCGGGTCCATTGAACCTTTTGTCCTTGAATAAAAAAACGGTACACATGCTCCTCGCCCTGAAAGTAAGCCAAAATTTCCCGCCCATGTTCCAGGGAATAGGCCTGAGCCTCAGAAAGAGAGGCTACCTGCAATGCGTACATCATGCGATGATAAGTAGGATAGTCCTGCCGTAATTTCCCCACGAACTCCCGATAGGCCTGGCGAATGGAAAAATGGGCATCTGATAAGGAGCGCAATTCCTCAGGGGCTGCTTCGGTTTCCTGACGGGCCAGATAGAGTTCATAAGAAAGGCTGTCCAATTGCTGTTTTAAGCGGGCCTCTTCTGCCAAAATCTCAGCCGGGATGCTGGCAAACTGCATAGCCTGCTCAGCCTGCATGGAAGCACGAAGCAGGGTGGCTTTGTTCCGCTCAATCAGGGCCCAGCCATCGGCCAGGTAGGTGGAGTCCGCCGTTTTTTCCCACAATAAAAAATCAATGGCTATCGCAGATTCAAAAATCTCCCGAGAGTGATCCAACAGAATAAATTTCGAATCTTCCTGCAGGTGGCTGGTCTGCATGAGGTCGATGATATCCAAGGCCCCGCTCAAGGCATCACGAGCCGCCATCAAATAGGCAAGACTATCTGTCTCTTCATACAACTCCCATAAGGTCAGGCCTTTTTTATCGAAGGTTAACATCAAAAAATCATCGGCAACGATTAGGTCTTCCCTGGGATGAGCCAGAAGATCCAAAGGTTGAAAATCGGGTAGAAGGAAACTGAGCACTTCCTGGTATTTTTGGAGCGCCTGATGATAAGCGCCTTGCAAGCGGTAGATCCGGCCGGTTTCATTGACGGTTTTTACCCAATAATCTGAATTAGGGGCACCTCCTGCTTCCCAAATCCGAAGCGCCAACTGGTTGTAGGTCATGGCCAGCTCATACTTTTGCTGAGCAGAATAGATGGTGGATAGCACGGCATACTTTTCTGCAATCGCGTGGTGGCCAGGCGGATAAATCACCCTTTCCATTTCCAGGGCTTTCAGCAGATAGGCCTCTGCCTTCAGGTAGGCCTCCAAATCCATGGAGATGGTGGCCAGATTATTTAGGGTTTGGGCTAGTGAGGCATGTGGAGCGTCCAAAATTTGGGCTTTGATGGAGAGCGCTTTTTCGTAATGGGTTAACGCCCGATCATACTCTCCGATTTCTCGGTAAACGATGCCGATGTTGTTATAACTTTTGGCCACAGAGAGATGGAGTTCCCCATAGTGCTCTAGTTTCAAGCGTAAGGCCTGCTGATGTAATTCCAGGGCCAGAGCATAATCTCTCAGGTAATAGTAGGAGATGGCCTGCCCGTTATAGGCTGCGGCCAATCCAAAATCATTGTCCCCCCGCTCCTGCCTGATTAAATCAATGCTTTTCTGCTCCCACTCCAGGGCTAGTTCATGTTCCCCCCGACGGCCGTACATAGCGGCAAGCAGATGATACTGGTCCCAGTATACTTCATGGAGATCTGGAGCATGCTGATCAGCCATGGCCAGGCTATGACGGATGATCCGTTCACAACTGTCCAGTTCTAGCTGCAGGAAGTAACTCCAAAACTGATAATTCCGGGCCTTAAAGTATGGCTTCCACAAGGCTAAGACATGAAATTCCTCGGCAGCAGCTTGCAAAATCGGGATGGCCTCCAGATGTTTTGATTGAGAAAAGAGCTGAAAGCCCTTCTGGTACTGCTGATCAGCGTGCAAACTATCAGGCTGCCCCTGCAGGGAAAAAAAGGAAAGGAAAGTAAGGCACAAAGCAAGGCTGAGGCGTAAGGCCAGCAAATGGAGGTTCATGAGGCAGGGCATTCTTGGGAAAAGGGAAGTTATTGAAAAAAGGCCAAAACCCCGTAGGATTTTATCCCTACAGGGTTTTGGAACACATCCGGGCTACCTACCTACGGATGAGTTTTCCGAATTCCTGGTGGGTGCCAACCTGCAGGCGATAGAGGTACATACCCGCTGGCAGGTCCTCGGTCAAAACCTTGACTTTATGGGTTCCTGGGTTTACTTCCGCTTCTGCCAACTGGCGGATTTGGCGGCCATTGATATCCAGCAGATCAAGGCTGATCTCGCTTCTTCCAGGCACCTCATATTCAATGGTAAATTGGTCTGAAAAAGGATTGGGATAGGCTTTGCTCCATTTCTGTTGCTGAGCCAACTCCTCCTGCAATTCTTCATTGGAAACCGCGCTAAAGGAAGCCAGGGTAACATAGCCAATGTTATTGGTTTCATGGATTTCGCTCAATTGCTGGCTGGGGTCGATATAGGCATACAAGCGGGGGAAGTTCCCCAGGCCCGCAGGCAGATAAAACTCAAATTCTACTTTTTGACGACCCCTGGCCTCTATATAATCGTTGGTGGTGAGCATCGTCTGCCCATTGATATCAGTGAGTAACTGTCCGCCCTCCAAAGGATGTCCGATGTAAAAAGAGATATCTACAAAAGCATTGGTCGGCAGCAGGCTCCAGTTATGGACGTAGGCGGTAACGCGAACTTTATCGCCAGGTTTGGGATTCTCCGGCCAGTAGGTCAGAGATTTGGTTTCATAGCGGCGGGTGGTGTCGGTCAGGGCAAGGCCTTTTTCCGGATCAAATCTCCAGGGCAGGATGAAAGCAGGGTCGTGCTGCTGTCCATATTCAAGGGTCCACCAGTTGTTTGCGGTGCCGCCCCCTGGCAATTCCGGTCTTACTGCATAGTCGAGCACCAGGGCGCCATTTTTTGACCAATAGAGAAAAGGGCTGATCCCGTATTGATTTTCACCGATAGTCCGGTCTATGCCGTCAAATACCACATCAATCTGAATGGTCGTATCAATGCTTACCGTCTGGGTTTCTACCTCAAAGCTTTCGTAATTAGCCTCGGTCTCCACACTCAGGCCCCAGCCTTCTCCGCCGACACCGGCGTTGGCACTGACATCCAGGCCAATGGTATTTTCTGATTGATTGCCATTTTCGGTAAAGTTATTGAAGCCAACGGACCAGTTGTAGGACAAGCCCTGGTCAATCGTATAGGTCTGGAAGTTTTTCAACGCCTTGTCTACATTAGGGTTATCCTGGAAAAAATCGTTGGGATACTCCCGATAGGAGATGATGTTGTCTACTTCATGATCCGGAATAAAGCTGGTGGCTTTATAAGATTTACTGGGGAACCATTCCTGCCCGGTCAACTCTGGTACCACGGAGATAACGTGCCCTACGATGATGTCTCCTTCGTATAAAGGATACTCCCATACGGTATAGTTTTGGACCGTAGCATAAATCATATCATCGTGATTGGTGGTCGCCGAAATGGAGATTTCAACGGTCTCTGATTCCACATCGGATTGCGAAAATCCTTCTCCATAGCTAGCGGTAATAGAAGCCCCTGCCTCAAACACTCCATAAGAACCACCCGCACTAGCTGTGGCACTTACCCCCCAGGTACGGCTGATTTCACTGCTGGCAGAGATAGTCGTGGCAGACTGTAGCGAATAGGTAGCAGAATAATTACACCCGCCTCCAAAGCAGTCGTTGATGTCGTAGGTCGTCCCGTCCAGGATGTCGTAGTGAGTCGGTGGTGCATTGAGGACCACCAAAGGCTGTTTGATATCGGTCAGGCTAAAGCGGCGGCCTGGCCCCAGTCGCAAGCCGTCTCCATCAAAATCTCCCACCGCAAGGGTGTGCATGCGCCGACGCCCCTGGTCGGTCGTAATAGGTTCAAAGCGATCCATTTCGGTGCGGAGGTTCAACTGGGACAGATTGGGACTAGCCTGAAAAACCGATACTTTCATCAGCAGGGAATCCTGGTTCCCATTGGCATCGACCTTCCGTTGATCCCGGAGATAAATCACCTCATCGATCATGTCACCATCCAGGTCAGCGACCTCCAGAGAACTGTTCACGAAATAGGCGTCCAGCGGCTTAAATCCAGGAAAAAGCTCTTCTTTTTTCAGGAATCTTCGCTGGGTGGTGTCAAAATCAAAAACCCGCACCCCATCAAAGTTTCCGATCACCAGCTCCTGATCACCGTCTCCATTCAGATCCCCGGCTTCCAGATCCATGGGGTTGATAATAGAGTTGGTTTGTAGCTGGTTGGATATTTCCAGGGTGGTCAGGCGGGTCGAGTCCATCACTAATAGCTCCAGATAATCTTCGGTCCCTGCCGTCAAATCATCTGCATTCTGGAGCCAGTAAATGAAGGTATCATCATAGGATTCGCCAGAATTAGTAGCCCCTTTTTTATTGAAGCCAATCACCAGCTGATCTACGGTATTGTGCAGAAAATCACCATGAGTCAGGCCGATCATCATCGCCGTATCATCGTCTTCCTGTCGGTTGACCACTTTCTTCGACCGAGCCACCAACTGGTTTCCTTCCACCGTATAGATTTTGACAAAAACTTCCAGCTTGCCATTCACTTGATTGTAAGAAGCCAGGGCCACTTCGCTCTTTCCATCCAGGTCAAGGTCTACCGCCACGATATCAAAAGCCTCGATCCAGGGTCCTATGGTAGGCATTGGCTCATCATGAATCTCGGATATTTCTACTGGCGTAAGGTTTTGGGTGTCAAACAAGCGTAGGTAAAGCGAGTCGGTATCTGCATTCCGATAAGCCACCACGAATTCCATTTCGCTATCTTCATCAAAATTCCCAGCGGCCAGCTTTACCTGCCCTCCATAGCCCAGACTCCCGGTGGTATTATCCTTGACTTTAGCATCTATAGTCACCCTTGCCCCTGTACTCAGGTCAAAGGTACCTTCGTTTACATGGGCTAAGTAGACTTCAATCTGCCGGTTGGGACCGGTATAGGCGGAGACCATCTCATCATAGTTATCGCCATCAAAGTCAGCCGTAATGGCGGCAAGGTGGCGCATTCCGTAGTTTCCCAGGGTAGTTTCTACATAGCGAGGTTTTGCTTGCAGGGGCGTCCCCTGCCCGAGATAATCAAATATTTGGTAGCTCACCGGATGCGGCCCATTGCTGTAACCCTGGTCCCACATCAGGAGAATTTCACTTGAGCCTAATAGTTGGTCTGCCAGGACAAGCGGATCTTCCGGGGAGTACTTACTCACCAGTTGGTAGTCCTGGCTCCAGAGCGCAGATAGCGGTGCCAGGCAGAAGCCCAGAAAGGCAAAGAAGGTCGACAGTAGGTAGGTAGGCTTTTTCATTTTTCTGTAATTGGATGAATTAAAAGTTCCACCCCCTTAGTGGAAGCCCAGGATAAAAGGTCCCCCCTCATCCGGTTTTTTTTCAAAAATTCGTATGTTCAGGCATATGAAAGCGGCGCAGTGGTCAGACTCCAGGCTCATTTCCTCCATCCGGGCGGGAGCCAAATCCAAAGAGGAAGCCTTGCGCTATTTGATTCAGGCCTATCCCCATTACATCCGAAAAATCCAACGTAAACTTGGCCTTAGTCAGGAGCAAGTACTGGACGCCTATACCGATGGGGTGATGGACCTGGTAGCCCAGGTCGAGGCCAGCAAGTTCCGGGGAGAAAGCAAACTCTCTACCTATCTCTATCAAATAATTTATTATAAAGCCCGGGACCTTTTGAAGAAAAAGACCACTCATAAGGTGGACTATAGAGAAACCCTTCCCGAAGGCAAAGGACAGCAAGATCATCCGGACCGAAGCCTGATGCTTCAGGAAAAAATGCAACAGCTTCAGCATCATCTCCGGGCCTTAGGGGAGCCCTGCCGACAAATCTTACTCGACTGGGGCTACTGGGGATATAGCATGGAAGAAATCGCCCAACGCAATGGGCTTGGCTCTGGGGAACAGGCCAAAAAGAAAAAATATAAATGCCTGCAACAATTACGGAAACAAGTCCCTTCGTATATGGCTCATAAAACCTAACCCACATGGCAGAACATAAACAGCTACATGAATGGGCGGATGCTTACCTCAACGGACGCTTGAGTCCTGAGGAAATGGTGGCCTTTGAAAAGGAAAGAGCGATCAATCCAGCGCTGGAGGAGGAAATCGCCCAGCTACAATGGGACCGCCAACTCATCGCCGCTGGCGTCCGGGAAGATATGCGGGCGCTGGCAGGGGAGGCGTTGGCTGCTGATTCTGGGAAGGTGAGGTGGTTTTCTAAGCCGAGTCAGCTTTACCTTGGGGCTGTTGCCGCAGTGCTGTTATTGTTGCTTGCCGTATATCTCTTTCGCCCCGCTCCGCCTCAGAACAGTCAGGAATTATATGCCAGTCATTTTGACTTACCAGCTGCCCCGGCCTTTCGTAGTCAGGCTCAATCCATACATCCGATTTGGGAGACAGCCCTGGCGGCTTACCGAAGCGGCAACATGGAAAAAGCGGCAGCAGAATGGATATCTATTCAGCGGGACCCTTCTTTTACCAAAATAATGGAAGCCAGGTTTTATGCGGGGATCGCGTTGATGGAACTAAAACGTCCCTTGCAGGCCATGGCTCAATTCGAAGCGATTGACCCCGCCCATAGCCTGAGTCAGGATAGGGATTGGTATCTGGCGCTGGCCTTGCTACAGGCCCGTCAACTATCAGATGCGGATCGTCAGCTCGAAAAAATTGCGGCAGACGATCTCCATCCTTTTCAGCAGCGAGCAGCCCGTTTGCAGGAACAGCTTCAATTGCTCCCTGACGCCCCGTGATCCTCTTAGCGGTAGGTCCGAAGCGAATGGGCATCCCGTATTCCACCAGCATAGCTGATCCTTTAATGGTAAGCCCTGACAAAAGGGAATATTTTCCTTTCGGGTTTAGGCGATTTTCATTACGAGGAAGCAGAAAACCGCTTACGCACCCAGGCCAACAACAGCATACCTCCCAAGGCAAAGCTGGCCGCCAGTACATTGAAGAGAATATCCTCCGGATCAAAGACCCGGTTAGGCAAGCCCTTTTGAATCAGCTCGTCCAGGCATCCGATGCCTATGGTCAGGCCCCAGGCGAGCAGGGCGGCCTGCCATTTCGGTTTGGCTTTCCACCGCTCTTCCAACGCCCGATATATAAAGAGGGCCAGTACACTATATTCAAGCACATGGCTCCTTTCCGCCAGGCCCAATCTCACAAAAACGAGCATCCCCACCGCCAGCAAACCGATCCATAAGGCGATTTCATACCCTCCCGGACGAAACCGTAGTCCCTGCACCAGAATCAGGATACCGACCAGCAACAAAGCCCCACCAAATAGGCCGGCTTGTACGTCCTGGGGGCCGAGCCATTGCACCAGGGGATTGCCCCAAAACAAGGAAAGCAGAATCCCCAACAGCACCAAAGCTGCATATATCCAAAGGGACCTTTCCCGGGTGGAGCTAAATATGGCCATATAACAAGATAACCAAAATTCCCTGATACTGAGTCATATAGGGAGCAAAAGCAAAGAAAACGCCCCCTCAAAAGGAGGGGGCGTAGGTATTTTAACTCAGGTGCGCAAGCACCTTCTGAATATCAGCTTAGTCCAGGAAGTCTACTTTGCCGGAGTCCAGGTTATAGTAGGCAGGAACAATTTTGACCGTACCATTGGCCACGGCATCTCCGATGATGGTAGAACGGGCCGCCAGTTCTTCCGCGGTCATTTGGGCATTTTTCTTCACTACCTCATTTACCTCAGCGCCTTCGGGGGAAGCGGCAATGGCAGGGGTGATGTGAGAAAGCAGGTGGTTGAGGTTATAGCCATTATCGC
>JBCBGC010000042.1:0-55775 GCA_038527215.1 Bacteroidota bacterium
TAGGCAAGCGCACTGCCCCGGCAAAGATTCTGAGCATCCATCTCAACGGGCAGTTGATCCATGAAAACGTGGTGCTTGAAAGGAAATCTGCATCTTCTGCCAGAGGCCCGGCGCAAAGGAGGCATTGGTCCGAGGGGCATAGCCTTCGAAGCCTTGCTCCCCTTCGGGCTTGCTGTCATCCCATCGCTGATAAATACCCCCACAATCCCCGAATTTGGGAAAGGCTTTGCCCCAGCTATCTAGTAGTTGGATTTCGTAGCGGCCTTGCAGGTAAATGCCGGAATTGGAATGGCGAGCCATCATGAACTCGAGCTCCAAATCCATATCGCCATGTTCCCAGGCAGAAAAAAGGTTGCCTTGGTTCTCTCCTTCGGGAAGGTTGATCAGGATACCTGCACCGGGTTCTGTATCAAAATGCTGGTCTTTGTTTAGGTGGGCCTGGGCTTTGCTGACCAGTTGCCAATTGGGGGATGGCTGGTCAAACCTCTCCAGGTTTTTCAGGGATATTACTTCCCAACTTTCATCCTGGGCCTGGGTAAAAAGCGGTGCCCAGAGGCATCCCACCAACAGCCCAATCGATACGACTTTTCTCATAAGGGTGTAATAGTAGAGACTTTTTTTCTGCCTCATAAATTACAACTCGGGAATAGCGTATCCAACCTTCTCCCTCAGGAATGCCGGTTCAGTCAACACGATTGCTCAAATTCCCAACACCTTTGTCCAATGCCACTGAAATACATATGAGAAGCTGAATATTTTCGGGAAAAAGAGATTATATGAAGATATCCTACCTATTGAGAACTTCCTGGCTTTGGCTGGGCATATTTGTATTAAGCCAGGGCTGTCGGACCGGCTTTGATCTGGCTACGCTGCAGCCTGTTCCTCCCAGTCAGGAAAAATTGCCACGCTTGATGCTTGAGTTCGATGACGAGAGCTTTGATGCATTGTATCCCATTACCCTGGCCCAATATGAAGAATATGATGAAGATCAAGGGGTATTATATGCGACCCGGCCTCAGGCTCATCCGCGCTTTATGGATTTGAAAACCATCACAGAGCGGAGTATGGAAAGAAGTATGACACTTGCTTCAGGTCCTTATTATGGCCGGGCTTTATTGAAAACGACCCATCACTCGGTAGAGCGGGGAGGAGAGATATTTATGCTGCTTTCAGGCTTCTCCATGTTTACCTTAAACCTGCTGGGCATGCCCGTCTCTAACCTCGTCTCCGTGGTGGAATTAGAGATGGAGCTATATGATGCCCGGGGCAATCGGCTGAAATCTTATATCGGACAAGGGACTGATCGCCTCTGGCAGGGGTTTTATGTAGGGTCGACCAGTGGAAACCGCAGTGTCCACGCCTCTGCCGTGAAAATGGCTTTGCTGCAGATTCAGGAGCAAATGACGGATGATGCACCCATGTTGCGGGAGGTGTTTGCCAAAATAGGACCGATGAAATCGGAAAGCGCTGCTCAACAGGAATAACCCCGCCTAGGAAACCGGATCGACGGCGAACTGATTAAGGACCTTAAAAGGAATGACGTCCAGGGTAGCCTGATGCGTGGCTTGCAAGACTACCTTGGGCGCTTTTCGCGCCTGAAAAGCTTCCCACCAGCGACTGGCACAGAGGCACCAGCGATCCCCCGGACGTAAGCCTGGGAAGCGATATTGCTGCTGGGGGGTGATGAGGTCATTGCCGCGGGACTTGGAAAACTCCAGGAATTCCTCATCCACGATCACACAGACCGTATGCTGGCCCATGTCTTCCTCTCCGGTGTCGCAGCAGCCATTACGATAAAATCCTGTCAGCGTGGCAAAACTACAGGGAGCCAGGGGTTCACCGAGTACATTTATTGAAGGATACCGCTCCATATCGTGGACCTCATTTAGGGTATGTATTGGGTGTTCAAGTTAGTCAAGAATTCTGGTGCCAAAAACTACCATGTGGTTTGCCGGACGATTTTTGAGCCTTATCCATTTAAGGCAGGCTTTCTCTCAGGCTTTGGACTGCCGGATATCGGCTTGGGTCATCTCCGGCTGCTTGCTGCAGGCTGTCAAGTTCGGCTTTCAATCCGGGAATCAGGGCCTGATATGCTGGATCTTGATAGACGTTGTGTAATTCCTGGGGATCTTTTTCCAGATCATACAATTCCCAACCGGGAGCGGTAGCATTGCCCGTTCCTGTCATATCCAGGGGCAGGCTGTAAAAATAGATGAGCTTAAAACGCTCGTTTCGCATACCCAGGTGGGCAGGTCGGTTACCCTGTAGCCAGTAGCGATAGTAAAAAGAGGTTCGCCAGTCGTCTGGTCGCTGTCCCGCCAACACCGCTGCAAAACTACGTCCTTGCATGTGTTCCGGGATGGGCACCCCAGCCCAGTCCAGCAGCGTAGGGGCGATGTCGCTGTTCAGGAGCAGGTCCTGGTTGTAGGTGTTGGCCTGGAGCTTGCCAGGATAGCGAATCACTGCAGGCATGCGTGCTGATTCCTCATAGATGAGCCTTTTGTCCTTATAGCCATGCTCTCCCAAAAAATACCCCTGGTCGGAGGTATACACCACGATGGTATTGTCGGCCAGGTCATTTTCTTCTAGCCAGGCCAGCAACCTGCCGATGTTGTCATTGAGGGCGGCTACCCCGCGCATATAATCGCGCATCATTTTTTGATAGGCCGCTTCCACCTGCTCTTTTTCACTCATGCCTGTGACATCCAGGGCAGGAGGCGGATAGCGTTCTGGGGTATTCAGATAGCGTTGCAGTTGAATGCGGATAAACATGCCTTCCTGCTGGGTGGCGGGGGAGCGATGAGAGAGGTCTTCCCAAAAGCTCTCCGGTAAAGGAAACTCAAAGCCTTCATATAACTCTGCGTAGCGGGCCGGATAATCAAAAGGCTCATGCACGGCTTTAAAATGCGTCAGGAGCATGAAGGGCTTTTGGGGGTCGCGCTGCTCCAACCAACGCAGGCTTTCGGCCCCGATCACGTCCGCAGAATAACCCGGAAAGGTATCGCCAGGCGCTTTCCATTCCTGCCCTATACTTTTTAAAATAGGGTTCTGATAGCGCCCTTGTCCCGGTAATACCCGGAAAAAATCAAATCCTTGAGGCTGTGAGCGCAGGTGCCACTTACCAATCAGCGCGGTTTGATAGCCTGCGTCCTGCATCAGGTGGCCCAGATGACGACGGTCGGTAGCCAGGCTATCAGAGAGGGTATAGACTTGGTTGACGTGGCTATACTGGCCGGTAAGGATACTGGCCCGGCTGGGGACACAGATGGAGTTGGTACAGTAAAGGCCGTCCAGCCGTACGCCCTCCCGCGCCAGTTGTCGGATGTTGCTGGTCAGACCAATGGAATCGAGGAAGTGCCCGTAGATCCCGAAGGCCTGGCTGGTGTGGTCATCCGCCATCATAAACAAGATGTTGGGCGGGGGGGTGGTTTCCGGGCTGGGCTGACAAGCCAGGGCCCAAAAGAGCAGCAGAATGCTGCCGAACTTGATCCTTTTTTGCATAGGGTAAAATGCCTGGAGCGGGTCGAAATTAGGGATTTTTCCCTGCTTTGCCTAGGCTTTTTGCTCAGACATTGACATATTGAAAGATGGCCTCAGAGCCTTTTGTCCAAACCCGGAAAAACATGAAAAGAAAGCTAACCCTCAGTTTCCTCCTTTTGTTTGCTACTTCTCTCCTGGCCCAGCCGGAAAGTCCTTTTCTGGAAGGAGAAAGCGGTTACAGTTTCGTTACCCATAGCCTGAAAATAGCGGGCTCCACCCTGGAATACGACACCTGGACAGGGTATTTACCGATGCGGGATGAAGCAGGAGAACTCAAGGCCAATGTCTTTTTTGTGTACTATCGGAAAAAAGGAGAGAGAGCAGAAAAAAGACCCATTACCTTTACCTTTAACGGGGGTCCGGGCTCCTCTTCGGTTTGGCTCCACATGGGGGGCTTAGGTCCTCGTCGCATCCTTATGGATCAGGATGGTGCTTCTCTGGCGCCCCCCTATGAAATCGTCGATAATCCCCACACCTGGCTGACCCATACCGATCTGGTCTTCATTGATCCGATGATGACTGGTTTTACTCGTCCTGCTGAAGGAGTGGACAAAAAGGAATTCCTGGGCTATGAAGAAGACATCAGGTTGGTGGGGGATTTTATCCGGCTCTTCACTACCCGAGCACAACGATGGGCCTCCCCCAAATTCCTGGCCGGAGAGAGCTATGGCACCACCCGCGCTTCGGGGCTTTCAGGCTACCTGCAAAAGCGCCACGGCATGTACCTCAATGGGCTGATGTTGATCTCCGCGGTACTGGATTTTTCGACCATTCGCTATGCCGAGAACAATGACAAACCCAATCTGCTGATTTTCCCTACCATGGCTGCTACTTCGCGCTTTCACGGGATGGCGGGAAAAAGTGATCAGTCTTTAGCTGAATTTTTGCAGGAAGTAGAGACTTTTACCCAAAATGAATACTCCCTGGCCTTGCTCAAAGGAGATCAGTTAAGTGAAGCAGAGAAAAAGGCCCTGGCGGACAAAATGGCTACCTATACCGGCCTCAGTCCTCAGTTTATTCAGCAAAGCAATTTTCGGCTTCAGGTAGGTCCTTACAATAAGGAGTTACTGCGGGACAAAAGCGGCGAAACCGTAGGACGCCTGGATTCCCGCTTCAAGAGCTATGATTATAAAGATGCCGGAGAACGCTATGAATTTGACCCGAGTTATAATGCGACGATTTATGGACCATTCACTACGGCCATCAATGATTACGTCGCCCGGGAGCTAGGCTATCAGAATGACCTGCCCTATGAAATCCTCACCGGCAGAGCCCGTCCCTGGAATTACAGCAATGTGCAGAACCGCTATCTGGATGTCTCCCAAACCCTGCGGGAAGCCATGACCCAGAATCCCTACTTAAAGGTCTGGGTGGCTAATGGTTATTACGATATGGCTACGCCTTACTATGCTACCGAACATACCCTCAATCATATGTTCCTGAAACCTCAGCTCAAGGAAAATATTCGGCTGACCTACTACGAAGCCGGGCACATGATGTACATTGACCTGCCTTCCCTGGAACAGTTTGCCAAAGATGTGCGCTCCTTTGTGGAGTGGGGGAGTGGGCAGGAATAGCTGCTCCCTAAGCAGCCTACATCCGCTTGCCTGCAAACATGGCAGGAGAGTCCATGATCGGAATATTCGAAGGGAGAATCGAAAGGAGGGAAATTTGTTGGGGATCAACGCAGAAGTGATTACCTTCATTCATCCCACCTGAAGATCGGCATTCATTGTCCCCCAATGAGTTGTCACCTTTCAAGCGTTCATCATGAAAAACATCATGAGGCCGTCAAGCCTTTGGCTATCCCTAAGCCTGATTTTGGGACCCTACCTGCATGCTACAGAAACGCCGACGGTTTACCTGGCCAAAAATGGATGGAAATTAGAAATAGGCCCTTCTTCCTTTCCGGGAGAGTCGTATGGCCATAGCGAGCTAGACGTGCACATTCGGGGGCTTTATTTTACGGAAATCCTCCCTTTTATGCTGGAGCTAGTGGGGTCGCACAAGAAAGTAGTATGTAATCGCGCTACTTCTCCCTGGCGAAAACGAACTTATCTGAGATTGTCCTTAACAAAAAAAAGAGATATCACCGCTGCTGCAGAAGAGGCAATCCTGGCCCTGCTCAAACACCTGAAATTAAGGCTAACGGTCCTTAAGAAAAAAGAAGTTGCCTGGTGCCTTTCCATTAAAGATCCCGACAAGTTGTGCCAATTAATGTTTCGGACAGGAGTGAGGATCAAATACTGTGCGACGCCACCAATTCACCAAGTGATGATGGAGGGAATCAGTATTGCCAAGCTCAGTCAAGAGCTTTCTCACCAATGGAATCGGACGATCATTACCCGTGAAAAAGGAGAGCAAGGGTATAAATTTTGCTTACCGCTGTACGGATTTAATAGCTTGCGGGCAAGCCTTCTTTCATATGGCCTGCACTTGAAGAGATTCCGCATGCATAGGGCTGTGTGGTATGTGGACAAAGGAGGCTGAACGATTCCCTTTTTGACAGAGACCAGGACAGCGGGAAACCCTCATGCCCGGTCTCTACGTATATGGTCAAAAGGGGATTTAAGCCCGCTTTCTGCCACTTAGCCCGCAGAATTGACTATATTCACAATCTATGAAAACGACTTACCTCGGTTCGGTTCGGAACCTTTTTGCTTATCTGATTTTTTCCTGTGTAGGACTTTTCTCCGCTGCGACCCTTTCGGCTCAGTCTGCCGGATGGGAAGCCCTCTTAGCCAATGACTTCATGGCGGCTCGGCAGGCCTTTGATGAGAGCTTACAGAAGGATAGCACGCAGCGGGAAGAACTGCTAGGGGCGCTCTTTCTGGCGGATATTTTCAAGGATACGGAAAGGTACCAACGGCTGGGCAAAAAGTTGTTGTATAGTCACCCGGAGCCTATTCTCTGGCGCGCCTTCCGCAATGCCTTGCCCGGAGAAGCCCTCTATACGGACTGGTTTGAATCCTTGAATCCTGACCAAAAGGCCTATGGGCCGATCCGTATGTATGCCTCCCTCGCAAAATTAGATGAGACGAACCGAAAGGACCGGAGTAAGGCCCGGAAAAAACGCCTTACCTATGAGGAAGGAACAGCTCTGCTCATGCCTCTCCTACAAAAGGATGGCTGGGCCATCCTGGGCCCCTTTCAGAATATAGGAGGGGGAGGGCTGGAAAAGGTGTATCCGCCTGAAACTGACGGCTATGACCCCCAGGCCTCTTATACCAATGCCCATGACTTGCCTTTGCAGTGGTTTAGTCCGCCTTTTCCCACCCTCCGGACTGGGCTGGAGTTTAGCTCGGTATTGCCGGGCGGAAAGCACATGAGCACTTACTATGCTCGCAAAGCCTTTGAGATGGAGCAGGCCGGTCAGCTTGACCTGGCCATCACCCGCAATAATCCCATGAAAGTGTGGATTAATGGCACCTTGGTTTTCAGTACTGACGAGCCTATGGGTTTTTATGCGGACGGAGAAACGATCAACCTGGACCTGGAAAAGGGACAATATGAAATCCTGGTGAAAATGGCCCGGAAGGAAAATTGGTATGGCAGTGCCAGAGGGCTGTTTGCCCTTAGGTATAGTGCCCCAACCTATGGGGATGAAAGCAGCATTTTTATGCTGCGGGCCCTTGAAACTGGGGGATCGGAAAAGGCCTTGAAGCCGATTCCTGGTAAACTGAATAATCCTGGTAATCTTAAGTCCTTTAGCGTAGTGGAAGAGGGCCTGCTTAGCGCCAATCTGGCCCGCCTCGGCGAAGGCGAATTCGCCTGGAGTGAATATTACCTCCTGGTACGGCTCGCCAACCGAATGGGCAAAACCAGAGTCGTAGAAGAAGCGATGGTAGCCTTACAAAAGGAACATCCGGATCAGGTGTATCTGCAACTGCTCCTGGCTTCGGTTTATCAGCAAAACCTCAACCGAAACATGGCTATCCGCATGGTGAGCCAGATCGACCTGGAAAAGACCCCCCACTATGATTTGCTGATGAAAGAACTGGAAGAAGTCGATGAGGATTTGCAGGAAGACGAGTACGAGGAAAAAATGGACCAAATCAAAGCCATCGCCCCTTCTAATCGGGATTTTGTTCAATCCTATCTCCGCTACTACCGGGGTAAAAAAGACAGCACCACGCTTTATGCTTTCCGAGATGAAACCCTCACCGCATATCCAGAAATGGCTTACCTCTTTGATGAAGAGGATGGAGAAGAGTTTGTGAACAAGGGTAAAAAGAAGAAGAATAAGAAGGAGAAAAAGCCTCAGTATAATCAGGATAAAAAGAAAAAATGGTTTGAAGAAGCGCTGGAATACCGGCCTTTTTCCCGAAACCTATATCAGGAAAAAGTAGAAGAACTCCTGGAAGAGAAGGAATACGAAACGGCAGCTAAGATTGCCCAACAAGGGTTGAAGGTCAGTCCCTATGATCCTAAACTCTGGGAACTGTTGGGGGATACCCAGGAGGGGCTAAGTCAAACCGATAGCGCTTTGAATTGCTTTCGGCGCTCTATGCAGTATCGGTCAGCGGCTGGCCGCAATTATTATTACGGCTCCAATCCGCTCAAAAAGAAAATCGAACGCCTGGGGGAGAAAAATGAGGCCACGGATTTTTTCCAGAAAAAAACCCTGGCAGATATTCTGGCTGAACGGGACCTGTGGGAAGAAACCTATAAAGATCAGGATGCGGTCATTCTTTTACGCACCGCTGATTATTTGATCAATGAATATGGCGGAGGAGAAGCCCGACAGTCTTTTGCCTTGCTGATCAACTCCGAAAACGGTATTAATCCCTGGACCGAGGAAAATTTTTCCTACCTGGGCTCCAATGTGAAAGTGCAACATATCAAACCCGATAGTTCTATCCTCAAACCCGATATGCGGGGTACCTATGCGGTTTTTAAAGACCTGGCTCCTGGAGATTTGATTTATGTTGAAGGCACCCGTGTCTTGAATGATGTTTTTGAGAATGGGCGCACCTATGGGGTAGGGGATTACTTTTCCTTGCGTGGGGGAAGCATGTTTATCAATCCGATTTATTACCAAAAACTGGAAATTGCAGTTCCTGAGGGGAGCCCGATCCAATACCAAAGTTTCAATGCGCCCGACCTCAAAGAGAAGCGACTGGCCGAAGGCTTCGATTTTTACCGCTGGGAGTGGAGGTTTACACCCGAACTGGTGGAGGAAGATGGAGCCTTTAGAAAATGGGCCGCTGCCCCAGACATCCAGTTCACCAATGCGCAAGACTGGTCCTGGCTGGTCAACTGGTATGACGATCTCACCCGCACCAAACTGGAACCCAATTACTATATCCAGAATCTGTACGGGGAAATCGTCAAGGAAGGTATGCAAGATGAGGAAATCATCCGCGCCATTTACAACTATATCACCAAGGAGATCAAATACTCTTCTGTCTCTTTTTTACAATCTAATTTTATCCCTCAAGCTCCCGAACTAACCTGCTCCGGCGGGATTGGAGACTGTAAGGATGTGGCCACCCTGATGATTGCCTTGCTGCGAATGGCAGACATTGAGTCTTACTATGTATTGGTCCGAGCCGGGGATTATTTGCCCTATCAGGTCTTACCTTCGAACATCTTCAATCACGCCATCGTGGCATACGTGCTGAATGGAGAAACCTACTATCTGGACCTGACTACGGATAAATACCCCAACTATGTCTTACCAGAGCAGGATCATGGGGCCTGGTCTTTGTTGATCAAACCGGGCGAAAAAGAAATATTCCGGCTGCCTTATGATCGGATCGACCCGATAAAAAATGAGATTGCCTATCAGATTTCGGCCAAGATCGCTCCCGGTGAAGGCCTCACCCTGGATGCCAAGGGTGCTTACAAAGGCATAGAAGGAGGGCGGATCAGGGAATACCTAACTTCCCAGAAAGGCAAAAATGTTTCTGCCTTCCTGCAGGAGGAATTGGGGATGTATGCTTTTCCGGGAAATATCATGGAGAATTACGCCTTTAATTCATTGGACACCATAGATTTACCCTTGAAGCTAGACTGTGAAATTTCCGTCAAAGACTATGGTGAGGAGCTATATGGCCTGATCATTTTCCCCATTCCCTTCTTAGAGCAATTGCCGGTGCCGGATGCCTTGCTTACCCCAGAAAGGAGAACTGTCCTGGACCTTAATCAAATCCTGTATGTGGCCCCGGTTTCTCAGGAACTGAGCATGGAGATTCCAGCCGGTTACCAGCTTTTCTCCGAGCCGGAGGACGTACATCTGGAAACTGAATTTGGAACATATCATCTTACCTATGTGAAGGACGGGAATCAAATGAAGGTGAAAAAACAAAGGGATTTTGCGATGAGCCATATTTTCCCTGAGGACTATCCTGCCTTCCGGGACTTCTTTTTTAAGGTAACCAAACTGGAAAGAACCAAGCTCATTTTGGTCAAAGAAGGCTTCACCTACCCGAATTAGGCGTAGAGCTGGATTGGGAGTTTCCTTTTTTCAGAAACCCGAAAACCTTCTCTTTCGCCCAAAAGACCTAAATCCGGACAAGCGTTTATTTCTTCCTATTTGGATCACGGGCTTTTTGTTACCTTTGCGAAATGTTTTCAAAAACCCGATGAAAGATGAAGTTGCTTAGATGGATGCTGGCCCCTGTGCTGGTGATGATGCTGGCTCAGCCTACAGTCGTGCAGGCCCAAACCGAGGAGCCTGATATCAATGCATTTGTGTACGTAGATAAGGAACCAAACCCTACCAACCTGGAAGCGGTGCGGTCAACCATGGCTTATCCTACCGAGGCGATTGAAGCGGGAGCGGAAGGAACGGTAGTGGCCCGGGTATTGGTGAATACCAAGGGCGAGTACATCAAACACCGCATGGTCACCCAAATTCACCCGGCGCTGGTGGCGGCTGTGGAGGAGAAAATTGAGAATCTGAGCTTTTCTCCCGCCATGATCAAGGATTCTGCGGTGATGTTTTGGGTAAATGTGCCGTTTGCCTTCAAACTTCTGGATGATGGAGATATCATTCAGGGCAAAATCGACGAGCTCACTGAGCAATTAACGGCCCCCGATGCCAGCTATGAGATCTGGCATAAGCGAGGCGTCCTGCGTAGCCAACTTGACTCCTTGGAGGACGCCATCGTGGATTTCACCGAAAGTCTTCGGTTGAATCCCATGAAAAACAAAAAGAAAGTGGCGAAGAATACCTATCCCTTCCTGATCTTTTCTCACTATAGCCGGGCTGCGGCCTACATAGGCCAGGAAAAATATGCTGAAGCGATTGCTGATTATGATCAGGCGCAGACCTATTTCGAGGAAATGAAAATCCAGGATAGTACCGCTGATGAGACTTATCCGCTGATTCATCTGGAGCGTGGCTACGCCCAGGGATTAGCTGAGAATTACGATGCGGCTCGGAAGGACTTCCGTTGGGTATTGGATAACGATACCAGCCTGACATGTACCGCTTACGAACTGATGGCGGATGTGGGACTAGCGGAACAGAACTATCCCGAACTGGTCAAGGCTTATAATGGGCTCATAGAATGCAAGCCAGGCGATCCTTTGCTTCACTACAGCCGTGGCTATTACAAACTGGAAAGTGAGGACTACGATGGAGCCATAAAGGACTTCACCGTTACCCTGGAGCTCAGTGACAACATGAACCTGAACATGGCTTCTCATAACCAGACCGCCAGAGCCTTTCAGAAAATGGGCCGCTTTGAGGACGCCCTGGGCGCTATTCGGGCTTCCCAGAAAATCAATCTCCTCAATCCTCAGACCTTGATTTTTAAAGGCAAAATCATGCTGGAAAAAGGAGACAAAGATCAGGCCTGTAAAGACTGGCAGCAAGCGGTTGATTTTGGTGCTACAGGAACAGAACTCGAAGAAATCGGCCAACTTTTGAAAGAGCATTGTGGGATTGAGATTGAGGAGGAGTAAATACAGCTTGCTTTCCTCAAGCTAACCTTATCCACATAATGAAAATTTCTCAATTCGGCTTCCTGCCTGACGGTAGAGAAGTCATCAGCTATCTCTTAGAAAGCAAAACCGGCAGCAGCGTCGAAATCCTCAATTACGGAGGTATTTGGCGCAGTCTTCGCCTGCCCACCCCCTCAGGCGACTTCCTCGATCCGGTCCTGGGATTCGATGATATAGCGGGTTATCTCTCTGACCAGGCCTATATTGGGGCCTTGATTGGTCGTTTTGGTAACCGAATCGGTGCCGGAAAGCTCAAGATAGGAGAAGCATCCTATGAATTGGAGGTCAACAATGGGGGCAACCACTTACATGGAGGAACCGAGGGTTTCGATAAGAAGATCTGGGCGGTAGAGCCCTTTGAGAACGAAGCGGGAGAAGGCCTGATCCTGACCTATGTGAGTGCCGATGGGGAAGAACATTATCCTGGCCAACTCACCATGGAGGTCCGCTATCATTGGAGCCACGACCATTATTTATCCATCCAATACCAGGCCAGGACTACCCGCACCACCGTCCTGAATCCGACCCACCATGCCTATTTCAACCTGCATGGCAAGGGCAGTATTTTGGATCACGAACTTGTCTTGGAGGCAGATGCTTTTGTGCCTGTCAGTGAGAAGGTTTTGCCTACTGGAGAACTAAGACCCGTGGAAGGTACTCCCTTTGATTTTCGGGATGCGAAACCCATTGGCAGAGATATCGGGCAGGCCTATGATCAACTGGATTTTGGCGGAGGATACGACCACAGCTTTGTGGTGAGAGGAGAGAAAGGACAGTTGCGCAAAGCTGCCTGGTGCAAAAGCCCCTTAAGCGGCTTGGAAATGGAAGTATATACCACCGAACCCGGCGTTCAGTTGTATACCGCAAACTGGTTGAATGATCCGAATGGGAAAGCAGGGCAACACTATCAGGCCCGGGAGGCTTTTTGCCTGGAAACCCAGCATTATCCGGATTCCCCTAACCGACCTGAGTTTCCTTCTACGGTGCTGGAGCCAGGAGAAGTCTTTGTTTCAGAGACCCAATACCGTTTTTCCTTCGGCAGCTAGGCGTGTTGCCTGACCCGTTTTACTTCGTACTTTTTCGGGGCATACAAAAAGCCAAAGGCTTCACTCTGGGTCCGGCCCAGGTGCTTATGATGGATTTTGTGGGCGCGGATCAGGCGATTGACGTAGGGATGGCGAAAGTGATACTTTAGCTTGACCCGACGATGGATGATGACGTCGTGAAAGAGGAAGTAAATGATGCCATACAGGCTAATGCCCAGACCGATACCCAGGCTAAGGGCTTGGTTTTCAATGCCGTGAACGATGCAGGCCGTAGCCGCAACCCCATACAAGACGGATACCAGGTCATTCCATTCAAACCAGCCTGGATTGACCCGATGATGGGATTTATGTAAAAACCAAAGGGGACCGTGCAGGAGATATTTGTGCATGAACCAGGCCCATGCTTCCATAGCGATGGCTGTGCCCAGTAAAACGAGGATTTGTAAGAGGGTCATCATAGGCGAAGGCTAGCTTGCCTACCCAAATTAACAAATAATACCAGACATCCTTAGTAGACGATTTCAGGACTTTTTATTTCCTCTTCCCGCCAAAGAAAGAGGGTGTCATGACAGACTGAATCAGGCAGGGTCTGAAGAATCACGTCCAGTTCGAGGAGAGAAGCCAGAGCAACCTGAGAATAGTTTTGAGAGGCGTTTTTAAAGCCCTTATACTCGGTTTGCCATACCTTTTTCATAAAATCCGGCCCGGAAGAGAATTCCGCTATTTGATCGAGCACCCCGGCCACGTTGCCAGCCCCTGCATGATAAGAATGTAGCACCAACAAGCGGAACCATAAATCACTTTCCTGGAAAGGGATTTCCCGCTTTCTCAGCATATATCGGGTTTGGGCTACACATCGTTGTTTGAGCAGGGCCGCGGCGCATTGCGCTGCTTTAGGAAAGTCTTCCCGCTCATCTATGCTGTCGTTCACAATCAGCCCGTATTCAGTCGCTACATTCTCCATCAACTGAAAGGAGCCATAAGCGCCTACCGGAGAATATTGCAGCTTACCCGGACTCTCAATGAGCAGAATGGCCTGGGCATACCAGGGATCTACCCCCAGATGCTCGAAGATTTGCACCGCCTGGGCAATATGGGGCAGCATCTTTTTGAATTCGTAGTAGTGCCTTTTTCCCGGGGTGACAAAAACACCGGCATTCTCGGCTAATTCATGTCGCAGCCGGACACTATCGCGGTAGTCCTCTTTCATGGTATCGGTGAGGGCTTCCCATTTCCGTAGCGGAACGATGTCGATGATTTCGCGATTATGAGCGAGGTTGATGATAGCTGAATCTTTGCCGAGGTTCATGACCATGCGCCAGAAAATGGTTTGATTCAGCGTGTCCCACTTTTGCTGGTACATGAGGGAGTCCCACACCACTTTTAGGCAACTCATATCAAAAGGCAGCACCTCCATGGTAAACTTTACCATCGTGGTATCCCACCACTCATTGATCAGGGCTATTTCTAAATCGCCGATGCTATCATTGGGAAATACGTTAAACTCTATATGGTTGGGGTAGGTAATAGGCTCGAATACACGGACTTGCTGAACCTCAACGGTTCCCGTGGGAGTGGAGAGCAAGGCATATGCAGAATATCCAAGAACAAGGAGCGAGGCCAACGCAGTGATGGCGATCAGTCCCTTTTTCAAGCCAGAAGAAATTAATCCCTGCCAGGGTGACAGTTTGGGTCAAAAGATACGAGGATACGGTTGCAAAAATGCTGCCGGATGCATGAACGGTTGAAAGATTTTCGTAAGTGGCTAGATGGTGGCCTTAAGGCTTAACTTGCAGGGCATTATTAGGAAAGGTTTCCGTTTTTTCCCAAGCTTCGGAACAGTTTCCCAGGGGATCAAAGCCCTGAATATGCAGGGCTTTTGATTTTTCGCCTGAGAACAATATCCCGGTTTTGGTACCGATACCTGGGTAAATTCCGGAGAGTACGGCCTGCCGCACCTGATGCAAATGAAAGGCCGGATGATCCCCGCCTTTTATACCCGGGCTGGCGGTCACGCCTTGAGCCAGGACGTTTTGAACCTCATGCAAGTATACCCCAGAGGACCAGGTTGATTCGGAGCTATCCTGATCCCATCGGACGGACACATCGCTTAGGTGAACCCCATCGACATGATGGATTTCCAATCCATGGGTGATGCGCTTATCTGGCGTAGCCTCAGGCTCCAAATGCAATTGTACATTGCGGAGACGGATGTTTTCCAGGTATTTTCCATCGGGAAATTCCTCAGTGGGCCAGTAGCCTTCAATTTTGCTGCTACCCTGACCGGTGGCGATGATGTTCTCAAAGAGCACATTCCTGATTTGCCCTACCGGGTGCTTGCCTCTTTTTTTCAGCACTACCCAAATGGCTTCCCCATTGCCCCACCAGTTGAAGTGCTTGCGGTTGGTTTCAATGGTGATATTGGAAAAAATCACATCTTCGACCGTGCCGCCATAGCGGACCACGATGCTGAGCCCTCGGTTGCTATTCCGAATGACGCAGTTATTGAATACGATGTGCCGCATATCTCCATAGCTTTCGGTGCCTAGTTTCAGAGCAGTGGAGGTAGAAGTGAGGACACAGTTGGTAACGGTAACATTTTCGCTGGAGCGATAGCCCCAGGGCATTTTATTGGATTTGATGGCGATGGCATCATCTCCGGTTTCAATCACGCAATCAGAAATCCGGACGTCTCGACATCCATCCACGTCTATGCCGTCGGCATTGACCCCTGCCTCCAGGCTGGAGGTGATATGCAGTCCCCGGATGTTTACCCGGTCGCAGGTTTTCAGATCCACCGTCCAGGAGCAGGATTCCACCAGGGAAATGCCTTCCAGCAGGATATCCTGGCTGCGTTCAAAGGTGATCAGCCGGACAAAAGGCGGCACTTTATAATACATCTTCATTTCCACCCCTGCTTCCCGGGCTTTCTCGGTATAGTCCGCGATGAAATAGTCCACCTTTTTGAGGGGGTCATAGGTGCGCCGAGCCCGTCCATTTATGACGCCCTTCCCTTGAATGGAAATGTGCCTGGCCCGATCTGCATATATCAGGATAGGTCGCTTCCAATAATTGTAAACGGTGTAGTCTTTCTCCTCCAGGCTGGCATACAAAGTCGCCCCGGCTTCCAGGTACAGCGTGGTGTAATCTTTGAGCTGGATGGTCCCGATTTTATAATTCCCCGGCGGCACATAGACGGTCCCTCCGCCCTGAGCATGGGCTGAGTCCAGGGCCTGTTGTAAAAGATGGGTGACCAATTGGGCGGAATCGCCCGTAGCGCCCAGCGCTTTGAGATTGATAGAGGAGATGGGCTGAGCAAAAGCAGATAGACTCAGCAACAGACAGCAGATCGTGAACAGTTTGCGCATAAAAATCCGGGAATAGGTCCAGGCCTAAGTTACAACTTAACCGGACAAAGTATGCTGCATTCCCGTTCGATCAGGCGATCTAGTTCAAGCATAGTCGCCAGGGCGAGTTGAGAGTAATTCTGAGAAGCATTGCGAAAGCCACGATAAGAGGTTTGCCACAGTGCCTGAATAAGCGCTGGACCACCCTTGCGGATATTGGCTTTTCTCAAAGCTCCGGCTACATTGGAAGCTCCGGCATGATAAACATGTAAGGCCAGAAGGCGGAACCAGGTATCGCGCTCATTATATCGGATCCCCCGACTCCTGAGCATGCGACGGGTGGCAGGTAGGCACACCGTACGGATAAAGGAGGCGGCTGCAGTGGCAGATTTTTCCAAATCTTCCCGTTCGTCCTCTTCGGCGTTGACTTTCAATCCCTGGGAAATGGCTACGTACTTCATGAGTTGGAAGTGGCCTACCGCGCCCACATTAGAGGTTCGGGAAATGCCAGGGCTCTCAATCAACAAAATGGCCTGGGCATACCAGGGATCTACCTGCATTTCCTGAAAAATATCTACGCATTGGTCAATGATGGGAAGCGTTTCTCGGATCTGGTAATAATCCTGCTTGCCATAGGTAACGTAAAGGCGGGTGTAGGAAGGGAGCTTATATTTTTTTAGCAAACTATCCTTGAAGTGCCTTTTTTCTTCGGTTTCCATCGCCTCATAAATGGCAGAAGGAAAGGCATTAAGGACCTGTCGGGTCTTGGCGATAGAGAGGAGGGCCACCGTAGAGTCCATGGTCATGATTCTGCGCCAGAATCTGATTTGACTGAGGGTATCCCAGCGCTCCTGGTATAAGGAGGAGTC
The DNA here is from genome assembly GCA_038527215.1 of Bacteroidota bacterium. Taxonomy (GTDB): domain Bacteria; phylum Bacteroidota; class Bacteroidia; order J057; family J057; genus JAWPMV01. Next base: position 16,756 of record JBCBGC010000042.1, read on the forward strand.
GTTGACCACCACATGCAAGGCGTTATTCTGGTGAACGACTATTTCCGTAAGGGGGGGCTTGGGGGTAGGGGCCAGCTGGCCAAAGGAAGGGATTGCCCCCAGAAAACAGCTAATGCCAACAAAAATCAATCTCCAATCTATCATCTTTTACTCAAATCCGTTTGCTCACAAGAGGTATCATAAGATAGACATTCTATCTGAAAGTTAGATGCACAAATAATTGAAAATGCATATAATTTATCCAGAAAAAAATCCGACCAGCTGGATACTGGCCGGATATTCTATATTATCGGAGGTTTGGGTTTTGGAGCTAGCCCGGTACTTTCTGATCTTCCAGATAATTGAGTTGCCATTTCCAGGCAGAGCCCATCATATGGTTGATGTTTTTTTCAGCCTTCCACCCGAGCCGGTCTGCTGCTTTGACTGGGTTGGAATAAATGGCGCTTACATCTCCGGGTCTGCGGGGACCGATCTGGTAGTTGAGAGGAACATTGGCTTCTTGTTCGAAGGCCTGAATGGCTTCCAATACAGAAACACCTTCTCCGGAACCCAAATTGAAAATTTCGAAGTTGTCGGTGTTCCGATCCCCATTCAGGTAATTGACTGCCATGATGTGGGCCAGGGCGATATCCGTTACATGAATGTAATCTCTTACTGCGGAACCGTCGCGGGTTTCATAGTCATCCCCAAACACGGTCAGCACAGGGCGCTGTCCTGCAGCTACCTGGGTGATATAGGGCACGAGGTTGTTAGGATTGTTGGGATTCTCCCCCAGCAGACCCGTCTCATGCGCCCCTACCGGATTGAAATACCGCAGGGCAATCGCTTTGAAACCTGGATCTGTGTTGATGAAATCCTCAATCATCCACTCCCCAACCAGTTTGGTGGTTCCGTAAGGAGAAGAGGGGCGTTGGGTAGGCGTATCTTCGGTTACGGGCAGGGAAGTAACCTCTCCGTACACGGTACAGGAGGAGGAAAAGATGAAATTTTTTACCCCATAATCCCGGCAACACTCTAAGATGTTCATCAGAGAGACCAGGTTGTTGCGGTAATAAACCAGTGGCAGTTCCACAGATTCACCTACCGCTTTCATCGCAGCAAAATGAATGATGGAATCAATATCCGGATTTTCTTCAAATACCTTTTCGAGGGCCCCTTTATCTGCGGCGTCGACCTGATAGTTTTTGATCTGTTGTCCGGTGATTTTTTCTACACGTTCAAGAGAATCTGGTCCTGAATTGTGAAAATTGTCTAAAGAAATGAGCTCGTGTTCTCCTTTGGCAAGGATTTCAACGGCGGTGAGCGCTCCAATGTAGCCAGTTCCCCCGGTAATTAAGATTTTTGGCATAGGTTAAAGAATCTGTGTTATGGCTTTCAGATGAATATTCGAATGTTATAACTGATGGAGGAAGTCGAAGAAACAAAAAATCTTTCTTGTCCGGTTAGGATGTTTGATCAACGGTCATTTTTGCCTCTTGATTGAACGATTTAGGTGCCTCGGAAAGGCTTTTTACGTACTTTTTTATCAATTTGGTTTTCGAAAAGTTCTTCTCGGCAAAATTACGATTAAACCAACCAATGTCCTGCCATTGCTTTTCGCCTCCTCGTTTGAACTCAATCAACTGTTGTGCCAGACCTTCGTAATTTCCATGATTAATTACGATGTTTCCGGGCCTGTCTTCCAGAATTTCAGTAATATGACTCGGCGTAGGACCGATATACATAATGGGTTTTTGGAGAAATAAGGCTCCATAAATCTTATTAGGGTGGGTATATCCAACGAAGCCATCTCCCATCACAACCACTTGAATATCTGCTGATCCCAGGGAGAAATGAATCTCTTCTCTGGGTTGATAGGGAAGTTGGACGATATTCGAGAGTTGATGTAAGTTTTTGAATTCGGTCACCTCTTTTTTTCTCCCTCCTTCTCCAATGAACACAAATAGAAAAGCCTCATCTTCCTTTAATAGCTTCGCTGCTTCCAGAAGGGTGTTCAGGGGATGGATGACAGAGTGATTCCCGGAATACATGACCACGATCTTATCGGCAAAGCCTTGTTTAATCCGGAAGGGATTTTCCAGCCTATTGCCCGTATAATCCTCCAGAACAGCTGGCCATAAAGGCAAAGTTATGATGCGATCAGGATGAGCTCCTCTTTGGGCGATATGACTGGCCATATAATGGTCAAGCGTGAGAATTTGATCTGCGTGTCGAAAGATATAATCCCCCATAAAACTGAAGGCACGCGCTACCTTACTTCCCCTGGAAAAATACCCAGCCTGAATAGAAAGCTCTGGCTGGAGGTCCATGGTCCAATAGACGAAAGGGATTTTTTTCCTTTTGGCCAACCAAATCCCAAAAAAGGAAAGCAGCGGAGGATTGGTGAGCCCAATGATCTTGTCGTATTTCTTAGGTGGGAGAAAAAGCAGCCTGAAAAAAATCAGGAAGTTGAAATACATAAAATCAAGTCCTCGGAGGATTTTATGGCCGTGGTGAGCGGGGAAATGATGGAATCTCTTGATACGGACCCCCTCCTTGAGTTCCCGGGAAGGGTAGGGGGGACCTGGGAGATCGTACGCAAAGCGACTGGTCCAGACATCTACCTCATGTCCTTCCTCAGCCAAAGAAAAGCTAAGATCTCCCAACAATTGGGCTACCGCGTTGGTATCCGGCCAGTACAGCCTCGATAAGATGAGAATTTTCATAGCTGCTTCTCTCGGGAAATCGATACGGATTCCTGAATCTTGTAGTCTGTGTTAATCTGATTTCTGTGTAGCCAGTCCTCGAGAATGACGAGCATCCAGATTTTCATCCAGGATGATCTAAGAGAGCCGCTAAGGTACGATTTCCATAATTCAATTACCACCCCCGGCTGAAATAATCCTCTTTGGTCGAGGCGCTGTAAGTGGCTTTCGCAGAGTGGCTTAAGCGGGCCCTTTAGCCATACCGCCCAGGGAAATACAAAGCCCATTTTTTTCCTGTGAACCACTTCTGAAGGCAACAAATCGTCCAGGGATTCAACCAGCAGTTGTTTGGCATAAGTTGGATGCTTGATGTCATCAGGCACCTTAAGCGCATAGCTTACCAACTCATGGTCAAAAAAGGGAACCCGCACTTCCAGAGAGCTGGCCATGCTCATTTGATCGGTATCTCTCAAAAGGACATGCTGGGTATAGGTGCTGATTTCTCCCACGGAAACCTGTGCGTAAGTGGGTAGCTGTGCCAGGGCCTCTCCAGCAAAGTCTAAAGGATCCCCGGCTCCATGGGCATTCAAATCAGCAGCTACCAGCAGGCGGGAAAGTTCCTCCCGGTCAAAAATTCGTCGAAAAATGCCGTAGAGGTCTTGAAATTTTGTGCTCCGGGCACTGAGCAGGCTTTTCATACGATCTGCTTTATGGGGAGATACCCATCGGGCCAGCACCGGAGCCGCCTGCTTTCGGACGCCTTGGGGCAGCAGAAACCAGAAGGCAAGTCGTTGGATTTGTCGGTATTGGGCAAAAACCGGATAACCGGCAAAGAGTTCGTCTCCGCCCAAGCCAGATAAGGCCACCGTAAAGCCAGCTTGTCTGGCCGCCTTAGAAACCACATAACTGTTCAGCCCATCTCCACTAGGATGATCCATGGCTTCAAGCGCAGCCGGTAAATCATGGAGAAAATCTTCGGGCGTCAATTTGACGGTGTGGTGCTGGGTACGAAATTTCTTGGCGATCAGAGCCGAATAGGTGGATTCATCGTACTGGGCTTCGTCAAACACCACCGAAAAGGTGTGTACTTCCTGTTCAGTTGCCTGAGCCATTAGTCCCACGATGGCACTGGAATCTATTCCGCCGGATAAAAAAGCGCCCAGCGGCACATCGCTGATCATCCGTTTTTCTACCGCCTGACCCAGCAAATCGCGTATGTGCTTATGATGGGTTTGACGGTCGCTGGTTAGGGTCGGGAGACCTTCCTGAGCCAGGTTCCAATAAGCCTCAGTATGCCATTTGCCGCCCTTAAACTTCGCCCAATGGCCTGCTTCCAACAGCTGTACCCCTTCCAGAAAGGTGTCAGGAGCAAAAACGGTATAATACTGGAGATAAGTTTTCAGGACCCTTCGATTGAGCCGAGGGGCCACTCTTTCGGAGGCCAGCAAGGCCCGTACTTCTGAACCAAAAATGAGCTCCTCGCCCTTTAAGGCGTAATAGAGAGGCTTAATGCCCATGCGGTCTCTCGCCAGGAAGAGGCTTTGCTCCTCAGCATCCCAGATCGCCAGGGCAAACATGCCATTGAGTTTTTTCAGGCAGGCAGGCCCCCAGGCGATAAAAGCCGCCAGGATGACCTCCGTATCTCCACTGCTGCGAAATTCCTGCGGAGGGAGCTCGGCCCGGATTTCTTCATAATTATAGACCTCTCCATTATAGACCATGGTATATCTACCGGAAGGATCTGTCATGGGCTGGGCTGCTGCATCGGAAAGGTCGAGAATAGATAGCCGTCTATGACCCAGGGCAATGCCTTGCTCGACAAAATATCCATGACCATCCGGACCCCGATGGGCCATCCGGTCCGTCATTTTTTGCAAAAGCCGCCTGCTGGTATCCAGATCCAGAGGGCTTGCTATGCCGCTTATTCCACACATATGCTTTCCATTTTGGTTCCTAGTTTCCGTAAAGCAGTTGCCAGCCTGTCAGGTATTTGGAGTAGGCAGTGGCGCGAAAGGGGAGTAGGGGGACAACTGGCAAGGCTGTGGATTCCAAGGCTACTCCATATTTTAATTCAATGATGAGCTGATCCGAAGCAAATCGTCCGGGTCCTATCCGCTGGTGAAACAGGCTGGGGAAAAAGCATAATCCCTCGTCCAGGGTAACCCGGTACTGTCTCTGAGCACTTTCCAGATAATGCCGTCTATAGGCATTCAGCAACACAGGTCTCCAACTAAATTGCCTTAATGAGGGAGAGGCTAAAGCCGCTTCAGGCAGACTAGGTTTTTTTAACCACGCCTGCACAGCCATTCCGTGCAAGTTGGGGAGGGGATAAACTTCTTTCCAGCCCCAGTAGTGCTCCTTATGCTTAACCTCCAACTGGGGATGCATGAAAACCTCGCGGGTCTCCCCATACCACCGGATTCTGAGTTTGAATCTGGACGAAATGCCTGCCTCATGCGCAGTTTTCAGCGAAGCTACCGGATCATCCAGATATACATTATGAATCTTCCGGGCTTCGAAAGAAGGAGCAAAGCGAAGCGGGTGGTGCAAAAAATGTTGCCACACCTGCTCCTTTTGCCACCAAGGAGCAATACATTTCCGCTCGATCCGTCGGGCGGTGGTGATATGTGGGCTTGCGGTAGACATTGCTGGTTGGGCTATGTTTCTAACCTATTTATTTTGTAGCTAAGCGGTGGCTTTTTCTCCCAGGGCACGCATCAAGGTAGCCGTCCAGGTATCGGGCCCGATTTGCTGGCTAAGTTCATGACTTCGGGCCCCCATGGCCAATAATTCCGCGTCGGTTTTCTGCACGATGGAAGCCATGGCCTGATACAAACTTTGGGCATCTCCCGGTTCCGTCAGATAGCCATTTTTTCCGACCTCAATAAATGCGGGTCCCGCTCCGACTGCTTTAGAGGCAATCAAAGGCAGGCCTGCCGCCGCAAACTCGTGCATGGCTACGCCCCAGGCATCCCGGTGGCTAGGTAACAACAAACAGCCGGCGGTTCGGGCCAAGGCGGGTAACTCCTTAGGTTGGAGGAAGTCTTGTAAAATGATCTGGGGATGATCCGGAATCACCCCTCTCAAAGGTCCGGCTCCCACAAACTTTAGCTTCCAGGTCGGGCCGTATTCCTCCTGAATTTGCAGAAAGGCTGATACCATCTCCCGGATGCCTTTCAGCTCTAAGAATCGGCCTACAAATAGAAATTCTTTGGGATATTGAACGCTTTTTTCAGAGAGATAAGTTTGATGGGCTGCGGCAAAAGGGCTGGTATTGGCCGAATAAAGACCCTCCAGAATATGAGCATCATCAAAGCCCAGCCGCTCGGCATAGGGGCGCTGAAAGACCCCGGGAATCCAAAGATGAGTATAGCGACGGTGGATTACCAGCGGGCTCAGCCAGCACAGCAGCTTTTGCTTATTCGTGCCTTTCCAGTGGTTATCGATCCCGCAGATCACAGGGATGCCTGCCTTTTTTACTTTAGGAGCTAATTTGAAATACCCCCGGTCTCGCCATCCCGCCATAAATACTGCATCCGGTGAAATTCGGTGATATAAGGCCTCCAACTGCTCCTGGTCAAGCTCTGCCCTGGGATGAAAATGGAGGGCTGGATATTGAGAGAGATCAAAAGGGGCCTCATCCTTGACCGGCCAATGTACGATGTGTACCTCTCCACCAGTTTGCTGCTGAAAGTAATTCAGGCAATCCAGCAGATAACCAGCTACTTCGGTATACAGGATCAGGATCTTGGGTGAAGATGTCATGCTAAGCTGAAGTTGGTTGGGTAGAAAGGGGTTTGATTTCGCGCTTTCTTACGGGAACCGCAGGATTCCCTTTATAGATCGTATATGGCTCTAAGTCTTTTTCTGCCACGGAGTTCATGCCCAGAATGGCATGGCTTTTACACACCACGCCTTTGCCTACCATGGCTCTGGCCGCAATCCAGACCCCGTCTTCCAGGACGATGCCGGCTGACTTATAATCGAAGCTCACCAGTCTATGGTCATGGCTGCCCGGGAGCAGCAAAGCTCCCTGGGAAAGACAGACGGACCGGCCAATGGTAATCGGTTCCAGGTTATCAATCCAGACCCCTTCCCCAATCCAGGTATGGTCCCCAATGGAGAGTTTCCAGGGAAACTTAATGTTGACCCTGGGCTTGATAATCACCCCTTGGCCCACTTTTGCCCCAAAAAGCCGCAGCAGAAAGACCTTAAGTCCACTAGAAATGAAAAAAGGAGAAAGGAAAAATATCGCATTGGTCAGGTACCACAGGATGCGCTTCGGTCCGGAAGCCCCTGCGGAAAAGGTATCGTTTTTATAAACGGAAAAATCTACCGCGACCGGGGAGGTTGAAGAAGTTTGCGAAGATGCTGTAGGGGTCATGATTTTTCAGTTTTAGCGTGAAAAAGTGCTTGATAACGGTCCACCAAGCCTTCTTTTTGGGCGTAGGTGCGGGCAAATTCAAAGGCAGCCTGCGCGTATTGTGTATAAGTTGGCTGGTCCATCTCGTAGGCGGTCTGCAACGCCTCCCGCCATTCCTGGGGTTGGTCCAAAGGGATGTCCCATCCCATTTGTTGGGCAGCGAGTTGCAGCCAGGGCGTATTATTACTGATCAAAACGGGCTTGCCGAGCACGAAACTTTCGAATATGGCGTGCCCAAAATTTTCGCCATGCGTAGGTAAGCAGAGAAAATGGTATGGCTGCAATACTTCCGGCTGGTCCTGGTGAGCGACCGTGCCGCAGTATTGTACCTGAATATGCTCAGGCAGCTCCTGGATTTTTTCCAAACATTGTTCCCAGTAGGGCTTTTCGTCGATCGGCCCATAGATATCCAGGCTTACCGGATAGGGCGTGTCCATCAATAAATCCAACAAATAGGAAATATTTTTCAAGCCACTGATGCGGCTGATATAGTACAAAGAAAGGCTCTCCGATTTTTTGGAAGCAGTGGCGGGTTTTTCCTGCACCCTGGCTGGGAGATTCGGCACCATCATCACTTCCGACTGTTGGCCCATCCATTTTTTGATTTCTTGGATTTCGTCTTCATCGGTCGCATGAAATCGAATCTGTCTGGGGAACCCCAAAGCGCGGAATACCCAGGTAAAGGGCACCTTTTTGTAGGCATACTGGGCCATGTGGGTCGGCTGGAGCATGCCCCGGGTGGCTAGCACAACTTTAGCCTTAATGTCCCTGGAACGGGCAATCCATAAAGGCCAATAACTAAATTTCAGCGAAAAGATGGAGTTGAGATAGATAAAGGCTGGCGCTTCTTCCTGGATCAAAGCCCGCATCGCTCCCAGACTTAAGCCATCCCGGTCAAAATAGAACACCTTTCCAGCGTGATCCGGGGACTGTACCCAGGTATTGGCTGGAATATTGGGATAGGCCTGGGTTTGGTGCAGGTCATAGAGGCTGGTTACGATCCTGATTTCATAGGCTTCCTGAAGATGCGCCGCAAAATTATGCACCGAACGAATCGGGCCCCCGGCCAGATAGCCTGGGACATACCATTCAGTGAATATGAGAATCTTCGGTTTGGAAGTCATGCGTTGAAAATTATCCGGGCATCAGTTTTTGGGGGAGGGTAGAACCTCCTTGGGAAACAGGCTGCCAGCTTTTAGCGGCGATGGCCTTTAACTCATGATAGTTTAGCAGCAGGACCAGCGAAAGCAGAAAATAGATGTTAAAGGTTCCAAGAGAAGTGGGGAGCCAACCTTCGAAATTGGCAGAGATCATAGCCGCTACCATGACGGGGAACAGCAGCTTGGTCTTTTTTATATGCAGGCTAATATTGGTTAGGAAGAGAATGTACAAAGTGGTTCCTACCAGGCCAGTATTCATCATCAGGGTCAGGAAAGAATTATGGACCCCTCCCTGGTGTTCCGTTACTTGAAACTTCTCCCGGAGCATGACGAAAAAATGCTCGTCAAAACCGAATCCCTGACCAAAAAATGGATTAGCGGTAATTTCTGTAATCGCTACCTGCCAGGCTAAAAATCGCCCACTGCCTGAAGTGAGGCTATCCACCCGTAGATACTCTCCTAAACCAAGAGAAATCAAGATATCCTCCGGGGTAATGATCTGGAAAAATAGGTATACACTGGGTACTAAGAGCGCCCAAAGAAAAACCACGCCCCGCGTGCCACGCTGGTAAAAAAAATATAAAAAGAAGAACAGTATTTGGGCACCCAAGGCCGTCCGGGAACCACTGAGGACAATGTTTAAAATGCCAAAAAAGAGAGCCCACAGGCATATATGTCGAAATCTGGGATTGATATGCATATAGATGGTCAGGAAACAGGTGGTCAGCGTAGCAAAAATTCCCAGACCATTGGGATTGCCAAACATACCCGCAAAGCGGTCCTTCATCATGACAATGGGGGCTCCGATTAACCTGAGGAAAAAAGCACTGGCGAAAACCAGGAGAATAAAGACTACAATATCCTGGACCAGGGCCCCATGATTTTTCTTGAGGATCATGGGGAAATAGGTAAAGGCGACCATCAGCATGATGCCAAAGGCAAACAGTTTAAAGAGGGCGGTAGATAGGACCGGACTGCTTGAAGCACTGACCAGGGCGGTAATGAAAAAAGGAATGATCCAGCGATAAAAGGCCGGGATTTTCGTTTTCCGTTGCACCAAATAAATCACCGTGCGCGAAAACATGCCCAGCAGACAGAACATGCGATAGGTTTTTGCAAAAGACCATTCCGAATTTCGCGAATCCCCAGCCATGTACACCAGCAGGGTCAGAATGATCAGGTGTTCGTCTTTCCCACTCAGAACGAGGAAAAGCACCCCGCCCAATATGATCACATTTCCAGCCAAGGGCGAAACATATCCGACAAGCAGGGCTATGAAAAACCCCAGTATGGTGCCGGAATAAGTTCGTAGGGTATGGAAAATGCTACTCATTGTTCAAGCTCAGAACGCTTCAGGAAGATTTACTTTCCGATAGAGAAAGACTGAGACGAATTTGCTCACAGACATATTGAATCATTTCCTCGGTCATTTCCGGATAAAGCGGAAGGGACAAGGATTGATCACTAATTTTTTGGGCAACAGGAAAAGGCTGAGTTGGCAAATGCTGGTAAGGCGGCATCGCAGGCAAAGGGGTGGGATAATGCACCGAATGGGCAATGTTCCGACTGCTGAGATGAGCCTGCATGTCTCCCCGTTGCGAGCTATGGAGGGCATACACATGAAATACATGCTTGATCCCTTGACCCACGCTTGGCAGGTCAACGGGTAAGCCTGCCAACTGCTCGCTATAGCGCTGGGCCCAGTGGATGCGCTGCTCGGTCCACCGGGGAAGATGTTTGAGTTTTACGGACAAAATGGCCGCTTGCAGCCCATCCATGCGACTGTTCCTTCCTTCCCGCACATGATGGTGCTTTTTCCCGGGCTGACCATGATTGGCGATTGAGCGAGCCATGATGGCCAACTCTTCCGAAGCAGTACTCATGGCTCCGGCATCTCCATAGGCGCCTAAATTTTTTCCAGGATAAAAACTCCAACTAGCCGCATCTCCCCAACTTCCCACCAATTTCCCATCAATGGATGCACCATGTGCTTGGGCACAATCTTCCAGCACTTTCAGGTCATGGCGGCGGGCAATCTCCATGATGCGCGGCATATCCGCAGGATGCCCATACAGATGGACCGGAATGATCACCCGGGTCTTTTCCGTAATGGCGGCCTCTAGTAAATCCGGATTCAGGGTATAGGTCTGAGGATCTACATCCACAAATACCGGCGTGGCTCCTACCGAACTTACCGCTTCGGAGGTAGAAATCCAGGTCATGGCCGGGACGATCACTTCATCCCCCTGACTAACCCCCATGGCTTGCAACAAGATTTCCAGCGAATCGGTTCCATTGGCACAGGCAATCACGTGGGAGGTTCCTAAATAGGCCGCAAAATCCGCCTCAAACTGGCGGGCATATTTGCCGCTGATAAAGGCAGTTTCAGCAATGACTTCGGCGATCGCTTCGTCAATCTCAGATTTGATCGACTGATACTGAGCAGTGAGGTCAACAAATGGAATTTTATTCATAAACCGGCCTATCTTAACTTTTGGTATATTTTTTCAATCGCATCAATGGATTTCATGCCTTCCGCCCCATCCACGGTTACAGCTTTTTCCCGACGTAGCCGGGCGATAAGGCTTTTGATGACTTTGTCATGGTTAGAACTGGTGCCTTGGTATTTTCCGTAGGCATTGGGTTTGTCGGAATACTCGATGCCCTCTTGTAAAGGAAAGCCTTCTACATCCCAGTATTCAATCAAGTTGAGGTATTTCCCCCCGATCTTGATGGTCCCTTTTTCCCCTATGATGGTAATGCTGCCTTCGTAGTTTTTATTATACACGCATGTCGTCCAGTTCAAGGAACCCATGGTACCGTTTTCGAACTCCAACACCACGCTGCCGAGGTCTTCGGTTTCAATCTTGTGATTGCGGGTGCCCATGACGCCGTTTACCGTGGTAACCGCACCGAACCACCACACCAGCAGGTCGATAAAATGGCTGGCCTGGGTAAATAAGGCGCCGCCTTCCTGCTCAATGCTGCCGCGCCAGGGGGAATCGTCATAGTATCCCTGATAGCGGTTCCAGAGGATGTCGCACTTCACTAAAAAGACCTTGCCTAAGCGTCCCTGACTGAGGGCTTCCTGCGCCAGACGGACCGGGACATTGTGGCGGTTTTGCTTGACTACCCACAGTTTCTTGCCGGCCTTTTCAGCTGCCGCAATCATGCGGCTACAATCCTGGGTATCCAGGGCCATCGGCTTCTCCACCAGGGTGTGAAAGCCGTGCTCTACGGCTTGAATGGCCATGTCCGCGTGCAGGGCGTGAGGCGTAGCAATCGAAATGATATCTGCTTCCACTGCCTTGAGCATCCCCAGATAATCCGTAAAATATGGGATGCCATCGTATAGTTCCGAAAGGGCTTGCGCCCGCGCTTCATCCTGGTCGCAGATGGCTACCAGCTCGGCATCTGCTTCTGCATCCAGGACCGCTACATGGCGCTTGCCTATGCTACCACAGCCAACCAACGCAAATTTATATCGAGTGTTTTGTTTCATTTCAGGATGATTGAATAAGGGGGGCTTCTACCTGGGATGGATCAGGCGTTTGGCCAGAAGCCGTCCAGCGAGCCAACTGTTTCATCATCAAAACTACAGATTTTCCTACGCTATCATTCAGCAATTTCTCAAGGATTCTTTTCCTTCCTGCCTGCTCCAGATCAGGGTCTTGTAGATAGGCATGGACCGCTGCGGTGAACGCTTCTGGGGTGAATACGATGCGATTGCCCTTACAGGCGGCCATTGGACGATAATGGGTTCTTTCTATGATCCTCAACAAAGAGTGATGATAGGGCAGGTTTTCAGGTCCATCGTACCCAATGGTTACACTGGGAATATCAAAAATGGCCCCGTCTATGGTGGTGGTTGAAGGATAGTTGATGATTACGTCACTGGCCTTTACCACTTGCACCAAATGGTTAATGTCTTTTTGTAAATATTCCAGATCAGGCTCTCCCAATAAATCCGGGGGAGCATCCAGGATAAAATCTGCGTCGAGAGCTAGCAGATTTTCTTTCTGTCCTCGATTACGGGGACCTGGCTGAATTCGGATAATTAGGCTGACCGTCTGGTCCCAGCCTTCCGCCTTGAGCATGGCTAATAAATCTTTGACATTTTCCAGGTAGTGAGGACTGATATCCGGATAATTCAGGAAAAAGGTGATGACCTTTTTATTCCGCGTTTCTGCCTCGTAGATAAAAGGAAAGGACGAAGTTTCTGTTTTTAGACGGGCATGATAATCAAAGACCAGCCCCCCGACCACGCCGATATCAGATTTTTGCACCCCCGGATACCAGGTTAATAATTCCGTTTCCATGATTTCATTCCACACCAGATACTTCTTGGCGGGGAACATGATGGCTCCTTTGGCACTGAGGTTGTCCCAACTTCTTAGCAGGCCAATGCTTTCCAGCCCCATATGTTGGGCTACGGCTTGAGGGGCTTGCTGATTGGGTTGGAAGATATCATGGAACATGACGTACTGCGCCCCTATTTTTTGGTAAAAAGCGGTCAGGTCCTGGCGATTCAAACTCGCTTTATAGGCCCAGCCCAGGAGGTTTCGCGGGCCGGAAAAACGGAATAGGATGCGCCACAAAAAATCTTTCCTTTTATAGGATTTCGCTGATAGGTCTTTTTCCTGCTGCTCGTTAATGAGGAGGGTATGGATCTGGTACTTTCTGGCCATTTTTCGGGTAGCCACCCATTTCCAAAGCGAAAAAATATATTTCTGGTAGCGACTCAGAAAAGCGGTGCCCTCCGGAGCTGGCACCTGATGGAGCGGAAGGCCAGCCTCTTTTGCCCAATCCTGCATATGGGCATTGCCAGCATGAGGACTTGCGATGACCAGCTCATATTGTTCCTGTAAGGCGTCGATCAGGCCTGTAAACAAGCTATCCCGCCAGGAAACATAGGTGGAGAAAATATAGAGGAGCTTTGGTTTTTGCATGCAACTATAGCTCGATTAAGTGGGCAAATTTAATATTTTGTCGTGCCTTCCAGTAGCATTTTTTCTGCGAAGGCCCATTGATCTTCGGTGTCAATACTCAGGGATTCTGCTTCCGAAATGGGCATGGGGATACAGCTCTGGCCATAGATATTGCCGTAGGTTCTGATCACCGCCGGGCGGGTCAGATAAACCGTTCCTTCCCTGCGATAGGCAGGGGGCACATCCTGTCTCCGCTTGATCTTTCTTCCTTCTTCCAGGAAATAGTCCAGGTATCCTTCTTCGGTTATTTTCATGACAAAATGCGGACACAGTTCCAGGGGTACCGGGACCACGGTGCAGACCGAATCATGATCTCCCAGCAGTTCTACCGCTCGTTGGAGGTGGACCGGCTTGCGGAAAGGCGAGGTTGGTTGCAGCAGCAACAAGGCATCAGGCTCATAGCCTTCTTCCTCCTTTAGGCGATCGAGGGCTTCGGTCAGCACATCGATCATGGGACTTTGATCCCTGGCGTGGGTTTTCGACCGCAAAAAAGGAACCTCCAGCCCGATGTCGCGTCCGTGCTGAGCGATTTCTTCATCCTCCGTGGACAAAATGATGCGATGCAAAACGCCGCTGTTCTGAGCCACGCTAAAGGTTCTTTGCACCAGCGACTGCCCGGCCAGAGGACGGATGTTCTTTCGGGGAACCCCTTTGGAGCCTCCGCGAGCGGGAATCAGTCCGAGAATATTGAGTGAAGCGGCCATATTTTTTTATCAATAAAGGGAGCGTGAAGCCATGTCAAGGCTCCTTTAGCCTACAAAGCTACGCTGCCGTACCTGTCCGTATTTAAATTGGTTACAATCATAGCGAGGCAGGGCCTGGGGCCGGTTAAGCAGATCCCCTGACTCGATGTCCCGTTGCTCTACGTTGAAAGAAAAAAGGCAGCCCTTTTCTGCCAGGATGGCTTCGGTTTGATCCGTGAACGAATGGAACCCGCCATAAGGATAACAGAAAGTCAGCGGTTCCAGCGGCCCGGCCGTTTGTTCCAGAAAAGCAAAGGAGTCATGAATTTGGGCGCTTTGCTCGGCTGGATTCAGCCGGGACATCACCGGATGATTGACGGTATGGCTGCCGATCACCATGCCTGCATCCTGCATTTCTTTTATTTCAGCGGGCTTGAGATAGAAATCTTCAAATAGCTCCTGGTAATTTGGGACAAATTCCTCGATCAGCTCGTCGATGATTTGTTCCCGATGGGTATAGGATAAAAAGTAATTGAGGAATCGCTTGACGCCCAGGGTATAGTTGTCATTGTCCTGGGTCCGATAGGTGAACTGCTTAAATTCCGCCAGCTTAGCCTGGTCGATCATGTCTTCCCGGAGGCTGGTTTGTAATTGCTCATAAACGGCCTTGGGATCAGACTTGCCCAGGATCAGATGGATGCGGTGAACGTCGATCATTTTGCCCTCTGAATAAGGCTGGGTAGGCACATAAAAAATGCCCCATAAGCCTCTTTTTTGTAAAGCAGGTAAGGCATATCGATAGTGGCATTTTAGGCCATCGTCAAAGGTGAGTACCACCCCCTTTGGCACCGACCCTTCCTGAAATGCGGCTACGAAATCTGCTTTGGAGACAAAGCCAAATTCCGACTCGAAATAATCGAGTTGTAGTTCAAAATCCGCGATGTCCAGATTCTTGAAATAGGGGAAATCCGGATTAAAAGGGCGGACGTAATGATACATGATCGCTTTCATACACAATCGGGATTAAGCCATCGCAGGATTAGACAAAATGGGAAAGGCGCGATCCGTTTTTTCTTTGTTCTTCAAATAGGCATCCACAATGCCCTGCTCGAAATTCTGATAACATTGATCAACCGCTGCTTCATTGAAATCCTTTTTGCGGTAGTATTTTGCCTCTTCCTCATCGAAACTAATGGGAGAAAGAGGGCTCAGCTGGTCAAATTGCCGGATCAGGGTAGCGCAGGTTTGAGTAGAGTGCAAAATGAGTCGATTACCGATTTGGTGGAGGGTATCTCCGGGATACATGGCCGCCCGGATTTGGTGGATGATTTCTCCCGTATCCACGCCCGCGTCTATATACATAAAGGTGGTGCCTACGAATTGTAATTCGTTTTCTACAAAAGGCCAGAAATTGGTGCCAGAACCACGATAGTAGGGCGATAAGCCCAGGTGGATATTGATAAATCGACCAGCAAATTTTTCCAGCAGACTGGAGCGAATAATGGAGCATCCGTAGGAAATAATCAGATCGGGATCCAAGGCAGTGATGTCTTCCACATGCGCTGGTAGGTTGATATCGCCCTTGGTGATAAAAACCGGATTTGACTGATCTTTTATTTCCTGACAGAATACCTCGAAAAAATCCTTTTCTGTCTGAGCCCGCATGCTGAGGTGCTTGGACCTTCCCTCATTTTCTCCGGCTGCTTTTTTGACTCTTTCCACAATGTTCCCCTTTTGAGATTCACAGTATGTCCGCGCCACCTCAATGCCTTCCTGATTTCCCAGGTAGGTTCTGAAGAAGGTGTGCCGTAATTCACTGCCGGTTAAGAGGACCACCTTTTTATGGGAATGTGATGTCATGCAGAATATGCTTTTTGAGATTGGGTAATTCGGAGAAAAGGGCGGACAAAAAATGCGGACTTAATAGGTGATTTTCTTCATGATCTCGAACTGGAAAGTGGAAAGCACCGCTGCGATTTGGGTGCCTGCATCTCCCGTGCCGTAAATCGGGTCAGAGCTAATATGTTCGTTGGCAATCTGAGCTTGAATCGCCTGTTTGATCTGGTCTTGATTATAAGGTACATCTACTACATTGTTGCCTCTTTTTCGCCCGTTTTGACGGCTGCCAATATTCACTACTGGCACGCCTAGGTAGGCGCATTCACGGATGCCCACGCTGGAATTCCCAATCAGGCATTGGCTGTTGTACAGCAGCCTGAGGAAATCTCGCGGTTCCATGTTTTTGAAAAAATGGACGTGGTCGATCTCGTTATTTTCTCTGAAAGACCGAATGCCATTGGAGGTCCCATCAGACCCAGCGTCAATATTGGGCCAAAATAAGAGGGTTGGTAGGCCTAAATCCCTGACAGCCAGCAGGGTTTCGGTGATTTGCTTGCGCGATTCATGGTATTCTGTGGTAACCGGATGTTGCATCACCACGATGTATCCTTGAGAGATATCTACCTTTTCGCCCACCCCGCCGTATTTTTCAAAGGGATCAAAATCAAGGCCCGGAGAGGGCAAGATTTCTTTGGCCAAATCAATGGAAGGACAACCCGTGACAAATACTTTTTTCTCTTCTTCCCCCATGCGGATCACCCGCTCTGCGGCATCCTGAGAGGCTACCAGATGCAGGTCTGACAGCTTGGTGATGGCATGGCGGACTTTCTCATCTATATTGCCCGTAACTTCTCCTCCCTGAATATGAACCAAAGGAATGTTCATATAGGAAGCGGCAATGGCCGTGGCCATGGTTTCAAAGCGGTCTGCCACGGTTACAATCGCGTCTGGAGCCAGTCGCTCGAAGACGGAAGAAAGTTCCAGGATTCCCAAGCCGGTGGTTTTGGCCATGGCGGTAAGGTTCTCTCCCTCGAGCACGTTGAACACCTTGGCTACGATATCAAATCCATCCGCCTCTATGTATCGGACGGCAGTACCATATCTGGCCAGTAGGGCAGAAGCGGCCACTACCAGCTGAAGCTCCAAATCTGGATGGTCCTTCACCGCCTGGATGGCTGTTTTGATCCGGCTGTAACTGGGCCGGGCGGTAACCACGATGCAGATTTTTCTTTTTGTCATGGGCTCTGTTTCTCTGTTTGTAGGTTTGAGGGATGAGGCTAGGCTAAATCTTCCTCCGTCAGAAATTGGAATTTTTTCAAAGGACGCTGGGTTTTTCGACCGACTACCTGTTCAAATTCGGTGGTAGAAATGCCCTGGCCAGCCGGTTTTTTGCTTTCCAGATCCTCCCGGGTCAGCATATGCCCTTCAGGTAGGTCTTGCCGCACGGCCAGGGATTTGCCGAACATGGCCTTTAGGGACTGAAATTTTTGATTGTCTCCTTTATCAATAGGGTGATTCAAACTTTGGTCAATGAACCTCACCCCGCGAACGAGTTCGGTGATTTGGTCAAAGGTCAGGGAGGCCTTGGCATCCGGTCCAAACATCTCTTTATGGAATACCGCGTGAAATTCAAGCAGACTGGCGCCCAGACTGACCGCCGCCAGAGGTGCGAAGATTTCTCCGGAATGATCAGAAAGGCCTACCGGGATCTGATACCGCTCCAGCATTTCCGGGATCACATTTAAGCCGACCTCCTGCGCTTGAGTAGGGTAGGCCGTGGTACATTGAAAAATGCTCAAGGGATTACCAAAGGTCTTGAGAAAGGCAATGGTCTCATCCAATTCCGCATAGGAACTCATGCCAGAGGACAAAAGAATCGGCTTGCCGGTCCGCGCAATTTTTTCCAACATGAGGAAATTGCTTACTTCCCCAGAGGCAATTTTGAAGCGTTTCATGCCGATTCTGTCCAGCATTTCTACAGCCTCAATGGAAAAAGGAGAGCTCATGAATTCCAGCCCCACTTCTTCACAATGGTCTTTGATGCCTACCCATTGTTCCTCCGTGAAACCCATGCGGTCCCAGTAGTCATATCTCGTATCATCTTCGTAGGAAAATTTGACCCGAAAAGGTTCGTGAATGCTGCTCTCAGCTTCTGCAATGTGCGTTTGAAACTTAATGGCATCCGCGCCAGTTCTAGCCACGGCATCAATATAGGAGTGGAGGATGCCTAAGCTGCCATCATGGGCCTGGGCAATCTCGACGATTATTTGGGTGTTGGGTTTGGGCATAGGTTAGACGTATTTGACCATGAGATCCTGGTATTGCCATTCTTTGATGAGTTCACCCTGATCGAATTCCAGAATGCGGTCACAATATTTGAGGGTGGAAATACGGTGGGCTATCATGATCATGGTGATGTCATTTTCAGCCAGATTGCCGATAGAGTCGGTGATTTCCTGTTCGGT
Source organism: Bacteroidota bacterium (assembly GCA_038527215.1). Lineage (GTDB taxonomy): Bacteria > Bacteroidota > Bacteroidia > J057 > J057 > JAWPMV01. Next base: position 34,998 of record JBCBGC010000042.1, read on the forward strand.
CTGTTGATCCAGGGCAGAAGTAGCCTCGTCGAACACCAATATCTGAGCGCCGGCATACAAAGCCCGGGCAATGCCTACTCGTTGACGCTGACCTCCAGAAACCTGAGACCCACGATCTCCTACCTGGGTATGGATGCCTTTAGGCAGGCTATCAACCAATTCTTTCAGACTGGCCATCTCAATCACTTCCATGAGGCGATCCATGTCTATTTTTTCCTGCCCAAAGGCAATGTTATCCGCGAGGCTTCCATTGATGAGGTAGTTTTCCTGCTGCACATAGCCTACGATATGATGCCAGCCCGGCAGGTTGTCCGCTTCGATAGGGGTTCCATCCACTTCAATGCTACCCTGCGTGGGAGGCAGCAGCCCGAGGAGGATGTTGGCCAGGGTGGTTTTACCTGAGCCGGACTTGCCGATGATGCCGAATTTCTCTCCCCGTTTGATGGAAAAATTGACCGCGCTGAGGACCTGTTCGTCTCGTCCAGGGTATTGATAATGGACATTGTTAACCTCAATGCTGTGCTCGAAAGGCAGGGGAGCCTGATCCTCATCCACCTCATAATGCAGATCCTTGAGGGGCTCAATGATTTTCAACGTAAACTCATTGCCCTTTAGCTGAAGCAAGGCGGCCAGACTTCGATTAATCGAAGGTAGAATCCGGTAGGCAGCCATGCCAAATACCGCGATGATCATGGTCAGCTGCTTAGGATCTTTCAACACAAATACCCCATAAAACAGAATAGAAATAACGCCGGCCATCATGGTCATTTCGATGACCCTGGAAGGCGCATCCATGAACACATTTAGCCAGGTTTGGGTGTGCGCCAATTTATCAGCGCTTTTATGATATTGACCGAACATCCATTTTCTGCGGTTGGTCAGAACCACGTCCACAAAGCCATAAATGGATTGGTACAGATTCTCTAATATGTCTCCTTTTATGCCATGGTTTACCTTGCTGAGGCTTTCCATCTTCCGCTTGGCCATGTTGTAGAAAATCAGGAAACCAGGCAGGAGGACCGCCGCCAGCAGTAAGACCATCACCGGGTCGTAAATGAGGATGGCGGTCAGAATGAGGAGCATCACGGCCCCTTCGTTTAGCAGCATTAGTAACTGCAAAATGTATAAAGAGGAAAACCGCAATGGCGCTTCCTGGATATCTCTGACCAGTTTATTGGGGTTGCCGGATTTGAGGGCCAGGTAGCCCTGGGCGTATAGGTGTCGTTGGGCCTGAGCGGAGAAATACTTATAAATCGAATAGGCATATTTGGCCCGGGCATATTTAATCAGCAGGTAGAGGACATTTTTGACCAGAATAATCACAAAAATGGCTACCCCCATGAAAATGATAAAGTCACGGGTAGAAGTAAACCCCAGATAATCATAGACTGCTGAGAGGTATTTGCTCTTGGAGATTTGCTCTTCATCCAGGATGACAGCAAAAAGTGGAATCAGACTGGCCAGGCTGAAAATTTCCAGGACAGAGCTGACCATCAGCTGAAGGTAGATCCACAGGCCCTGCCGGCGGTACTTCTTAGGAAGTAAAGCCTGCAGCTGAAAAATGGCGTTTATGATGGGATGTTTTCGCAAGAAGTCGAAGGATTGAAGCGTTTATTGGAGGTGAATGAGACGACTCAGGGATCGCTCTCCCATACGAGCCCTGAGAATAAGCAGCCCTGCTGGATATTGACTTAAGTCCCAACTTTCTTTGAGGCTTCCCCCGCGCAGGTAGCTCGATTCCCGTACGATTTGTCCCGATAAGTTGAACAAGCTAAGCTGAAGGGCTTCGGGCCGGTCGGTTAGTTCCAGATGTAGGGTGCCACGGGTGGGGTTGGGATAAATCTTAAGATTTGCGGCGAGCCAAGGGTCCTCGACTGAGGTGGGATAGCGTTGGAGGAAGAAACACTTTTCCGTGGTATCCATCCCGCAGCCGTTTAGGTCTGTGACCACCAGTTGTACACAATAAGTCCCGGTGTCGCCGTAGACATGGGTGGGACTGATGGAAGAACTGAACTGCCCGTCTCCCAGCGCCCAACTGTAATTACCAAAGGAGGAAAGGTTCGAGAAGTTCACAGCCAGGTTGGGACTGATCACCGTATCCGGGACAAAGAAGTCAGCCATAGGACTCATGTTGACCAGCACGCCTATAGAATCCACCGTCGTGCAATTATTGGCATTGGAAACGGATACGCGATAAATACCGCTGGATTTGACCTGGATAGCCTGCGTAGTCGCGCCGGTATTCCAGATGAAGTTCAAGCCTGGATTTCCTGCGTCTAACACTATACTATCACAGATCGAGATATCTGGCCCTAATTCTACCTCCGGGAAGCTGTCAATCCCGGTTACCATGATGGTGTCATATAGCATACATCCTTGTGGTTCACTGACCACCACCGAATAAGTCCCCGGATTGTTGATGGTCAAGGTGGGATCGGTAGAATTATCGCTCCAAAGAAAGGTGGATTCTGAACCGTAATTGGTGAAGAGGATGCGCCCACAAAGCACCCCATCTGGGGCCAGGCCCGCATCCTGGGGAATTTCCACGAAAGTTGTATCGGTAACCACGCATCCGAGGCCATCTGAAATGGTAACCGAAATGGTATCGGTTTCACTGACCAGAAGAGTAGGATTGGTCGATCCATCTGACCATAGGTAAGTAGCCGTAGGTACGCTACCCGGAATCACCGTATCGGTACAAGAGTAAATGTCCGCAGGGAGGTCGTAAGGTAGGGTGATGTTGACCTGAAAGCTATCCACTGGGGCCAGGCATTTGTAAAAATCTACGTTCCAGTTATAGAAAAAGGGATAACTGGTTTTCTGGTCTGAATCTACATCAGATTCGCCGGTCATGGTAAAGAGGCCATCATAAGTAACCGGGAAGGTGAAGGGCTTGATGCGCAGCAACAGGCCAAAAAAGCCTCCGACATTGCCCATTCTAATCCAGTAATTATTCCCCGGATAAAAGATATGATCAATGTCAATGGTGTTCAGGCCAGCCTGCGGCACGTCTTTGATTTCGTCATATTCCAGCACCCCTTGCGGGTCGTAAATCCGAACCCGGATTTTCATGGTTTGGTTGGCATACACCTCAAAGGAATTCAAACGGAAGGTTTCCTGAACATCCATGAATACTCCTTTTTGTCCCAAATCAGAAAAGATATACGGCAAGTCCGAGGTATCCTTCAGCGCAGTCTCCAGCCCATTAAAAGCATTACCAGCCTGATAATAGAAAACGGTCGTATCTCCTACATAAATATCCTCTCGGGAGTTCCCCACAAAAGAGGGTCTGCTCGCCTGGGGATCATCATACCAAAAAATCGTTTGTGCGCCTCCGGGTGAAAAGAGGTCGATGCTTTGACTACCGCAAAGCGTAGTATCAGGAAAGCTGAGATCCGGGTCTGGTACCAGACCGACCAGGGTAGAATCCGTAATGGTACAGTTGCCCTGGGTTATGTCCACCGAAACCGTTTGGAAGGAGTCAATGGTAGCCGCGCCGGTAGTAGCCCCGGTACTCCAGAGATAACTGGCTCCGGGGAAAGTTACGTCCAGGATCAGGCTATCCCCGCAAGCTATAGAATCATCTGGCAGATCAGTAACCCCGCCCAGCAGTACATTTACCTGAAAGCTGTCCAGGTCTGCCTGACAATGGTAAGCATCTATGATCCAGTTATATAAAAAGGGATAGCTGCGAATCTGATCCGAATCCAAATCCGATTCATCGGTCATGGTGAAGATGCCGTAATTCTCGATAGGGAAGGGAAAGGGTTTTGCCCTGGCCAGCAACCCAAAGGAGCCCGGTGCATAGGCTGGCCGTACCCAATAGTTTTGCCCAGGATAAAAGATGTGATCTATACTCAGGGTGTTTTTGCCCGTATTCGGCGCGCTCTTTACCTGATCGTATATGATGGCCCCGGATGGATCATAAATAAAGATGCGGATGTTGAGAGGCTGATCGGTGTAGACGTCCACGGTTTTCAGCAGAAAAGGCTCATGGACGTCGAGGAAAAATCCTTTCTGGCCAAAGGTGGACATGAGGATGGTTTGTCCAACGGTATCTTTCAAGCCTGCCTCCAGGTTCTCGGTAAGGTTGACCCCTCGGTAGTAAAAGGAGCTGGTATTACTCAGGCTTACATTGGTCTGATTTTTAGCTGCCAGATAAGGAAGCGTATCCGTAGGTTGGTTGTACCAAAACAAAATGTCCGCCCCGGAAGGGGCATTCAGGTCCACCGTTTGAGGACCACATAGCGTAGTATCAGGAAAAACAAAGCCACTAGGAACCGTATCCACAAAAACCTGGATACTATCCCGGGTGGTACCAGTTCCATCCGTCACATCTACCCAATATAGGCCACTCGTACTTACGGTAATGGTTTGGGAGGTAGCGGCAGTGTTCCATGCATAAGTAGCCCCGGCATTTTGAGCATCCAGAACCAAAGACCCACAGACCACGGTATCCCCGCCCAGGTTGACCACTGGTTGGGCCAGCCCCAATCCAGGTAGCAGACTTCCCCAGAGGAGAATCATGTACAATTTGAAGGATGGAGATTGGAAATGAGTTGATAACTTTTTCATGCGATAGCGAAAATAACCTAAGCAGGTGCTTTAGGGACTCCACAACAATAAAGGTTTGGGGGCAGGCATTTCTTCCCAGACTTGGTCGAATTCCTGTGCATCATAAATGAGATATCTGATTTTCCGATTGATCAAAGGCTCCGCCTTGGCGATCAATTCTACCAGGTATTTCACATCTATATTTCCAATAAAGATCAAATCCACCACTTTGCTATCCAGGCCCTTGGCAAAATCTCCAGCCAGATAGACCTTTTCTACTTTCCCTAGTCTTTTGATGACAAAATCCACGATTTTGTCCAGGCCTACATACTTCATCACGATGCTATGCACTTCCTTGAATAAAGGATGTTGCACATTGGCCTGAAACACCTTTTTGTTGCCCTCCATATTGGAAGTCAGCATGCCGGCATCTTCGAAGCGGTTGAGTTCTACCCGTATAGCATTGGTGGATTCTCCAAACTCGCCTTCCAGGTTGCGCAAATAGGAAGTGGTGTTACTGTTCAGGAAAAACTTGAGCAACAGCTTAATTCGAGTCTTGGATGAGATGAGCGTTTCTATCATGAAACATTATTGAGTAACAAAATTACTCAAAATTGTTTCAAGGGCAAGACCCTGCCTGAGACTATGTAAGTTTTTGGGGAAGATTGCTCTGCTTTGCGCTGGCTGTCTGGCCGGTAAAGGCTCGAATCAGTTCCACTAAATGGGACACATGCTCGAAATGAGACCTGAAATGGAGGACCGCCAGTCTTAGGTAAAAACCTCCATCGAGCAGAGTAGAAGAAATCCAGACCCTGCCGTCAGCTTGAATAAACTTCAATAAAGCCTCATTTGCCGGATTGGCCTCGGTATCTCTGGGTTTGAGGCGAAAAAGCACCACGCTCAAATCCGGGAAGGGACCGACCTCAATATCGGGAATGATATTGATTTCTTCATAGAACCAGCGCGCCAGGAATAATTTCTCCTGTAAGGCCTGTCGAAAGGCTTGTTCTCCAAAGAGCTGTAAGGGGAGCCACATGCGGAGTCCTCTGAAATGCTTGCTCAGTTCCGGGGAAAGATCGGCTGGGGAGAGTTCGTCCTCTGGCGAAATGACATCCTGCAGGTAATTGGCCGTGGAGGTATGGGCCTGCAGAAGCCATTCTTTTTTCCGTACCAGGACCATGCCTGTCCCCAAAGCGATGAACATGCCTTTATGAGGATCAATGATCAGGGAATCTGCTTTCTCAATACCCTTGAAAAGGGGTTTTATTTCCGCTAACAGCCCAAAAAAGCCGCCATAAGCTGCGTCTACGTGCATCCATAGCCCATATTCCTCTTTGATTTGGGCAATGTCGGCCAGAGGATCAACCGCTCCAACGTCCGTACTCCCTGCGGAACAAAGGATCAAAAAGGGCCGGAGACCTGCCTGCTGATCCGCCTCAATCTGCTGGCGGAGGGCAGGTGCGGAAAGCCGGTAAGCGGCATCCACCGGAATTTTTCTAAACACACAATTGGACAGGCCGACCACCCGAAGGGATTTCAGGGCCGTGTGGTGAATCTGACTGCTGTGATAGACCACCGCCAGATGCTGATCTTTTGGCTGAAGGTCCATGGCTTCCCGGGCGGTGTGCATCGCGATCAGACTAGCGTAAGAACCCCCGGAAGTAAGGTTACCAGCTACGGCCTCGCCATCAAAGCCCAGGAATTCAGCTACCCATTTAATCAGCAGGTTTTCCATGCGGACGGCGGCTGGCGAGCCATAGAAAAATCCTGCATAGTGATTCCCAACTGCGGCTAATAAATCCCCCAGGGCGGAGGGAAATACGCCCCCTCCTGGAATGTAGGCCAGATAGCCTCCTGAGGAGGGCTTAAGCCCTTGTCTCTCAAGGGTTCTATGCAGGAGTGCCAGGATGTCTGTCAACTCCTGCCCTTGGGTGGCAATGCCCCAGCTTTTAATCTCTGCTGCGGCTTCCGCTTGATCTTCCCGTACGGGCCAATGAGGCAGCCCCTCCAGGTATGCTTCTATATGTTGCTGGATCTGTTGAAACCAGGTCGCTCTGGTTTCTGGGGTGGTCTCCAGAGACCGGGCCTGTTTTTCCAATTTTTCCAATTGGGACCGCCATGGATTATGCATGGGATTATGTAATTTGAGGCAAATATAAAATTCTTGGAACAAGCACTGCGCCGAATCTTTCCGCCTCATATATACCCATGGTTCCTGATCATTGTTTTAACGCTTACCTGGGGAAGTTCATTTATCATGCTCAAAAAGGCCTTACAGGTCTATTCTCCTGAACAAGCCGTAGCAGGGAGGATGATTGTAGCCGGTCTGGCATTTTTGCCTTACGCCCTGAGACGGGTCAGGCAGTTCCCCCGAAAATTTTGGCTGCGGGTTACCGCTTTTGCCCTGCTCGCCAATGTCCTGACTTCCTTCTTATATGCCACGGCCCAAACCTCTATTGACAGTGGATTAAATGGCATCATCAATACGCTGACCCCTTTGATGACCTTATTGGTGGGGATCTTGTTTTATCGGGAAAAAGGACGGCTGTTTCAGTGGCTGGGTCTGGGGCTCGGGTTTATGGGAACCATCGCCTTATTATATGCCAGTGGACAGGCCACGGTAAATTCTGTGAATCTTTTTGCCCTGGTGGCCATTATGGCTACAGTGTGTAACGGATTTACTGCGAATATGCTTAAATTTAATCTTAAAGGTCTTTCTGCGTTGGACATCTCGGGGATGGCATTCCTGGTCACCTTTCCCCTGGCCATAGGCTTCTTTTCCTTTACCGGCGGGTTCAGCCTGGCTTTTAGCGGGGCAGAGACTTTTCAAGCCACGGCATACCTGATTTTGCTGGGACTCCTGGCCAACGCCCTGGCCCTGATCTTGATCACACGACTGATCCAATTGACCAGTCCGGTTTTTGCTACCCTGACGACCTATCTTATTCCCCTGGTTGCGGTAAGTTGGGGCTTCCTGGACGGCGAAAAAATTGGTGCTGGTCAACTGGCTGCCATGGGCGTGATCCTGGTGAGTGTATATTTGATCAATCGAACGGTAAAGCCCCAAAAAGCCTGATATGCAACCAGATTTATATGCCATATTGGGTCTAACCAAGGAAGCCAGCTCCGCTGAAATCAGAGCTGCCTATCGGAAACTTGCCATGCAATATCATCCCGATAGCAATCCTGATCCGGCTGCCCACGAAAAATTTGTGGCGATCAATAAGGCCCACAGCATTTTATCCGATCCGGTCCGAAAAAGTTTTTATGACCTAAGCCGCTCCACGCGCTATCAGGTCCAGCGTTTCCGGGAACAGGTTAGCCGCAAGCCTCCTGGTTCGGATTTTTGGGAAACCCCAGCGGGGAGAAAGCGACGGGAGGAACTGATTCAGGAACGCAAAACCCTGGATAAGCTGGTCACTTTTTTCAAACGGCTGGCTTTCTTCTGGTGGGCCATCTGTATCGCCTTTTCCGTAGACCATTTTTTCCCTGCCTCAGATGGCATGCATGTCCTGCAAGAGGGATGGGAAGGGGGAAGAACCCCTATGAAAACAGACCGTACCGAATTTATGCTAGACCTTTATTACTTCTCCTGTGTCGTGCCTGGACAGCCGGTAGAACTATACAAGGGAAGGGTATTTCCTGTCATTCAGCGTATCCGCTTTACGAGCCCCTGCCACCAGGAATCCGGAACCCGGTTTGATGTGCAACGAAGTGTCTTCGGCGGTGGCTATATCCTGGTGTTATTTGTGGGCCTGCTGAGTACGTTGCCCTGGTTCGTGAAGAAAAAAGAGTACGCCGTTTTTGCCGGTATTTTTGGCAGTGTTTTCGGCCTCAGCCTGCTTTTTAGTCTCCTGATGTACATTCCTTTTTGATTTCCTCCTTATATTTGCCGAATTATCTAGGGAACACCAGGGAAATCCTATGAAAATACCAGCGGAACTTCTGACCGATCGATTGATACTCAGACCTCACCGTGAGGAGGACTTCGAGCCTTTTTTTGCCTCCATCACCAATAAGGCAGCTACCCAATACCTCCGATTCACTACGGAAGAAAGAACCAAAACGGGCACCAAAGCATTTTTTGATGAAATCCTGGCCACCATGGAAACCGACAAGCCCATTTTTGGCCTGGCGGTAGTGGAAAAGGGCAGTCAAAAATATGTCGGATTTTTTGGATTGTCCTCCCTCAAAGATGGCTCAGGAACGGAAGTCTTTTATGTTTTGCTTCCTGAGTTTTGGGGAAAAGGGTATGCCGCTGAGGCTGCGAAAAAGATATTTGAATACGCTTTCTCCGTTTTGGGACTAGAGAAACTCGTAACCTTTGTCCCGGTGGTGAGCAAAGGTTCACAGCGGGTGGTGGAAAAACTGGGCATGCAACTCAAAGGAGAAGAAGAGCAGGACGAATTTCTGCAAACCGTAGGCAGGTACGTGATTGAAAAGCAGGAATTTTTCGATCTCTCCTAACGCAGGCTCAAAAGTTGGCAAAAAATTTCCGCCTGAGGGCTCCTTCAGGTAAGTCCCCCCGTCGCTCAAACCATCCCCGGCGGATGGCCCATCCCGTATCCTGGTATACCAACCAAAACTTTCCTTTTACCTGATCACCGTAGAAAAAGGTGACCCGAGCCTTCTGCGCCCGGACCCGTAGCTTTTTAATATAGATGACACAAGCCTCTGCTGCCTCCATGGGTTGATTGACAATCGGAATTTCTTCCCCTTTGAACATCAAGGTAAAGTGGGAGGAAATTTGGTTGTTGGTAGAAAGGGCGTGGATACAGGGTTGCCCATCAGCATCGCGTTCCCAGATATTTTGCTGGATGCCTTCCTCCAGGCTTTTTTCTAATACCCAGCCTACCTCTTCTAACTTCTGTGCGGAAAGGTTAAGCGGGAGGAAAAAACTGAGGAGCAGGAGAAGCTTGAGGAGAATTGTGGGGGCCATGAGTTATGCGTTTCTTCAAGGAAGAGGCAATCAGGGCCCTGGAGGTTGCACTAGCGTCTGGCTTCGTAGGTGGCAGGGTCTAAGGCCCGGGGATTCCATTTCTTGAAAAAGTTGACCACTTTCTTTTTGTCATAGGTGGAGCCCGATTCCAGTAAAGCAGTATCCTGGGTGTGGAGTTTGTTGCCCTGGCTGTCGAGGATGACGAGGACCGGAAAGCCGAAACGCTGGGGGAATTGCAAGCGTTCCATCAAGGCTTTATTCTGGTTTTCCTGGCTGTAGTTGGCATGTACCACCACAAAGTTTTGCTGGATAAACTTATACATCACGGTATCCTGCTTGATGAAATCTTCCAACCGATAACACCAGCTACACCAATTCCCTCCTAATTGGATGAAGACAAATTTATCTTCGGCCTGCGCTTTGGCCAGCGCCTGGTCTACTTGTTCCATTCCATCCAGGGAAGGATCGTAGAGCTTTTTTTTCTCCTGAGCCAATCCAGAAAGGCTACAAGCAAGTAGTAAAATGACAGAAATTAGTAGGGGTTTCATATCCAGGCAATTTGTAAGGGTACAAGGTAGGCATTCCTGCTGGTTTTCCGAGAAGGAAAAGCAGGGAGGGCCTGAGAAAAATATGTAATGAAGCCTCCCTAAATACACTTAATGTAAAATACATTGTTTGTAATATGTGATGCGCGGTTTTAATCCGTTATCACATGGCTGAAAACAGAGTAAAAAGAGGAACCAAAGGAACCACCACCGTGAGGCAGAAACTCAATGTGGTAGGAAGCGGCGTACTTATTCTAAGTGTTTTGTTTGCTTCCATGGTAAAAATGGAAAATTTGGAAGGACCTTTCACGGACCCTGAAAAGGTCAATCTGCAACGCGTAGGCAGTTTCTCCGAAGGCCTGGCTCAGGCAGAAGAAAGCCAAAAGCTTTTCCTGGTCCGCTTTTTTACAGATTTTTGCTTCCCCTGCACCTTGCAGGATGAATGGTATCAGGCAGACCTGGACCTGGAAGATTTGGTCGATGCCTCCTTTATTTCCTATGAGGTCAATGCCGGTGATCCTTTTGGTCATGGGATATCGCTGGCCCGTCAGTACAACATTTCTCATTTTCCCAGCATGCTCGTCCTGGATGGGGACGGGACAGAAGTGGGACGGATAGAAAAACTGCTTACCCCAGATGAAGCCTGGCACAAGTTGGAAAACTTCCTGCAAAAAGGTGATCCTAAACCGACAGACGGCAAAATCTCCAGTCGTTCTGATACAGAAGATATCTGGCTGACTTCAGAGACCATGTTAAAGGAAGAGACAGGGGAAGATGCTTCCTTTACCTTGCAGTCAGAATTGGTTTATGGATTAAGGGTGGGGTCTTTCAGCACCTGGGACGAAGCCTACAATATGGCCAATATTCGGTCCCGCCATTGGAATCGAGAGATTTGGATTGAGTCCAAAAATGGCCGTCGTTTTCACTTGATTTTGGGCCGTTTCCCCCAACGCAAGGATGCCCAGATTACCCGGGCCTATTTAAAAAACTGGGAAGATGAATCCAGTAAAATTCTGGTGGTGAATGCTCAGTCTGTGGTCCTGCCTTAAAATCTTTTGAGTTTCAACCGTAGGGAAGCACTGGCCGCCGATGGGCTGGCGCCGATCTGATCTCCTAGGTCCACCCAAATACCAATGGGGAGGCGGTTTTCTATATCTAATTCCAGCCGACATAAATAGCTATAGCCAGAGGGATTCTTTCGGGCATAGGCCGGGAGAAAATGGGGACTGTGGGCCGTCTGGGCCCTGCGAGCTGCGGGCAATGCGGGACGCTGAAGCCTAAACTGGGCAAAGGAGGGGTCCTCAGATAACACCACCACCTGAGTGAGGCTGTCTTTCAACTGAGGTGAAAGTACGATATCCTGACCTTTTACGGCTTGGTGCCCTAGCAGGAAAACCAAAGCACCTATGGTTATCAGTAGCTTTTTCATACCTAAAAATAATCATCCCGATCTACTCAAAAAAGCAGATCGGGATGAAAATGTTTTGTCCGGTATCAGACATGCTTACTGCCAGCCAGCCAGCAGGTCTTCATTAATTTTTACATAATCGGCATTGCCAGCTTCCTTGGCCAGTTCCATGGCTTTTTTAGAAGCTGCAACAGCGGCCATTTTATCTCCTTTTTTACCGAGCATACGCGCTTTCCAGGTAACCATCCAGAAAGGAGGCGTTTCGCGGCTGTCGATCGCTTTGTTGATCCACTCAATGGCCTGGTCCATATCGCGGTCAGTGTTGTAATAATATAGCGCGGCCTGGTAGTAATCTCCACCAGCTGGACCAGCCATGACGCGTTCGATATTGGCCATGACGCGCTTGTCGACTTCTACTTTGACATTCATGCTTACCATGACATTATCCCACATCATAGAAACATCTGCCGCATCGCTGGTCAGGTTTCCGGTCATGATGGTAAAGGATTCCACGGAAAAGGGCAGGGTGGTAGGCTCAACATCAAATCTGGCCAGCTCATTTTCTGCTTTATACCCGCCTACGTTTCCGCCCAGACGCAGGTCTTTGTACAGCATAATGGTCCATTTGTCCTTACCTGGTTTGGTATAAATGGCGTAGGTACCCGCAGGTACTTTATTTCCATTCACGGTGGCGTCATCTGAGAAAGTGATTTTGGTGGAAGCATTGGCACCGGTTCTCCAGATTTTGTCATAAGGAACCAGATCACCGAAGATCTCGCGTCCTTTCTTGCCGGGACGAGAGTAGTCAATGCTGATGGTGCTCAGGCCTACAGCTTGCTCAATTTTACTGCCGGGGCTAGGGGCCGGCGTAGAAATCTGGGCAGAAACAGTCAGGGTGGATAGCCCCATTGCCAAGCCCATGACGAATAGAATACGAGTCAGTCTTTTCATTACTAAAATTTAAGTTGTCTTTGAGGTCGTAAAAGTTCGAAACTATAAAATCCTCGGATTAGGGGCAATTTCGGGAGACCTTTTTGGCATCTATCACCCTTCTTAGGGAAGTCTTGAAAGCATAGGAAAGCGCATTTGGTAGAGCAATTCTGGCATGCCGACGTATGGGAGGGGACGTTCACAGATTCATAAATTCCCTTTTCCCAATTTCTCCTAATTTCAGAAGCAATGTAAACTACAACCACTCAACCTATGCGAAAAAAGATTGGATTTAGCATTAAGATCAGCGCCCTCTGTTTGCTGGTAGGTTGGTTCCTCCCGGGAGCCGCCTTGCAGGCCCAGAAGGTGGACATGGATATTTTCTCAGATATGAAAGCCCGAAGTGTGGGCCCTGCTGGCATGAGTGGCCGGGTGACTACCATAGATGTAGTAGAAAATCAGCCAGAAATCATCTATGTGGGGACAGCTTCCGGTGGTCTTTGGAAATCTGAAAGTGGAGGGATCAATTGGGAACCTATTTTTGATGACCAAAACGTAGCTTCCATTGGTGCCCTGGCCATCCATCAGGCCAACCCCTCCATTGTGTGGGCAGGTACTGGGGAAGGAAATCCCCGTAACAGCCAGTCCAGTGGGGCCGGGATCTTTAAGTCTATTGATGGGGGCAAAAGCTGGACCTGCATGGGTCTGGAAAATACCCGGAATATTCACCGGGTGATCATTGACCCCACCAATCCGGAGGTCGTCTATGCTGGGGTTCAGGGTTCTGCCTGGGGGGAACACCCCGAAAGAGGCGTATTCAAAACCACCGATGGGGGAGAAACCTGGGAGAAAATTTTATATGTAAATGAATCTACCGGGGTAGGGGACATGGTGATTGACCCTGCCAATCCGCAAAAACTCATCGTGGCCATGTGGCAATTCCGTCGCTGGCCCTGGTTCTTTAAATCAGGCGGAGAAGGCTCCGGCATGTATGTCACCCACGACGGCGGTAAAAACTGGGTGAAAAGAACCGAGAAAGATGGCATCCCCGGGGGAGAGCTAGGGCGGATGGGACTGGCCATTGCCCGCAACAACCCTAAAATTGTCTATGCGCTGATCGAGTCTAAGAAAAACGCCCTGTATCGCTCTAATGATGGCGGATTTTCCTGGCGCAAAGTCAATGACAAAAATGATATTGGCAACCGCCCCTTTTACTATGCTGACATATACGTAGACCCACAAAATGAAAACCGGGTTTACAGCCTGTATTCTATGATTTCTCGTTCTGAGGATGGGGGCAAAAGTTTTCAGGTCATTGTCCCTTATTCAGGGGTTCACCCGGACCATCATGCTTTTTGGATTTCTCCAGACGATCCTTCCTACCTCATCAACGGAAACGATGGCGGGATGGCCATCAGCCGGGATATGGGGGAGAACTGGCGCTTTGTGGAGAACCTTCCCCTGGCTCAGTATTACCACATCAATGTGGACAATGAATATCCCTACAACATCTATGGGGGGATGCAGGATAATGGTTCCTGGCGTGGGCCTGCTTACGTATGGCGTTCGGGCGGAATTCGCAATGCTTACTTCGAAGAATTGTTCTTTGGAGATGGCTTTGACGTGGTGCCGCATCCGGAAGATAGCCGCTATGGCTATGCCATGTCTCAGGGAGGAAACCTGGGTCGCTATGACCTGGCCACGGGTGGCACCAAGTTTATCAAACCGTTACACCCGGAAGGAACCACCCTCCGGTTCAACTGGAATGCAGCCATCGCTCAAGACCCCTTTGATGTGAACACCATTTATTACGGAAGTCAGTTCGTTCATAAAAGTACCGATAGAGGGGAAAACTGGACCATGATTTCCCCGGATCTCACCACCAATGATCCAGAAAAACAAAAGCAGCTGGAAAGTGGAGGCCTGACCTATGATGTTACCCAGGCGGAGAACCATACGACCATTGTAGCCATTGCGCCTAGTCCCCTGGAAAAAGAGGTTATTTGGGTGGGAACCGATGATGGAAATCTCCAGTTGACGCAGGACGGTGGAAAAACCTGGAACAATCTGGCCGACAAACTAGAGGGGGTACCTGCAGGCAGTTGGGTGCCCATGATCCACGCTTCAAACCACACCGCAGGCGAGGCTTTTGTCGTGGTGAATAATTACCGCAGAAATGATTGGACGCCTTTCCTTTTCCATACCACCGACTTTGGCAAAAGCTGGAAGAATCTGGTGGACGAGGATAAAGTTTGGGGCTACGCCTTGTCGGTCGTCCAGGACCCGGAAGCGGAGAATTTGTTGTTCATGGGAACTGAGTTCGGGCTCTATGTCTCCTTTGACAAAGGCAATACCTGGAACCAGTGGAAGCATGGATACCCGACCGTATCTACCATTGATCTGAAAATACATCCCCGCGAGCATGACCTGGTAATTGGGACTTTTGGACGGGCTGCTTTCATCATTGATGATATTCGTCCTTTGAGAGAGCTTGCGTTGGAAGGGGCAGATATTCTGGACAAAAGATTGCACGTAATCCCGGCTCCTACCGGGGTTCAGGCCATTACCCGTCAGGCCTCAGGCACCCGTTTCGCCGCTGACGGCATGTTTGCCGGGCAAAACCGCTATCGGGGAGCCATGTTGTCCTTCCTCTTTAATCCTCCGGCCAAAAGAAAGCCTAAAGGAGGAAAAGATGGAGCCAAAGCTGGCCAAAGACTAGGCATGGAAGCCATGGCAAATCGCCCTCAGGGCCCTGGAGGAATGGGCAGAGGGGGCCGTGGGGCCCGTGGCGACTCCGTTAAAATGGAAATTCTCAATGCCGATAGAGAGATTATTCGTACCCTCAAATTCAAAGCTGACTCAGGGCTAAACCGGATCTACTGGGGCATGGACCAAAAAGGCGTGGCGATGCCTCGCTTGGGCGGAGGCCGTGGCTTTGGTGGTGGAGGCCGAGCCAGAAGAGAGCCTAGTGGCGGACCCGTAATGCCGGGTACTTATCTGGCGAGATTCTCCTTCCGGAAGGCGGTTGATTCCACTGAGGTGAAGGTGATCATGGATCCCCGCGTGGATTACAAACCTGCAGACCTCGAAGCTATGATGGCCATGAATGAAGATCGCATGGGCATGATGAAGCAGTTTGGGGAAAGCATGCAAGCCTTACAAAAAGCGGAAGCTACCCTCAAGAAAGTCAAAGGTTTAATGCCTAAAGGCGATACTACCCAGGTCTTTAAGGATTTTCAAAAAGCCCATAAGGCGGTAGCTGACTCCATCAAAAGCATCAATGCGATGGTGCGCTCTGACAACAGCAAGCAGGGCATTTATCGTGATCCAAATTTGATTTCCAGCAAAATATTTATGTCCTCTGGCTATCTGAGAACCAGCCTGGATCCTCCAAATGGAACCCAAAAAACGGCCATGGCGCAAATGAAAGAAGAGGTTGAAGCCTTCTCTTCCCTGGTCGATGGATTCATTGATGGCATGTGGAAAGATTATAAGGAAAAAGCCAGCAAGGTTGACTTAAGTCCGTTTAGAGAGGACTGATGTCTGACCAGGCAAGCAACATTCAAAAAGGGACCTCATCGAGGTCCCTTTTGACTTTCTGAAAACGAACTTAAGGGTAAGTCTTTGCTACGTCAGACCATGTTCTCAAGGTATTTGTAGGCACTGCCGGTATTGAGCAGAATCACACTTTCATCTCGGTTCAACCAATTCATCTTCAAGAGTTTTTGATAAGCCATCCAGGTAGCTCCTCCTTCGGGGGCTACAAAAATGCCTTCTCGGCGCGCCAGTTGGCTTACTCCGTCGAGAATTTCTTCATCGCTGACTGCGATGGCAAAACCCTGGGTCTCTGCCAGAATGCGCAATAAAAGTCGGTCCCCGAAGGACTTGGGAACCCTGAGCCCGGAAGCCAGGGTTTTGGGGTGGGCCGGAGGGATAACCGTGGCAGTGCCCTCCCGAAAGGCTTCAACCAAAGGTTGACAACCGCTGGCCTGCACGGCTACCATACGAGGCAGTTTCCCGTTGGTCCATCCCAAGCGACCCAATTCTACAAAGGCTTTCCAGATACCGATCAGGCCGGTCCCACCTCCGGTAGGGTATATCACCACATCAGGGACCTTCCATTGCAACTGTTCGGCAATTTCATAACCCATGGTTTTTTTCCCTTCGATACGGTAAGGCTCTTTCAGGGTGGATAAATCAAACCATTGATCGTGGTCGGCTGCTTTTTTCATTTGAGCCCCGGATTCCCGAATACTTCCCGGGGTAAGATGTAGCTCAGCTCCCATAAACTGGCACTCCTGCTGGAATACCATCGGCGTGGTCTCCGGCATATAAACCCGGGCCTTCATGCCCGCTCTGGCAGCATAGGCACTGACGGCTCCCCCGGCATTACCAGCGGTAGGAAGGACCACCTGCTTGACCCCCAGTTCCTTAGCTCGACTGATGGCCATGGAGATGCCGCGGGCCTTGAACGAGCCGCTGGGGTTGAGGGCTTCATGTTTTATCCAAAGCTTACCGGGATGTCGTTTTACAGGCAGTAGCGGGGTCCAACCTTCTCCCAGACTGACCCGGTTTTCGATTCTTTGCAGCGGAAGCATGGGGGCATAGCGCCACATAGAAGCCGGACCCAGGGCCAGGTGTTCTTTCCGCCAGTCGTTCGGTACATGATAAGCTACGAGCAAGGGATGGAGGCATGCTGGATTCTGACAGTAGGATTGTTGCTGATGTAAGTCATAAGTGGCCCCGCATTCAGGGCAGTACAGATGGCTGGCTGCGCTGGGAACATACTCCTCCCGCGCCTGCATGTGAGGCGTTGAAATCATAAAGGCTGCAATTGGTCTGAGGTCTACTAAAATTTAGGGGAGGTGTGGGAAGAGGAATCTCTCTTCCTTTCAAAATTATCTAACCCTCACGAGCGGGTCAAATGATATTTATTTATGAGGGAGAAAACCTGAAGTTATGATCTTCCTGGCACTGGCGCATAAAATCCTGGAGCAGGGGATTTGCGGCTTGCTGATGCGCATAGATAAACCCATAGCGTCGGAGCAAAGGCCCATCCTGTACGGGCCAGGCGTGCAATAAGCCTGTTTCCAATTCCCGGAGAATGGCATAGCGGGGAATCCATCCCCAATAAGGGCCGGAAAGCAAGAAACTCTTTAAGGATTCGGTACTGTCTAACTCCATGATCACCTTCAGGTCAGCTAACTGTATGCCCAGTTCTTGTAGTTGCTGCGTCAGTAAGGCCCGGGTACCGGAGCCAGGAGATCGAATGACCAGGTCTTTTTTTCCAACCTCCTCCCAGTTCAGAGGATGCGAGCTCGCAGGGGGAGCAGAGCTAGCTAGCACTACGGCATCATCCAGGTAGTAGGTGTATGCCAGGTCCAGGTCCTGATCCACTACTTCTTCTCCTACTACCCCCAGGTGGAGCCTTCCTGTCTGGACCAGTCGTTGGATTTCTGCTGAGCTCCCTCTGGAAAGTTGGATGTTCAGGGAAGGATTGGCCTGGAGAAAGTCGGAAATGATACGCGGCAGTAGGTATTGAGCCAGGGTGGTACAAGCCCCTACTTTCAGGCTCTGATGGGTTTGCTGATGATAGCGTTGCAGGTCTGCCTGCCATTTTTGGTCCAGCATCAGGACTTTCTCTACATAGGCAAGCAAGGTGCGACCCGCCTCTGTCAGCTGGATCTTATTTCCCTGCCGACGGAAGAGTTTCACTTCCTGCGCTTCTTCCAATAAACGGATGTGTTTGCTAATGGCCGGCTGGGTAATATGAAGGCTCCGAGCTGCCTGGGAGAAGCTCAAATGCTGGGCTACCGCCCGAAATACCTGTAATCTGTATGCTAGCATGAGGAAGCAATTCTACTATACTTAACGACAGGAAGTTCAATTCAGCATTCTCAGAGCTGAAATTGAGAAAAAAATACCGCTATCGGAGGCCTTTCGCTGTTTTTTTAGGGGATTTTGCCTTTATTGCCTTTTCTTTGATTAAGAAATACGCATAGATGGAATCTCAACTCATTGAGGTCGGCGATAAGTACGCAGAAGATGTCTTTTATACGCAAGAGCAGGTAGAGCAGTTTGCTGTCCTGAGCGGCGATGACAATCCTATCCATATTGACCCTGATTACGCGTCTCAAACGGTTTTTAAAAAGCCGATTGTCCATGGCATTCTGGCCATTAGCGTTTTTTCTAAAATGATTGGGACCAGTTTTCCCGGCGAGGGCACCGTATATCTTAATCAGAAACTCTCCTTCCGCAAGCCGGTCTACCCTGGCGAGAAATATCAGGCTACGATTGAGGTAATTGAGGTAAACAAAAGGCGTCATATCGCCACCATGCAGACCTTTTTAATCGAAACCAGCACCGGCAAACCGGTGATCAAGGGGGAGGCCCAGGTGATGCATCAGACTCGGATTTAGGGCCCTGGATAGTGGATTAGGGTAAGCGAGAGTTCTATTGTTTTTACATAGGCAACCTCCTCCTCATGAAACCACTACTGCTAAGCATTTTCACTTTTACGTTAGCTTGCACTAGCTTATCGGCTCAGGACTGGGGCATCCTCCGATACGGGGACACCTTAGTGTATACCAATGTGTACGGCTTTCGGTCTCTGGTATATGCAGACAGCGCCGCTGCCAGCGGGAACCGATTTATTCAGTACTTACACCCCATCACATTGCCTCTGACATACAGTACGGTCAATGATCCTGACCTGGTGGCGGTATACCAGTTACCCGGGGTATTAAAAAAAGAAATACACGATTTAGGAGGTGGGGTGTATGAACTGGTAATTCCCAACCCCCTTACGCTGGCCATGCTGGAAGAAAAAATGGGGATTTATTATCCGTATTATGCCTTTCTGAGCTATCCTGCTGATACGGTCCGGATTCACAGCCTGGCTGGGGTAGGAGAAAGCTGGGTCTATCGCCGGAAGGACACGACCATGGCTACCGTGGAAATGCTTACAACCCGGCAGATCCAAGGAGTATGGGACTCCGTCAGGGTCATTCGGCTCAGTGATCAGACCTCCCTCGAACTGAGCAAGTCTTTCGGGATTTATGCCATAGATAGTATAAGCCTGCTCGGCAAGCTGAAACCGGATACGGTGCCACCTTATCCTGATTTTTGGCAAATCTTCGATTTCGAAGTAGGAGATAAGTTCTGGACCATTAAAAGAGATTCCTCAGCCTACTCTCCCTTCTACTATCAGTCTTCTACCCTCTATGAGGAGCGGGAAATCCTCAATAAGGAAGTCGATTCTGCCGGATATACCTATGAGCTTGCTTATTGGGCTAAAAGAAGGTATGGCCAGTATACCAAAACGATTCCTCCAGAAAGTAATATTTCCTTTCTGGGTGGAGGATTTCGACAAGCGTGGAGGATAGATCGTAACACTTATCAACAAATTCAAGCACCTTTTGAGCCGGTCACATTTTTCAAGCATACTATGGGAACAAACCAACCCTTTACTGGCCAGGCTCGGGCTACGGGAGGGTCTTACAAGGTACGCGCCTGGAACTGGTACGGTGCCAATATATTCCGCTATGAGGACATGATTGATTATCGGCCTGGCTTAGGGGAATACCATCGTAAGGAATATTTTTCGGGTTATAAGGTACAAAGGTGGTTGAGATATGATCTGGTCGGCTATGAAAAAAATGGGCAGGTGTCAGGCAGAGATTTGAGTGACGACGTCAGACCCCCGAGTCCTACCCCTTCTGATCCCAATGAACCCTTTATTCCCGATGAACCCTGGGTCTTTTCCTGGTTTCAGCTGGAGGGGTCGGAACTAAAGGTGTATTTCCGCATACCCCTAGACATGGAACCGCTTTCGCTACGGGTATGTGATATGGCTGGCAGGACGCATGTTGAACGGGAAGTCATAAATAAGGATTCCTTTAGCATGAAAGGGCTGCTAGCTGGTCAATATGGAATGTTGCTTTTTGACCAAGGCGGAAATCTGGTGGACGCTGGGATATTTACCTATCTGCCTGAGTAGTACCTGCCTGTGAGGAACCAAACTTTATCCCTTCGATAAGGCTACAAAATCCATTCATTGTGTATCTTCTAGAACAACCTCCTGCTTATGAAAACCTTTACCCTTCTTTTGGTTGCAATTTTCCTGAGTTGCATCTCCGGTTTTGCTCAGGATTGGCATCCTATTCCAGCGGGGGATACTCTGGTCTACGTGGATGCCGCTGGTTGGTGCTCGGTAGTTTTTGCCGATTCTACCCTTCAGGTAGGACCGTGGACCGTCCATTACCTGCATCCTCGTTCTTATACGATTCTGGCTGACCGAACCAAGGATTCTACGAGAAAAGCCCGTTATGCGCTTCCAGGCCCCTTGAAAAAAGAGTTACACGAGCTGGGTAACCAGTAAATAAATACCGTTTCCCAGCTCG
>JBCBGC010000043.1:0-54290 GCA_038527215.1 Bacteroidota bacterium
CAGACTCAGACCTTCGGTGCCTCCTTGAGGCTGGAATTCCTGAATAGAGGTCTGATAAGTCGTGGCAAAAACCCGCCCATCCGAACTTTGGATGGCATATCCATAAGTTTGGCTGGTCTCCGAGATGCCGGGAAGGAGGTAGGCTCTCCAGTCTCCTTGTTGCTTTCTTATTTCATAGATACCTTTTGAATAGGCGAGAATCCGCCCATCCTGTAAGCGCATGATATAGAGGAAATGGGGATTCTTTGGAGGAGGAGAAACCGAAACCGGACAGAAATTACTTTGGCCCAGTTCCCGTAAATAAATCCCTGACTGGGTGCATACCCAGTAGCCCGCCTGGGGGTCAAAGACCATACTATACACATTCTCGTTCCCAAAGGGCAGAGGCTGGGAAGAGCCCCAGGGCTCACAGGTCAGGGTACGGGCTGGATCGACCGAAAACAACCCATTTCGGCTCAAACAAATCAATTGACCGGAAGGCGTTTCGGTCATCGCCCGGATGAAATTCCGGTCATCAGCCTTATTCTCCGGGACAGGCATATGCAAGGAAAAAATCCGACGAGATGGATGGGTAAAAAACACCCCACTAGCCCGGGAGGAAACCCATAAGCTACTGTCTTTCCCCATATGCAGACGATCAGCCTGGTAGGGAAAAGAAACCAATCGGTCCCGTTCATTGGAATATATCCTGCCCTCAATTTGCTGCGTCTGGGGATTGAAGAAAAAAATGCCCGATTTATAGGTAGATAACAAAAAGCGGGTGGAAGAAATCGGCAAAATATCGGTGAAATCATAAAGGGTATCGCCTTCATAAGAAGTCCGAACCCTCTTCCCGCTTCCATCCGCCTTAAAACGGAAAAGGCCACTTCGGGAACCTACCCAAATGGTCTCATCTTTTTCCCAGTGAAAAAAACGAGGCTGAACCTTTCCCGGTAGTTCCAGGGTGTGTCTACTGATCATTTTCTCATTCTCCAGGGAAAATATTTCCACCTTTCCAGCACCCGGCACATGAAGCATTAACTCCCCTGACCAGCGGTTGCGGGCAATCGTAGTTCGTACACTAAAGGGAGCCTCCCCTATCCGCCTTGCCGCTCGAGGATTGTCCAAGGGTAGGCGATACAGGGCTGTTTTATTTCGAAGCCAAAGTATTTCCTTCTCTGAATCGAGATACAACAGCTGATATTCTACACCGCGGACGGTGCTATCAAAGGGCAAAAAATAGCGTTGAAAATGATCCTGACTGCGGAGGTAGCGATGCAGGGCACCATTGGTAGAAAACCACAAATCGCCTCTTTTATCTTCGAAAAAGCGACTGTGCACATTGTTGTCATACAGGGAAGTGGAATCTCCCTCCTGATGCAAATATACCTTGTTGCGGTTGCCAGAATAGCGGTTAAGCCCGGTCAACGAACTGATCCAGACAAATCCGCGGCTGTCTTGAAAGACGTATAAGTTATGGTCCTGTGAACTAAGGCCCTGAGAACGGTTTAGCTGATGAAAATAGCAAACCTCATCCGCGCCCCATGCCTGTAGGCTGATCCCCATCAGACACAGGCAGATGAATCTCCCAAAGGAGCCCCCCCAGCGATACACTTTTACCCGTTCCATTATTTTCCCGTTCACAATCTCAGCTATTCATCATTCACGTTTTTTCAATAAAAATTCTGGTTTACAGACGCTCATATTTCTTGCTTTCCCAAGGGGCTTGCCGAGGCCAGAAGACCTACCAGGAAAGATTTTCTGGCAGGTCAACCCAGGTTTACGGTTTTGGGGCCAAGGGCACAATCGGTTTATCAACGGTGTGTTTCCTGCCGCCAAAATCATCAGTGAAAGGAGGACAAGAGAGGGCCACAATATCTCCATCTGCCAATAAAGGGGCTCCCTTACCATTAGGTAGATCAAAATCGGAGATGGCGACCAGGATATAAGTGGGCTTATCTGGCTCCGGGCTTTCGCCTTTAAAAATAGCGTGAAAGACCTGATAACCGACGACCTTTGGTCGATCCGGCTGACTGACATTCTGCGTAGGGTCCACCTGATCCCGAACGAGGGCGATATCCACCGGATGAAAATAGGCCTCAAAGGGTTCTTCAAAGGTCCCCACCCCTTCCTGAATGATCACCTTTTTCTCGTTCAGGTCTGCTTGCTTAATCACATAGTACATAGCAAAATTATTTAGTATGAGTAGAAAGTGTCCGAAATCTACCTTCGCAAATGAGCAATTTCTTTCCGAACCAATGAACCCGAAGTTTGAATGAATGAAGGGCTCTTCCTACTTAACCAGCTCAGGCTATAGTTGCTGCATCCCGGCCAAGAAATCATCAATAAAGGGCCTGGAAATAGGAACCTGACTCCCGTCATGCATCTCTATCATCCGCTCTGAGCGGATATATCGTATGACATAATTCAGATTGATAACGTGAGATCGGTGTATTTTCTGAAAGCTGGGATAGGGATCAAATTGATCCACGTATTTTCCCAGATTGATCGAGGAGACGATGGGCTGGGGACGATTTTCCTGATGAAACAGGGTGAATACTCCCTGGGCCTCTAACCTGACGATCTTTTCCACAGGCAGAAAAATCACATCCTGCTGACCCCGGATCGCCTGCCGACGCGGTAGCTTAGCGGCACGGGCGCGCTCATAGGCCTCCATAATGACTTGTATTTGCTCTGCCGTAATCTGCTTTTCCTTTAATGATTGCGCCCTTTTCAATGCTTCAGTCAGGCTGGTAGCCGAAATCGGCTTAAGCAAAAAATCCAACGCCCCAAATTGGATAGCCGATATGGCATACTTATCATGGGCAGTGATAAAGATGACTTGAAAATTGATCTTAGGGATTTGGGAAAGTAAATCAAATCCCAAACCGTCGGTAAGCTCGATGTCCAGAAAAACCAAATCAGGGTGATGGGCTTTTATCATCTCCTGACCTTCCTTAATCGTGTAGCCATTGGCGACCAGGTCAATCGAAGGGTGATCTCTGGTGATGAGACGTTGGAATACTTGATGACTTTGGGGGTCATCATCGATGAACAGGACTCTCATGGGGAAGTTGTATAGTGTTTTCTCTTACTACATATATAAGAATATTTTCTGAATTCATAATACCCAATTCCAAAAAACCTCCGACGCGGAAGTTTTATGCCGCTTCAAACTTATTGATAGGATCCTTCCCCATTCATTCTGCCTCCTACTTTAATTATGAAAAAGCTATGCTTCATTAACTGAGCCCCTGCATTCAGTTGAAATCTCATTTTTGGGGCTAAAAAAAAACCTATTTGATGCTTGATCACTGTTTCTATCGGTTACAGGATCATTCGTTCTTTCTCCTTCATTGGGAAAAGCATTTTTGGTATGAGAGAGGCGCTGTGTAGCGCCTCTCTCAATCTGTACCTACTTAAGCCTGATTGGAGATCAAAGCCCCTCTTCTTCCCTGCAAAAGGCTATTTGCCTCAGCCAACCCTCTGTCTATTTATTTTTTTAACACACATCCATGCCCGTACCAGCCAACAAACAACAAAAACTAGAAGCCCTGTTCCTTAACCGGGTAACTGGTCTTCAATGGTATTACTTTGAGATTGACTTAAGTAAAAACTTGAGTGTGGGAACGAACCAGCGCTCCCTTTATGGGAAATACCTGGCAAATACTCAGCAACAAGGCATTGATACTGCCATAAGCCAAAACGAAGCGGGAGACTTTGAGTATTCCCCTCCAAACCCAGATCCCAATGACCGCATGTCCACCAATAGGCCTCAGCAAATCCTCTGGGAACTTCTAGCCTATACAAGAAGTCGCGCCGGGGCACCACGGGATATTCTCCGTCGGATATTCGACGAAAACGAGCCCGGGGTTCTGAACCGCTCTGAAGCTCATCTAGGCTCATTGGGCTGGGCTAACCGCTTTAGCCAAAAACGGAGAGGAAAAATATTCCTCAAAAAGCTCCGCAGTAAGCAATTCAAGCAGCAAAAACCGTTAATGATCATGGCTGAGGGGGATTCATGGTTTCACTTTCCCCGCCTCCCCATCCTGGGCCATCCCGTCAGGGATATAATAGACCATCTGATGAAAAAACCAGACCTGGTCGTACGAAACCTGGCCTCAGGAGGAGATTGGTTGAGCAACATGGTCAAGACCGCCGACTACATTCAGGAACTCGATCGTATCCATCCAGACGCCTTTCTTTTCAGTGGCGGAGGGAATGATATGCTGGGAGGCCACCGCCTTGCTAAGATGATCAGAAAACCCGACGATAATGAAGATCGAAAAATAGACAATAAAATCAGGCAGCTACTAAACCTACGGTCAGCCCATCCTCATGAGTCATTTGACCGAACCAAATACGCACGAGGGCTGGCATTCCTTACTGATGACTTCTTCAACTTTATCAACGTAACCATGAGCCAGTATTTTCTGTTGCTCTCCGAGATCTTTGCCCTCGGTAAGTTTCAGCAAATGAAGTTCATCACCCACGGCTATGATTACGTCATCCCTACTGCCAAACGTAGAGGCCATATTCTCACCCTTAACTACTGGATGAACCGCAAGCTCAACTCTGGCAAGTGGTTGCATGATCCCATGATGCTCAAAGGAATCTTTGATGAGGCCGACCAGCAGGCCATTCTCTATACCATGGTGTACGAAATCAATGAGATGCTTATCTCCTTGGCACAATATCCACCATTTAAAAACCTCTACCATATCGACTGCCGGGGGGTTGCTCGTGGGAAGCAGGATTGGTACGACGAAATCCATTTGCGCAGCCCTAAATTCAAAGAAGTAGCTGAATTGTTCTACCAATGCATTCTGGCCAAAAACGATCATAAACAGAAGGTCTATCGGGTTTCCTGAAATATGCCGAGCTAAAAACAGGAAGTATTCTTTAGCCTAAGGGCTCGATTCCCTTATCATCTGGTAAAAACTTTTTGGCTGGAATTTTTGCAGGTATAAGCTGAAAGGAGCCGCCGGAAATTTTTCCGGTCGGTCCTTTAGGCAGCTTCATCAGGGTGTTATTCCCTCACCAACCTAAAATGTCTCAGTCGTTCCCCATCATAGATGGAAAGGATCTGCATACCTGCAAGAAGAGCCTCCAGGGATAGGGAAGGAAAGAGGGAGCTCCATTTTTCCAAACTCGAAAAAACACAGAGCAAGCAAGGACTCCTTGATGCTTACCTGATCATGAACTTTTGGGCCTGTCTCATCCGCCCGTCGGATACCGTTATGATATATAATCCCGGCGGGAGTGCGGCTAAAGAAATGCTGCCCGAACCATGAATTTCCGTGAGAAAAGCCCTTTTTCCCGCGAAATCGCATACTTCAACGACTTTACTAACCGGTCGGTCTAATCGGATAAAGACCTCATCCTGCGCCGGGTTTGGGTATAGCTTAAATCTCGTCAACTCTTCTCCTTCCCCTACTCTATTCGCCCCACAAGGTGCACAGGAAGTACCCCCACAATCTATCCCCGCCTCATTCCCATTTTGAATCCCATCATTACAGGACCAGGAGGAAAAAATGCTATCAGCTTCCCGGGCCAGTTCATCTCGAACCTGGCTTTGGTCAGAAGTAAGGCTGCCCAGCAATAGGTCAGCAGTCTCAAAGGAATCCGCCCATAGATCATACATTTCCTGGCTGCCGTCGTCCCGGAGGATGAGCTTGTATTGAGCATTGCGCACGGCCCGGTTGATGCCCCCATCCTGGTACTCCGCATAGTTATAGGGACGCGTGGGCGCATGGGCATCGGATAGCAGGGAATAAAAACTAAAGCTATTGTTGACGCCGCCGGGCAGAGCCGTCCCCAGCATCTCGGTCAGGGTAGCAAATAAATCCACAAAATGCACCATCCCTGCTTCCTGTTCCCCGACGCGACTCACCCCATAGCCCGTGGCAAACATAGGTACCCGGATACCGCCCTCATACATGCTGGTTTTGCCCTGTCCCTGCGGATAGCCCTGTAGCATCATGCCCGGACTCCCATTGTCTCCTACAAAAATGATCAGGGTACTGTCCCGCTCCGCCTGGGTCAGGGAATTCAGCAGGCGACCTACTTCATGATCCACCGACTCAATCATACACTTGTACAAGTCACGGTTGGAATTGGTCTGGGTGCGCGTGTAGAGGGAATCCGGCGGCAGATGAAAGGGCGAATGCGGCGCATTATAGGCCATCCAACACAACCAGGGCTTGCTTTGCTGGTCGATCCAACTGATGGCCTGATCAGTCAGGTAGGTAGTAACATAGGTATTGACGGTATCGGCGACCCCATTGACCACCCGTTCCCAGGTAAAATAGGAATCCGGATTGGAGCTGAGGTTCCCATCGAAGTTTTGCACCCCGTTATTATTGGGGTGGTTATTATTACCGAGGTGCCACTTACCAAAAACCGCGTTGGCGTAGGCATCATTGGTCAGGGTCGTCAGGTGCTCAAAGAGGGTGATTTCGCTATTGGGTAGGTTGGGCCCGGACCGCATGATGGAGGTTTTGTTGCCATATCTTCCGGTCAGCAAAGCCGCTCTACTCGGTGCACAAGAGGGATAGCCCCAGGCATTCATGAACAGCAGCCCCTGGCTCGCCAGATTATTCAGGACGGGCGTACTGGCCAGATCGGTGCCTATACCATAAGGTTCAAAGGCATCCGTGCCCATATCGTCGGCAATGACAATCAGGATATTGGGGCGGTTTTGGGCGACCAGACCAGAGGTCAGCCATAGGTTTATCAGCAGGGCCAGGCAAAACAGGTACGAAAAGCGTGCGCGCATTAGAGATAGGGATTGAGCTTGATTTGAGGATGGGAAGCGGATAGTCGGTAGGATTTGGCAAAAGCGCCTTTTTGCACGATCACCCGATTCTCGAATTTTTTGTCATAGGAAAAAAAGCAGGTATTCTTCAGCTCCAAGGTCCCAGCCTGAGAAAAGTCGCCCCGGGCCATGAGCTTGAGATGAAAGATGCCTTTAGCTACCCGAGCTTCCTCCAACGCAAATGCTACCTCACAGTCATTCAGTTGAAAATCGACCTTCTCCTGGATGTATTTCGTTAGACAGAGGGCCGAGGTTTGTTGATAGCTAGCGCAACTTTTGTCCAACCCCAGATGCTCAATGATCTCCTGCTCGATCCGAAAATCCAGCACGATATAGGTATCGGTAAGCTGATAGGAAAAGGTCGCCATATGCCCACCGTGGGCAAAAACGCCTGTGGGTAACAGCCCTAAAAAAAACCAAATCAGGGATCTCATTTTTGTACCAGAATTTTTTTCGTAAGCTGCTCATCCTTCGTACTCAGCTGCAAAAAGTACTGCCCTGAAGCCAGGCCAGACAGGTCAATGGAAGCTTGCAAGCCAGGGTGGGAATACCAGATTTTCCCCTGCGCATCATAAATAGATACCTGGGTAATTTTGGACAAAAAACCCGGGTCTGCACTCAAAATCCGCAAGGAATGGCTGGCTGGATTCGGAGCCACCAGCACCTGCACCTCCGAGAGTTCCCCGATATTACTGATCACTTCCTCACTACAATCTACTGCTGCGTTGGTAGGCGGACAATTCGGGCCTATCCGAAAAGTATTGTCGATCACCGTCCCATAAAAGCAGCGGGGAATATAGGGCCAGTTATCGGTCATGACGTAATAGTAGGTGCCTTGCGGATATTCAGGCGTGATGCCAAAGCGGCCATTGCATTCATCCAATTCCCAGTTTGACACCACGTACTCATAATCTTCTACATAAAACCCATCATAAGGTCCATCCGGCTCCGTGACCCCATCTCCAGGTCGGTTGCCTGACTTCAAGGTATAGCCCGAAGTAAAAGCGGCAATCCCGCTTTGAGGGTCCTGCGGATCGGCGTAGGCGTATTTGTAGTAAATGGGAAAACCATCTGCGGCATAGCCGATCAGGGGCGAATGCTGAGTGCTGTCTATCGCTAGAGAATCGGTAAAATACACCATGGGGATGCCGTGATAATGGTATTGCCCGCCGCCATTGGAGTGAGAGTTATTGAAATCCATGCTAAACATCTCAAGGGCCTCTACATTCCAGTCGCGATTTTCCTCCTGGGTGTTGGGATTGACCCACCAGCGCGCCCCAAAAGGGGCCATGCGTATCCCATTCGCCGAAACCCCAAACTCTACGTTAGAGGAACAGCCATTCAAATCTCCCGCATCATAGATGGAAGTGGATTGCGCAGCTTTCTGAGGGAACGCACACATATAAAACGTCAAATCCTGGGCATCTACGGGATTATTACTCGGCCAGGTCCCAAAAGGGTGAGGCGGCAGGTTGTTGGTATAGACCGTGCGGACCTTGCTATCGGTGGTGATGCAGACCGCGTTGGTGGAATCATTGGAAAAAATGTCCGTAGGGACGCATTGACTCCAGCCGTATAGCGGCAGGAGCGGCAGGATGCAGAGTAGTTGTTTGATCATGAGGATGAAGTGGAAAGCCCAAAATGGTTCGACTATGCCCAAAGACGCAAGTTTAAATCCCGTCTAATCTTTTTTCATTATTTTCAGAAATGGACAAAAAAGGGGCCTACCCTTGCCGTATTTCACCTCCTCATAGAGACGCCTCGTAGAGACACCTCGTAAAGACACCTCGTAAAGACACCTCGTAAAGACACCTCGTAAAGACACCTCGTAAAGACACCTCGTAGAGACGCCTCGCCAGGCGTCTCCATCAGTCCTGCCAGGGGCAAGGGAGCATTTTGTCAGCAGCTTGGAACATCCCCTTCCGCCTATCGCCCCCTTCGAAGTCGCAGATCCCGGTACTCCGGGAGAAGGCTGGCGGGAAATAGGTTCGCGAAGCCAGGCCTGTGCGAAAGCACCCTTTAATTCTTAAAGCCCGGTACGTCAGGAGAGGGCTGTGGGATTTCTATCTTCCAACCTACATCTGTTTGTCACCCCGGAAACATCCCGAATTTGAGGAGGGAGGTTATCCGGGGTCTCCGAGATCTTTTTGGAATCAGGGAGATCCCGGTTCTCCGGGAGAAGGCTAGCGGGCAATATGTTGGCGAAGCCAGGCCCGTGTGAAAGCCCCGTTGAAGTCGCAGATCCCGGTACTCCGGGAGAGCTGCGGCCAGTGCGAGCGGGGATGTCCCAAGCCTACAAAACGCAAAGTACAGGGAGGAAAAATAAATTTTCCAGCCTACTGGCCCCCCACCAAAAAAATCACCAAATTTAATAGAGAACCTGTCACAATCCTGGTCCCTCATTTGTCACCCTCCAAACTATAAACCAGCCAATATATGTCAACCCCTGTCCCAACTTTACATCTCGAAACCGTCCTACAAAACCACGCCCAGGATATGAGCGGCAAAGTAGCCGCCGTAACCGGTACCACCAGCGGCACCGGCTATGTCTGTGCCCGTGAACTGGCCCGCAAAGGCGCGACCGTCCTACTCCTGAATCGGGAAAGTTCCCGTTCCGCGACTTCCCTGCAAAAGCTGCAGGAGGAAGTGCCCGAAGGCAATTTTGAAGCGGTGGTCTGCGACCTGCAGTCTTTTGACAGCGTCAGACAAGCCGCCGAAGCCATCAAAGGAAAATACGACCAACTCGACGTCCTGGTCAACAATGCTGGCGTGATGGCCCTGCAAGATCAGGCTACGGCCGATGGCTACGATGTGCAAATGCAAACCAACGTCATTTCGCATTTCCTGATCACCAAAGAGCTCTGGCCGATTCTGAAAAAAAGCCCGGAAGCCCGCGTCGTAAACCATAGTTCCATGGCCCGCCTGGGAGGCCCGCTCAGTGCGGAGTACTTCGGCCCGAATGGCGGTAACCTCGGCGGTGATGGCACCGAAGAAGAAAACATGAGCTTCCGCGGTCCCCGCTGGGAACGCTACCACCAGACCAAACTCGCCAACTGCGCCTTTACCTACGGCCTGAAAAACAGGCTGGAAGCCGCAGGCATTACCAACGTCAAATCCCTGGTTGCTCATCCCGGCCTGGCCTTGACTAATCTGCAGGTAACTACCGCAGCCGATGGCGGCATGGATGGCGACAGCGATTTCATGAACAGAGCCCAAACCGCCGAAGATGGCGCGACGGGCATCATCCGTGCGGCCATGGACCCCGCAGCCAATAGTGGAGATTTCTACGGGCCGACTGCCGGATGGAAAGGCTTCCCCGATCTGCTCGAGCCAGAAGACCTCCTGCTGGACGAAACCAATCTCCAGATCAACTGGGATGGATGTGAGAAAGCAGTGGGTGCGTTTGAGGTGTAAGAAAATCGAATTACCAGAAAAAAAGAGGTCTCTGCTTGCAGGGACCTCTTCTCTTTTCCCCCCTCCCCCAATATGCCTATCTTGTTGCATCAGCTCACTGACCGGAAGGCTACCCTGCTACGCCTTCCACGCTAACCTACGCTCACACATGAACAGAATCCTCCTCTTCTCCGCTATCTTGGTTTGCCTCAGCTTGGCAAGCTGCGTCCAGGAACCCGTTGAAACCAGTTCCTCGCCCAACATCATCATCATCTACATGGATGACCTCGGCTATGGCGACCTCGGGGTCTACGGAGCCCAAAACCTGCCCACCCCTCACATCGACAAACTCGCCAATGGCGGCCTGAGATTTACCCAGGGCTATGCTTCCTCTGCGACTTGTACGCCCAGTCGCTATGCCTTGCTGACGGGGATGTATCCCTGGCGGAATAAACGCGCCCGCATTCTCCCCGGTACGGCTCCTCTGCTCATCGACACAGCGCAAGCCACCCTTCCCAAAATGCTCAAAGCGCAAGGCTACCACACTGGCATTGTCGGCAAATGGCACCTGGGACTAGGCAGTGGACAAGTGGATTGGAATGGCCCAATTTCTCCGGGTCCCCGAGAAGTAGGCTTTGATGAAAGCTATATCATGGCGGCTACCCAGGACCGGGTGCCCACCGTCTATATCCGCAATGGACGGGTCGATCAGCTAGACCTCAACGATCCCATAGCCATCAATTATCAGGAGAATTTCCCGGGTGAGCCTACGGGCAAAGAGAACCCCGAGCTCCTCAAAATGAAGTGGCACCATGGTCATTTCAACTCCATCGTAAACGGTATTCCCCGCATTGGCTTTATGAAAGGCGGAGAAGCTGCCAAATGGGTAGACGAGGACATGGCGGATCGCTTTTTGTCCGAAGCCCAGCAATATATCAAAGCCCATAAGGACCAGCCTTTTTTTCTATACTATGCCTTACAGCAACCCCACGTACCGCGTACCCCTCATCCCCGTTTCGTAGGTACCTCCGGCATGGGACCACGGGGTGATGTGATCGTGGAAGCAGACTGGTGCGTAGGGGAATTGATGAAAACCCTGGAGGAAGCAGGCCTGGCAGAAAATACCCTCATCCTTTTTTCCAGCGACAATGGCCCGGTGCTCAATGATGGCTATTACGATGACGCGGTAGAAAAAATCGGAGACCATCAGCAAAACGGTCCCTTACGGGGCGGGAAATACAGCCTTTTCGAAGCAGGGACCCGGGTTCCTTTCATTAGCTATTGGCCGGGAAAGATTAAGCCTGGGACTTCGGATGCCCTGGTCTCTCAGCTAGACTATTTCGCCTCCCTGGCAGCCCTGACCGGCGGTCAGCATGAGGCCCTCGACAGCCAGAATATGCTGGAGGTTCTCCTGGGCACTTCTCAGCAAGGCAGAGAAAACCTGGTCCTGGAAGCGACCAGCCGGACGGCTTTTCGGCAAGGGCATTGGGTGATGATTCCCCCCTATGGCGGGACGCCCTTACTCAAAAACGTCAACATTGAGACGGGTTCCGCTAAGCAATTTCAACTTTACAACCTGGCTACAGATCTCAACCAGCAGCAGAACCTGGCCGAGCAACGACCAGAAAAACTCCAGGAGATGATCAAGGCCTTTGAAGCCATTCGAGGCACGGACTACGGAAAATTTGAACCGATTGAGCTGAAATAAGGGAAGCAGAAAGAAGCCTGAAACAATAGGTTACTTTAGTCCCTTCAGCCAGTTCTTCATCCGCTCCATCCACACATCTTCCGTAGTGGTATTATACATCCCAAAGCCATGTCCTCCTTCGGGATAAAGGTGCATTTCCACCGAAACGCTATGCGCCAGGCAAGCCTGGTAGAAGACCAGGCTGTTTTCCACTTTTACCGAGCGATCGTCGGCTGCGTGAACCAAAAAGGTCGGCGGTGTATCGGCTTTGACTTGTTTTTCATTGGACCAATGTAGGATTTGGGCTTCAGTAGGGGAATCGCCGATCAGCCTCCGCCGGGAACCCTTGTGGGCCAGTTCTTCCGAGAAGCTGATCACCGGATAGATGAGGGCAGCAAAATCCGGACGCACCGAAGTGGTATCTGTCAAGCTAGCATCAGCTAACTCGTAAAAGTGCGTGGCCGCAGAAGCAGCCAAATGTCCCCCGGCTGAGAAGCCCATGATACCGATGTTGCGGGGATTGAGTTGGTACTTTTCGGCATACTGACGCGCATAGCGGATGGCTTGCTGGGCATCCTGAAGCGGAGCCAGGGATTTGTCTATGCAGGTGGAATCCTGCGGAATGCGGTATTTGAGCACAAAGGCGGTGATTCCTTCCTCCATGAGCTGCTCAGCTACCCAAAGGCCTTCTTTGTCAAAAGCGGTGAGCGCATACCCCCCGCCCGGGCAAATCACGACGCCCTGGCCGTTGGGCTTTTCTGGCTGATAGATGGTAAGTGTTGGAATGGCCGTATCCCAGAATACGCGCCCCGTTTTTTCGCCCCGGTCCTCTACCCTTTCCGTATCTGGCACCTGACGGGCATTGGGAATAGCCTCCGGATAGAGCGGAATTTCTGTTTGGGCCTGCACCAGCAAGGGAAACAGCATGAGCATGCCCAGGCTGGTTTGTAGGATTTGTTTGGTTAGGAGAGGGATCGGGAAAAAGAGGTTCATTGTTTTTGCTTTCGTGAGGGTATTTTTTCGGATAAAAAAAATCGCTTAGGATGGGCTGATCAAAGTACTAAGGGTGGCCTTCAGGCCTTTTTGTTCCAATGAGATCAGCTGCTCGGTCAGTAAACCACGTAGGCCTGGGTAAGTCCGCAAATCGCTGCCCCACCAGGCTTCCCAGGCTAATAATTCGTCCACCAGTCCTGCCAAATCATCCCCATACATTTGCCATAGGTTTGCCATTTTTTTCAGGATCATGGGCTCGTCTCGCAAAGGGATAGGCTGTCCTTGCCAGGTACCCCGATAAAAGCGGATCAGGCAAACCAGGGCCAACGAGAGCGCTGGAGGCGGAGGCAACCCCTGTTGCTGATGATCCCAGAGCGTAGGTAAAAGACGACTTTTTACTTTGCTAAAACTATTCAGGGAAATGTCCAGCAGGTGGTGATCGATAAAAGGATTCCGGAAGCGATCCCAGACGTCTCGGGCAAAGCGCTGACTTTCCGCCTCGGGCAGCTGCAGCACAGGCAAAATTTCCTGTTCCAGCAGACGGGTCAAATACTCGCCCACCAGCGGATCTTCCACCGCTTCTCTGACCAGCCGCCAGCCTGCTAAATATCCCACCGGCACCATGGCCGTATGCAGGCCATTCAGTACCCGGACTTTTCTTTTTCGGTAGGGCTCCAGATTATCAGTAAAAATCACGTTGAGGCCGACTTCATGCAAAGGCAACGCCTGCCGGACCATTGCTGGAGCCTGAAGGGCCCAAAAGTGATAGGCTTCCCCCTGCGTCATCAGCCCATCGCGTATGCCCCATGTTGCCCAGGCCGCAGGCAAGGCTTCGGGGCTAAAACCCGTTACGATGCGGTCCACCAGCGTATCGCAAAAGGTGTTGGCGGCTTCCAGCCAGTGATGAAAACCCGCTTCCAATTCCCAGTGGTGAGCATATTGCTTGAGGCAAGCCAGCAAAGCCTGCCCGTTACCTTGGATGAGCTCGGTGGGCAGGAGGATACAGCCCCGGTCCAGGGCACCTTGCACATGCTGATAGCGATGGTAGAGCCAGCGCGTCAGTTTGGCCGGAAAGCTCTGCGGAGGAGCATCTGTGAATTGATCCGCTTCCGAAAAACGAATGCCAGCCTCGGTAGAATTGGAAACAATAAATCGTAGGTCAGGCAGCTCGGCAGTCGCCAGAAAAGCCTCCCATTGGGCGTCCAGGGGCAGAATTTTCCGGACACAGCCAATCGGCTTTTTTTCCGAAACCACTTGTCCCTTTCGAAAGCCCCGAGTCACCACATGATAATGGCCCGCTTGTTCCCGCCATTGGGCATACAGCTCGCTGTCCTTTCGCACCACCACGGCAATCCCCAGGTCTGCGCCAGTTGCCTCATTATAGGTCTGGATCATTTCGCCCAGAAAAGCCCGCAGGAAATTCCCTCCACCGAATTGGAGGAGATGTATGGGAGCGGGCGTGGGCTGAGGGTTTGCCATATAGGGAGCGCTTATAAAGAAATGCCGCGTTTCCAGGGGATAAAATCGTCCTGCCCCAGGATTTCTGCTTTGGTCAAAATCCTCCCGCTTGCTACCTCGATCAGGTATTCCAGCAGGGCTTCTCCTTTGGATGCGATGCTATCCAGCCCGCTGATGATGGTCCCCGCATCCAGATCAATCAGGTCCGGCATGCGTTCGTAGAGTTCTGTGTTGGAGGAAAATTTCACGGTAGGCGAAATCGGGTTGCCGGTAGGGGTGCCTAAACCCGTGGTAAACACGATCAGGTTGGCTCCGGAACCGGCCAGACCCGTGGTGCTTTCTACATCATTACCCGGTGTGCAGAGCAGGTTTAATCCGGCCCTGCTTACCGGCTCGGCATAATCCAACACATCCACGATGGGGGAAGTACCGCCCTTTTTGGCTGCTCCCGCCGATTTCATGGCATCGGTGATCAGGCCATCGCGGATATTGCCGGGAGAGGGGTTCATGTCAAAGCCGGAGCCGACCGCTTCGGCCCGGGCATGATAGGCCTGCATCAGCCGCACAAATTTCTCTGCCTGTTCCCGTTCTCTACAGCGATGAATCAGTTCTTGTTCTACCCCGTTGAGTTCTGGGAATTCGGACAAAAGGGCGGTTCCGCCCAAGGCGACTAATAAGTCAGAAGCATGACCTAATGCGGGATTGGCCGTGATCCCAGAAAAGCCATCCGAGCCGCCACACTCCAAGCCCAGCACCAGTTTGCTCAGCGGGGCAGGCTGGCGGCTTATTTGATTGGCGAGGGTTAGCCCTACAAAAGTCTGTTTTATGGCCTCCGCAATGAAGGCTTTTTCTGAGGAGCTTTGTTGTTGTTCGAGAAAAAAGACGGGTTTGGCAGCGGCGGAGGGCAGGGCTTGTAAAGCCGCTTGGAGGTCTGCCATCTGTGCATTTTGGCAGCCGAGGCTCAGGACAGTGGCGCCCGCCACATTGGGGTTGGCGATATAACCCGCCAAAAGGCGGCAGAGCGTCTCAGAATCTTGCCGGATACCGCCGCAGCCTCCTTCATGGGTCAGAAATTTAATCCCGTCCACCTGCGGAAATAGCCGAGGCTTTTTTTTCATCTCTCCTTCAAGCCCAACTTCTGCCTTGAGTAAATCTTCTACTGAAGCCCCTTGCTGGTATAAGTTGATCAGCTGGGAAACGTCCATGACCGGAGACGCCTGTCCCGCATAACCCAGCTGCTCCAACATGGCCTGCTCCATGACTTTGATGTTGCGGTTTTCGCAGAAGACCAGGGGAAAGACCAACCAGTAATTCCGGGTGCCCACCCTGCCATCGACACGATGATAGCCCATAAAATGTCGGTCCGCAAAACGGTCAACTACAGGAGGCGTCCAGACGTACTTACCCGCTTCAAGTTGGTAGCTGGCTGCCGCATGCCGGACGTTCTCTGTGGTCAGACAAAACCCTCTGGGGATATCCGTTACGGCCCGGCCTACGGGTACGCCATACATGATGATTTGCGCTCCGGCCTTTAACTCTCTTATAGCAAACTTATGCTTGGCAGGAATGGCTTCAGAGAGGGTAAAATGTGCTCCTCCCTGCTCCCCTACTCTTTCCCCTTGGGGAAGATCGCGTAGCGCGACCCTCACATTATCGTCAGGATGAATTTGAAGGCTAAGTCCATGCATACCAAAGGCGCTTGGCCGTAGAAAACGGCTTTGGTTAAAAGGTAGGAAAGAATCACCTAAGCAGGCAATGCTTCGGACAATTTTGGGTAGAATTTGAGACGATTACCCCCTCGCTGAGCGGTAAAGGGAAGGGATGGTGAAGCAAACCTGGCCCCTATTTGGGGGGATTTAGGACCAAAAAGGAGAAGGGAAAGAACGCTAATATAACGAAATAAAAATGTAATGCTGACTAAATATTTTTTTTGATTAAAATATTCCAAAATCCTTTGAATTCCCCTTCCCAGCTTCCATATTTCTCTCCCTAACCGTGATCTCGCGCAAACCTCCGTTCCTTCAATATACACTTTCCCACAACTACACCTTGACGATTTCATGCACATTTCTACCCGCTTCTTTCGCATGGGGCTATGGATTTTCCTGGCCCTTCCCCAACTTTTGTTAGCCCAAACCGCCCCTCCCGGCCTGACCGGCCAAGCCTTGCGGGATTGGATTAAAATCAACTTTTATGATGGGCAGCATACTACCCTTGGTTACTCCACCGCCCGCGGTTATATGTATGCCTACATTGACAACAAAAACAATCAGCTGACCTGTGATTATAGTGGGTATCAGCTGTCCTGGGCTTACGGCAACACCGGCACCAATCCTGCGCCGATCAACTGCGAACACACCGTCCCGCAAAGCTTTTTTGGCAGTGCCGAGCCCATGCGTTCGGACATCCATCACTTATTCCCTACATACGGAAACTGGAACAGCACCCGCTCCAACTATCCTTTTGCAGAGATCGATGATAATACCACCACCAAGTGGATGCGATCGGATCAGGAACAAAGCACTATTCCCAGCAGCCTGATTGATGAGTATAGCGAGTACGCCAATCAAGAATTTGAGCCGCGAGAGGACCACAAAGGAGATTGCGCCCGGGCCATTTTTTACTTCTACACCATGTACCCCACCCAGGCAGGGAGCATTACCTCAGTGGGCGACATCAATACACTTTACCAGTGGCACCTGCAAGATCCGCCAGACGCCAATGAAGTCCTCCGAAACGATGACATTGAAACCTATCAGGGCAACCGTAACCCCTTTGTAGACAATCCTACCTGGGTTGCTGACGCCTGGAATCTGGGTGGCGGAGGAGGCCTTGCCGCTCCGGCCAATCTTCAGCTAACCGCCAGTGCCACTACGCTGAGTTTGAGCTGGAGCGATGTCGCCAATGAAACGGGCTATGAAGTATATCGTTCCACCGATAATGTTAGCTATGCTCTGCTGGCCACTACTGGCGCCAATGCCACTTCTTATGTAGATGCGGCGGTCAGTGGGGGAGCCACCTATTACTATTATGTGGCGGCCTATGACGGCAGCGGCACCGGCCCGGCTTCCTCTGTCGTAAGCGGTCAGCTTTCTGGCGGTTCTGGGGGCGGCAATGCCACCGATTTGTTTATCTCTGAATACATCGAAGGTTCCTCCTTTAACAAAGCCCTGGAAGTGGCCAACTTTACCGGAGCTACGGTGAATTTGAGCGGCTATGTATTGAAAAAAGAAACCAATGGAGGTGGAAGCTGGGGCAGTGATTATGCCCTCTCCGGCACCTTGGCTGATGGCGCTGTTTGGGTGATCGCTAATGGCTCCGCCAATGCGACCATCCTCGCCCAAGCGGACGTATCCACCGGTTCAGGCATTGTTACCTTCAACGGCAATGATGTGATCGGCCTGTTTAAGAACGGCATGCTGATCGACATTCTGGGCACCTTTGGTAGCAGTAGCAATTACGCGCAAAACACCACCCTGGTACGCAAGTCAGATATAGACAGTCCGAATGCCACTTACACCCTGGCCGAGTGGGACACTTACGCCAGCGATTTTGCAACTGACCTGGGCAGCCATACCTTCAACGGCGGTTCCGGGGGCAGCGCCCCTGCGGCTCCGGCCAACCTGCAACTGGTGGCCACTACTTCCTCACTAGACCTGAGTTGGGCAGATGTGGCAGACGAAGACGGTTACACCATATACCGCAGTGCTGACAACAGCAACTTTGCTCAAATCGCCAGCCTCGGTGCTGATGTTAGCAGCTATAGTGACAACAGCATGAATCTGGAAACCACTTACTATTACTATGTGGAAGCCTTCAACGCTGTCGGAGCCAGCCCAGCCAGCAATACGGTCAGCGGTGCGACTTTACCCGTACCACCGGCTACGCCGACTAACCTCAGCCTGATCGCGACTACCATTGACCTCAACCTGATGTGGGATGATGTGCCCACCGAAGATGGTTATATCCTTTACCGCTCTACGGACAATGTGAACTTCAGCCAGTTGGCGAGCCTGGGAGCAAATAATACCACCTATACGGACAACACCGTCCAGCTACTCACCACCTACTATTACTATGTGGTCGCATTTAACGCCGGTGGCAATAGCGTCAATAGCAGCACCGTGAGCGGCCAAACCGAAAGCACGGTGGGCGGTGCGACCGACCTCTTTATCTCTGAGTACATCGAAGGCTCTTCCTTCAACAAAGCCCTGGAGATCGCTAACTTTACGGGGGCCTCCGTGGACCTTTCCGACTATGTGCTGAGGAAGCAAACCAATGGCGCAGGCGCCTGGGGCAGTGATTACGCCCTGAGTGGCACCCTGGCTAATGGCGACGTCTGGATCATTGCCAATAGCTCGGCCAATGCGACCATCCTGGCGCAGGCAGATATTTCCACCGGATCGGGTATCGTTACCTTCAATGGCAATGACGCCCTGGGCTTGTTCAAAAACGGCACCCTGATCGATATGCTGGGCACATTTAACAGTGCGTCCAACTATGCCCAGAATGTAACGCTGGTGAGAAAGCCTGAAATAGAAAGTCCCAACAGTACCTATACCCTAGCAGAATGGGATAGCTACGCCACAGATTACACCAGCGATCTGGGAGTCCATACCTTTACGGGCGGTGGTATTCTCAGTCCTCCCGCTGCGCCTACCAACCTGCAGCTAAGCGCTACAACCAGCAGCCTGGACCTGAGTTGGGATGATGTGGCGGACGAAGATGGCTATGAAATATACCGTTCTTCGGATAATGCGAATTTCAGTCTTCTAGCCAGCCTGAGTGCCAATACGAACAGTTTCTCGGACAATACCATGGCACTGGAGACCACCTATTACTATTATGTACTAGCCTTTAATGGCGGAGGTAATAGTGGCAACAGCAGCACGGTCAGTGGGCAGACCTTGCCTACCGGACCGGTCGCCAGCGAGTTGTTTATCTCTGAGTACATTGAGGGTACTTCCAAAAACCGCGCGATCGAGATCGCCAACTTTACCGGGGCTCCGGTGGACCTATCAGCCTACGCCCTACGTCGCCAGGCCAATGGTGCCAATAACTGGAAGAACAATACCAACCTGAGCGGCATATTGCAGGATGGAGAAGTATATGTGGTAGCCCACGCTTCGGCAGGTAGCACCATTCTGGCCCAGGCGGATCAGACCGTAGGCGGTAAGGTGATGAACTTCAGTGGCAATGATCCGATTGGCTTATTCAAAAATGGCAGCCTGATCGATATCGTCGGCACCTTCAATGGCGGCAGCGGCAATTTTGCCAAGAATGTCACCAAGGTCCGCAATGCTTCTATTACCGGACCGAATACCCTCTACACTACCAGCGAGTGGACCAACTATAGCAACGGAACTTACGGCTTCCTGGGTACCCACGACTTTGGCACTTCTTCCCGCGTAGCTCTGGAGGAAAACCTCCAACCAGCCCAGCCACAGCTTACGGTCTCTGCCTATGCCTGGCCGAACCCCTTTACCGACTACCTCGCAGTAGAAGTGGAACTGGGAGCTGATATGCAGGTGGACGCCCGACTCTATACCACCAATGGACAAGTGGTGCGCACCATCAACGCCAATGAGATCATGGAAGCAGGAACCCATCAGCTGAAAGTGGATGGCACTACCTTACCCGCCGGATTGTATCTGCTGATGGTAAGGACGCCCCATGACCAGCAAGTGCTCCGCATCATGAAGCGGTAAACCCGCTTCCCTTAGTTTGACTGAATGAACGAACAGCTTTCAGAAGCGCTGCGGCGCATACAAGTAACCTATGATAACCAGCTTTCAGCCCTGCATCTGACAGGGCTGGAGCTGGATCATCTTCCGGAGCTTTTGCTGAAGGCTTCCCATCTACGGGTGTTGGGCCTGAAAAGCAATCTGCTTAAGGACTTGCCCAAGGATATCCACCGCATGAAACAGCTGCGGGTGCTGGAATTAGAGGACAATCAACTGAGCATTCTACCGGATGGCATTGGAACCTTTGCTGACTTGCGGGTTTTTGTCCTTAAAAACAATCTGCTAACCCATCTCCCGGAAAGCATGGGTCAACTCAACAGTCTGCGGATGCTGGAATTAAGAGATAATGCCTTGACCGACTTACCGGAATCTTTGTTTAGCCTACCCAATCTTCGAGAACTCTATCTGCACGGAAATCAGCTAACCCGTTTGCCCGACCTTAGAAGGCTCCCCAAGCTAGCCAAGCTCGATCTGAGCGGGAATCCGCTCACGGAACTCCCTGCTGGACTGGAGGCTTTGCCCGGCTTGCGGATGCTATGGGTGGATGAAGCCTTAGTAGAAAAAGTGCCCGCGAGCTTGCGGCCTTTGCTGCAAGCAAGCGCTCTCTAAGCGAAAAAAGCCCTCGTTGAATTTTTTAGCACCTTTTTCCCTACCAATCCCCTTAAGGAAGCACCACAATCCGCGCTAGCCTAGTTTCGGTATCACCTTTCAGATGCAGATGATACACCCCGGCAGCCAGCTCAGCGAGGTCTAGTTTGTAAACCGATTCCCCTTTTGGCAGCACCTGGGAAAAAATGTGCTTCCCCTGCATATCGCTAATGGCTATTTCCGTGCTTTCTTCCTGGATGCGCCCAAAATCGATGGCCAGGCTGCCGCGAACCGGATTTGGATAGAGGCGGAAGTTCCCGCTTTGCGGACCGGGAAAGCTTCCTTCCCGTAATTCAGCAGGATCGAGCAAGCCTGTCCAGATAGGAGAAGAGGCCGTCTGGTAGATTTCCCTGGTCTCTCGGTCTTGGACAAAAACTACCACTTGCAGGCTGTCATACTGGTCGATGATGGAAGAAGGGGAAGGCAGGTCTTCTGCTACCCATTCTAGGTCGAAGGTCTCCGTCTGGCCCTGGTTCCACCCAAAGAAATTCATGCCTGCCGCATCCGGCAGAAACTTTCGCAGCACATAGGGTTGGT
The DNA here is from genome assembly GCA_038527215.1 of Bacteroidota bacterium. GTDB lineage: Bacteria > Bacteroidota > Bacteroidia > J057 > J057 > JAWPMV01. Next base: position 21,257 of record JBCBGC010000043.1, read on the forward strand.
CAGCCGTATGCTCGATGACCGCTACATATACGATGGTTTCTCCAGGAAGATCTCTACTGCTGCTGATGCGGATGGCGTCCGCCTCCGTTGAATCAATGGAAATGGTAATGGGGGATTCATCGAGCAGGCTGGTTTCCAATATAGCGGAGGTCAGCTCAGAAGTAGGACCTGCGAAATCATTTCCATCTACGATGGCTATCCCTGGTTCAGAAACTCCATAGTACAGCGCCCGAGCCCGGGGACCTGCTGGATTTTTTTCATAAAACTCATCTCCAGGAAGAATATGCAGCTGGATCGGGATGATAAAGTCCCCAAAGGGTTCACTTAAGGATTGAATCCGATTGTTATCGGTCGTTTGTAGGCTGCTGGAAACATGCTCTAGGAGGACTTTTTTACTGGCTTCCCCAATGAAAAAGTTATCCATCGCAAATCCGTCATTAGAATCCGTGGTATCCACTACCGAGATACTTCCAAAGGCGAGCCTAAAGCGCACGGCATCATTATTTTGGATCTTCCTCAATTTAATGAGCCCTTTTTTCCAGGTAGTATCCCGCCCAGTCCAGCCATACTTTTTCAAGGTAGGCTGCTGACCAGGGTTAGCAAAAATGGTGGCTGAATTATACCAATTGATCCCGCTTTCCTCATCTCCCACAGCTTGCCAACTGTTACCAGCATCGGTAGATAATTGCAACACGGTCCCATCAAAGCCTTCTTCCGTATCCGACCAAAGGTTCATGGCCAGAATAGGGTTGACAGATTGGGTAAAATCGAAGCAAGGACTGGCCAGCCAGGAGGTATCATTGGTCGGATAGCTTTGGTTGAGACGGGTCATCCACGCCTTGCCTCCTCCGGGAGCAGGCAGGATGGTTTGCCCTTCCGGTACGCCCCATTCCCAAATAGACTCGGAGCTATTGGGCGTCCATTGGCCGGGATTCTCCTCAAAGCTTTCATCGTAGGCCATATCACCCAGGGCCACGGTAGGCACGACATCTACTTCAGCAAATAACACACTATCTTCTACCTGATTGGCGTATTGCAAGGCATTTCCTCCTGTACGGCGAATCCTGGCCATGCCCCCCTGCCCAGCAGTGCGGGATTTCAGGTAAAGGCCTTGGATATGCAAGCTATTGACCAAGGTATCATATTCCCGCGAATAGGTGATGACAAAAGAGGAATCGGTTACTACTATGCTGCAATCGGACAAGCCAGTTCCCTGACAGCTTACCGAGCCAACCCCAGGATTGAATTGGAGATCGTCTGGAAGCGAAAATTCCAGGCTGAGCATTTGACCTGGGGCAAAGGCGCCACCCGTGCTGTCATACAGGGCTATATCCGGTACTTGCAAAAAATCATCATCGCCTATACAAACCGCTCTCTTGGCAGAGGTCACAAAGGTGCTTTGAGTTTGAAAGGCCCCAATATCTATTTGGGGATTTTTCCGCCCGAGTTTCCGACTAAATCCTCTTTGATCTGTGCGGATTCCTGTAGAATCTCCGCCTTCTCCCGCACCGATTAAGGGGCTTCCAGGCAGCGGGGGATAAACACTGGTGGACCCGCCATAGGTGTCTAGTGGTCCCAACAGGGGGTCTAAGGGGTCCGTCGCGGTTCCCCATAGATCAGAAGCCAGGAGGCTGAGCTGGGCTCCCGTTGTATCGCCAATCAGATTGTGGCCCCTGGACAAAAAGGAAGCCGGAAGCGGTGCCACGCCCGGATGGGCCACGTCATTTCCGGTATTAGCGGCCACCACGGTATTCTTCAGGATAACATTGGCCTGGTCCAAGGCCAGCCCCCCTCCGGCATCCGCTGTATTCTGGAAAATGGTTGAAGCGGAAATGAGGGAAAAAGCGATGCTATCATCAATGTTTGTGATAAAAAGCGCTCCGCCTAGGCCATTGGTGGAGCTGGTAGAATTTTGGGTGAAGGTACAATTCGCCAGCTGGAAAACGCTGTTGTTCTCACTGATCATTCCTCCGCCCTTTTTAGCGCTATTGAAAACGAAAGCGCTGTTTTGAATCCTGAGGTGACTATTCTGGTCATTGGCAATGCCTCCCCCGTGGTCATCCGCTTTATTATTGATAAAGGAGCAGAAAGATATCGTAGGATCAGCATTTTGATTGTAGATGCCTCCGCCATTGTCATTGGCCTGGTTATCGAGGAAGAGGCAATTCGTCACGGTAGGCGCGGCCTCATCATTCATGATAGCACCCCCAAAATCACCCGCTTGATTTTTTTCGAACCAACAATCTGTAATGGTCGGATTACTCAGGATAAAATTCTCAATGGCTCCGCCACGTCCGAAAGCCTGGTTATTTTTAAAGGTGCTGCCTTCGATCAAAGGACTGCTGGCTGCTGTATTGTAAATCCCGGCTCCATCGCCTCCGCTATTCCCATCAAAAAGACAATTGAGGACTGTGGGATCGCTGCCGTTATTATAAATCCCGCCTCCTTCGAAGGCATCATTGCCCATAAAGGTGCACCCCTTTACGACTGGCACACTCCCCAAACAGGCGATGCCCCCTCCCAGCACAGCTTTATTGTTTAAAAAGGTACAGCTGTCGAGGAGTCCTTCATTGGCAATGAGGCGAATAGCTCCTCCCCAAAATGAGTCCTTTTGCCCAATAAAGGTGCAGAGGCGCGCATTGATGGTCCCCCCGTCGCCAAATATCCCACTGCCACTCAAATTTCTGGCAAACAGGCAATCGGAGAAAGATATACTGGAGCGAGTGCTGTAGACCCCTCCACCCGTTCGGGCTTGGTTATCGAGAAATTGGCAGGAAGAAATCGTGCCGGTAGAATTTTTTATCCTAAAAGCTCCTCCCCAGGTAAGCGCACTATTGTCAGAAAAGGTACAGCCACTCATCTTAAGGTCTCCTTCGTCAATATTCAATCCCCCTCCAGACCGGTTGGCATAGTTATCAGAAAAATGACAGTCATTTACCTCCACATCAGATTTATTGATAAAAATGGCACTGCCAATCCAATCTGCATGGTGGTCAACGAAGACACAATGCTGAATCTTGGCATGCACGTTTCTAATCCTGATCCCCGCTCCGTCATCATGGAATTCTGAAATACTCATGGCGGTCCCTCCATCCGCATAGCCATCTGAGATGGTAAAGCCATCCACGATGACCGCCGTGGTCGAATTAGCACCGGTCAAATCATCAATTCTGATCACATGATAGCTATTGTCTCCACTATTGCCTGGGCTGCCGATGTTTCCGCTCAACACCGTTTTGTTGAGGACATGCAGACTCAAGGAGTCGGTGGCCCGGTCTGCCAGCGTTGCTTCGGTTCCGTCGAAACCTCCGTAGATTTTCACCCCGGGTTTGGGCAAAAAACTCATGGCTCGATCCGTACCGCTCGTAGGATGGTAGGTGCCAGCAGCCACCCAAATTTCCGTCAATCCTTCCGCGGAATTGGCCAAAGCCGTCTGAAGATCTGTATAAGCATTTTGCCAGGAAGAACCATCATTAGCTCCTGTGGCATTTTGATCGACGAAACTCAGGCTGTCCGCTGCATTTTCCATTACCTGAATACAGAAGGTCCCGACCTTGCCTCCATAGCCAGAAACCTGGAGGTAATAATCCTGGTTTGGGGTAAGCGTATCTACATTGATGGTAGACATAAAATTAAGGGCCCAAGCGTCTACATCCTGATGACAAGCCAGTTCCATCAGCGAACCGAGGTTGTTACAATCCCCCCCGGGCAGGCTGTACAGGGCAATTTCTGTATCATTGTTCGTTCCGACAAGGGTCAGGTCGGTGGTAATTTCCACCACCCCGCTGTTGGGGGCCTTAAAGGTAAACCAAACGGAATTGTTGGGGGGTTGGAAACAGCCCGGGATAGGTTCTCCCGACTGAATCGTCGCCCCTGTATTATCCCCATTGAAGGCCGTACAGGGAACATCTACGATCAGTATGTCTGCATTACAGAGGTCATCATTCCCCGGTTGGCTCAACAAGGGAAGCGCCAGAAAGCTGAAAATGAGGGATAGTAAAATAACTCTCATAAGAATCAGAGTGCTTCGAGTGAAGTGTTAGTCCGGGTCAACACCATGACCGTATTTTCTAAAAAAATGGAGGTACCAATCACCACTACGCCATCATCCGTAAAATCAAAGCTGCCTCCGGTTTCATCGGCTTCGTTTCCGATGGATTTTTCGGCTACGATACCTCCCTGTTCCGATACTTCGATGAGCATGATGTCCAGCAGGTCGGACGTTAGCACCGTGCCGGAAATAATGAAGGCATTATCATCATTGGGGACAGCCTTGATGTCTATGCCCCGGGAAATTTCCGCCAGGAAAGGGTTATCTGGAGGACCGAAGGTAAAAGGGAGCGCCTGAGGCGAAAGCAGGACTTGAAAATTCCGGTCCACGGTGAGGAAAAGGGTTTGGTCAGTGCCAAATTCCCGATAGGCACCCGTGATCCCAAAAAAGGACCTGTCAGCAGACAGACTCAAACTAGCCGGGATGTAGTCTACCCCCGAGTCCAGGCTACCCACCGTCTGGGTGTTAAAGGCGTTACCGTATTCATTGACCATGATCAGCAATACTTCCAGGTTGGGCGTGTTTGATTCCGGATAATCAGTCGATCCCAGGATGATCAAATCTCCATTATCCAGGACCATCAGATCTTTTGCTTTATCTACCCCGCTATACCCATAGGTTTTTCTCCATAGGATTTGGCCGGGGTTATTCGCATCCAGTTTTACCAAAAGGAGGTCGGTCGAATCCGGTTGAAAAGGATCCTGCTGACTTTTGTTCTCGTCTATCGCTGCGGTAGTCCCCAGGACATACAGGGAACCATCCGGTCCCTGCTGCACCGCGGCCCCAAATTCATTTTCGGGGACGGGAGCGATGATTTCATTCCATTCTACTTGAAGCCCTCCGTCGAGCTTCACCAGCCAAATATCCGTCGAATCCCAAGCCGCCGTCGGATTGACAATCCGGGTAGAAGTGCCACAAATCAGAAAGCCTCCATCCTCGGTTTGAATCATGGAGGTAGCCCGCCCTTCATAGGCTTCTTCGTTGGTCGAAATCACCTGAATCTTGCGGGTGATGCCTTCAAAGTCTGTTTCGACCAGATAAATCTGGGATTCCTGCCCACTGCTTTCGGAGAAGGTGTTGCCCAACAAAAGGAAACCATCGTCCAGGGTCATCACGGCTACCCCGGTTTGATCGTAGCTGCCACCATATATTTTCAGGAAAGTGTTTTCCAATCCCTCGATATCTGGTTCCAGCCCTAAAAAGCGGTCCGAGCATCCGGCACAAAGGAGCAGCAGGCAGGAAAAAAAGATGAATGTTGATTTCATGGGGTTAGGGGTTTTTCTTCCTGGCCGGTTGATAGAGCGGAATTTCGTAGCCTAGTGAAAAGGAAAGCAGGTCGAAGGTAAAATCACTGTCCAGGTGGGCAAAACTATGCGCCAATTCAGCATAAAAGCTGCGGTCATCTGGCTCTACCACATTTTGAATCCAGCGAGAATAGCGGAGGTCGAAGGTGAAATAATTGCGGCCACTTTTTACTTTGAGTCCCGCTCCAGCTATCAGGGAGAAATTATTTTTTCGTCTGGCCCCATTTACCGTGCGGTTGCCGAAAGAGTAGTTACTGGTAGATTTGAAGCGGCCCAGACCGCTTTCAATGCTTACCTCAGGAAAGGCCGCCTGCAGGAAGCGGTGGTAACTCACGCCTGCATACAGGAAGGGTACGACCTTCTTTTTGACAAAATTATAGGGGCTACGGAAATCAAAATCCACGTGCAGCATCAGGGGCACCTGAAGTACACGCTGGGTTTCGAAGAGCTCTAGTCTGAAGCTATCCGTAAGGGAGTTTTCCTCGAATAAAAAAGCATCCTCTGGTTCCCCAAATGCGTCAAAAGTGTTCCGAAAATCATAGGAAGCCTCTACAAAGTTGAGGCCGGTATAAAGGCGGACGTTACGGTTGAACAAAGGAATCCCCAGCCTGAGTCCCCCTTGAAAACTAATGCGGGGACTATATTCTTTGGTATAAGCCGGGTCTGGTGAAATATCGAAATATCGCAGTTCCCGAACACTCGCAGAATTGAGCCCTACCTCTATCCCCACATAAAACCGGGGATCGGTCCGAAAGTCCTCATATAGCTGTACCAGCTCAGCAGGATCAGCTTGCAGGGAGGTGTCCACCCGAAATTCCGGATTGACCTTGAGCAGCTTTAAAAAAGCGTTTTCAGCTTCCGGGATTTTTTTCTCCAGCAGGTTGATGATGGTGATGAGGCGATAGGCCTGACCTGCTTCTTCTTCGGAAAAGGCTTGTTGTTCCAGACACCCCTGAATCAGGCTCAAAGCCTCTTCCAAATAGCCGTCGTCATAAGATCGTTGGGCCTGCCTGAGCAACTGGCTACAGTCTTGCTGCGCCCAGGCAGGGGAAAGGATAGCGCACCCTAACCAGAGGGTAACTAATATCCTAAAAGGAGACATGAGCTTCATATCGTAAAGGCTATTTAGGGGAGGGGTAATTGTTCGCAGGTAGCTTCCCGGTCAATATCTGAGCCGACATATAAGGCCCATTCTTGAGCCGTAAAATTCTGTTCCAGATGCTGGCAAATGTCCGAAGCCAGCATTTCAGGTTGCGTAGGCCAAATTTTGATCTGGCCATCCCGCCCTCCGGTCAGGAGATGCTGATCATCCGGACTAAAAGCCAGAGACATCACCCAGCTGTTGTGATCCCGCAGGATGATCGGCAGGCGGGTTTCGTATTTATCCTGCCCCACTACCCACAGCTGAACCGAGCCGTCATAGCAAGCTGAAGCCAGGTATTTTCCGTCATGGCTAAATTTCAAATCACTGATGCGGGCCGTATGGCCGGGCAATTGCGCAATGAGGTTACGCCGGGAGGCACCGTAAACATAAGCGATGCCGTCTTCATCCCCGATGACCAGCCGATCTCCCTGTTGGTTATAGGCCACGGCATAGAGGGAGATATCTCCACTTTTCAATACCACATCAGGGGTTTGGCCTTTGTCCTGATTGATATCCCAGATCACCAGCTCACCGGCTTCTCCTATCACCGCCACCTCTTGCCCATTTGGGCGTATCGCCATCGCCCGCATGGCCTGGGCATGTTGAGCGATTTCGCGGACTTCATCCTTGCCTAAGGTGTACTCCCGAATGAGTTGATCTGCCCCCAGGGTCAAAAAGCCTTTTCCATCTGGCAGGAAAGCCAGGTCCAGGATTTCCATGTCAAAGTCTGGAAGCGTCTGGGCACTCGCCTGAGCCTGCCCCAAATCCCACAGCTGTAAATAAGGCGCCTGGAATTGAGCGGTGACCAACCATCGCCCGTCCGGGCTGAGCGCCATATCTCGGTTGGTGATGCGCCTTACTTCCTGAGGGATTTGCTTGCCTTCTACGACGGATTCATTCCAGGACCAGCGAAGCAGCCTGCCATCTCCGCCTCCGGCAAAGAATTGCTTTCCCTGCTGGTCGTAGGTCATGTATCGGATGGTGCTGCGATGGCCATTGAGCTGATTGAAGGAAGGGCCCTCTAATTCTCTGGTGGCATAATACAGCCCTTCATAGATGGTGCGATCATAGCGATTGCCCCCATTTTTCTTATTGAATGCGTAGGCTTGCTGAGCCACTTTGGCTTTTAGCTGTTTCTGATTTTCGTCCAATTGAAGCGAACGAGCCGCCATGGATTGGGCCACCGAAAGCCGTAGCAAGCGTTTGGCCTGCTGGTAGTTTTCCTCTGCGGCTTTTTGGGCCTCTTCGGCCAGGGCTCTTTGTTTGGCTTCGTCATTCTGAGCTTGCAGGGCTTCCTCGCGGGCCTTAACGGCTCTCTCCCGGGCGAGGTCAGCTTGTTTTCGTTCTGCCTGAGCCAATCGGGTGGCCACCCGCTCAGCTTCGGCCCGTTGCTCGGCCAGGGTGCTGGCTTTCCTAGCGATGTCAGCCTGCGTTTCGGCTCGCTGGCGCTGGTTTTCAGCTTCCTGTCGTTGCTCCTGGGCGAGCTTTTCCTGGCGCTGGGCCTCCTTGAGGTTTTTCTGAGCCTCCGCTTCATTTTTCTGGGCTAGCTCCGTCTGAGCAATCGCATCATTGCGCTGAATGAGCGAATAAATCGCCAGGCTGGAAATGGCCAGGAATACGCCGGCTACTATAGCTGCCAGGATACGCCGACGGCGCGTAGTGGCCGCCTCACTTTTGCGGATAAACTGCCGCTGCTCTGCACTAATGTCTACCTGATCCCGATAGGGCTTGATATAGTCCAGCTCATCCCGCGTAAGCAGGACATCCCGGCTGAGATAAAAAGCGTAGCGGTCCTGAATGAACTTCTCGACTTTCCGCAAGTTCTTTTCTTCGAGCGAAACCTTGTCATAGATTTTCGCCGCCAGGGAATCATGTGCAAGTTCGATTTTCATTCGTCTATCTCTTTAAAGATTCGCATTTCAGAAAAACGCTTGATACAAAACTCCACATCGTCCCGACTGATGTTTTTTCGCCGATAAAGAGATTCCTTAATGGCTTCGGTCTGTTGGGCTCGCTTGGTCCCGTCATCGGTTACCAGGGCAAAAAGCACATCCAGTGGCACATCTTTTTTGCCTAACTCTATTTCTAACTGAGATAATTGTTCATCTAAAAAATCGCCCAGGACATCTTTTAGTTCTCCCACTTCCGCCACCAGGCGAGGATTAAAGGAAATGGGCTGCTGCTCGCCTTTTCGGGCAGCATCGGTGCGATACAGGCGATCGAGATAGACCTGTAGGTTGGTGAGGTCCACGCCTCTTTTGTCACTCAGGTTATCAATAATCGCTTCGATGGTCGCTTCCGGTTCCTCCAGCCCGATGTCGTAGGCTTTGGCGGTTCCCCCAATGACCTCGGCCAGATTGGTCCTGACCATTTTTTCTACCCGAATGCGGTGATCAAAGAGGCTGGGTACCTGTTTTTCAAAATCCGCCAGATACGCAATGTATTCCTCCCGCATGGAAAGCAGAATTTTGACGGGCAGTTCGGATTTGAGGAGGCGTTGGACAAAATGAAAAAACTGCTCCTGCTCTTCTTTTTGTCCGAAAATAAATAGCTCTTCAAACTGGTCAAAAATCAGGTAAATCGGGATAAAGTTGTAAAGGTAGAGCATCTGCAAGGCATCCAAAATATCCTCTGGAATCTCCCCATCGCTTTTGGATTGCAGGATTTTGGTATGTACCGCCTGGGTGAGGCTTTGGTTGATGTCCTCGCGCTTGCGCACAAATAGGTCCATCCATTGTGGCGGGTTGAATTTATTGGCCAGGCCGCAGCGGATGATGCTGGTTTTTCCTACCCCACTGGCGCCATATAGCAGGATCATTTTGGTTTCAAAAATCCTTTCGTAGAGGATTTCCACTTCTTTTTCCCGCCCAAAAAACTTGTCCTTGTCCTCCTTTTCGTAGGAGTCCAGGAATTTAAAGGGGCTTTGTTGGGTGCTCATAGCTTTCTGGTGATTCTGGGGGAGGTTTTTCCGGTTAAGTCAAGGCAGCCGTCAATTCAGACTTGAACAACAAAAACAGCTCCTTGAGATAAGGATATTTCTCTTCGGTGGTCATCATCTCAGGAACGGGATTAGCTCCATCATTGTCCACGTGGGTATAGAAGAAGGAGTCAAAATCTACATTAAAGGCATACATATAGATTTTGGGAGCATTAATACTTTTAAAGGCATTTTCATCAATGATAAAGGGGGTGAGATTGAGGTTTTCTTTTACCTCATCTATCCGCTTTACCAGGAGGACAGAGTGGCTGTCCGTAAAATCCAGGTAGTCTTTGGGGGTGCCTTCCATCACCTCAATGGCTACCCCGGCCAGCACGCCCATTTGATGCTTGAATTTGGGATCCTGACGGCGGGGATTCGAAATGCCGATGTCCTTGATCGAAATGAGCTGGTAGGTCACCAGGAAGGAGCATTTCTTCAACAGTGTACCCAGGCTGAACTCACATTTATCACATATTTCGCCAATCTCCGCATCAGAAATTTCATTCTTCGCAAATTGCCCTCTGATCCCTTCTAAGTAGATATACGCTTTATAAAACTCATCCTGGGCTTCGACACTTTTGTAAATCCCTTCAAATTGATCGATAAAAGGCTTGATGCTGTTTTCATCAAAGATGCGCACCAGTCTCCCCATCATCCGCATATAGTCGTAGGACTTTCGGCTAGCGGGATTCAGGTTAAAAAAGTCTTCGAAATCCTCTTTATAGCCTTCCTTGATTTTGAACTTTACTTTTCCATCGTTATCCGCTTCAAGCTCGTCCCAGAGCTGAGAAAACAACACGTACAGCAGAAAGCGGGAAAGCCGAACATAGGTACTGATAATGGCTTGTAAGCGGCCTTTGCTTTTGCGGATCATGCCATCATCGCTGCTGAAGAGGGTGCGCAGCTTAATGCCGATGGGCCAGGGAAAATGCTTGATAATGAGGTCCATCATCTGCCGGAACAGCATATCGAGCATGGCCGGATTCTTGGAAATCCGGTAAAACCCCAGCTGCTCCGCAAAGGCTTCATTGTACTCCGCCATGGCCTCAAACACCGGTAGCACGATGTGCTTATTGACTTCCTGGCTTTCGATCTTGGTGCCCACCCAGGGATCGGAGAAGACGCTTTTATCAACCGTAGGCAATTTCCAGCTCAAGGCACTTTCATCTTTGACGTAGAGCCCCCAGGGCATCTCTGCCGGGGCCCCGTCTTTCGCCTCCCAGTCAAACATGATGTCCCGATGTACCTTGATGGTGTCAGCCGCCACCTCGTTCTCTGCGACCAGGCGGGATACCGCTTCTTCAAAGGCATGTTTAATGGTAGCCTTGGCCGCAAGGGATTTATAAAACTGGGTGGAAAATGCCACGGCTTTGTCATCCTGAATAGGAACACTGGTGGCAATGACCGCTTTTACACCGTAATTGAGCAGGGTTTGAACCTGACCTTGGGTGGAACAACCGTTGAGAAAAACCAACTTGAGGTTTTGCTGCTGCCCCATGAGTTGGGCCAGGCCAGAAGAATCTGCATCGTGGTCTTCTAGGCGCAAAGTAGAGCCATTGGCATGTCCTCCGTAGTGGAAGATGACCACCCGATCCCGATAGCGGGTAAACTGGGTGAAAATATCGTCCAGGGTGGCCCTACCACGATTGTAAATCTCGATGAATCCAGCATCATGCGCATGCTGAAGGGCGCCATAGATGTTATCTTCTTCCTTTTGCAAATTCAGAAGATACTCATCCTTATCATTGGCAAATGAAATAAATATGACCGGCTTTAGGGACATGATTTAGGGGTGTAGAAGACAACAGGCCAGCAATAGTACAAGGTTTGGTATTGTACTTAATTGGATATTAATAAGATATCTACACTTTTCCTATTTCCTATCTAATCTGAATGAAGAATAGTTCGAAAATTCAACTATTTCGCAGGAAAGGGGGAGGGGGATTCGATAGACAGGGACAAGGGGCCCGAATTAACAAGCGCTCCTGAAATATTTGAACAAGGTTGGCACTTTTTCCGGCCCTCTTTAGCCAAAGCTCTCCTGCCCTTGCAGGCGCACAAACCCAATCCCCTCGCCCCCAAATAATTAGTCACCTACAAACTTTTAAAAAACTTAAACTCAATCCTTATTGGATATTTCCATTGAATGGTTTAATTTTTATTTAAAGCAAAGAGAAGGCACCGACCCCTGTTTTATGGACCTAGACAAATACTGTGTGTGCTTAGGCATAATGCTATGCCCTTACACTTCCTTCCTTGATAGCCTTTTTACGCCTGCGCCAGTGGCCTGCGGGGTAGTTCTAGCATGGGCCATTGGATCAAGGATCATCTACTCCGGTCTGGCTTCGTATGATTCATCTGGTTCCCGATCTATAAGAGATTCCTTCTTTTTGATAAGCCTTCAGCAAGAGAGCCTGAAAGGCCATTTGCCTTCCTTCCCTTCGATCAGCCCTCAATCATGAAATTCTTCCCCATCGTCCCGCGGTATTCCTTGCGCCTTCAAGCATCTTTCATGGCTGGTTTTAAGGTGGTAATATGGTGCAGCATAATCCTGGGCTTTTGTAGGTGTGTACCAGATAAGTCAGAAGAGGCTGAAACCAGGTCTTCTCTTGAGCCCAAACTTGACACAAGCTTGTCAGCTACCTACCGATCCCCTTTTCCTTCCAAGAAAGGGGAAACCCCTCTCCAGCATAGGGTTCACCCAACCCCCCCTGACACCGCTTTCTTTCAGGAACGAGTAGCAGAAGATTCCCATATCTATTCGTTTTTAGAAAAGGGTATGCGGCTTGCCAAGGAAGAAAAACGCGATTCCGCGGTGTATTTCCTCAAGAAAGCCAGCACCCTCTACCAAGCGCAAAACAAGGATTACGGGCGAGCAAAATCTCTCGTGGAACTGGCAACCGTCTATTATGAGCAGGAAGCCTACCGTCAATCTTTGGCACAATTTCGTCTCGCGGTAGAAGTGGTTTCGGAAAAAATGAGCATAGATCACGCATTTATACCATTGTGTAATTTGTACATCGCGAAGAACTACTTCCATTTAGGGCTTTTCGACTCTACAGAGGCGATTTTGCCTACGGTTATCGATTATTGGACCTCTCGAAAACCGAGTGCCGTTGACCTGGCCAATGCTTACCTTTTGCTGGGAGAAACCTATTTATATGGGATGGGCGATCCGGCTCAGGGAGAAACATTTTTTCAACAAGCAGCCGCGGTCCTTGATTCCATCCCTTCTGACCAGGCTTCGCTGACTCTTACCCGCGTACAATTTGCCCTTTCCGGTCTATATCGTAGCAGGGGAGAAATGGATAAGGCTATTCGGTCTTTGCAGAATATATTGAAAATCCGCACAGAATTACTCGGAGCACAGCACCCTCTGGTTGCCAATGCCCTGGTGAACATCGGCAATACTTATTCTGCCATGGGCGCACTGCAAGCTGCTCAAGATTTCTATTTGCAAGCGATCAAGATGCTCAAAAACGTAGAGGAAGAACGGGAAGTGATGGGGGTAATTCTTCACAATTTAGGCTTTATCAATGATGAACTTGGCCATTACAATCAGGCCCTGACTTTTTATACCCAAGCCTTATCTATCAGGAGAAAGATTTTCGGGAATGCCCATGTGGAAACGGCCAATACCCTGATGAATCTTGGGCTGACTTACCTACACATGGGCCAATATGGCCGCACCGAAAAATATTATAATGAGGTATTGCACATCCACAGAAAACTATATCCTGCTCATCATCCGGAATTGGCTACGACGGTCATTGAAGTAGGATATTTGTATGAAGTCCAAGGTCAATGGCAGGCGGCGCTTGGCTATTACGAGGAGGCAGCCTCTATTCTGGGGGCAGGTCCGGAGATCGCTCGAAAGGGATTTTCGGATACTATGGACATCTCAGACGCATTGGGGCTTTTGAATGCCTTTGAAGCTCAGGCGGATATGCATATGGCGCTACACGCTACCTCCCAGCCAGATTCTCAGCACCTACAGGCAGCGATCACGGTTTTTAGTCAGATCGATCACTTGATCGATTTCATTCGAAGAACTTATAAAGAGGAAGGCTCTCAACTATATCTGGATGGACAAACCCGATATCTATATGAAAAGGCCATCCAGGCACAGCTGAGGCAGCTGAGGGAGGCGAGCCCAGATAGTAGCCAAACCATCCAGCAGGTATTTCGACTGATGGAAAAAAGTAGGGTACGCGCTATGCAAAGTACCCAACAGGCGGCTATCGCCAGAAGACTATCCCAACTTGCTGACCCGGTCCTTTTAGCAGAACAGGAAATCCTGGACTCCCTGACCTGGGCCAGACAGGAACAACTTCGGCAGCAAGTCCAACTGCATGTTCAGCAGGAGAGTCTGGAGGGGCTACTTGCGACTCACCCCATAGGCGCACACCTACATCGGTTGCGAAAAAAGCATGAGGAGATCATGATCAGCCTGGAAGAAAAATACCCGAAATACCACCGCCTAAAATATGGATTTTCGCCGCCCGCACTTCAGGACGTTCAGCAGAGGTGGCTAGATGAGCATACGGGGGTTTGTCAGTATTTCTGGGGGAAAAACAATCTGTATACGCTGATCTTTACCGCTGATAGGGCTGAAATAGTGGTCCGCCCTATCAGGCCTGACCTCCGAGCCAGTATAGATTCTTTGCTAACCCACCTCAACCCCGTCAATGGTATCTCTACCCGGAAGGGACATCGCCCTTCGGTCTTCAAGTTTGCCTCTGAGGTCAACAACTTTATGTTCGACCGGGAACTCCAGTTTTTCAAAAAACAGCCCAAAATCCATCGCCTCATCCTGGTTCCCGATGGGCCCTTGCAGATGATTCCCTTTGAAAGTCTGATCTCCGGTCCATTAACCCCCACGCCTCGCTTTGCCTTTCAAGATTATGCCATTTCCTATACGCATTCTGTATCCTTGCAATATCATGATGCACAATTTCCGGTGGCAGGTCCAAGGCCCAAGGTGCTTGGTATCGCCTATAGTTCTGGCACCTCCCCTACGGTCTCCGATAAGCAGGGATTACGCGGAGCAGAAAAAGAAATCGATTTCCTGGAACAAAACTTTGCAGGAACCTACCTAAAAGGATCAACAGAGAGTAAACCCTATTTCCTCAGCCAAGCCCAACATGCCTCGATTATTCACCTGGCTCTTCACGGGGCCAAGGCATCCGAATCCTTGCAGATCCCTACGCTATACTTCCCTGCCGCAGATAGCCCTGCTTATGAAACCATCAGCTACCTCGATATCATGAATCTACGCTTGTCCACTGAGTTTGTGAACCTGGGGGCTTGTGAATCAGGGAGTGGGAAATCTTTGGTGGGCGAAGGAGTGATGAGCATGGAATACGGGTTTAGGTATGCAGGGGCCAAAAGCATCATGACTACTTTATGGCCAATAGATGACCATGCCGCTGCCGAATTAATGGAATATTTTTATCTCGAACTAGGAAAGGGCATCCCCAAGGATATCGCCCTCCAACGCGCCAAAACGGCTTATCTAAATCAAGCAGATCCCTTCAAAAGCCACCCTGCATTCTGGGCTTCCCATATCCTGATTGGGGACATGGCTAGGGTAGAACTCCCCCCCAGGTCAAACTGGGGGAAATATATAGGGGGCCTGTTCTTGTTCGCTTTGTCTTTTTTCCTCCTCCTGTTTATCTATCGCCGCTCGAAAACCCCTTTTACCCATGCCAAATCCTAATATTCGTATCGAGTCTGTCGCTTTTAATTTTGACTTGCATGGGAATTCCAATGCCGTTCCTTTATTCGATAACCATGGTAAAACATTTATTACTGCCCCTGAATGGAAGCGGAGCCATCCCCAAAAAATCAATCCAGCCGCCTTCGTTATCGACCAGGAAATTCAACTAAAAGCCTCTTTTTACATCCAGGATTTGGACGCGATTGATCTTGCAGATGGAGGAGCCATGGAGATCTGGGCAGAAGGAGAAATCGTGCGCGTCAATCCCCGTAGAATTCATTTAGCGGATCATCCCCCCTTAGGTAATGATGCCTTACACGAGTTGCTGTTCTCCTTTTCCCACGTTTTTAGGCACGTAGGCATTATTGAGCCGGAGCTAGATTGGAAAGTAAAGATTTTAAGTAGCCAGCAGGTCTATTCTGTGGGGAAAACTCATCACCGTTTCTTTTTGCTCCTGGATACCCCCAAAGCACCGATGCATTTTCCCAACTGGGTACAGGTGCTGGAGCAGGTGTGTGATTGGGCCAGTGGAGAAAGAAGAAAGAAAGAGGTGGTGCTTGCTATATCAAAAGGACTAAAGAAAAATTATCGGTTTTCCTCCTCTGGAATTAGTAGTCTCATAGATAGTCAAATCTCTCATGGGAATTTGACCAACTCCTTATTTTTGCAGGCCTTTCTTGAATTAGTCAAGAATTTAAAGCCCAATCAATCTATCCAGGTAGAGTGCTTTGATATTGCTTATCTATTAGCGGCCCACTTGAGGGCTATGGGGATTCAGGCAGATATTGTTTGGATCGATGCCATGATGCCATTAAGAAACTTGATTGAAATTGGCAGTCGGGTTAGATTGAATTATGCTTATGCTACCCATTGTTTGGTGCAAGTATCAGGGCTTTGGTATGATGCCTTTATAAATTTAATCCTTGATTCATACCGGGAACCATTTGGGCTAAAACCAGAAGAATACCTGGATGCGGTGATTAAAAAAGATCAAAGCAAAGATGAAATAAGTAAATCCGTTACCAATATTTCTGAATTTTTTATTCAATACGATAGCCCTACCCTATTGATGATAAAAACCAAAAGACCTGGAAGTATGATTCAGGCAAAGCATTCTTTTGTTAAAAACATACCTCAGGGTTGGAATAAGCTATACAGCGAGGGATCCCTGATGGTCAAAGTATATGCTTCTGAAGACCATGACTCAAAAGCCTTTACGGTTGTTTTCCCTAATCACGCTCATTTTTATGCAAATGATGTTGGCCATTCCATGGAGTGGGAACTCTCATATTCAAGTCCGGTAATCCCAAATAAAGTGATCAATAATTTATTGATATCCATTAAGCCGGAAAAGGCTAACATTGGAATGACAGCCATGCTTAATCTTGAATTATCTAGTATTCAGGGAAACCTGAGGAACAACTCAATTCCTAATTTTCCCGCCCTGACCACTGCTCGGGGCATGAGCAATTACGTCATATATTCTTTGGAGAACAGGACAGATGAAGGGTACAGCAACATTCTTGAATTTACGGCTTTAAAAGGCAATATCATTAAGTTGAACAACTTAAAATTTGCCATCATCTTGCCCACTGGTCCGACAAAAAACATCTATTACGCAAGAATAAAGAAAAACCGGGAAGTAAGCCACTACAAGCACCTGCTAGGGTAGAGGCGCTACGCAAGGTATGAAGGGGCGCTTAGCTAGCTAGCTTTTTGGCGCTGATCATTTCATACTGATACTCCTCGCCTTCCACTTTCTCAATTTTTGAGTAGCTCACGTGATCATCTTCAGCTAAGTTCTCCCTAGGGATCTCACTGTAATGGATGATTACGATCCCAACTGGATCTTCACATTCCGTATTATCGGTTTTATCGATAATGTGTATATGAACTTCATGATAGGAACGAATGGGCTGAGATTTGATATTGGCTATCCGTCCTTTCCCCCGACGCTTTTGGGGCACATAATCACCATTAGCGTCCGGGCTACAAACCTCACTTGCATTTGCATTCATATTATTACTCATTTAACAGGTTAGCGACTTTTTTCGCCTTCTCTTTATAAGGACTTGTTTCTTCACTCGCTATTTGCTCAAATAATTTTCTGGCCTGGATTCTGTCATTTCGCCGCAATATGGAAAGGGCCTTATACCATTGAGCTACTTCCTTAAATCCCGTTTCCTCTTCAGCCATCAGGGCATCAAATATTCCCTCCGCTTCCTGGTATTGACTTGCGCCCAGGTAACTGATTCCTTTATAAAGTTGAATGCGTACGTACGCTGGATAAGCTTCGGGAATCTGGTCGAACCATTTGGCCGCTTTTTCATATTCCCCTCGCTCATAAACATCCCAGCCTCTCATAAAAAGAGAATCCACCTCATTCATGCTCAAGGTCCGCTTGGGACCTCCGATCAAATAGGGCTCATAATACTCCGCAAATAGTCTTTCTTCTTCGGGGGGTCGCATTCCATACCATATCCCCAATCCTACCAACAACAGTACACTGGCCGCCACGCCCCACATCCAGGGGGAAAGGGTTTGAATGGGTGCTGGTTTAGATGGGGGAGCCATCTCAGCCAGCATTTCTCCTACTTCTGCCTTAAGATCTGCCTCGTAGGCTGCTTCCATCCACTGATCTGCGGCCTGGTCTTGCGCCAGTAGCTTTGCAAAGGACTCGTCCTCAGCCAGGCGTTTTTCCACGACTTCCCTTTCAGCAGGAGAGAGCCTTCCTTGCCGATATTGCATGATGAGTTGATAGTCGCGATCTTCCATATAAGGATGCTATCGTTCAGCGAGTAATTGGTTGACCAGAGCCTGAAAAGCCGGCTTTCCGGCCACTAACTTGACAAAGCTCGTTTTACAGCGATATTTCTGGGTCATGGCCGCCTGGGAGCTTCCTAAATTTAATTGCTCGGCAATCCAATCCATGGTCCGCTCTTCCACTACTGCCCAGTAGAGAACTTTTTTACATTTCTCTTTCAGCAAAGCCAATACCTGCCGGATCAAATCAGTGCGCTCTGCCTGTTCCATAGGATCGGAAGGCAGGGAAGGCTCCAGGACCGTATCTGCGTATTCCAGCATATCAGCTTCAATAGGCTTTTTTTTGTGCTTATAGTTGAGGTACAGGTTTTTACAACTTTCCCGCAGGTAGGCCTGTAGACTTTGGATATGGGTGGCTTTTCCTTTTCTAATTTGAATGAGCAAGCGTGAGATGGCTTCTTGCAGGATTTCGCGGGCGGTGTCCTCATTTCGTGATCTCTTCAGCACCCAGTAGTATCCCCGTCCACCTTTTTCGGTATAGAGGTACTGGACTACGCGTAAAGGCAAATCCCTGCCCTCCCGAATTCGTGTGATGATCTCCTGATCGGATAAACGTTCTGAATCAGCTCGCTGCATGAATGGTTTTAACCCGCTCGATGAACATACAAATATTTCACATCAGCGCAAAATTACCAAGGCTGAAGAAAGCCGCGAAAAAAAAATAATTGAAAAGTGATTAGATGCGAGGCCTTCATCTGTCTATATAAATGAATTTACAGTAGACACTTTTTTGCAAGGTTATCCGACTCACCAGCACCACCCTCGTGCTGGTAGGTCGGGAGGGTATAGCCGCTTTTGTTCACCTTAATACCTATTGCATCATGCTTACTATTTATGGTGCCTTACGGTCCTGCGGGACCGGAGGCCAGGCTATCCCTTGTCTTATTTTTGCGTTGGCTTTCTTTCTGTTGATCAGCCCCATGGGGCTTCGGGCCAGCATTCCTACCGAAGATATTCCCTATGGCGTGACCTATCCAGGCGGGAGTTTTTCTTCGGGCGAAACCGTAACCCTGGCCGTATGGGCCGGGAGTACCAGCGAGCCGTTGGATTCTGTATCCGGGCTTGATCTGACCTTTGAATTGACCGAAGATGCGGTATTTCCTACCGCTTTGAGCCTGGATTGGAGCCAGTCCTGGTTGGCGACGGGCACGACCATGGATGTCACCATCACCCTGGATGAGGAGGCCAAAACCATCCGTATTCAGGCCAGTCGGGCGGCAGGATACCGTTCGGGCGATGGAGAACTGTTTTCCTTTTCTCTGATCACCGCCACCAGCATTTCCTCCGCTAATCAGCTCATGCTGAACTCCGGAAGCGGGATCATCATCACCATTGATGACTTGATCATGCGCCAGGCGGCCCCGCAGGGCGTAGCCTCGGTTTCCCTCAGCCTATATCCCAACCCTGCTCAGGATAAGCTGATCACTGCCTTAGCACATGGCGAAATGGCCTACCTGGAAATCTGGGATGCGCAGGGCAGACGGCTGGTCAGGACAGAAAAACCGGTCTTGCAGTTGCGGGCCTTAGGGCTAACCCCGGGGAGATATTGGGTGCGGGCGCACACCACCTCTGGGGAGGTAGTGACCAAGCCCCTGCTCCTTCAACCCTGATGGGGGCCGCCCCGTAGTTTATGGATTTCCTCGAGGAGCCAGGCCTTCATGACAGGTCTTGGCTCCTTTTTTACCAAGTCCTCCAGTGCAGATAGGCTTTGGGGCGTAACGGAGACACTTTGACTAATTGTTGACAATTTCCCGACAACCTTAAGATACTTGAGCGCAGAGGCTTTGTGTAATTCCGGGTAGTGGGCTCGATTATTCATAAAGGGAAGGAAATTGGCCAGATTTAGGTCAAGGCTGTCCCAATCTTTCGTTTGGTAATTGGTCCGAATCAGTAACAAACGGACGTGGATATCAAACAGGAAATCATGCTCCTTTTCCAGCTTCTGGAATAGTTTACGGAACAAGGATTGCGCTTTTTCAGCTTTTCCCTGAGCCAGAGTAATTTTTCCCTGGTTAAACAACTGAGCCAATTCCTCCGCATCCGACAACAAACGGTCCTTCCAGTTCTGGTTAAATGTATGTGCTTCCGAGACTTTTCCGGCCCTCAATAGAGCGGTGATGAGGTTGTTGAAATGCCTTACCTCCAGTTTTCCATCTATCAAAATCCACTTCTTCTTCAGCATTTTCTGATAGCCATCTTGCAACTTGGGGAGGTAAACTTCTTCTTGAACATTGGCCAGACTGATTAACAAATTTAGCGCTCCTGTGGCCAGGTTTCTGATCGAGGGTTCTTCCAAATCAGACTGATATTGCTCAATCAGGTTGAGGAGATTTTCCAGGTGGGCGGGGTTTCCCGGCTCTCGGGAAGCCTGATATAAATAATACCCGCCTCTGGCCAGAGGATTATAGTGAAGGACCTGATCTTCGAAGTAGGGGATGAGGACATCCATGGGCTTGACATCCAACTTCTGCTCAAATTTCTTGCCCAGCATGAGTTGTTCCATTTCGTATAGCACCCGTTGGGTGAAATAGCTTTCGTCCAAGGTCGAAACGGCTTTTTCAAAATCCTCTGCCAGCGGTTGGTTGCGTTGAGTGTGCTGCAAGGCGATGCGGCTGGCCCACTGTTGATGGAGCAGGTTGAGTTGGTAGTGCGTCACCTTTGCCCCTGCCACCTTTTCCTCAAGCGCGTGGAAATTAAACTCTTCAAACCCCCCTTTTGGTTCCCGAGCCTGAATCCCCTCAAACATATGGGTCTGCTTGAGCAAGGGCTTCCCCTGATAGGTCTCAAGCCCTATGAATTCCTGCAACAAAGGCCAGATCTCGGCATTCAACTTTCGAACTTTATTCTGAATGCTCTTTTCTTGAGCCGGACTCAGTACCTGATCAGGTACACGCTCCGGGTGTAGCTTCCGATAAAAAGCTACCAGAGACTTATCTCCTTTCTTTTTGTGGCCAAAACGCTCAAATTTCTCCCAATACGCGACCAGTTTGCGAGAGGTATTGAAATAGGGAGACCTTAAAAAAGCCTGGAACTTTTTTTTCTCTCCGTCATCTAACTTTTCATACACCCGATAGACCTTGGTATCAGTAAAACTGGGCGATTTCATATAAAAATCCGGTTAATTCGTGGAAAACCTAATGGAGCAATTAGCTATAGAGGGCAAAAAATACCCAAAATAATGGGAACTTTTTGCTTCATTTTAAATTCCATCGGCATCCTCCTCTATCTAGCTTGGGAGCTGGCCGTTCAGAAACCGCTCTCTGAACATTCGATAACCCTGAAACAGTGCTGTATGAAACCTCCTAGCCCTATTTTCCTCCCTTTTTTTGCCTTAACCATGCGTGTCTACCCAGACCTAAAACAGGGTAAATGGAGGCTCATGCCTGGGCAGGCTGGGTAAGCGTCAGATTCTGAAGCCCGTTGAATAGGTATCAGGCATGGTATGCGAATTACTTCTATTTCTAGCCCAAGTCCATCCCTTCATCGCTAAGCATGACAAGTAGCATGGAAGCAAGGCACCTGCTGGCCCTATGAGTGGTCTGGTGGGTATACATGCTAGCTTATTTCGAAATACGTAATTTTTTATGATCTTGAATTGTCCGAGTAAATAGACGGTACTTTTCTCTTAGGTGGTACCTGCCTATCCGGACCTTGTTTTTATGCCTCAACTATCAATTATTTCCCCTTACATGAAACAGCCACGAAGCTCTCTGATGATCCTCATGTTCTTCTTTTTAGGATTATCAGCACCCGCTCTTTGCTTTGGACAAAAAAAAATAAACCTGACCTATCACTCGAATGGAAATTGGGATCTGGTTAGCACGCAGGTGAAAAACCTGAAGAAGAATGAATATTATCAGGTAGTCATTGACAGCATAAACCTCAACCTATATGAGGTGGTACTGACCAAGCGGGACACCGTCATTTCCAGCGCCTTAAGCATTCCCGCTTTTTCAGCCCTACCCCTAGATGAATTAAGAGGGCTGATTGGCGACATTGTCACGGGAGGCCTTTCCCTCTTTCCGCAGGCTCCTCCTCAGGAAGTTCCTCCCAGAGTCGTTGACTTCAATAAGCCCTTTAACCTCCAGGCTGCGGAGGGCACCAAATTCATACCTGTTGCTGGACCTGGTCCCGGAGTCAAAAGCATTTTGGAAAAGGTCAATGACCATCTCCAGGAAGCGGATAGCCAGATCCCTGTGACCAGGGACAGCCTCCTTAAGCTTACCAAAAGCATAGACCGCTTTAATTACGACCTTGAGTTTGCCCGTTTATCCAGTTTGCAAAACTTTCCGGCTACGCCAGGAAGCTTTGATTTCGCGTCAGCCAGAACCAAAATTGATGGAATCAGGGCACGATTTTTTACGAACCAGACGACTTTTTATGCCTTTCAAAATAGTACCATCAAAGCCGGAAAGATTCTTTTTGAGGAGCTAGCATCACGGAAAGGAGCCGTGGAAGCAGCCCTAAAAAAGAAAAATGCGGAATTGGGAAACGCTAAGACTCCTAGCGCCAAGAAAGCGAAATTAAGAGAAGAAATTCCTCCCTTGACCATAGAGCTAGGCCGGATAAAAGAGTTGGAGCTCAAAAAAGCCCTTTTGGACACCAGTCTTTCCACCATCCGTACCGCCCTGGACAAACTACAAGAGATCACTTCCGCAGAAAAAGTCTCAGCAGCCCTGGAACCCCTGGCCTTCATCGAAAACAATGCTTTGAGAAGGTATGTCTCTATCCCCATGCAGTTGGAGGGAGAGGAAACCCAGTTAAAAATCGAGCTAAAACCCCGGGCAGCTGATAAGCCTATTCAGCCTTATCAGACTACCATAACATTTCCCACGGCCAATAGAGGATACCAGGGCGTGGGCGTTTCTCTGATCATTAGTGGCTTGTATGATGAAGCCTATTCCTTCCGGGATTCTGTCAATGTTGGCTTTGCTGACTCCCTGGCGCACCAGATTGTCAATGAAAATCCGACCAAAGTCGAACTAGGGACTGCTGCCCTTTTAAGGTTAGGAATAAAAAACGAAGACAATAATGCGGGTGTGCACTTTTCCATCGGGGTGGGAACCTCTCTGGGGCAGCGGATCCGGCCTCGCTTCTTGTTAGGGGGTGGCCTCGCCATAGGCAAAAAACACATGGCCACCATCGATGTGGGAGGCATCATAGGATATGTGGAACGGATCAGCCAGGCAGCCCTTCCTATAGACCGCCTCCTGGAAACTAAGCCAGAATCCATTACCGTCTCCAACCTACAGGCGCGGGTCTTTGTAGGCTTTGGTTATCTCTATCAGTTCTGAGGATGCGCGACTAATCTATTGAGCGTTGCCAGCCTCAGAGGTAGCTGAGGCTGCGTTTTTTTCCTGCTCTCCATGATTCCTTGCCTTGAATGGCAAAGGGAGGATAAAGTACTGTCCCTAAAATGGGTTTTTTCCTCCCCATAAGTCTTTTTTAACTGATAAAAGCCTAATCAAGCATGCCTTTATATCAAAAAATAATGGAACTTTTTTCTTATAAATATTTACCCAAACCACTCATAAACAGTACATTAAAAAATTCATTTTCCAGAAAATCCCCAAATAAATAGAACAAATCAGACACATTAGATTTCATCTCCTCTCTGTGTTCACTTAGCTTTATTGAACCTTCGATAGGTTACCCTCTACCCGAAGGTCATTTAACCCTAAGAATTGCTCTGTATGCCATGTTTCCGATCGACCTTCTTCTCCAGGCTGAGTAGCTTATTTTCCTTCATGGGCCTGATAGGGCCAGCCCTTGCCGGGGGTTCCTTATGCCCGCCTTTCATGTCTCCGTTTATCGGTGTGCCGGTCACAGGAAAGCCTCCAGGCATGCAGGATTGTTTCCTTAAGCCGCTGGGCAAGGCCCCATCTTGATCTTCTCATCCTAACACTATAACCAAAAGCTCCTTAGGTAATCTCCTATCTCTTCTGGCCCTGGGATTTTCTTAACCGCCTGTTGGGTCGGTAGAGGGGAGGTGGATACACGGACTCATCAAAGCCAATTTCCATTGGCTCTGGGTAGCCTATATCTCTACCTCAACGATACTCGCTGCTTTATCTCTAGAACATATACTGCCTCATGCAAAAGACAAACCTCCTATTCGGCCAGGACGACCAGCAAATCCTGGTGAATCATGATCAGAACTTTCAGCTTACCACGAACCTGTCTTCCTTTGCTCATGCCCAGGTGAAGGTTATTTCCCCTGAGGATGCCCATACTCCCTTGAGTCTGAATGAAGTTCCTACCGCTCATCTTCCTGCCCTGCTGCTGGAGTTTGGCGAGATCATTCAGGAATTGACGGAAGAAGACCCGTCTACTCCTCAAGGACAGCCCATGATCGCCTCTGAGGGTTGGATTGAGTTCTCTTATCAATTGCAACTGGATGAGGCAGCGATCAAAAAGGCCAGCCAAACCGGTCATCTGTCTTGGGACTTTTCAGCGCGACATGAGCAGCCAAGAAACCTGGCTTGCCTGGCCCTTGATGACCAGGGATTCCCCTTTTGGCTTTTTAATGAAGATACTGATCAGCCAGCGGCAGACGCGCTTCTCCATCGTTTTTCGGTGCCCATCCCCTTATCTGAAGCTGATATCCAACCTACAGCCACAACCATCCAACCGTTCCACAGACTCCACTTGAAAATGATTTCGGTGTCGTCTGAGGGAGAAAGCACCGAAGTTTTACCCAGGCTTCTCTATAAAATCGAGCGAATGCTCTACGCCAGAGGGTTGGGATTTGGACGCATGACAGGTCCCATAGAACCCCTCGTCTCTTTGAGGGGGCGGCTCGCCAAATGGAAAAAACGATCTTCTGTCTTTAAGCCAGCGTTTTCGAACTGGCAACCGCTGGAAGGCAAGCCTTGCCTATTGATCATCCATGGCACCATCGCCGATGATTACATCGCTTTTAATGGGCTCGGCCGCTGGACCCAAGTGGATGGCGGGAGGTATGATGAACTCTACCAGCACTATGAGGGACGCATCATCTCCTTCAATCATTATACCCTGGCTGATTCAGCTGAGGATAATGCGCAGAAACTTGTCCATGAATTGCTCGCGAAAATTCCCCGTAGCCCGGGCCAACGCTTCGACCTTCAGTTGGACGTGCTGACCCGGAGCCGAGGGGCCAACGTGCTCAGGCATTTGGTTACCATGAAAGAGCAGCTGAGCAAGCAAGGCATTCATCTGAGCATCGGGAAAGTATTCTCCGTGGCTCCCCCCCACTTTGGCACCCCGCTGGCTGATCCAGGAAGGTTAAAGGCCTATCTACAGTTTCATACCTTCTTTTTATATCTGCTGCCTTCTTCCACCGCGCTTACGGTGCTCCTGGCCTTATCCGGTATCGCCATTGCGGTGGCCCGCAACCTGAAAAGCCTGCCCGGCATACAGTCCATGTCAAACCGATCCCTGGAATTTCGGGAATTAGTGAAAAAGGAAAATGCCCTGCTGCAAGCTGGAGAGGTAGCCTATACGGAGTGGGCCAGCTATATCTCGAACTACCAACCGACCGCGGGCCTGCGAGGCAAAATCCTGCAACGACTGGCCATCTACCTGGCCGACAGGACCTTCGTCGACAATTTTTTTGACGAGGCTAACGACATGGTCATTCCCGTGAGCAGTGCCTTGACCGAAGCTAACAAGCCTCGCCTCCCCGGTTCCAGGACCAACATGGAATTTAGCATCCCACCTCAGCATCGGAAATCTGGTCCTGAGTCCTTCAACCACCTGACCTATGTCAAAGCCAAGGGCGATAAAGGCCGCCCCCAATATGGCGATGAACAGCTGCTGGATGAGATCGTGTCCTTTTTCACCGTCCTTCCGCCTCCAGTTACTTAGCCCTACAGCCAACCTACTACTTCATTGAATTTTTGTTCCTCATTTTTTTAAACATTGATACCCACCATGCAGAAAAAACCCTGGTACCAATTGTTACTGGAAAAAGTAACGCCCAAAAGCCTCCTGATCATCCTCTCGATGGCCATGGTCCTGCTCGTAGGCCTGCTCCTATTCTTTTATTTTTCCGGAGTCGCACTGGTCATTGGAGAAAAAGAGCTGGTCAAGGTCGTCCAGTCTTCCGATAAAACCTGGGTCAAAGGATACTGGGCGGATGCCGATCAGATCGACCTATGGGAGGATTTTGCCTACACCATGCGATATCTCAACCCTCCCTTCTCCAAAGTAGA
Organism: Bacteroidota bacterium; assembly: GCA_038527215.1. Classification (GTDB taxonomy): domain Bacteria; phylum Bacteroidota; class Bacteroidia; order J057; family J057; genus JAWPMV01. The sequence continues at coordinate 47,473 of JBCBGC010000043.1, forward strand.
CCCTAACCATATTGCCTTTAAGCGCGACTTTCTGCTCAAGGAGGAAAACCGCAGATTTGAAATCTTGCTCTATCAGCAGCAGGATTCCCTCCGTTACCGACAGCAGGTCATGGGGTTCTTCCATACCCTAAAGGGCATCATGGAAGGATTGACGCCAGATCAGGCCAGTGTGGTCAAACCCAAAATAGCCGTCCGGATGGTCTGTGCCGAGCAAGCGCCTGCCTTCGCCTTATTCCTTGCCCAAAACAAAAAGCGGGAAGAATTGGCCCTGGTTTATCATGAGGTCCAGTTTCTGAACGCCCCTGAGGCTGCTCCCAAAACGCTGGATGTATTGTATCATAAATCCTCCCAGTCGGCAGACCCCAGTATCCATTTTAACCAGCAGTGGCGCAGCGCATGGGACAATGCCCTGCCCATTGACACCTTCCAGGAATTGAAAAAATATACCGCTCAGGGACAGCGCTATCAGCTAACAGTCTGTGGCCCTTAACCCCTACCCTACCTTTTACCCAGCTTTTAACCTTTAGCCCATATGCCCATTACTGCCCAACCCCTATCCGCCTATCTGGACCAGGCCAACAGCCTGATTGATCGTGCTCAGATTCCCGCCACGCCCCTGGAAAGATGTAGTACCCCGGTGAAGGATTTGCTACAGACTGCCTACGTGATCGATGTACATACCCATTTTTTTGACATAAACTGCGTCAATGCCCGCTACTTCCTCAAAAGGGTGCTTAAAGATTTTCTCTCTGGCAATCAAGCCATGTCCCTCAGTCTGCAAGACCAGCAATTCTTAGCGGGCGAGATTCAGGCTGTGTTGGAGGGAGGGGATGACGCCAAAGCAGAGGCCATGGTCGAGGCAGCCCTGGGGTCCAACCAAAACTTTGCCTTGAATGGCAGTTCCAGCGGTTGGAACGCCGTCATTAACTACCTAAAAGCCGTCCCTTTCTTATTCATGAAAAGTATGGCCAAGGTGCATGACCATTATATGGAGGAGTCATCCCTGGCAGAATATTTTCTGCCCAGGCGGCAACAACGACATGTGATCACCACCGCCCTGATGATGGACCTGGAAATCGGTTGGAATGTTCGGATCAAAAAGCCTTTCGCAAGTCAGATCGAAGAAGTGCGGGAATTAAGCAAGACCCAGGCTGTTCTCCCTTTTCTGTTTTGTGATCCCCGCAGAGCTGACTTAAGCGGAAGTGCCAATTTATATAGCCTGTTTAACCAGGCCTTTGCCCAGGAGCACGGTTTTTTCGGGGTCAAGATTTATCCGGGCCTGGGATATGATCCTTCGGATTATCGGCTCTGGCCCATTTATGAACTGTGTCAGGAATTGGATATCCCAGTCCTCTCTCACTGTGGGGGACCGACCATTTCTACCGAAAATATATCGCTTCAGATCTTCGAGGGCGAAAAACCGGTGCACTTGAAAGCTAAAAACCGCAAGGAAATGGCCTATAAGTTAAATGCACCTGAACGCTGGCAGATCGCCCTGGATCGATTCCCCAATCTCAAGCTCAACATTGCCCATTTTGGGGGGGATATTTCCTGGAAACCACCCTATAAGCATAGCACCGTAGACAGTCGGCCCCGTAAGGATGTCATCATGGATTTCATGAAGTCGGGCAAGTACCCCCATGTATATGCTGACTTTTCCTATAACCTGGTGGAGCCGGACCTTTATCGTCCCTTGAGGCAATTATTGGACAATGACTCGATCGTACGCGCTAAAACCTTGTTTGGCACTGACTACTGGGTCGTAAACCAGGAAGGCGATCTCCAGCAGCAGCAAACGGATTTCCTGACGTACATGGATATGGGCGTTCAGGCTGATCTCAGCCGGATTTTAGCCAAAAATAATCCTTACGAATATCTATTCGGCTCTACGAAGGGCGGTTCTCCGCTTGCTTAGCCCGGCGATTGGGATCGTGTTTGCTGATAAGGATTGGCTTCAGCACACGTCCATCCTTAGCGCTTGTTTCAACATTATTCTTCAGGGGAATACTGGTCTTTTGGGAACCTGATTTCACCATTTGCCCTCGCCGCGCGCTATGCCTCAGGAAAATGGCTCATCAGAACCCCAACATCCTGCTTATTCCCCACTAAAGCTCAACATTTAAACAGGCTCTTAACCTATCATACAATTATAAGTTTCATCCATCATGCTCATCGACCAGTCTCCTCATTATATACTGCTCCCACAGGCAGGGCTCAATGCTAGGGATACGCAATCCCGAACCATGCTAAACGATTTATACCGTTCCTCCTTTCCCGGAAAAACCAGAGGAATTGGAGCGCCCTCCAAAGCCATTCTTAAAGGAAGCGTGGACAGGGATATCCTCCTGTTGGATACTATTTCAGAGGAAGGACCTAAGCTGATTCAGGCTTCTGACGAAACGGTGAATTACATTAATTCTGATAAAACCCCGCTAAGAGCGATCCAAGTGGTTCACTACCACTTACCTGAACCCCTTATGGAATCTTTCCATGAATCTGCCCCATCAGAGCTTGCGAGTAGACAGATTAATATTTTTGTAAAGGAAGCAGGGTCAAACAAGCCCATTCCAGGCATAAGAGTAGTTGCGTTAACCGATGTGAACAGGCCAGAAGGTGAAATAGGCTTCAGTGATAGCAAAGGAAGACTATCCCTGATCATCAAAGATAAACCGCTAGCCAGCATACAGGTCAGCCCTTCTCCAGGGTATTGGGGGAGTTCAAGAACGGGGCTTGGGTTGGAGGAAAACATCACCGTGCTCCTTGAACCGATTTCACTGGAGCAAAAGGACGTGATCAGGACCATTTATGGTCAATCTTCTTTTGACCCGTCCACCAGGGTAAAAGTGGCGGTAATCGATTCAGGGGTAGGCCCCCATGATCACTTAAACGTGATTCACGGCGCAAATATGGTTACGGAAGAGAAGGGGAACGATTTTCGGGATTTTATGGGCCACGGTACCCATGTTGCCGGCTTGATCGGTGCCAATTCGAGACCCCCCGAGGGCCTGAGAGGGATGGCGCCCAATGTGGGAATTTTGGCCTATAGGGTATTCGGGAAAAAGAGCAGCGTTGCTACTAATTATGCCATCTTAAAGTCCATAATAGATGCAAATTACCAGGCCTGTGACATCATCAATCTAAGCCTGGGAGGGGCACAAGAGGATGAAATCGTAGCAGAAGCCATAAAAGATGCCAAAAACAAGGGTATGATCATCGTCGCCGCCGCAGGAAATGATCATAGGAATTCGGTTAGCTATCCTGCCGCTTACCCGGAGGCATTGGCGGTATCGGCGATGGGAATAGAAGATACCTTTCCCCACAACTCCCTTGCGAAAACCTATATTAACCGCCCTCCGCAATCGAAGAAGAATAAAAAGGCTTTCATGGCCAGTTTCTCTAATGTAGGTATGGGGATCAATATGGTCGGATTAGGGGTAGGGACGGTTTCTACGCTCCCCAATCAACAATATGGGCCGCTAAGCGGTACTTCCATGGCTGCCCCTATGGTTTCGGGAGCGATAGCCTGCTTATTGTCTAAGGAAAAGACTATCTTTAACATGCCAAGAAATAGTAGCCGGGCCGATGCCATAGAAAAATTGATCCTGTCAAATTGCGTAAAATTTGGTTTCGGAATGGAATATGAAGGATATGGCTTACCAGATCCAGACCTAATATGAGTTAATGGGCCTCACCCAAAAATATATCTTATATCATCTCCATGGCAGTCCGGACGAGCAAGAGTTGAATAAGATTCGCTCCCTTGATAGCATTAAGATTCTTGATCATGCCTTCCCCCAATTGGTGCTCATTGAAACCCAAAAAGAGACCCTTGGCAGCCTCAGGCAAAAATTTCCTGCCTGGAAGGTTGGTCCACTAACGGAGTATGAATCTCAAGCCTGAGGGTCGGTTCGGGGGTTGGGGTTGTAGGCTGAGGGGAACGATTTTGGGATTCTGAAGCACAATTTTTCATCCACATAGCGAGCTATTTTGATGAATCAAAGTGAATTTGGGTTCCCCAAAGCGGCATGCTCAGACAAAAGGAAATTTCCGAACAAGGGCTCAGTAAGGGCAACGTAGCTTCCGCGGGCGATGTCCTTTGCGATGATCTTTCACCCTCTACCTCCCTTCCTGAATAGGCACCCTAGTCGAATGCATCATCTTCAGGCGCCATCCTTCGGGGGTTTTGACCGCTAAGGCAGATTCCAGCCATTGCCCTTTGCCAACCAGGGTGTCGGCGCGCACAAATTCTGCAAAATTGTGATAGGCCATCTGTATGGAAGCGCCATATTTCTCCACGGAGATATACTCCATTTTGTTGATTCTCAGCGGACGGTTTTCTCTTTGGAGTTGGCCGCGGATATAGACTTTGATGCGGTCATTGTCCCAGACTTCGCCATGCTCCAGGATGATGAAATCATCGGTGTGGTACTTGGCGATGGCCGTGGAGTCTACCCCGCCCCAAATCTCGTCAAAGGAACCCTGGATGAGGGCTTTGGCGGCCTGCTCTTCTTCTGGGGTCAAGGGGCTTGCTTCCTGCTGCTGGGGGGCTTGGCAGGCGCTTAATGCTATGAGGAGTAAAAGTAGGAGGGGCAGTCTCATAGTTTTTGGGGTTGAAAGGGGTTTGGCGTGGTTTGTCTTCTGCTTGCGAAGCTAATAGAAAAACATGAGTCATCCCGAATTTTGGGAGGACTCATGTTTCTATGATAAAATCTTGCAGGGCGGAAGGAACTTCCGAATAGCTCAGCTCAGAACTTTTTATTCAGATGGAGAAAAATTCACAGAATCTTCTGCTCAGTTTATCCGTGCCTTATCCACCGCTTGATGACCATCCGAAATCAGCTGTTGAACATCCTTCGGAGAGAAATCTCCCAGGCCAACCTCATAAGCCCGTTCTGGCCTGATCACAGTGCATTTAATGTATCTTTTCCCTGCTAACACCCCCTCTGCCTCACTTTTCCCTGATGGAAGGCTGTTGATTTGCTGGTTGATCTTCTCTAACTGGGCCAGATCATTTTCCAGGATCTCGCTTAGCATGAGTTCTATGATTCGTTCAATGAAGGGGAAGAGGTTGCCAGGCGCATACTTAGGTTTGGGAAATCGTTCCGGTTGAGTCAGAATGACCACTACTTCCTCGATTCCCTTATCTACTAACTGACGTAGAGGTGCTACATCACGCATGCCGCCATCGACATAGGGTCGATCTTTGATCCGCCAATAAGGCAAAATAACAGGAATGGAAGCACTGGCAATAATGTAATCTATCAGTAAAGGATGCCCTTTGTCCGGGTATTCAATCTCTCCTCCCGTCCAGTCTACCGCTCCAACGACCAGGTCCACAGGACTTTTTCTCAAATGGGTGAGCTTAAATTCATCCTGAATAATCTTGACAAGCGGCCTGTAATCATACCATCCATTGAATCGATGGGTAAGGATACGCCAAAGCTGTAATAACAAAAATCGTCTGCGAATAAGATCCCGGGGATGCCGGACACGACTTACCCAAAAATCCTTCAATTTAGCTCCAATATCAGGCCAGTCGGTGTGGCCATTCATCCGGCCAGCCTCATGGACCAAAAAAGTCCCATTTAAGGCTCCTGCTGATATGCCCATCACAACATCCGGCTTAAAGCCCTGGTCCAACAGATGGGCAATCGCACCTGCCTGAAAGGCTCCCAGCATAGATCCCCCAGAAAGCACCAGGGCAGTTTTTGTTTGGGATAAGGTAGCTTGCGTGGATTTCATGTGGTTGTTTGATAAAATGGTTAGAGATCTATTTCGATCAGTAAACAAAGGGGGAGTGTCTCAGGAAATCACTCCCCCATCGCAGCGGTCTTAGGTCTAAGACACGTTTACACAAATGGTCTCAGGAATGACGATATTGGCTATCCATTGATAGAATCTTTCTCCGATACGCAACGTCCGACTCAGGTTTACCCGGTCTAGTTCGGGATCGGCCAAACACAAGGACGTACCATCAAAGGCAGTGATTCTGGTAGAGACCACGATCACTCCACGGGCATTTCTTCTGATTCTGCGTCTCAGTGTTACATCGATTCGCAGGCTTACTTCGCATCCAGAAACAGTAATACTTTGTATGCCATTAATTCTCACTTGTTTTCTTCGATTGATTCGAAACTCGGCTCCGGCTACTTGATTGTTAAGAAGCGTTTGTATAACACCAATATTCTGATTGGCGACGCAGTGAACATTACAACAGTCAACCTGAGCCTGGATTTCCTGGCTGGCGAAAAGTAGGGTCAGGGCAAGGGTGAACAATTTGGGGATCGTACCTCCAAAGGTTTTCATGATTTTCATGGATTTGTGGGTTGAAAAAGAGATAAAATAGCAGCAGCGTCCCCCAAAGTGGCCGGGGGATACCCCGCTGCGTTGATTTACAGGTGTAAAGCCAGGCCAATGGTGGCTTTCAACATGGTTTGATTGACCGGTTCAGTAAAAATCCTGAACGTCGGGGCCTCTTGGATGTGCTGTAGGGCTACGGGTTGGCTGAAGATCCGATGGTAAGAGAGGTCTCCAAATAATGAGAAATCATCTCCTATGCGGTAGGCTATTCTAACTCCTCCAGCGAGGGTAGGTCGGAAACTGGCTCTCATCCGAAAGGTTTCTGGCAGTTGAACATCCCCAATAGTGATGACGGTATCTGATTGAGTAAGGTCCACACCAGGATTTGCAGCTACCCCGCCTCGGCCATAAAATCCCATTTGCCATTTGCCAAGGTTTACTTGCCAACCTGCTCCCAGGGTCAGAATTAACGTATTTCGGTCCAGGCGCCAATTAGGGCAGGAAAGTCCTTGAGGAGG
>JBCBGC010000044.1:0-52946 GCA_038527215.1 Bacteroidota bacterium
TTTCGCAGTTTGGTGATATGGGTGTCGATGGTGCGATTGGAAAAAAGGTAAGTATGCCCCCAGACCTCCTCCAGAATTTGATCTCTGGAGAGCACCTTGCCTTCATGCTGAACCAGGTATTGAAGCAGCCGGTTTTCCTGTTGAGAAAGGTCCGTTTTGCCTCCTTCCGAGAGGATAGAAAAAGTTAAAAAATCGAGGGTCATGTTTCCCAACTGATAACGATCCAGGGGAGCCTGATTCTTCCCACTTCGCCGGAGCACCGCTTCGATGCGGGCCAGGAGTTCCATCAACTCAAAGGGCTTGCCCAGATAGTCATCTGCTCCCAGTTTCAGGCCGCGGACTTTATCCATCGGCTGATCCTTCGCGGTGAGCATAATGATGGGAACCTGATTGCCTGCCTGCCGCAAGTGCTTGCAGATTTCAATGCCACTCATGCGCGGAAGCATCAGGTCGAGGAGGATCAGGTCAAAGTTATTGGCTTGTATTTTTTCCAGGGCTTCTTCTCCGTGTACGGCAAGGCTCAACTCGTAGCCTTCAAAGCGGAGATTCTGCTGCAGAAGCTTTCTTAGGGTAGGATCATCTTCCACGACCAGGATATGGATTCTTTTTATTTCCATCTTAGACTGGCAGGATTAAACGAAAAATACTGCCCGAATCCGAGGAAGAAACCAGGGCTACCTTTCCTCTGTGCCAGGCCATGAGGGTGCTTACCATGGCCAGTCCCAGCCCATAGCCCCCTACTTCCCGGGTATCCGGATCACCCAGGCGGGTAAACTTGTCAAAAATTCGCTGGCGCTCCGTGTCGGGTATACCCGACCCTTCATCTTGTACTTCTATCATCCATTGTTTCTCATCGGTGAAGGCCCGTAAGGAAATGGCACTCCCGGGTGGGCTGTATTTGATGGCATTGTCCAGCAAGGCCCAGAGAGCCTGCCGTAAAGCGATGGGATCAGCCTGTAAGCTTGCTGGATAGCTTCTAAGTTCTGGATGAAAACGCCGGTTTTGCGCCTGGATCCGGGGACCGAATTGTTCCAGGCTTTTTTTCCACCAGTCCTCCGGAGAAAAATCTTGTAGCTCAAAAGGATGGCCATGGCTTTCCAGACGGGAAAAATTGAGCAGATATGTCAGCTGCTCCTGCAGGTGGGTCGCCTCCGTTTGAATGAGATCTCCTAATTCCTGACTTTGTTCTGGATGCGAAAAACGGCCCTGGGCCAAGGTTTCCCCCGCGAGCCGTAGCCCGGAAAGTGGCGTTTTGAGCTGGTGGGAAACATTGGCGACGAAATCTGTCTTGAGTTGGGCGAGGCGGTGGGCTTTTCTCACATACGCAAAAATGAACCAGATCAAGCCTATTAACACCAGCAACACTGCCCCTAGCAGTAGCAGATTTCTTCGGTGGAGCGAGGCAGCAATACTGGCGGCATCAGTCCCCTGGAATCCCATTTCCAACGTAGCCAGACTAAGCAGCCCCCCATGATAGCGAAGGGGGTAACGCGCTTCGATTTTACCACTGCTTAATTTTTGAAGGTCAAAGCGGCGGCTATTCTGAGACTCCCGGACCCGAACCCGCAGGAATTCTTTGCGAATCCCATCTTGCCGCAGGCTATCATCTGGCCAGAACGCATGAGCAAAGAAGTCTGGCAAGAACTTTTGATACACCCAGTGTTGATCCAGTTTCACCGCGATATATCCCAGCCAGGCCCGATCCACTTCCCGGAAGTAAGGACGGAGCACCCATTCCTCTCCCCCACCCCAGGAAGGTCCGGCTTGAAAAAAATAGCGACTGCTATCTACGGTGCCAAGCCAGAGTTTTTCGGGATTCAATTCCCGGTAATCGAGGAGATAGTTGAGCTGATTGAGGATAAATTGCTCATCCCCAGCAAATGGCTGGCGGCGGGATAAGGTCATTTCGTGGAGTCGCCACATCTCATCGGCAGGCATCCATTCTATCCGAAAGGCATGAGCCATGGCCGGAAAGCGGTTTTCATCCAGAGATTGCCAACCATAGGTCTGCTCCTGAATCACCAGGCCCGCATCGATTATTTCCTGGCGGAGCTTTTTGTCCAACTCCCGATGAATTTGCTGTCCGGTTTCCTGGGCGATATCCTGCACCGCCTCAGTCAAGCCTGTAGCTACATGAGCTTTCAGAATGCGCAGCGAACGGAACTGAAAGCCTACCAACAACAGGATCAGGGCCAGGGTTAGGACCTGCAGGAACAGGAGTCTTTTTGATGCTTTCATAGAAGAAATTTCTCCTATTCTCCTCTGATAAACAAGCATTTAACAACTTTAACAAATTCTTTCTGCATCTTGACAAGTGACATCAGGGACCAGCCTAGATTTGGGCATGTTGTACCCTATAATTCAATCAATATGAGAACGGCAATCATGGCCCTGGTCCTGTTGGGCACCCAAATCATTTCCTGTACGGTTCCTACGGCTACCGACTTCGAATCCGAGAAGAAACCCCTGGGCGAAGATGAGGTCATCGTCATCTGGCGCATGTCGAAAGAAGTGAGCGCCACGGAGGCCCTGGATTTTGCTCCGGAAGATACCCTAAAGGCTCGCCAATGGGTGGACCCGCTATTTGAGCAGGTGATCCCGCGCATTTTTTCCGATATCAAAACCGGCAATATTACCCTCTATAATCCAGAGGACCACCTGCAATTGGAAACGCCCCTCGAAGATCTGGACGCCTGGATGGCGGAGGCAGATGGGGCCAGTTGGCAAAATCTGGGGCCTATGTTGGAGGTTTTTCATCTGACCCAGCGTCGAAAACAATCAGATCAGGGACTGGGCAGCAAGGCTTTGTATCTGTCCTTGGTGCTTAAAACCCCCAATAGTAGCCGGCCTGAGCGGATATTTGGGCACGTGAGCCTGGTAGATTTGGCGAAGCTGAATTACGGGGTGGAGATAGCTGGGAATACCCTTCCGCTCATGGACTACCTGGATGGAGAAGCTCGCTACAAATGGTACCCCATCAATATCACCAACGTGGATGACAAGCCAGGCGGCCTTTATACCCTGCATGAAGCTTTTTACCATAAAGATTTGCTGCTGACTGGTCGCTGGGGAGAATTTGATGTGAATAATTATTCCGGGCTGACAGCTATTCCGATGAATCAGGAGATAAAAGACAACTTTGTGGGAGCTTATGAACTGGGGCCTGAGGTGGAAAAATTCTGGGGGCCACAGGATGGTCCAGTAACTCTGCTGGTGAAGGAAACGGAGTCAGGGCTGAAAATAGAGCTTTCCATTGGTTGGATCGATCAGCTGGTGCAAGCCAGCCAACCTACCCAATTGTTCGATCCCTACGGATGGACCCTGGAAAAGACCGAAGCAGGGGTGGTCTTACAAAATACCTACCTTTTCCCTGATCGTGGCCGGATGCTCGGTCAGCGGGAAGAAGAATAAATCACCCTACAGGCACAATGGAAACTGCCGGGAATCCCAATGGGATTTTCCGGCAGTTTTTGTTATCTACCTGGATGCGAAATCATGTACATGTAGCAGTGGTGCAGGCTTCTCCGGTGATCATGGACCTGGAGGCTAGTTTGGATAAAGTGGCCGAGAAGGTTAAAGAAGCGGCGGCCCAAGGGGCGGAGCTGGTACTGTTTCCCGAGGCGTTTCTGCCGGCCTATCCGAGGGGATTGAGTTTCGGGACGGTGGTGGGAAATCGGGAAGCCTGGGGGCGGGAATTATGGCGGGCATACTGGGAGCAGTCCGTGGCTATTCCCGGACCAGCTACCGAGCGATTGGGGGAAATAGCCCGGGAGGCCGGGGTTTTTCTCGCTATAGGGGTCGTGGAAAAAAGGATGGTAGGACACAGCCTGTATTGCACCATATTATATGTAGGACCAGATGGACACATCCTGGGAAAGCATCAGAAGCTAAAGCCTACCGCTGCCGAGAGGTTGATCTGGGCCGAAGGAGATGCTTCAACCTTGACCTGCCTGGATACGGCCTGGGGTAAAGTGGGTGGCTTGATCTGCTGGGAGAATTATATGCCCCTGGCCCGGATGGCCATGTATGAACAAGGCATTGAGATTTACCTGGCCCCTACCGCCGATCAAAGAGAGACCTGGCAGTCCAGTATGCGCCACATTGCCTGTGAAGGGCGCTGCTTTGTCCTGGCCGCCAATCAGTACGTCCACCGGGATGACTATCCGGTGGCCTGGCTGGAAAAGGAAGCGCTGGCAAACTTACCTGAAGTTCCCAGTCGGGGGGGCAGTGTCATCGTCTCTCCTTTGGGAGAAGTATTGGCTGGGCCATTGTATGATGAGGAAGGGATTTTATACGCCACGCTGGATCTAAACCAAGTGGTCGAAGCCCGTTTTGATTTCGATGTGACGGGACATTACGCACGGCCGGATGTGTTTAGGTTTGGGGTAAAAGGGAAATGATTGCCCGCTCTCAGGTTTTTGGGTAATTTGCTACGAAAAGGAAAGAGCATTGAAGTTTAGTGAGGTAATCGGGCAGGAAGCTGCCAAACATCGCGTCCGAGACGCCATCTCCGCCAACCGTCTGGCGCATGCTACCTTATTGGTCGGGCCTCCGGGGGTAGGGCAGTTGGCCTTCGCTACCGCCATCGCTCAGTATATGAACTGTCTGCATCCGGTTAATGGAGATAGTTGTGGTAAATGCAGCAATTGCCTGAAGATCAGCAAGGGTATCCATCCGGACGTCAACTACATACTGCCCATAATTTCAAAAACGGAAGGCGGCAAACGCTGGTTGACGGAAGACTTCTTCGGAGGCTTCCGGGATGAGTTTTTTGAAGACCCTTATTTCTCTTACCCTCAGTGGCAACGAACCCTGGGCGGAGAGAATAAACAGCTGTTTATCAGTGTACATGAAATCCGAGCCTTAAAGCGTAGGATCTTTCTAAAGGCCTTTGAAGCGCCCTACAAAGTGGTCATTGTTTGGAATGCCGAGCGGATCAATACCGAAGGGGCCAATGCTTTCCTGAAATTACTGGAGGAGCCACCCGATCGGACGCTCATCATCATGACCTGCTCTGATCCTTCTCAATTGCTAACGACCATCAACTCCCGCTGTCAACGCATTCCCTTGAGACGAATTGGTACGGAGGAAATCGCCCAATACTTGGTCGATAAAAAGGGAGTTGAAGCTAACAAAGCCGCAGAAATGGCTGGCATAGCGGAGGGAAGCATTGGCAATGCCAATGAATACTTGACGGATAGTAGCTTGGCCATGAGCGAGGCTTTTGCCACCTGGCTACGCGCCATTTACACCGGGCAATACGATAAGATTCAGGAAGCGGTGGAACCCATCTACAAAGAGAGTAAAGAGTTCCAAAAGCTTTTTTTGCAGATCTCCATAAAAAAAATCCGCGATTCCCTGCTCTTTCATCTGGGCCTGGAAAATATGGCCCTTTCCTCCGAAGCGGAGAAAGCCTTCCAGCAAAAGTTTTCTGCCTTTGTCGATGCCCACAAAGTGGACCGAATCAGTCAGGAACTCGAGCAGAGCTACCGGGACATTACGGGAAACGGCAATGCCAAAATCGTGTTCACGGATATGTCTATCAAATCACATCGCATTCTGAGAGGCATTGATTGACCCGCATAAAAAGGTCTCCTAATGAGGAGATTGTAACATTATCGCACTTTGCGATGTGAAAAATGTGCCGGGAAATTGCGACCTTTCCTCTCCAACCCAATGCCTACCTCTATGAAACAGTCTGCGGTTCCATGGATTGTTGTGGCCCTGATGGCCGTGTATGTGTACGGGCTAACCTATCATGCCAAGACGCGGGCACCCAGAGAGCCCGTTTATGACTTTTATGATACGGCCTGTGTCTCTGTTTTTATTCAGGATCAAGATCTCCATGATGTATATGGGCAGTATAACAACATCCTGGAGGGACAAAGGCAATTGGTCAAGGCCACAAAAGTGGGGAATGGTCCTTTCAAACTTACCTTCCAGGTCAATAGTCCGCGACCTGCTACCCTTTACATTGATGATGAGCCGGTAGAAATATTTCTGGTACCCGGAGATACCAGCCTAATTGTGACCACTTGGTTCAATCAGGAGAGCTACTATCTGGACTCGCTGGATTTCATAGGTAAGATGTCTGGCATTTGTCAGTATTATCTCCGCAAGCAAAAAGAATTTGAGCGCCTGCACTTACGCAATACGCCCCACATCATTGCTTCCGAGGACATGGTGGATTATGCCGGAAAACTTGATTCGATGGCTGCCAAAGAGTTGAGTTTTTTGGTGCAGCAAGGGGTTTATTCCGCACTACCCGACTGGTTCGTGAATTTCGAACGAGCGGAGATTTTGTACCAAAAAGCCTATCTCAAGCTATCTGCCTCCTTCAACCGGGAGGGAGGAAATCCCATGGTGGATGATGTGCCGTTGGACAACCAAGCGGCGGTTTTTTCCTATTACTATTATCTCTACCTGAATACCTTTTTTGCCCAAACCGAAAGCGAGGGAAAAATATCCAGTCCCGATCCGGATCAGATTCAGCAGAGCCATCTCAAAGAAGCTGATATGCGCCTTTCGGAAGGACCTCATGATGTCTTCCTGACCCGGGCTATTTTTGCCCGACTGGATGCGGGAAACCTGGACCTGGCAGGGGAACTATTGGAGCAATTTGAGGATACCTTTTATTCTAAGAAGTATGTTCGCTTTTTGCGAATGCAATTAGAAAAACGGAATAGCCTGTAACTTTTGCGGAGAAGGAAAATTTCTCTAAATTTAAGTTTAGTCAGAAAAATCCCGTTGAAATGGGATGGGCTGATTACGTTCTTTTGCTCAAAAATGCAATAAGCCGGTAAAATAGGCCGGACAACATAGATAAAACCGTGGAAGTAGGAAAAGTGCAGAGGGTTTCATATGCTATCAAAGCGTGATTCATTTCACTGAATATATATTCGAGCGTTTGTTTCTTTAGTACCGAACGCTTTCTCTTTGGGAGGTCTTTCCAAAGAGATTCAGCCGCATAATCTTATCTGTTTGTTGGTCTATTTACATGTGCCATCTCTGGTTGGCATGATGTAGATTTACGCTTACTGGCCATTTTTCACTGTACCCTACAAACCAATATAACATGGGATGTTCATGTGGTAGTGGTGGCTGCTCCTCTGCTGGTTGCGGAAGAAATGGAGGTTGTTCGACTGGGGGCTGTAACAAGCTCAATACGTTCGATTGGTTGAACAACATGCTGCCTCCTGATAAGACTGAAGTTGATAATGTATATGAGGTTCGCTTTAAAAATACACGTAAAGGATTCTTTCGAAATGTAAATGGGCTCCGGCTCTACATTGGAGATTATGTCGTAGTAGAAAGCGACCGTGGATATGATGTAGGCCAGCTATCCCTGGGAGGGGTGACCGCTGAGCTGCAAATGCGCCGGAAGAAAATCAACAAGGCGGTGCTGGACTTGCCGCGCATTTATCGCAAAGCAAATGAAGCCGACCTGGAATTATTAAAGCAGGTGCGCGACCGCGAGCAGGAAACCCTGGTCAAATCGCGGGTCATCATCAAGGACCTCAAGTTGGAAATGAAACTCAGTGATGTAGAGTTTCAGGGAGACAACGCCAAAGCCATCTTTTATTATATCGCTGACCACCGGGTAGACTTTCGGGAATTGATCAAAGTCCTGGCCCGGGAGTTCCGCATTCGGGTGGAGATGAAGCAAATCGGCCTGCGCTATGAAGCTGGGCTGGTAGGAGGAATCGGTTCCTGTGGCCGAGAGCTCTGCTGCTCCACTTGGTTGACCGAATTTAAGACCGTCAGTACCTCAGCAGCCCGCTATCAGAATATCTCCCTCAACCCAATGAAAATTTCGGGTTTGTGTGGTCGCCTGAAATGCTGCCTCAACTATGAACTGGAGACCTATCTGGATGCCCTGGATGACATACCCCGGGTAGATTTCATCGAAACCGCCAAAGGCAGAGCTTTTCTGCAAAAGACTGATATTTTCAAAAGAAAAATGTGGTTCAGCTATCAAGGCGAAACCACCTGGTATCCTATTGCCGTGAATGAAGTTGAGCGCATCATGGCGCTCAATGCCAAGGGAGAAAAGCCTGAAGGTGCCCTGTCTCGTGCAGCCATGCTGGAGAACCGGGTTTCTCAGGAATCCCTGGATTTTGTGGATGTAGTAGGCACCAGTATTCCGGAGCCTGAACCTCGTAGAAGAAGAGGCGGAAAAGGCAATCGCCGTAAGGGGCCTCACAAAGGAAGAGGAGGAGATGGGAACAAAAGCCGCGATCCCCGCAATCGGAATCAGGGAGGCAACCGTAAAAAACAAAACCAGCGGAATGCTCAGGGTAAAAACCAGAACAAAAGCAATCAGGGCAACCAAGGGCAAG
Organism: Bacteroidota bacterium; assembly: GCA_038527215.1. Taxonomy (GTDB): domain Bacteria; phylum Bacteroidota; class Bacteroidia; order J057; family J057; genus JAWPMV01. Next base: position 8,340 of record JBCBGC010000044.1, read on the forward strand.
GCAAAAACCCTCAGGCTAAGACGAATCAAGGGAATCAAAAGTCTAACAATCGGGACCAACGCAAACCTCAGAATAAAAAGAAGGGAGGCAACCCTGAGTCCGTAGGCGAAAACAAAAAAGGACCTCGCAAGCCCCCTCGTAAAGGGAATCGCAATTTCCGAAGAGGGCCCAAAGGCCAGGGAAATCGCAACCAAAAAGGCAATCAGAATCAGAAAGATGCACCCAAGTCTTAAACGGTCTCTGGTCTCCCAGCGAGCGGGACGGCTATTGCTGGTCGCCTGCTTGGGCCTCAATATGATCGCATGTCAGGAAGCTGCGCGGGTGGAAAAAGCCTTTACAGATGCTTGCTGGGCCGCTACCGATACCTTGTCTTTTAGCTGGAAAAAAGGAGAAGTCAGCCCGCATCTTCACCTGAAGATGCAGCAGGACTATCCTTACATGAATCTTTTTGTGCAGGTCCAGGTGCAATCATCCGATCAGCCTGTCCAGACTTTTCTGTTGAACAATACCCTGGTCGATCCTTATGGTCGTTGGTTATTGGCAGGAGATGGGCCGACTTATCAGGCGGACTATGACTTGTTGGCTGGCAAGCTGGCGGATCTGACCTCTGCCCAGCCCTATCAGATTTCTGTGGTCCAGTATATGCGGGAAGAAAAGCTCTGCAAGATAGAGCAGGCACGGATTGTGGTCCCTCAAACGCCCTGACCTAAAGAACCTCCAGCAAGCTTTCCAGGGCCATGGCTCGGGATCCTTTGAGCAGAATGAAATCTGCTTCGCCTAATTTTTCTACGATCTCTTGTTGTGCTGCTTCGGCACTGACAAACCAGGCCGTAGGGCTGCTGATCTGCTGTAAGGCGGCCTGCATCTGTTCCCCTACCCCCACCGTCATGACGGGCTGAAAGTCATTGATATAGGTTCCCAGTTCCGCATGTAAGGCTTCACTTTCCGGTCCTAATTCGTACATGTCCCCCAGGATCAGGGCCACCTTTTTGTCTTTGCGTTCGCACGCATGGCCGATGGCCGCCCGCATAGAAGAAGGATTGGCATTGTAAGCATCCAGCCAAATATCGTAGCGCGCTCGTTGCAAGAGCTGACTACGGTTGTTGGTGGATTGGTAAGCAGCGAGGCCTTGTTGCATGTCTCCCACGCTCAGCCCGAAATGATGCCCTACCGCGATCGCAGCCAGAGCATTCAAGGCATTATAAGAACCAGAAAGTTGTAGGTGAAAGCGCTCCGGACCAGTCCAGAAACGACTGTATACGTCCATATCTGTCCCACCTAGCTCTTCCTTCGCAATCTGCAAATGGAAATCTGCCTCCGGCGTTCCGTAGCTGATCACCCGGTCGTAATCTCCGATTTCGTCCACCAGATGAGGGTCCGAAAGGTTGAGGAAAAGCATGCCACCCCGCGCCTTGACCGAGCGGTACAGAGCGCCCTTTTCTTGCTGGACGCCTTTGAGGCTTAGCAGACGTTCTAAGTGTGCATAGCCGATGTTGGTGATCAGCCCCATGCTAGGTTCTGCAATCTCTGTCAACTCCTGGATATCTCCTGGTTGATTGGTGCCCATTTCGATCAGGGCAATCTCAGTATCAGGGGGGAGGTCCAGTAGGGTGAGGGGGACCCCAATGTGATTATTGAAATTTCCTTTGGTGCCTGCGACCTTTTTTTGCTGTTGCAGGACCGAGATAATCAGTTCTTTGGTGGTGGTTTTGCCGTTGCTTCCGGTCAGGCCGAGAAAAGGCACCTGAAAGGTCCTCCGGTATTGCAGCGCTAGTTCCTGTAAGGCTTTGAGGCTGTCGGGCACCAGGATCATGCGCGGGTCATCGGCCTGGTAGAATTCAGGATTGTCCATGACTACATGCCCCGCTCCTTTTTCCAGCGCCTGCACCGCAAACTTATTGCCATCAAAGCGATCGCCCTTTAACGCAAAAAAGAGGTCTCCTGACTGGATTTTTCGCGTATCGGTGCAGATCTTGGGATGAGCGCGGAAAAGGGTAAAAATTTTATCCTGATTCATGGTAGGGAATATAGAATCAAATCCGTACAAAAATAGAACAATCTGCCCGCGCCGGGCTTTTTATTCCAAATGAGAAGCATGTACCTTCGGATGTCGCGTGGGTTACGGTACTTCTGCCTTCAGACCTGTAACTTCAGATTATTGATTGAGCACAAATTTACTCCATGATGAGAAATTTTTTGGTTGTATGTATCTGCCTGCTGATGCCAGGCTTATGGGCACAGGATTACAAACTCGATAACAACCTGGTTATCCGAGATGAGAATGGGCAAAAATTTGATTTTGGATGGTCAGGAGGGATGAATAGCCCGCATTTTTCCAACGTAGATCTGAATCTGGACGGGGTGGACGACATCGTCTTTTATGATCGGGGCGGCAAGGTTTGGATTCCCTTTATTCAGGAAGGGGGGACCGGGCAAATCGCTTACCGATACGCTCCTGAATATATGTCGCATTTTGCGAACTGTGAATGTACCCGTTGGGGCTTGATGAAAGACTATAATTGCGATGGCAAGGCCGATGTGATTTGTGGAGCAGCCTCTGGGCAGAATGTGAAGATTTACGAGCAAACCATTTTCAATGGGGATTCCGTAGGTTTTGTGCTGAAATACGATCCGGTACGCGTTCTTTCTGGCACCAACAACCGGGCCATCTATACCTTGAATACGGATATCCCTGCTTTCGTAGATGTAGACTATGATGGGGACCTGGATATCATTTCCTCCCAAAATCTGGGGACTTTCTATTTCTTGAACCTCAACCTCGCGATGGAGCGATACGGGCGGTGCGATACGCTGGACTTTGAAAAAGGCACCTCCTGCTGGGGGCATTTTTATGAGGCCAATACCAGCGATACCCTCTATGTGAGCTATGTAGATTCCCTGGCCTGTAGTCGCGGCGCAGAAGACCCCAGAGGCGCTACGTCTCGCCATGCAGGCTCTTCGCTGCTCTTGTTGGATATGGATGCAGATAGCCTGATGGATGGCTTGATCGGAGATGTCTCCTACCCTACCATGAATGCCGTATTCAACGGAGGAGAAATATTCCATGCCTTCATGGATAGCGTGGATTATCACTTTCCCACCCAGGACCAGGCCGTGCAAATGAACATTTTTCCCGCAGCCTTTCACGTAGATGTCAACAATGATGGCTCTCGGGACCTGCTGATATCTTCCAATGACTTATCGATCGGAGAAGATGTGGACGGGGTGCTGTACTACCAGAACTTTGGACCCGATAACCTGGTGGATTTTCGCTTTCAGGGTCGGGGCTTATTTGCCGGTCAATCCTATGATGCGGGAAGGCTCTCCAATCCTACTTTTATCGATTACAACGACGATGGCTTACAGGATATCCTCGTAGGGACGCTCAATGCCCATCCAAGGGTGGGAGACAGTACCAAAACCATTTATCAACTTCAGCTTTTTAAAAATGTCGGTTCTCAGGATGTGCCGGAATATCAATTAGTTGACAAAGACTACCTGAACGGAAGCCAGGAATTCCTCCGGTTCCAGGCTGCTGCACCAGTGGCGGGTGATCTGGACAATGATGGAGATGACGACCTGCTGATCGGCAATTGGGATGGGAAGATTTTCTACTACCAAAACACCGCCATGCCCGGACAGGAAGCGGTGTGGACCCTGGCGGCAGATGGTCTCACTGAAGCGGGCGGACTGGAAATAGACGAGGGCGGATTTTCTGCACCGGAGCTTTTCGATATTGATGGAGACGAAGACCTCGATCTTTTTATAGGAGACGATTTTGGTCGCATCGCATTTTACGAGAACATCGGCAATAAATTCAATTTCAACTTTTCCAAAGTAGCGGACGAGTGGGGCGGCATCAACTTCAAAGATCCGATTACGGACTATGAATTTTTGGGCAGAACCCATCCGCGCTTTCTGGACTATGATGGCGATGGAACGGTAGAGCTGTTGTTGGGAACAGAATATGGCCTCATTGAGGTTTATGAAGATCTTTCTAATCCTTTGACCGATACTCTGGTGAAATCCAGTGATTTTATGGGCATGGACTTTGGGGGATTCCCGGCGCCGGCAGCTGCGGTGATTGATAGTACCGGAGATTACTCGGTGATTGTTGGGCTGGCCCGCGGAGGCTTAATGCTGGTCAACACCCTGGAGATTGTGGAAGACACCACTACCGCCATTCAACCAGAACTGAGCCAGGGACGGGATTTTTCCATTTTCCCCAATCCAACCGAGGGCCGCTTCCAGGTAGATTTTGCTGGCGACCAGAGTTTGGGCCGGGAAGGAACCATCGAAGTATTTAATGCTATGGGGCAACTGCTTTATCAGCAAGCTCATCAGGGAAGAAATACCCAGATTGATCTGACGGCTTTCCCTGCGGGCCTTTATCATGTCCGGGTGCGGATGGGTGCTCAATGGGGCATTACCAAACTGATCGTCCAGCCCAGATAGGCCTGGAAATAACAAATAATTAACCCCTTCAGTTAGGATTCTAGCTGAAGGGGTTACATCTTCCCCCTTTGATACCCGCTGACGGCTATGGTACATCTCATTGACCTCAATTTTCAACTGCCCAAGACCATTGCTTCCTTTGTCGTGCCTTCAGATGCAGGCCCCATTCTGATTGAGACGGGCCCTCATTCAGTTTTTCCCATATTGGAGAAAGGCTTAGCAGATTTAGGCTATAAGGTCTCTGACATCAAGCATGTGTTGCTTTCGCATATTCACTTTGACCATGCGGGCGCAGCCTGGGCTTTGGCAGAGGCCGGGGCTACCATTTATGTTCATCCCAGGGGGTGGAAGCATATGCACGATCCCAGTCGTCTTTATGAGTCTGCTAAGCGGATTTATCAGGACAAAATGGAGGAACTATGGGGAGAAATGCACGCCATTCCTGCGGAACAGCTCATGGCCATTGAAGATGGGATAACCCTCAATCTGGGCGGGCACGAATTTACGGCCTTGCATACCCCCGGCCACGCGAATCACCATATCGCCTGGAAATGGAATGATACGGTTTTTACGGGAGACGTGGCCGGCTGCCGGATTGAAGGCGGTCCAATTGTTCCGCCCTGTCCGCCTCCGGATATTAACCTGGAAGCCTGGGAAGCTTCCATTGACCGAATTCTTAGTCATGAACCTCAGCGTTTATTCCTCACCCACTTTGGAGAAGTCACAGATGTAGCTGACCATTTTGCCCAGCTCAAAGAAATTCTGAAGGACTGGGGGGCTTGGATCAAGCCTCACTGGGAAGCCGGGAAGTCTGCAGGAGAAATCACCTCTGCCTTTCAGGCCTACGCAGATGCCCAATTAGCCGAGCAGGGGGCAGATGCCGTATCCATCGCGCGGTACAATGCGGCTAATCCAGCCTGGATGAGTGTGGCGGGCTTGATGCGGTATTGGCAGAAGAAAAGTGAGGGCGCTTTTTAGTGGTCTCGCTGGCGTGCTACCTCCAGCATAAACATCCCCGCAGCTACCGAGACATTCAGGGAATTGACCTGACCCTGCAAAGGAATCTTCACCGAATAATTCGCTTTTTTTAAGAGGGAATTTGAAATCCCTTTATCCTCCGACCCTAAGATTAGGCAAGTCGGACCTGAAAAGTTTACCTCAAAAATGCTCGCTCCGGCCTTTTCCGTACACGCTACACATTGGATGCCGTAGGCTTGCAGCAGGAGAATGGCATCGGCCAGATGACCGCTGCGGCAGATGGGCAGATGATAGAGGGCCCCGGCTGAGACTTTGATGGCGTCAGCATTCAAAGCGGCGGAACGCTGGGTCGGAATGACCAGGGCATGGGCGCCCAAACACTCTGCGGTTCGCACAATCGCCCCAAAATTCCTTACGTCAGAAATCCCATCCAGCATGAGCATCAGGGGATTACGTTCTCGTTCCTGAAGGTCCAGAATAATGTCCTCTAATTCGTGAAACTGAACTGGAGACATGAGGGCGACCACCCCCTGATGATTGGCTTGAGGCAGCATGCGCCTCAGCTTGGCTTCCGGTACCATCTGCACTGGCACTTGCTGATTGCGCGCTCCCTGACGGATCTCATCAAAGCGGTTTACATTCCCTTCTTTTTTGAGGAGTATTTTCTCTATCGCCTGTCCTGCCTGCAAGGCTTCTTCTACCGGGTGAAGGCCATAGATCATGCGTTTTGAACCGGAAGGATCCTGATGTTTCATTGACAAGGGTTAAGGGGTCTGGCTTTTTTCGTATTCTTCAATGATTAATTCTCCAACAGGGCTGCCAGTCAGTACTTTGAGGTAATCTGCCAGCTCCCGCGCTTTTATTTTCTTCCCGTAATTCAAGTAGGCCTGAATAGAAAAAATACACACTTGTAAGCCCGGATGCGTTTGATCGATCTTGCGTTGGAGGGCAATATCGTCTTTGAGTGCCTGTATGCTCAGGGGGCCTAGTTGGTCATAAGCGGCCAGCGCTTCGTCGGTTAGGCCGACGAAGCCGAGAATTTCTGCCTGCTGATATAGCAGGATCAGGTTGGGCTGCGGGTTTACGGAGGTTGGCATGACCGTTTGGCCATAGGCATAAACCTGCTTTACGGTATCTCTAAGCGCATTGAGGTGGATATTCAACTGGCTTTTTTCCTCGATTAACTCAGGATAACGATTAGGATTCTGACCTTCCAGGAGGGAATCTACGGCGGCTATTCTGATCTGGGCACTCCGGTGTTGCGCTTCATAAGCGCCCATGAGGCGAAGGAAGGCATTCCGGTAATTGGCGAGGATGAGGTTTCGAATATGTTCATCCAGATAAACATCCGGGTCATTCAAGCCTGCGTAACGATAAGTGTCCACCAAGTTTTTTCTCAAAATATCCGGTCTGATCGTGCCCATATAGAAGCGGTCATTCAGGGTGAGCTCTGATTTTTTAAGGGGGATCAACCGATAAGCCAGGCCTTCAAAGCGCAAAAAGTCAGTGAGGTTGAGATAGTTTTCCGGGCTCATGCTCCCAGTAAAGTAGATCGGACGCTGCCAGTCGGCCTGGGAAATTTGCTGGAGCATATTGAGCAATACCAGGTCCTTACGCAGGATATAAGGGTTGCGGGCGCTTCCTTTGGCCTGAAAATCCCAAACCATGGTATCTACGGCGGCCTGTGCTTCAGTTTCGTTGAACACACCCCGCTCGGTTAATGCAGCTACATTGACGGGAAAAGGAATCTGCTGAGAAGGAAATCCCATCAGCAATTGGCCCTGATCGCCCTGATAATCTTCGCGCTTAAGCGAAAGCGGAATCCCCACTTGCTGATTTCTTTCGGCGCGGACCTGGTCGATGTACCAGTCTGAAATCAGGAGCTCAAGGTTGACAACCCGTACATCTGTGCGATATCCTTCGACCTCCTGTACGTACCAAAGCGGAAAGGTATCATTGTCTCCTCCTGTGAACAGGATGGCTTCCGGATCGCAAGTATCCAGCAGGTTTTTGGCAAATTCTACGTCCACCCATCTTCCCTTGCGGGTGTGGTCATCCCAGTTGTTTACCAACATAAAGAAGGGACCCAGGGAAGCTAATCCAATGGCAATCCAGGGAGTCAGTTCTCGCAGTCGGTTACGGGCCAGTTCTACCATGAAGGCTACGCCCATGCCGATCCATATACTAAATGCCTGGAAGGAACCGACAAAAGAATAGTCCCTTTCGCGGGGTTGAGCTGGATATTGATTCAGGTAAATGATGATCGCCAGTCCGGTAAAGAAAAACAGCAGGGCGATGACGGTGGCATCATTTCGCTGGTGTAAGCTATGCCAGACCAGCCCGATTAAGCCCAGAAAAAGCGGGATATAGAAGTAGTGATTTTTTCCTTTGTTCTCCTCTTTACCACGCACGTACCGACTTTCGTCCCCAATTTCAAATCCACTTTCCCAGCGGTCGTCCTGCTCATCCCCTTCTCGCCCTACAAAATTCCACATGAAATACCGGAGATACATATGCTTGATTTGGTACTCCAGGAAAAAACGGAAATCTTCTCCTCGTGTAGGCTGGTCATCTGTAGGGTCATCCGGATCAGCCCCTTTATTCGAAACAAAATATCGGTATCCGTAAGGTCGGGCATTATAGCGGGAAGCAGCATGCATGCGCGGGAACCAGACTTCGTTGTCGTAGGTGTATTTTCGGACTACCATGTCCTCTACATATCGTTCCTCCCCTTCTACGACCATATATTTGGTGCGGACGCTATCAAAGATGGCTCTCCCTTCCTCGCTGAATGAGATTTGTCCGTTATAGAGCGGCCCTTTTACCAGCGGTCGGTCTCCATATTGCTCCCGTTTCATATAGCTCAGAAAAGTGAGCAGGTTCTCGGGATTGTTCATGTCGATGGGCGGATTGGCCTGGGACCGGATAAAGATCAGGGCATAAGAGGAAAAGCCCAGAATGATCATTAAGTAACAGAGTAAGACGGTATTTAGTACCGCTTTCCGAGCCATCTGGCTATATACCAAGAGTCCGACCAATACGACCACAATCAGCCCTAGAAACAGGCCTGCTCCGGTACCCATAGACCAGCCCATGCCCCCTATTTCGGCTCCATCTCTGGCCACTGTTCCTGTAAAAAACCGCTCGAAGTTCCAGGCCATATCAAAGGTGGACTGGATGATGCCGTATTGGATGCTCGCCAGCGCAGCGAATGAGATGCCCAAGGTGGCCAGCAGCCCGGTCCAGCTAAAGGAAAATTTCCGATAGTAAAAGATCAAGGCCAGGGCCGGAATGGTCAACAGGTTCAATAGGTGAACCCCGGTAGACAGCCCCATAAGATAGGCGATCAGAATGATGTAGCGGGCATGGTCCGGCCGGTCAGCCCTTCTTTCCCACTTGAGCATCAACCAAAAAACGATGGCGGTAAAGAAGGTGCTCAAAGCATAGACTTCTGCTTCTACGGCATTGAACCAGATGGAGTCTGCAAAGGCACAGCTTAAGCCTGCGATCACGCCCGAGCCCATAATGGTGATGTGCTTTGATTCTTCGCTCCAGGCTTTTCTGCTTAAGACCTTCTCTACCAGCATGGTGGTGATCCAGCAGGTAAAGAGGGCCGTGAAGGCACTGGCAAATACACTGAGGAGATTCACCATAAAGGCGATAGATTCTACACTCGGTGCCAGTAAGGCGAAGATTCGGCCCAGGAGCAAATAAAAAGGGGCTCCGGGAGGATGCGTAACCTCCAACTCATTGGCACAGGCGATAAATTCACCACAATCCCAAAAGCTGGCCGTAGGAGCAACGGTGGCAAGGTAGACGATCAGGGCAACGGCAAAGACGGCCCAGCCGGTAAGATTATTGAGGCGTTGATAATTCATTAGCAGGTATGCGTGTTCTTGAGTACCCGGCTTAATTGAAGCGGTTCAAAATTAAGAAAAAACCTATGGGATTGACTAATAGGAGGTTTTAATCGTCAGGATTGAGGCTTTAGCGTATCAGAAAGCTGCACCATGTCCCTTTTCTCCGGCATTTCCTACAATTTCTCTATGTTTGGGCAACGAAAAAACATGCAGCGATTTAATAATATTCTGGAAGCCCTGCGCTTCGCCGGCCACAGGTTAGGTCATCATGAAAATGAGGAAGGCTACCCTGCCCTCGCTCAGTCCATAGAAATGGTTTCGGTTCTTCATGCCATAGGGAATGAAGCAGCGGAAAAAGTGGTCATGGCGGCTGCCTTGATGCCAGTATATTACTACCAGCAAGCTCCAGAGGAGATGGAGGCAGTGTTTGGGCCGGAAGTCATGGCCTATATTAAAAAAGCGGTAACGCCTGAATCACTGGGGATTCCCTATTTCCAGCGGCTAAGTAGTCAGAAAAAACAAACGGCCACCCAGGCTGGCCGCAAAATCTGGTTGGCTTCGCTGGCGGCTCGCATGCGACTCTTGCTCTCGGCTTCTGAAGCATCTCCTCTTTTTCCAGATTCCTTGCAAAAGGATATAGCTTACCTGTCCACCTTTGCGGGGACCCACCCTGAACTGGAAGCCTTTGTCGAAAAATTACAGGCTGCTTTTGGTTAACCCAGCACCTGCTCGGGTTTTACGCCTGCCGCAGCTAATTTATCCAGCAAGCCTTCCTGCATGCGCTCATAGGGATGGTCATCCCGGTCATGCATATAATATTTGTAGTGATTGCTGTAATGCTCGTTTTCTATGCCGTAGGCCAGGTACATGGAGTATTTGGGTCCGGTGATATAGCTTCCGCAATGTAGGAGCCTCGGATCAAAGAAAATGGCATCGCCCGGCTCAGTCGCGTACCAGGTGCCTTTCCCGGTAAATAAGTCCTGCCCATTGACCACCGAGCGCAAGGGCGTGAGCCACTTTTGCTTGCGCTCCATCTGCATCAAATTTGATTCGCGATGGTGCGAACCGGGAATGACCCCAAATTTAAACTGGCTTTCCTGATGGGATTGCAGATAAATGCCTACCCGTATGAGTTGATAAGGATGCTGACTTTCATCCCAGTCCGCCCCTACCCCATAGGTTCGATGGACGGAATCCCGGTGCCAGCCAGGAGAGGAAAAGCCCGCCGCCACGCTGTCATTCTGCAAGAATTTTACCTGATCTCCGAGCAGCATGCGGGCGTGCTTGAGGATATTGGGATGGGTAGGTAGGTCCCAAAATTCCGGATTGGCAGTAACCATACCCGGTTTGACATACAGACGATAGTTTTTCTTGCCGGAAAGCTTGGCCGTGATGTCTCCCTTCCCTTCGAAGGAAGTGAAGTTCTCACTGTTGATGCCGGATAGCGCCTCGATCTTTTGTCGAAAGGCGATGGCTTCTGCTCTGGGGAGGGCCTCTTTTACGTAGATATAACCCTGCTCCTTGAATTGTTTGGCGAGTTGTTCTTGCGTCATGCTTGGGGACTTTTAGCCGTTTGAGAAATAAATATAGGGGTGTGGTTCTCCTTTCCCCAAATATTTATCAAAATGCTTTTTTCCCAGGAGACATACGCCCTACGATTTCACCGACCGCGGGAGGCAAAAGAGGGAGGCGGCAGAAAGTGGAATCTTTTTTGATGAGGTTGAAGGGTTGAGCCTCAGGCATTCACAAAAAATGGGGAGGAGAGGAGAGAGAAAATGGAAGATGCTTCTTTTCTCAATCTGTGGAGATCAAGGCTTTAGTTTTTGCGATAAATGCCGTATATTAGCCAATTATTTTAGCTATACTAAAAAGTTAGCATGGACAAAAATCCGGCCAACGGACAAGGAAAAGACGAAAATGCCCTGACCTCACCCCTCTCGGGCATGTATGAAGATTACTTTCTGGACTACGCTTCCTACGTAATTCTGGAAAGGGCTGTACCCATGTTGGAGGATGGCTGTAAGCCTGTACAGAGGCGTATTTTGCATGCCCTCAAAGAGATGGATGACGGTCGCTTTCACAAGGTTGCCAACGTGATCGGTCAAACCATGCAATTCCATCCGCACGGCGATGCGGCCATTGGAGATGCTTTGGTAAACCTGGGACAAAAAAATCTGATGATTGACACCCAGGGAAACTGGGGAGATCCCCGGACCGGAGACCGGGCGGCGGCTTCCCGCTATATAGAGGCGCGTCTATCCAAGTTTGCCCTGGAAGTCGGCTTTAATGCGAAAATCACTGAATGGCAGGTCTCCTACGACGGGCGGAAACGGGAACCTACTTCCCTGCCCATGAAATTTCCGATGGTCCTGGCCCAGGGCGTAGAGGGGATTGCCGTAGGGCTTTCTACCAAAATTTTACCTCACAATTTCATTGAATTGTGTAAGGCCTCCATCGCGCTGCTGGAAGGGAAACGGACCAAGCTGATCCCTGACTTCCCCAATGGGGGTATGGTAGATGCCAGTAACTATAACCGAGGGAAGCGAGGAGGCAAAGTACTCTGTCGGGCTCATATTGAGGTGCAAGACAAAACCACCTTGCTGGTCAAAAGTGTTCCCTATGGCGTGACGACCAATGGCCTGATTGATTCCATCCTCAAAGCCAACGATAAGGGCAAGATCAAGATCAAAAAGGTCGTGGATAATACTGCGGCGGATGTAGAGGTGCAGGTGGATCTTCCCAATGGGGTTTCTCCGGATGTAACCATTGATGCGCTTTATGCCTTCACGGATTGTGAAGTATCGATCTCGCCCAATGCCTGTATCATCATTGATGAGACCCCTCACTTCCTCACGGTCGATGAAATCCTCCAGCTTTCCACCGATCACACCCGGGACCTCCTCAAGTTGGAATTGGAGATTCAACTGGCGGAGCTAAAAGAGAAGCTGCTGTTTTCTTCTCTGGAAAAAATCTTCATTGAAAACCGCATCTACCGGGACATTGAAGAGTGTGAGACTTGGGAAGCGGTGATTGAAACCATTGATAAAGGATTAGATCCGTATAAATCCCAATTCTATCGCGAAATCACCGAGGATGACATTGTCCGCCTAACGGAAATCCGGATTAAGCGGATCTCCAAATTCAACTCTTTCAAAGCAGATGAGTTGATGCGAAAGTTGGAGGAAGAAATTGCAGCGTTGGAGCATCATTTAGCCCATCTGACCGAATACGCGATTGACTACTTTTCTCGTCTCATCGATAAGTATGGTAAGGATCGGGAACGTAAAACGGAAATCACCACCTTTGATTCTATCCAGGTGCGTCGGGTGGCCGTAGCTAACGAAAAGCTGTACGTCAACCGTAAGGAAGGATTTATTGGCTATGGCCTGAAAAAAGATGAGTACGTGACCGACTGCTCAGATATCGACGATGTGATCGTCTTTCGGGCCGATGGGAAGTACCTGGTAACCCGCGTTTCTGATAAAGCCTTTGTCGGGAAAAACATCCTGTATGTGGATGTCTGGAAAAAAGGCAATGAACGCAAAGTCTACCATGCGGTATATCGCGATCCGGTGCTGGGAAAAAACTTTGTCAAGCGCTTTGCGGTTACGGCCATCACCCGGGATCGGGAGTATGACGTAACCAAAGGTAACAAAGGTTCCAAGCTCCTGCATTTTACTGTCCACCCCAATAGCGAAAGCGAAACCATTACGGTACACCTCAGTCCTAATTGCCGGGCAAAAAAGAAGGTGTTCGACTTTGATTTGGGTGAATTGGCGGTAAAAGGCCGTGCTTCTCAAGGGAATGTTCTTTCTAAGTATCCCATCCGCAAGGTCGTCCAGAAATCTGTGGGGGCTTCCACCATGGGCGGACGCAAAATCTGGTATGATCCTACCGTCGGCCGCTTAAACGTGGACCAGCGCGGCGATTTTGTGGGAGAGTTTGATACGGAAGACAAAATCCTCGTGATCCACAAAAGCGGCGCGTATTCTCTGACCAGCTTTGAACTGACCAATCGCTACGATCCTGCCCGGGTGGTACACCTCACCAAACTAAGCCCGGAAACAGTGGTTACAGCCCTGCATTATGAGGGCAAGTCTAAAAACTACTTCGTCAAGCGCTTCCAGGTCGAGACCAGTACCATGGATAAAAAGTTTGATTTTATAAGCGAAGCCCCTAATTCCAAGCTGGTCCTGGCCTCTACAGCAGCTCATCCACATGTGAGTTATAAGGTGACCAATAAGAACAAACAGAAAGAGGAAGTGGTAGCCGATCTCTCAGAGGTAGTGGACATCAAAGGCTGGAAGGCCCTGGGGAATAAACTGGACCGACGCAAGGTAACCGGGATTAAAGCCGTAAAGCCTACAGTACCTGATAACCTGAAGACCGGAGACCAGGTAGAATGGTCTGGAGATGACCTCTCCAACAAAGCTCAGGGAGAGCTATTTGAATAGCTTTTTTCAGGCTGATTTCACAAAATGGGAATTTGACGATATAAGCAATTTTTTGCTTAAGTGAGCTTTTGCCTAAAAACAATTAGGATAGAAATGGGGTTTTTCATTGCTTTAATCAGGTAAATACGTATAGCTAAAACACATGAGTCTCTACATCAAACAACACAGTGTTTCCGCTCTGTTATTCCTTTCTGGTTTGTTGGTGTTCGCGGTTTTCCTGTCCGCCTGCTCCACCTCAGGTACTGGAAATGATCTGGACAAGATCAGAAGCCAGGAAGCCTTGATTGACAGTCTGGAAAAAGCCTGGAGCAAGTCCGGTAATCCGGACCGGGAACTGACCACCAACCTGCGCGAAGAAAAGGCCAATCTGGCCAGCATGTACGAAAGTTACGCGGCTGCTCATAGCGACGAAAACAGCCCGGAATTTTTGTTCAACGCGGCCACCCTTTATCAACATGGTATTTCTGATCTAAATAAAGCGCTGGCGCTTTGCGATCAGATCATCAAAGACTATCCAGAATCAGAAAGAGCAGCAGATGCCCTGTTCAACAAAGGCTTCATCTACCACAATCAAATCCGGGACACCCACGCTGCAAAAATGATCTATTCGGAATTTTTGGAGCGGTATCCCACCCATAATTTTGCGGACGGAGCCCAATTTGAACTGAATAATTTAGGGGTTCCGGCGGATGAGGTGTTTAAATTGATAGAAAAGGGCCAGGAAGCCAACCCTGATTCCTTTGCCAACTAAACAACGGATTTTTTTTTACATACAACTTTCGTCTTCATCCCTACGTTATCGGGATGCATTATAACAGACAACCCCCCAAAACTTGTAACCCAAAAATTTACTGAATTCCTGTTCATGAACCGCTCCATCGGATTTTACCTGTTGCTGTCCTCCTTGCTTCTTGTCTGGGCTTGTGATAATGCAATCCTTCAACCCGTCCCCAAAAGAGAAAGAACCAATATCCGCTTCCTGCATGCCCATGCGGATTTAGGAAGCGTGAATGTCAATCTCAGTTCCTATGGCGAAGTGCGCACCGTGGCCTCTTCGCTGAGTTTTTTAACCGGCTGGCCAAGCCAGGGATATGCCTCTGTCCTGGTGGATACCTCAGAAACGGTGGCCCCTACCCTCCTGGAGTTGGTGCAAAGTAACCTGGGAGGAACCCTGATCGAAGGAAAAGAAATAGACCTTTTCCCTGCCACGCGCTCCACTTTTGCGATATTGGATAGTTTCAACAAACCCTTATTTGTGCAGACTTCGGATGATTTTGAAGCGCCTATCGCCGGTCATGCCAACTTCCGCTTCATGAATTTGAATCACAATCTGCTTTCGGTTAGTTTAAAATCGTCTACCGATTCGGTTAATATAGCGCGTCAAAACTTTCTCAATTACTCCCGGTTCAAGTACCTCCCCGCGGGTCGTTATTCATTTTTTTTCGTTGATGACTTTACAGGTGTAACGAAGACTTCTATTTTGGACCTTGATATACAGGCAGGTAAGACATATAGTTTTTATCTTACACATATCAATGGGACGGCCAAGGCCGGCGTCGAATTGTTAGAGCAATAACCACCCATTATGAAGCGATATCTTTCCATATGGTTAATTGGGTTCTTCTTCCTCGGAAGTACCGCTACCTATTTGCAGGCCCAGGATCAGCCAGCCATTCATAAACTGAAAGGAACCTTTGGAAAGATGCAGGTTGGAGCCAACTTCCTGGACCTCGAAACCATCAATCAGGTATTAACTTCTACCAGTAATGGCTTTCAGGCTTTACCAGAGAATTTTTTCGCGGTAGGATTGGGATTTTGGAAAATACGCAAACGTGCGATCTACGGCGTAGACATCTACAACTACATGACCGTGCGAAGTGAGCTCAATAACCAGGATGCAATCCTCGGCTATCATTACGGCTTGTTTAAAGTCGGCCTGCTGGCCCATCGCTTTCCTGGGGGTTGGCACCTCTACCCTACCGTGGGCGCTGGAGGAGGCTTGTCTCAATTGAACCTTCGACCGAATACAGACCCCACCGGAACCCGAAACTATAGCGGCGGCTGGTTGTTCGATGCCTGTCTCAATGGCTCCTACATTGTGCCGATGGTGGATGACAGTGGAAACCAACTGGAATTTACCGTAGCCCTGGGCTATATGTATGCGCCTGCTGATACCTGGCGGTTAAAAGGCCTGGTCGGACCGGAAACCGGGAACCCTGCCCCACCCCGTGGCTTGTATTTTCGCCTGGGTCTGGGCATGGGCAAATGGCGCTAAGCTCAATTCATGTATATTCCTAAACGCTACGAGGAGGATGATCCTGAAGAGATCATTCGCCTGATTCAAACCTATAGTTTTGCAACGCTGATCTCAGGCCAGCCTCCCCGGCCTGTGGCGACGCATCTACCCCTGGAATGGGACCTGAAAGAAGATGGGCAGGCCCGGCTGCTGGGCCACGTGGCCCGTCCCAATCCGCAGGCTCGGGCCTTTGATGGCCAGCAGGTACTGCTGGCGATTTTTCACGGACCCCATGCCTATGTTTCTTCCTCCTGGTATGATCACCCCAATGTCCCCACCTGGAACTATCAGGCGGTGCATGTATACGGCGTGGCCACTCGTCTTTCCGAAGCCGAAACTGCGGCCAGCCTGGAAAAGCTGGTGAGCCGCTATGAAGCCGACAGACCAGAGGGCGTAAGCTGGCAAGGCTTCCCGGACCGGGTCAAAGGCATGGCCAGAGGCGTGATTGCCTTTGAGATGTCCGTAGACCGGATCGAAGCCAAAAGCAAACTGAGCCAGAATCGCCAGCAGGCTGATTATGAGCATATCATCAAGCTCCTGGCCGAGGGAGATGAACAAGAGCGGGCTGTGGCAGAGGCTATGAAAAAGCGACACGCCACCTTGTTTACTTCGGACTCGTAATAAGTTTCCCTTTTTCCAAGCTTTTTTCCTGGGAAGAAAAGCTACCTTTGCCGGTGAGATTGCTAAGCTATGTGGTACCGTCTGCGAGACCTGATATGTGCGAGTATGGGTTTGCTATTGTTGAGCCCCTTGCTGCTCCTCATTATGCTGGCCCTTTGGGTGAGCCAGGGGCAGGTTTTCTTTACCCAATGGCGGACGGGCCGTGAAGAGAAAAGTTTTTTACTCATAAAATTCAGCACCCTCAGACCCCTCGGACCAGGAGAAAAAGTGGGAGAAGATGAGCATCTCAGGCTCACCTCTGTCGGGAAATATGTGCGCAGATTTTCGTTAGACGAATTGCCGCAGCTTTGGAATGTTATCCGGGGAGATATGACTCTTGTCGGGCCAAGGCCCCTTTTACCCGAATACCTCCCCCTCTACCAACCCGAAGACCGCATCCGCCACCAGGTGAAACCCGGCATCACCGGCTGGGCTCAGATTCATGGTCGAAACCTGCTGAGCTTTAGGGAGCGCTTTGTATTAGATCGGTGGTATGTGGAAAATCGAAATTTCTGGCTAGACCTCCGGATCATCTGGAAAACTTTTTTCCGACTGGCTCCCTCACAGGAAGCAGAACTGGAACAGCAACTTTTCTCTCCCAAATTCAACGGGAAAAACTAGCCTGCTTTAAAAGTACTTTTTCTTTGATTTTGTGGCTACGAAGCTCTTGAGGTAGAAGGGTTCAAACTGAACCAGGTCCTCCATTTGTCCTGCCTGATATTTTTGCAGGAGGGCAGCTCCCATGGTTTTGGCGGTTGCCAGTCGATCAGACCAGAGCAGGGCGTTTGGGTGAGCCTGAAGAATGTTCTGGCATTTTTTCACCCCATCCCCCAGGAAAATGATCTTCCTTTCGGCCAATAGCTTGGCAAAGCTGTCTGCCTCCATGATGTGCGCCTGGACGGGAGAGACCTCTTTCAAATCTGCATCGTACAAGGCACAATAAACCTCCATTCTACGGGCATCTATCATGGGGCAAATCAAGGCCTGGAGCTGTTGGGCGGTTTCGCGGGCTTGCCAGGCCAGGGCCTCCAGGCTCCCCAGCGATAAGAGGGGCTTGTCCAGCGCCATACACAAGCCTTTGGCGGTAGAGACGCCTACCCGCAGGCCTGTATAGGAACCCGGCCCGGAAGAAACGCCTATGGCATCTAGCGAAGCAGCTGAAACTTCCAGATTCTCCAACAGTTGTTGGATCATAGGACTCATGAGACGGGCGTGGGATTTCGCTTTCCGGATTTCAATATGGCCTAACAAAAGTTCCCCCTCAAAAAGGGCTACCGAACCGATTTCGGTAGAACTTTCCAGCGCCAGAATCCGTACATCGCTTTCAGCCTGTTGCTTCATGGCCCAAAACTAGTGAAATTTGTCCAATGCATTTTCATCATTATACCCTATTGGCGCTCAGAACGGCCTTGTTGGAACGCTTTAAAGGCCAGCAGGTATATCGGTGTTTTTCCCAGAATAAAAATGAACTGATCATTGCCTGGGAAGATGGGGTTTGGCGGATAGGCTGTCAGACCCCATTGACATATCTGGTGCCGCAGGATGACTATGCCAAGGCGCGCAAAAACGTTGTGGAATTGTTTCCTGAAGCTAGTGGTCTGAAGCTGACAGATATCGAGATCGTACCCCAGGAACGGATCCTGATTGTCCAGCTAGAAAAAGGCTTCAATTGGGTTGTTAAAATGCATGGCATTCAGGCCAATGTGATCTGGCGACAGGAAGAAAAGGTTCAAGCCCTGTTCCGCCATAAGCAAGAGCAGGATTGGGATTTTGAGGTAAAGCCTGGTAAGTTGGACGAAAGCCTCCTGGCTGAGGTGGAGGTTCAGTCCGAAGCAGATGCCTTGTCGGTCTTGCGGGAAGTCTCCCCTATTTATGAGAAACAGTTTGCCCGCAGATGGTGGGAATTGTTACAAGAAAAGCATAGCCCGTTAGAGGCTTACCAAAGGCTTTTGTCCGAGGCTAAGGATGGCTGTTTTTATCTAACCAGAGAAAAAACGCGTATTCGCTTTGGGCTGTTTGCTAATCCAGCGGAGCAGTTGATTTCCGTAAAAGGGGTGGTAGAAGCGCTACAATTATTTCTCAAACTGCACTTTCAATACGATACCTATCGGCGGCAGTACAGTCAGATCGAGAAAAGCCTGAAAAAGCCCGTCCGGAAATTTGAAAAAATCCTCACCTCCTATCGAGAGAATCTTCATCATCTAAAGCATGATCGTGATCCGGAGGAAATTGGACATATTCTGATGGCCAATCTGCATCAGATGAAAGGGGGCGTAAAAAAGGTAGAATTAGAGGATTTTTACCAGGGAGGCACCGTGCAGATCAAACTTGACCCTCAGAAATCCCCCCAGGAAAACGCCGCCAAATATTACGAGAAGCATAAACAGCGGAAAGCCAAAGCTGCTTATTTGGAAGATCAATTGACCGATATTGAAGCCAAATGGCTGGAAGCTCATCTGGCGCTGGAGCGTTTTCAGGAGCTACCCGCTCCTATGGCGCTGGCCTGGGGAAAGGAAGGCTTTCAGATAGCAGAGATAAAGGCCCTGCGCGCCATGGTTCGGGAACAAAAGGAGGTACAGGCTGAAGAGGCGAAACAGCGCTTTCCTTATCGAACCTTTCAGCGGGAAGGGTACCAGATTTTTGTGGGAAGAAATGCCCGAAACAATGATGAATTGAGCTTTCGATTCGCGGGTAAAAATGATCTTTGGCTTCATGCCAAGGATGTTTCAGGTTCCCATGTAGTGATTCGGCACCGGGCTGGCAGGGAGGTGCCGCCCAATGTGCTGGAATATGCTGCTCAGTTAGCTGCTTACTACTCAAAAAGAAAGACTGATACGGTGGTTCCTGTCATTTATACTCCCCGCAAATATATCCGCAAAAGAAAAGGAGATCCGGCCGGCCTGGTCGTAGTGGACAGGGAGAAGGTGATTATGGTAGAACCCATTCGTTAGGCTTGGGAAATCCGCTGGGAAGCGGTCTGCTTTTTTGTCGCATTTTTCCTCCAATACCAATAGACGATCAATGCAGGGGCCAGGAAGTGTGGGCTCCGGGTCAGAAACTCAAATCCGTATCTGTGGAGACTTTCCCAAAAGGTGGCATCAAAACTCACATAAGAAGTCAGCCGCGCCAGCGCGGTCAGAAAACCCCATAAACACGCATAAGCAGCCGCATATATCCGAAGGGCTGGAATCATCAGGCCGATCGCCACGCCTATGTCGAGGATGCCAGCCAGGCTAAGACAGTGGCGAGCCAACTCCGGAGTCATTCCCCAGCCTCCCAGGCTTTCCATGAACATCTCGACGAAATGTGGCGGTACAGGATAAGGAAAGCCAAGCGCATACAGGCCGTGGCCCAGAAAAGTGATTCCTATAGCCAGACTTAATCTGCGGAAAAAGTTTTCCTCCTGAGACTCACGATGTTGCCAGAGATAAAAGAGGGGAAGGCTTACCTGTAAGACATGCTCCATCAGCTGAGGCAGCTGAAAGCCCTTATAAATAAAATTACTCAAGGCCCAGCCCAGAAGAATCGTAGTACTAAGCTGTAGGAGTTTTTGTAACCAGGAGGAAATATGCCTGGAGGCGAGCACGCCAATTCCCGTCAGGCCCAGGACAGCCCCGAGGATCAGGGTCCCGCTGCCTTTAAGCAGGGCGGGATAAGGAAGCTCAAAAAAGAAATGCTGATAAGCTTTGGCCAGTAGCAGGAATCCCGTTGCCAGCCTTAGCCACACATATACCTTATGGTCCGCACCCTTCATTCCTTAAAAGTATGAAATTTCCAGTTTTGGAGGGAAGGGTAAAAATGGGTAAAAAAAAGGCCGCCCGGAGGGCGGCCATCTTACTTATTGAAAAAAAACTTATTCCACGGTAAGTTGACTCAGCAAGCGGATATCATCCAGGTTGCTGTAATCGTACTGGGCGATGCCATCTTCTCCGGTGAGGATCAGCACCCCATTATGGGCAATCACATCGTAGCCCTGCATGTTGTCAAAATGCTTGAGGAGCTTGTTCCCTACTTTGGTAGGCTCGGTAGCATCATACACTTTGAGGCCTGCTTTTCCATCTGCGATGAAAAGGAGGTCATTGTCCAGGCCTAGTCCGTGCGGATTATACATGGAGTAGCTGGTTACCAGGAAGGGAGATGCAGGATTCTTGATGTCCAGGATATCGAGCTGATTGGTGAAATTGTTGCCACAAGGCTGATCCTGACCGTTGCGGAGGGTAACGTAAGCGTAATCGCCTTGAGCTACTACAGGATCACAGGCTTGTACGTGCTCGAATTGAGAGACAAAGCTGGGCATTTCAGGATTGTCGGTGCTGTAGATCATCACCCCAGTGCTGGAACCTACCAGCAGCAGGTCGTTCAGAGAGGTAACCATTTCCGCTACGCCATTCCACAGCGAGAGTTCCTGGGTAGTCAGTTTCACCGGATTAGCACAATTAGAAACGTCATAAGACACCAATTCACGAGGAAGTACCACATACATGTGATCATCCAGAACGGTAAAGCGAGACATGGAACCGGCTTTGCCTGCTACGGCTGGGTTGATGGTCCGGGAAGTGTTGAAACTTTGCGGATCAACGGTAGTCGGGTCCACCTGGTTCATTTCCCAAAGAGAAGGAACCCCGGTCTCACAGTTATAGGTTTCGGTCTTGATTTCTTTGTTCCAGGCTACGATGATTCCTTCACCAGGATTGGCCGTATAGCCTTGGTATTCCACAATGTGCGGGAAAGCATTTTCCTGACGCGTCAAGAGGCTGGGACGCGTGGGATCGCTCATATCGAAGACCAGTAAGTCCACGCTGCTGTCCAGATACATTTTATCACAATTGAATGCGATGTCATAGTTTCCGGGAACTCTGACAAAAGCCAGTTGCTGCGGATTCTCTGGATTCTTATTATCTATAATATGAACGCCTTTGCCTACCTCATTGAGAATGAGGATTTGATCTTTGAGGTAGATTTTGCCGGGGTTTTTGATGGCCCGAGGCGCCTGAACTTCAACAGCTGCGCGAAAATCGCTGCTGCTCATGATTTCGGGGGTGTAGACCGCGTGGGTATAAGAGAGGTCTCCACAGTTGTCTGTAACACAGCCTTGCAGTCCCATTCCTATCAGGAGTGCAAAAGCCAGTAGCATTTTCGGGATTCGGGTGCTGTTCAACATAATCGAACGAAATTAATGGATGTTTCTGAATGGGCATTTTCGCCCTTTTTCTCTACTTTGAGCTAGCTGTTAGAAAAAAGCAGCGACTTTTATCCATCAGACGTCTATCAAAACAGAAACGCTGTCGTACAGGGAAAAATCTTTTTGAAAGATACAAAAAATACCAAGGCAATGGGGCGCGTACGAGGCTTTTGAATGAGATTATATGCAAGCGTTTTTTTCGAGAAAGATAAAACCCACATTCAGGAAGCGAATCCTCGGGAAATCCTTCCTGCTCATCTGCTTGATAGGATACTGCTTCTTGCCTTCGCTTACCGCCCAGGTATATCGCCAACTGGAAGAAGATGTGATTTACCTCAAAAATGGGAGCGTAATCCGGGGACAGCTTACCGCCCAGGAAGTGAGAGCCTATGTAGAAATAGAATTGGTGGGAGGGGAAGTCATGCGGCTTGAGCATGCGGAAATCGAGCGGATCACCCGGGAAGCAGCCAAGTATACGCGTATCCGCTTGCGCCTGAGCCGTTCATATCGACCGATCATTTATCGTAGCCCGCGCATCTACCAGTTGATCTCCTGGGGGTTTGCCGCCAATGAAACCCAAGGGCAACCCAACATTAATTCCCATTTGGAATATCGGGTGGCCTACCATCTGACAAACTTTTTGAATGTGGGCGTGGGAACAGGCCTGAATCCTTATGAAGGGGGCCTAATCCTGCCGGTTTTCGGGGAAATACATGGTGATCTCATGCGGACCAAAGTCAGTCCTCATTATTTGATTCAAGCCGGCTATGGCTATGGGGCTGGAGGAAGTTGGCGGCACCGGGAGTTTGACGGAGGCTATATGGGACATGCTGCGCTGGGAGCCACTTTTCACACCCGCCACAAAGGGGAATGGATCTTCACCATTGGTTTTAAGATGCAGAACACCTATCAGGTGTTCGAGGAATGGCCCAATATCTGGAACCCCACCGGGCAGATTCAGGAACCGGCCATCGTAGAAGGCAATCGTCGCTACCAGAAAATCGTCTGGCAAATTTCCTACGCTTTTTAACCAAACGCTAAATCGTCTCCTTATGTCAAGGATTCCTTTCTATACACATATCTCTACTGCCTGCATAGGGGCACTGCTGGGGAGCCTGTTCCTCCTTGTCTTTGTAGCTGATGTAACGGCCCAGAGCCGTTTTGACCGCATGGACGATGTCATTGAAACGGTTACGGGGGAAACCTACAGAGGCAGAATCACCCGACAAGAAGATGATGGAAGCTTGCACCTTGAATTGGTAGGCGGTAGCATCCTGGTGCTCAAAGCCGAGGAAATCACTCAACGTAGAAGAGAATTATCCCGCTATACCAGAGTGAACCGCAGATATAACAGCATGCCCTACCCTATTATGGTTCGGGAAAAAGGCTGGGTCCATGCGGGAGACTTTCAACTGAGCTTTGGAGAAGGAAGATGGGGACCTCGCCAAAACCCAGGCTTCCATTATGAACTGGGGCGGCGCTTGATTCCAGCGTTAAATATAGGCGTTGGGCTAGGCTTTGATGTATATCAAGGCGGTACGATAGTTCCTTTCTTTGGCTCGATCAGCGGAGATCTCACCCGCAATCGCATCACTCCGCATTATTTCTTCAGAGCTGGCTATGGACAAGGAGTCAGCCAGTCGTGGAACGTGGATGTCTTTCAGGGGGGATTTACGGGATCTTGCGGGATCGGGGTAAAAAGACGCACCCGGAGTAAATTAGAATGGGCCATCACCCTTGGCTACAATATGCAGCAGGCTTATGAAGAAGAACTGGCCTGGCTAGGTGGACAGGAACCACAGCGCATCGCTCGCGATCTTATTTACCAGGGAATCAGCTGGCAGCTCAAAGCTTATTTCTAGGTCCGACTGGTTTTTGGGGCGGTACGATTCATCCCACGCATCCGACAATTCATCAAGAAAATCCTTCAGAGACGCAACGTTCTCTGCTTATTGAGGTAGGTAAAGGCAAGCCCATTAATTACTTACCTCATGAATTTCCAGAAGTTTTTACTCATCTTTTTTTTTAGCCTGGGGACCAGCTCTCTCTGGGCTCAGCAAGTCGTGAGAGGCACGGTCATTGATCTTCAGACCCTGGCTCCGTTAGAAGGGGCACAGGTAATTGTCCTGGGAACGGATCCCGTCATGGGAGCTATTTCCGATGCAAAAGGTCGCTTCCGACTTCCCTTAGTCCCTTTAGGCAGGCAGAGCATTCAGGTTACCTATCTGGGCTATGCTCCGGTGGTGAGAAATAACCTCATCGTCAACAGTGCCCAAGAGATGGTGTTGGATATCCAAATGGAGGAACAAATCCAGACCCTGGAAGCAGTAGTGATCAGTTCCGCTACGGATAAGCAGACAACCCGCAATGAATTGACCTCGGTCAGTGCCCGAAGTTTTAGTGTGGAAGAGGCCCTCCGCTACGCGGGAAGCCGGAATGATCCGGCTAGAATGGCGCAGAATTTTGCTGGAGTCAGTGGGGTGAATGACAACCGAAATGATATCATCATCCGCGGAAATTCTCCCACCGGCGTACTGTGGAGACTGGAAGGCATCGATATTCCCAATCCTAACCATTTTGGTGCCTTGGGGACCACCGGTGGCCCGGTCAGCATGTTGAACAACAATAACCTCGGTGAGGCGGACTTTCTCACCTCCGCTTTTCCCGCAGAATATGGCAATGCCCTGGCCGGCGTTTTTGACCTGGGGATGCGCAACGGAAACAATGAGACCCATGAGTTTATGGGACAGATCGGCTTTAATGGCTTTGAAGTAGGCGTGGAAGGCCCTTTGTCCAAAAATAGCGGTGCCTCCTATATTGCCAACTACCGCTATTCCACCTTGGGGGTCTTCAAAGCCTTGGGGATCAACTTTGGGACGGGCGCGGCTGTTCCTCAGTACCAGGATCTGACCTTTAAATTGAACTTTCCTACCGATAAAGCCGGACGATTTGTCCTCTTTGGGCTGGGCGGAAACAGCAACATTAATTTCCTGGATAGCGAGTCTGGAGCGGACAACTTCTTTAGCGGAGATGGTCAGGATTTATACAATACAGGGGCTGTAGGCGTAGTAGGTTTGAGCCATACCCTCCTTTTTTCCAATAAAACCTACGGAAAACTGACCGTCGCGGCTACCGGTATTCGCTCTGGGAATGAAATTGATTCCTTAAGCACGGTAGATGGAACGCCGGTTCGTTCCTACGCCAATACTTTTACCAATCTGCGCTATGCCGCTCATTATCAGCTGAACCATAAATTCGGGGTCAGGGACCACTTAAGAGCGGGGCTGCAATTTGATATCCTGGATACCGAATTGGTAGACAGTGTGCGGATTGCCGATAGTGAGTTCCGCACCTTGCGGAACTACCAGGGAACCACTAGCCTGGCGCAAGCTTACGTGCAGTGGAAACACAAATTCTCAGATCAGTTGACCTTAAACACCGGTGCCCGTTTTCAGCACTTTTTGTTGAATGGCAGCCAGGCAGTAGAGCCTCGCCTGGGACTGCGGTACCAGTTTACCCAAGCCCACAGCCTGAGTCTGGGATTTGGGCAGCATCACCAGTTGCAACCCTTGCAAACCTATTTCCTGGAAACCCGCCTGAATGACGGGCAGCTTGTTCGCACCAATGAAGATCTCGACTTTACGCAGAGTACCCACCTGGTGCTGGGGTATGATTGGCGGATCGGAGATCAGCTCCGGCTGAAAGTGGAAACCTACTACCAGTGGTTGAATGGCGCAGCGGTGGAATCCATCCCCTCCTCCTTTTCCATGCTGAATGCAGGAGCCGATTTCGCTTTCCCGGATCGGGATAGCCTGGTCAATGAAGGGACTGCTACCAATATGGGGCTGGAGTTGACCCTGGAAAAATTCTTTGGCCGGGGATACTATTACCTCTTCACCGCATCCTTGTTTGATGCTACCTACGTGGGCAGCGACGGGGTGGAACGGAACTCGGCTTTTAACGGCCAGTATATCCTGAACGCTTTGGGTGGAAAAGAATTCAAGTTAGGCCGCAACAGCCTTTCTGTAGACTTGAAAGCGACCTATGCCGGAGGCAGACGCTTTACCCCCATCGACCTGGAAGCCTCCAGAATGCGGGGACAGACGGTGCGGATCGGGGATTTGGCTTTTTCGGAGCAGCATCCAGACTATCTCCGGATTGACTTGAAGACCACCTTTCGCATGAATCTCAAAAAGGTAACTCAGGAATGGTCGCTCGATTTACAAAATGTGACCAATCGGTCCAATGTTTTTGGACAAGATTATAGCCGTACCTCCCAGGAAATAGAGACCACCTTTCAAATAGGCCTTTTCCCGGTAGTTCAGTATCGTATCTTATTTTAAGCCAGAAAAAAATGAAAACCTCTCAGCAAAATCCCGTTACAGAAACCCGCATAAAAGCCAGTATAGACCACATGTTTGACCCTGAGCAAACGGACCAGGGCCGTAGTTTTTGGCAAGTGTTGCAGGACATCTTCCGCTATGGACTGGACCAAAAGGATGGTTCTCCGGTGTGGCGTCTCCTTCGCTATTACCATGTGAAGAAAAGAAGTTTCTATCTCCAGCGGCAATCCCAGGGCGGATGTCAGAGTTGGTGGAGTTGTAATCAAAAGAAATCTTTATCTTAATCTGAATTGAAACTGTCACTGTGTTTTTTACCGCAGAAGAGGCATATCGGGCGTTAGGCTTTTCGGATCGGAAAATCCGATTGATCGGGATTCCTCTAATGGGCCTGCTCATTCCCTTGCTCTTTTTTCCGGAAACCCTGGCTAAAGGTCCCCTGACCTATTCGATCGTTACCTTGATTTCTATCGGACACACCCTGGTATTCTGGGTGGGCAATCGCTGGATCGTGGTATGGTTCCGGCTCCGCTTTCCCTCCTTTACAGAAGTGGGCAAGCGCCTGATCGCTCAGTTTTTTGCGGTCCTGGTTTTTACCATAAGTGCCTCTATTCTGATTGAGCGATTTATTCATTCGTTGACCGGGGAAGGCTGTGGATTTTGTACAGAGCAGTCCTATTGGGAGGAAATATCCGTTGGCTTGACCATGACTTTCCCCGTCCTGCTGATTTATGAATGCGTGTATTTTTTTCAGCGGTGGAAAACCTCTCTCCAGGAAGCCGAAGCCCTTAAACTTACCCAGGTAAGAACGCAATTGGAAAGCCTGAAAAACCAGGTGAATCCACACTTTTTATTCAATAGCCTCAACACCCTCACTTCTTTGATCCCCAAAGATCCTCAGCGGGCCATTGCTTTTGTGGAAAAGCTCTCCCTGGTCTATCGCTACCTTTTGGAAATAGATGCCAGTCGTTTGGTCCTGCTCAAGGAGGAAATGGGCTTTCTGGAAGCTTATATGTTCCTGCTTAAACAGCGGCATGGAGAAAAAATACAATTCGAAGTTGAACTCAAGGAACAGGACCGACATTTTCGGGTGGTAGCCCTGGCCACACAGATTTTGGTAGAAAATGCTGTCAAGCACAATGTGGTTTCCGAAGAGAATCCTTTGACGATCCGCCTGGCGGTCGAAGAAGACTGGTTGGTGGTGAGCAATCCGCTGCAGGCCAAAGTGCTGCCCTTCGGTTCTACCGGCTTAGGCCTGGCCAATATTCAGGAGCGGTATCATTTGCTGAGTGAACGGCAAATTGAAGTAGAAAAAACCGAGACGGATTTTATCGTGCGCCTGCCGCTGATCCAGGTAATCACTCCACAACCCCTACCCTTATGATGCGTGTGCTGATCGTAGAAGACGAAGCGCCGGCTGCGGAACGGCTGATGACGCTCATCCAAGCTGAAGAAAATATAGAAATCGTGGCGGTGCTTGACAGTGTGCGCGGGACCATCAAATGGGTGGAAGAAGGGGGAGAGGCTGATCTGTGGTTTATGGACATTCAGTTGGCGGATGGGCATAGTTTCTCCATTTTGGAACAAGTTCCCATCACCCCGCCCATCGTTTTTACGACCGCCTATAACCAGTATGCGCTCCAGGCTTTTGCCCACAACAGCCTCGATTATCTCCTCAAACCGGTGGAGCAGCAGGCATTAAACCGAGCGTTGGAGAAATACCAGCGTTGGGAGGGGAACGCTACTGCCTGGGACCTTGAAATGCTTAAAGCAGCCCTGCATCCTCCTACCTATCAGGAGCGCTTTATGATCAAACTGGGAGAGCAATTTCGGCTGATTCATCAGGAGGAAATTGCCTATGTCATGGCAGAAGAAGGGCTGGTATTTCTGGTGACCCATGAAGGCCGACGCTGGCCTATGGATGAAAAGCTAGAAGGCATGGCTGCCAAGTTCAACCCGCGGGACTTCTACCGCATCAACCGGAAATTCCTGGTTCGCCTCAGTGCCATTCGAAAAATTCACACTTATTTTAACAGCCGTCTTAAGCTGGATATCCTGCCCGCCCCAGATATGGAAGTGATTGTCAGCCGAGACCGGGTGGCAGATTTCAAGCGTTGGTTAAACTCCTGAAAAGGCTATTTATCGGTCTTCTGCTGTTCTTCGGCCATGATTTGAATAGCCTGGACCAAGTGGTCTAGTTCATCTAGCGTGGTGTATACGTTGGGAGAGACCCGAATGCCCGATACATCAGGATGACGAATGATGGTGGTGTGAATATTAAACTGGGCTTCCAGTTCCTGGTAGGTTTTTCTTTGATCTTTTCCTTCGATATAAAAATTGACCAGCCCATTTGACCACCCATCTTTCAATCGGGTATTAAACTTCACCCCTGGAATTTCCTTCACCTGACTGGTCCAGTAATGCTTGAGGTATTGCAGCCGGGCGTACTTCCTTTCCGTTCCTATGTGATTATGGAAGCGTACCGCTTCTCCAATGCCTAATTCTATGGCCAGGGAACGGGTCCCCAGGTGATCGAATTTTGTAATGGTTTCCTGTTCACCTTCTGGATATCCGTAGATAGGCCAGAGCGCTCCGATTCGCTCCTTGCGAACGTATAGCATGCCCGTTCCGAAAGGCGCGGATAGCCATTTGTGGAGGCTGGTGCCAAAGTAATCGCAATCCAGTTCTGAGAGTTGAAAGGGTAAACTAGCAAAGGAATGGGCACCATCCACCAGGCTTTGAATCTCATTTTCCCTGGCCAGGGCACAGAGGTCTTGCGCGGGCAAGACCCGTCCCGTAAGATTTACCACATGGGAAAACATGATCATCCGCGTTTTGCGGGTGATCGCCTTTCGGAAAGCTTCCACGATATCCTCATCCGAAGCTTGCTGATCGGGGATCGGAATTTTTATCACTTTGATCCCATCCCTTTTTTCCCGCAAGGCCAGGGTATTCAACATGCTGGGATAGTCCTGGTCCGTGGTGAGCACTTCATCCCCAGCTTTAAAATCTATGCCCAGGATGACCGTTTCCAGGGCTTCCGTAGCATTGCGCATAATGGTGATCTGATCCTTTTCGCACCCTGCCAGCTCAGCCAGATCTATTTTGACTTGGTTCAGCTGTCGGGAAAAAAGGCGCCACATATTGAAGGAAGGAGCTTCATTGGCGTAAGTGGTCAAATCATTCACCTTTTCCTGGATGGCCCTGGGATGGGGACTTACCCCTCCGTTATTCAGGTTGATGAGGCCGGTGGCGGGGCGATAGGCAAGGCGTACCTGATACCAAAAATCTTCATCGGTGGCGGCCTCCGCTGCCGAGGCATGCGTTGGATATTCGGTCAGTCGCTCAGCGGCTTGTAAGGGAATGCTTGGGAGAAAAGAAGCCCCAAGACTAAGGCTGGATAGACGGGCAAGTTTTTGTAGGAATTTCCTTCTGGGAGCTTTCATGGCCTCCAATCTGATAGGGTGAGTAGGAGATTTTTACTTACCTAAAATAAACCCCCTCTCCTACTATCCCAAGCAGGCGAAGAAAAAAGTCTGATAAAGTGACATTGGACTAGTTGGTCAAAGCCACGATGATGGCAATGATAAAGCCTTGAGCCAGAACCCCTAAGCCAAATCCTTTGAGAACTTGCTTGGTTTTTTTTCGTTGGGCTTGTTTCCGATATCCAGCTATGTATTCAGGGCTTTGGGCAAATAATTCCGGTTGAGGACTGTCAGCAGGATCGAGGTTGGGAGGCACTGCTACAATGACTGCACCCGTGGCAGCACCGGTGAAAATGCCCACAAAAGGATAAAACACGGTGGCCCCAAAGGTGCCCCAAAGCGGCCCGGTCCGATGGTAATATTGCTCAGCGTCTTCCATGCCCTTTTCGAACATGGCCTGGGTATTTCTGGGATCTATGTCCTCCAGGTCTGGTGCTTCAATGGTGGGCTGAACCACAAAATACTGTTGGACACCATCTTCAAAGAAAATGGCCTCAACTTTATTTTTACGAATTTTTTTGATCTCCTCTGGAGATTGATCGTACAAGTGATAATGGATATGCCGAGGGGTAATGGAGGTGACCCGGGCTACGTATTCCTGATCATTTTGAAGCACGATGAGGTCTTGCGCTTGCGCGCTGAGCATGACCAGAGAGATGATGAAGCAAAATACTGTTCGCATGAACCTGGGGAATTAATCTGTAGCGGAAGATCTTTCCTTTTCTTCAAGACGCAAAATGCGGGATATATGCTGCCCGACGCTTAGGTATATATTTTCGTATATATTTCCCGGGGTTGAAGTCGAAAAAGCACCTTCAAGACCAAAATAATCAATAATTTAGGAGCTGGGATAAATAGAGTCAGAAATTATGAAGTGGAAATTATGGGCCCTGATAGGGCTTTGTGTGAGTTTGTGGGTCGGTCCGGAGGACCTCCAGGCCCAGGAGGCCTTTCATTTTAAGATCGCTCGTCTGAAGTACGATGGAGGAGGAGACTGGTATTCAAACCCTACCTCTCTGCCTAATTTGATTGATCATATCAACCGAAATTCCAATACCCGCATCGCGCCCAAGGAAGATGTGGTGGAGCCGGGGGGTTCTCAGATTTTTCAGTATCCCTACGTCTACATGACCGGGCACGGCAACGTCAATTTTAGTGATGCTGAAGCCAAAAACCTGCGTAAATACCTGATTTCAGGGGGCTTTTTACACATTGATGACAATTACGGCATGGACGCCTATATCCGTAAGGAAATGAAGAAGGTGTTTCCAGAATTGGAGTTTGTGGAGCTTCCCTATAACCACGAAATCTACACCCAGCATTTTCTGTTTGAAAAGGGCCTGCCCAAGATCCACGAACATGATGGCAAGCCGCCCCAAGGTCTGGCCCTGATTCATGACAACCAGGTGGTATGCTACTATACCGTAGAAACTGACCTGGGAGACGGTTGGGAAGACTCTACCGTACATAGTGATCCTGCTGAAGTACGTGAAGCTGCGCTGAATATGGGCGCCAACATCGTACTTTGGGCCATTACCCACTAAAATTCTGCATGAAACCGATCGGTCTAATCCTATGCTTGTGGTTGGGAACCTATGGGTGTTCCTCCCTCAATCCCCCTAAAACGCCAGAAATCGAATATTCCTTCTACGTGGCGGGTCATATTTACGGCAGTCCCTTTAAGCAAGATGAGCACATACATGAACCATTTCGGGAAATCATTCCTTTCCTCAATGCCGAGCCTACCTTAGAATTTGGGGTACTAACCGGAGACGTGGTCCAATTTGCCTCAGATGAAGCCTGGCGGGTGGCAGATTCTACCCTGGCTTATTTGACTGATCCCTATTATATCGCAGCGGGCAACCATGACGTGGGCGTTGATGGCGGATACCGAGAGGAATATGAAAAACAAAAAGGCAAGACTTTTTACTACCACCTGATTGAGGATGATCTATTTATTTTCCTGGACCCTAATCTGGCTTTTTGGAATATAGAAGGCGAGCAGCTAACCTTCTTACGGGAAACCCTGGATACCTGGGGACCAGGAGCCGAGCAGATCTTTGTTTTTTTCCATCAGGTCCTCTGGTGGTCCCCGGACAACCTCTTTAAGAACTTTCATGGCAACTCGGTAGAAGGCCGGGCAGAATCCATCAATTTCTGGACGGAGGTCGAACCCCTTTTTCACGCCTTCGAAAAACCTGTGTACATGTTTGCCGGCGATGTAGGAGCCTTTTATCAGTTTGGTTCGGGCTACGACGCCTATTTTTATTACGCTTACGATCATATCCACCTCATTGCCAGCGGGATGGGCAACTTTGTGGAAGACAATCTGGTCATCGTAGATGTGATGGATGATCATACCACCCGCTTCCGTCTAATAGCCCTCAATGGCACCGACCGAAATCGGCTGGGAGAGTTGACCGATTACGTAATACCTTAAATAGCGTATGACGTAGTTTTGGTAATTTGGAAGAAAAAGAAATTCCCTATAAAGGGAAATCTTTCGGTACCCTTCCACTTCCCTGGCACCATTCACACCGCTCCCGGTTGCGGGTATTTTGCCACCAACCCTTTCCTTCACAGCGACTACAAGTACGGGTAGAAGAGAAACGTTCTGTAATCAGATATCGGACGGCCTGGAAGACAAAATAAGCCAGCGTGCCCAAAACGATTATTTGAATCAGGAGATACATGGTGTGCGTGATCGAATGGCACTGATATTACGATTTCTGACGGGTCAGGGTCATCACGGTGATTTCAGGTTTGATCCCAAAGCGTCCTGGATAGCCTAGGTATCCAAATCCCCGGTTGACATACAGATACTGTTTGCCTTGTTGATACAGTCCGGCCCACTGGCGATAAAAATACTGCACCGGACTCCAACGAAATTTTCCGATTTCTAGTCCATATTGCATGCCATGGGTATGCCCCGAAAACGTAATATCCACATCTGGATAGGAAGGAATCACCTGCGCCTTCCAATGGCTGGGATCATGCGACAACAGGAGTTTCACAGGACTGGTTTCAGTGCCAGGATAGGCCTCCTCCATTTTTCCGTATTGCGGAAATCGCCCTTTGGCGCCCCAGTTTTCGATGCCGAGCACCGCTATTCTGGCTCCATCCTTCTCCAGGATACGATGCTCATTGATCAGCAAATCCCACCCCATGCTGGCGTGAATATCCATCAGCTTACGGAGGTTATTGACCTTGGCTTCTGGATTAGACCAACTTACGTAATCCCCGTAATCGTGATTGCCCAGAATGGAAAATACCCCCAAAGGTGCCGAAAGCCGACCGAATATCTCCGTATAGGGCTGCATTTCATCTGCGGTATTGTTGACTAGATCTCCTGTAAAAAAAATCACATCCGCTTCCTGGGCCATGGCCAGGTCAATTCCTTTGGCTACCGCTTTTTTATCCCAAAAACTCCCACTATGAATATCGGAAAGCTGGACAATCTTGAGCCCTTCAAAAGCGGGAGGCAGCTTAGGTAAATGCACCTTGGTACGGATCACTTTGTATGCGTGAGCGCCAAAGAGGATTCCCCAGGTGAGGGTCAGCATAGGAAGCAGCCCCATACCCAGACTAAAGAGCGACCAACCGGGACTGCGCAGGGAGGCAATGGGCGGAAAGCCATCTCCCAGGAGGCTTTTGCCCAGGGCGATCAGCAGGTAGGCGATCTCTCCAAAACTGAGAAAAACCAATGAAATGAATTTTCCGAAATAAAGGATAAAAAGCCCAATCATGATCACGGTCCGCAATCTTCTGCCTAAAATCCTGGGCGGAATGAAATGGTAGGCGAACAGCGCAGCCAGGCTGAAATAGCTGATTCCCCAGTATATATTTGTCCATTCAGCGGCCTCTAACCCTGAAAAAGCCCCTAACGCAACCCCTAAGCCTTGAAAGACCAAGTAGTCTAATAGCCATAAAATCCCGGCTAAAATGGGTATAACAAGCAATTTATTCATCTCAGAAAACGTTTCGTGGAATAGACACAAGTAGGTTTTTTTTTGTGACCCCGAACCCTTAAATTTATTTACTTATCTTTCATTGGGGTATTTTTGGTTTTAATCTCTTGACATCCTTTTGTCTTAAACTCTAGGCTGGGGACAAATATGTACATTCATATTCGTAACACCATACTTGCTTTGCTATTGGGTAGTAGCAGCTTATGCCTATTTGCCCAACCTGGCACAGAAGCTGGCAATCCATCTACTTGGTTTGCAGACAAGCTATTCTATCTGACAGATCGGAACCAGGACGGCTTCCTCGATCCTATGGAATTGGGGAACACAGACCGTTTGATGGAATATTTTCTGGACAAAAAGCAGTATGACCGGGCGGACCTGGATCATAATCAGCTCTTAGATAAGGATGAGTTTTCCTATCGCATCGGCAAAGCCCTGGTTTTCCGGCTGGAACAAGATGAAAAGGAACTGGTCCGCCTGGATAAAACCTATCCTTATTTTTCCGAAGCCAAACTAAAATACTTCAAGCGCCAGCCAGATCTCACGGCCCAGTTGGCCAATAACCTGGTTTGGATGCGGGCCCACCTGGATTTGGCTCAAAAGATTCTGCTGGATAAAGCCTGGTTAAAAGAACATCCCCATATTTTGGTGGCCATGCATCAGAACTTTGTGATGCTCACCGAGGAGCCAAGCCTGGCCAAAAAACTTTACAAGCATAAAACCTCACAGACCAATCGGTACCCCTTTAGGGATTTCCGAATGGCCCACCAGGAATATCTAGAAGCCAAACCTGCTGCGGCCTCCGTAGCCAGTCGGCTTGATTTTCCATACATCCCGCCGAAAAGCGTGGTTATAAAAGATGTGAGTGCGCCTACTCCTACCCCATCTCGCAGTACTGCCAGTCTTTTTTCCGGCGACTCATTGCAAAAAGTTATCACAAAAGAGCGGGCGGCTCACCAAAAAGAGATTGCCAGCCTCAAGGCCCGGATACGCACCCAGGATTCTCTGCGCACCAAATTACAGCGGGAAATGCCAACCTCAGGAAACTTCCAGGATATGGCAGCCCTACAGAAGGCCTACGATCAACTATTGGCGCAGGAACAAGCGCGTCGCATAGAACAACAACTGGCCCGCCTGGTAGAGGATTCTCTTCTGGCCCAGACCATCCGGCAAAAACGCCAGGTACGTAACCTGAACATTGACCTCAAAAATACCCAGGCCACCCTCGCCAAATTGTCCAATGGCAGTGGGCAGGATAGCCTGCTACAGACCATCGCCCGTTTGCAAACGGAACAGCGTACCCTAAAAACCGCCTACGATAAAGCCAGCATGCAGCTCAGCAGCCTG
Source organism: Bacteroidota bacterium (assembly GCA_038527215.1). Lineage (GTDB taxonomy): Bacteria > Bacteroidota > Bacteroidia > J057 > J057 > JAWPMV01. The sequence goes on from JBCBGC010000044.1 coordinate 43,365, forward strand.
CAGTTGACCGCTCAGTCTAATCGGCAGCAGGGAGCGGGATTCGATAGCCTGAAAAAAATCATGACCAGCCTGGAGAGTCGCTACGAGCAGCGTATTGCCGATTTGAAGCAGGATGTCAGGCAGGCGGAAAATGAGCACGAGCAGACTCGCCAGGCCCTCAAAAAAACCAGACTGCAGCTCACTTCAAATATTGGAGACCGGGAAATGCGCGATAGCCTGGCCCGTCGTCTGGCGGAGATGGAAGCAAAATATGAGCAGAAACTTAATTCCCTTAACCAAGAATATCGTCTCCTGTCAAAGGCCAATGAAGAAAGCCAGAAGGCCTTGATTCAGGCCCATAAACAAATTGCAGAACTCAACCAGAAACCCGATAACCACGATGAGTTGGAACGGGAACTGGCTGAGCAAAAAGCCAAGTACCAGCAAGATATTGATGCACTGGCTGAACAAAACCGCAAACTCCGACAATACCGGGAAGAAGCTCAGGCTGAGCTATTGGCTGCCCAACAGGAGATTGCCTATGGAGCAGGCAGTAGCAACCTGGTAGATAGCCTGATCAAGCGCATCAATGTATTGGATGCCAGCTATCGCCAAGCCCTGGTTCAAAGAGAACAGTTTGCTCAGAAGAACAAGGCTATGAACGCCAAGGGGCAAGCGCTGTCCAGGCAATTGAAAACCCTGAAGGCGGAGCAAGCCACCTGGTTGACTGAAAAGCAAAACTGGGTAAAAAGAGAAGAAAGCCTGGGACGAGAAATGGATCAGATGCGAACCGATATCGCGGCACTGAGTCGGCAGCAGGAAAAGCAAACAGGCGCTGCGGATGAAGAAAAAATTCGCCTTTCAAGACAAGTGGATTTTCTCCTGGCTGAAAACCAGAAGTTAGGTCAGTCCCATGATGCGCTGGTCCAGTCGCGTCAAGCCCTCGCAGATTCCCTCAGCCAGGTTTATGCCATGCAGTCAAGCATGAAAAACCAGGTTGCTGATGTGGAGTCCTCCTATAAGCAAAGCCTGGCGGCCAAAGATTGGCAAGTGGAGAAAGCCAGAAAGGAGATGAATCGCCGCCAACTCGCCTGGCACCAGCAAAGAGATTCTCTTACCCGGGTGATCGAAGACCTGGCGACCATTGCTGCAGAGGCTAAGGAAAGTCATGACGCGGTCATGAGTGCTGCCGCTGTGGCTGGCCCGGTAAGTAAGGAAAATGTCAATACCTCCTGGCGCAAGGATCAGAAGACCATGAATATGCGTCTGGAAGAGCTGACCTATGAAAATGAAAAATTGCGGGAACATCTGGAATGGACCTTGAACGTGGCGGGAGAAAAAGAAGAGATTCTGGAAAAAAGGCTCATGGCCACGCTAAAAGAAAATGATCAACTTCGTAATAAAAATGATCGGCTGAAGCGGAAGGTGCACTATAAAGATGCTGCCCCCATCCAAAATGTCGAGCAGATGTTGACCCGTCTGGAACAAGCCAATGCGGAGATTGTGCATCTGGAGCAGGCCAATAAAGGTTTATTCGACCAGTTGCAGGCCAGTGAGCAGTATCTGCAGGGACAGCTCCAGGAGAATCAGCATTTGAAGCGAAAGTTGAAGCGAAAAGTATCTCAGGTATCCGCCGAGCGCACCGAAAAAGAGGGCGTACAGAAAACCCTGAGCAGCTACGAGCGGAATAATTGGGAAGATTCTCTGTCTGCTTACCGTTTGCAGATTCGGGATATCAAGCGCAAGTATGCCAGTCAGGACGATCGCTTCCGGGTGGCGATTACGCAGGCTTCTCTCACTATTGACTCCTTGGAACACCACATCGCTGTCCTGGAGGGAGATATTCAGATGCGCTCCCAAATGAATACCCTGGACGTGCGGAGAATTCGCCAGTTAGAGGACAAAGAGAAGTCTTTAGAGCGGCTTCAGGTCTCTTTGCTAGAGCAAATAAAATTGATGAACCAGCGCCAGGAAATGCTCAAAAAGAGAAAGCAGGAACTGGATAAGCAGGAGGAAAAATATCAAATCTTGAAAGAATGGGAGAAAGCCCTGCATTTGAAAGAAGCCCGCCTGAATGTCCGAACAGATAAAGAATAGCGGAAAATACAGCTTACTAAAAAAGCGGCCCGGACTCGTCCGGGCCGCTTTTTTATACCTAACATCCTGCTCACATGGGCTGTTGCCAGATCTCCCAGGCTTTCTCGGCTTGCCCGATCAACATGGGCATCCCGTTGAGGGTACGCGCCCCCCGACTTGCCGCCAGTTCCATAAAGCGGGTGGTTTCCGGATTGTAGATCAGATCTACCACCCGGTGATGGGGTTGAAGTTGATCATAGGGAAAATCCGGTGCCTGCTCAACCTGGGGATACATACCCAATGGCGTGGTATTGATGATCAACGGATAGGCTTCCACCGACTCTTGCTTAAGGGCTTCATAGGAGGCTTCTCCCGGCTGCTGAGGATTCCTGGAGATGGATAGCTGTTCGCTGATCCCTAACTGATCCAGGACGTATTTCACGGCCTGAGCGGCCCCTCCTGTGCCCAGAATGATGGCCTTGTCCGGCCTTTCCTCCTGCAAGAAATCCTCCAGTGACTCCTGGAAACCAAAGATGTCAGTATTGTAGCCGACCTTTTTTCCGGATTGGGTCAGCAGGATGGTATTCACCGCTCCTACCGCCGCGGCTTCTGGCGAAAGTTCATCCAGAAAAGGAGGAACCTCTTTTTTGTAGGGAATGGTGACATTCAGGCCCCGTAAGCCAGGCGTCTCCTGCATCAGGGCCGGTAGTTCAGCAATGCTGGCCAGCTCAAATAATTCGTAATGAGCATCCAGTCCTTCCCGGGCAAACTTTTCATTGAAATACCGTTTGGAGAAGCTATGTCCCAGCTTTTTTCCGATCAATCCAAATTGCTGCATGAAAAAATAAGGCAAAAAGAAAAGGACCTGTTAGCTCAGGCCCTCCCCCATGTCGTGAGACATGTATCCAAGTAGTTGCACGGAATTCTATTCGCTTCCTGCAGATTCAAAGTCGTAAGTGAGGGTGAATCGCAGGGTGTTCTGCAATGGATGACTCTGTACCAGCGGTGCCAGGTAGGCAAAGTGCAATCCAAATACATTATATCTGATACCAGCTCCTACGGTCAGGAACTTACGGTTACCCTTTTCAGCATCTTCGTAGAAAAAGCCTACGCGTGCAGCAAAGAGATCACGATACCAGTATTCAAGTCCGGTGGCGATGTTGATTTCAGCGAGTTCTTCGCTAATGCCGCCCGGGGCGTCACCAAAGCTACCAAAAATTCCTGACAAAAGCGCCTGCTCCGTACGACCTCCAGTCGAAGGAACCAGCAATTTGTTGAAATCATTGGTGAAAGTGATGCTGTTATAATCGTCGACGAAGAATTTGAACGCATACCCTATTCTCATGTTGACAGGGATAAAATCCTTCTGTACGGTAGTGGCTGTGTAGGATACTTTCGGTCCCAGGTTGGAAATGTGGAGACCAGAAGAAAATCTTACAGGCAGCGGTCCGCTACCTCCGTTGATTTTGAAATCTTTTTTGTAAAAGAAAGAGATATCACCAGCCGCAGAATTTACCGGCTGCGCATCTCCAGGCAACACCCCATTAGAAGCCAGACGGCTGTAGATGTAGCGCAGAGAGATCGCGGCAGAAAGCTGCTCAGAGACTTTTAGTGCGTAAGCCACGTCAAAGGCGAATTCGCTAGGCTTGTCGCTTCCGATAGGCGTTCCCAGTCCATCGGTAAAGTCAATTTGTCCAAGTGAAAAATATCTTAGAGAAGCTCCTACCACTCCGGCATTGCCAGTGTTGTAGTACCCAGAAAGATACATGAGGTTGATGTCAGGAATACCCAGGGCACGCAGCCAGGGAGAGTATGACATACTAAAGCCCATTCGGTTGTCGAAAAAGGCGAGAGCGGAAGGGTTCCAGTGCAATGCGTTTGCATCGTCTGCAATGGCCACACCAGCTTCACCGATCCCACCACTCCTTGAGTCAGGAGCTACCATGAGGAAAGGTACAGCGGTAGTGATAGTTTTTGTGCCTTGCTGCCCGGTAGTAGTGCCTTGGGCCTGCAATTGATTGGCTACCATGCCTACAATGGCAAAGCAAGCGATAGTCAGAAAAAACTTCTTCATATGAGTGCTACCTTGTTGAAAATTTTGATGTACAATAGTGTAGCATTACTTCATAGGCAGGTATTTTACCAGGCGAATATTTTCGTAAAAGTAAGAATAAGATGCTTCTCTTGGAGGGAGAAAACCAGAAAAACCTTACTTTTTATCTTTCCGCAAATATAAACGTTTTATTGAACAATTCTCTTTTTCAAGCACAGGCGTTTTCCGCAAAATTCCCTTTAATCAACTGAACGCGGTCTTCAGTCTTCAGTTTTTTCTCTCTATTAACGTTGATTTTCAGCGAAAAGCGGCCCCGTGCTAAGGAGACTTATTTCAGCACCACCATTTTTTTACTGACTACTTTTTCTTGTCCGGTAGCTGGATGCCGCAGGCTTACCCGATACACATATATCCCTTGGGTAATGTCCCGACCATGGTCTGTCTTGCCATCCCAACTGAGCGCCTGATAGTTATTGCCCGTGGCGGTGAAATCAGAACTTAAGGTATGAACCAACTGCCCACTTAGGGTATAGATGTTGATTTCCAGCTCCAGGTCCTCGCCATATTGATTGTGGCCTACCATGAAGCGGGTTCCTTCGGTGAAGGGATTGGGATAGTTGAGTACCTCACCCAACGCCAGAACCGCATTGTCAGACACAATGAATTCCGTAGAAGCTTCTGAAGCATTATTGGCCACATCCCATACCCGGATGCTCAGGGTATGGCGTCCTACTTCCAGGTCGCGCAGGCGGTACTGGACCGTACCTTCCCGGTAATCATCTTTTTTGGCGGTATAATATTGATTCAGAATGATCACATTGGCGTTGTCATCATCCAGGGTTCCGCTGATTTCGTGTCCGATGCCACTGCCTACTGTATTGATCCCGTTTTCATCTCTGACGATGGCATAAAGGAAAGGATTGGGGTCTGTAATGCCCCCGCTCACCCAACTGGTGTCATTGATAAAAAGTTTCACCTCTGGCCCTTCGTCATCTGGAACTGCATTAGGATCCGTTCCCCCAACATATAGGTTGGAGACACACCCGGAACCATCAATGGTATCATTATGGAAATATAGGCTGACTTTTCCTTCTCCATCTTCATAAGAAACATCAATCGGCACAATGAACTCGAAGTCAAATGCACCATCCTGAACGGAGGAAAGTCCGTTGAAAATGCGGTTCTTTTGCCAGAAAAAGGAAAAATTGGACAGACGAGTGGTAAATCGACTTGGCTTATCAAAGACCGTAATATCCATGTCTCCCAGATAAGTATCCTGTGGGGTACCAAATTCGTCGGTGATGGTACCACTGACGGTCACCTTAGAGAGGGAGGCCAGGCTGTCTATCTGCCCGGCAGAAACTTCCCGGCCATTGATATGCGTAATCTGAGCCCGTAGCTTGGGATAGTTAAGGATCAAGCCGGGATCTCCCAGAAGGGTAAAGTTTCGCGAATTGATGTTCGCGAGAGAGCCTCTTTGGAAAGTTTTGTTTTTGGTCCGCATCATGATTTCTCCCAAAGTGGGCATGCGGCCCTTATCCTCATCGAAAGTGAAAACGTTTTCGTAAAAATGCTTGTTCAGCAAAGCGTTGGGGGAAGAATATACCAGACGGACCGTAGTAAAGAGCGCAATGGCCCCAATTCCTGATTCCATGGTCATGATTTCAGCTCCCGTACGAAACTCAGGCTCGTCAAAGCGTCCGAATTCACAGGTAGCGGTGACTACGGCAGGATTCCGGTTGACATTTTTCATTTTCAAAATGTCCGTGTTTTCCAAAATCCTTGAGTTGGACCACGCTTGTTCCCCTCCGTGGCCGGTATAGTTTACAATCAGACTACCTTCGTCCAGCGCATCCAGTAAAGCCTGACGACCATCAGGAAATCGGGTTACCCCGGCAGTGGTCACCATTTCGTAATTGTCCATGTAAATCTTATCAATATTTACACAAGGATTTGCCGCGACGATTTGATTGGTATAGCTGTCAGCTTGTCGTACGTGGGTACTCCCCTCCCCTTCCTTATGGTCAGCTACCAGCACCACTCGATTTCTCCATGCCCCGGCGTTCTCGCGTTCCGGGTCCGTAACATAGTTGACAATTTTATCAACGATCTGATTGGCTTGTTCCAGGTTTTCAATGGGCAGACGGCCTATAGGGATGTCTATGGTATTGACCTGCAGGCTTACGTCTCCATCTACCCCTGAAGATTCTCCCCAAAAGCCTTCGGTATCTTCCATGATGCCAAAGAAATCATCAGAAGTGTAGGAAGCGGTGGGATCCCAGGAGTTGCGACTTTGATAAGTGGGAATGAAATTTTCCTCTGGCCCAAGGGCCACATTGATATGCTTGTAGATATAAGATCCGTCTCCAAAAAGGTTGACAAAACCTGGCGACACGCCACTGGAGCGAACCCAGAACATACGAATGAAGTCCCGGATAGCAGCTACGTCAGCCCGCCCGCTGCTGAATTCATGAAAAATCTGTTCGGGGGTAACCACGGCTGTACTCCGGTCATACACTTCCTGGTGGAAGATGGCCAAGCGGTCAGCGGCTTCTTTCCAATCTGGATGGGTGATAATGATGTAATCCACCAAAGGGAGGGCATGCAGATTTTGGTTGGCCACCTTCTGCATATAAGTTGGCTGCTTGCCAGCACTTTCAAAGGCTATAAATCGCTTAATCCCTTCTGCGGGTACATTGAAGTCCAGGGTATTTCCGAGTTGGGTGAAGAGAATATCCCTGGGGGCCAGTGGATCACTGATGTCCCAGATGTTTAAGCCATTGGGCACAGAAGTCAGGTTGATGTGGGCAATCGAACCCGCGCCAATCTGCTTATCCGTCAGGTTAAAAAACCAATCTCCATTTCCTGGATAGCGGGTACCCTGATCATAGGTGATCTCAATCCAGTCCAGCCATCCCACAGAAAGCGAGGAGCCATTTTTGTCATAAGAAAAATTAATGATCAGGGAGTCCTGTCCATCTACCGCACTCCCCCCCAAATTGGCGGTTGCGCTCTTGGACCAATAGTGAATGGCTTCTGTATTGCCGATGGTTGTTCCCGGAATGACGACCGTAGCCATAGACAGCCCATTGTTATCAATGAGAAAGCGGGTCGTTTGATCTGAACGGGCAGCCAATCGTGTCCGAAAATTGATGATGCCAGTCCCGGAAGCATCGGGCATGTAAAAGCCAAAGCTACGATTGCTGTTCAGGTCAAAATTTTCTCCGAGCCAGTGGCGCCCACTTTTGATCGGGTTTTCACGATCTATCTGATGAAAATGGGTTCCCTGGAAAGTGGTGGCATCAAAAGTAGAAGTAGGGGCAGAAGCCAAGGCGGAAATGCGTTTGCCATTGGCCTGGCCTACATTGACATAATAATAACTCGTATCAGCATACACATTGTAACGGTGCTGAAAACGCTCACTTTCTGCATTATAATCCCAGACATGCGGACCCTGAGCATAAAATACAACGTAGTCGGTTTCATCGAAGCTACCATCTGCTTCCCCGGATACCCAAATGGGATTTTCTACGAGGTCATCCGGCCGTTCGATATTATTGGCCTGGGGTAATTGGCCCCCACCATTGCCAAAGATTCTGATCTGCCGGGGATCCAGACTGCCTGGAGTTAGGCCCATCGAACGGAAAAAATCAGCATCTAATCGGTGCATACCACTTTCCGTGATGGCAATTTGATACCAATCCCCACTCTTTAGGACAGATTCGCTGGCGTAAGTCTGGGCTTGTGTGTAGGTCGCACCCCAACCCAGCAGGAAGATGAAAGCAAAAAGTTTTCGCATGGAGGCTTCGTTTTAGATACCAACTAAATAACGAAAAAAAAGTCTTGGGCTCAGGGTAAAAAAATCACCTAATTCCCAAAGTTCATGTAAGCCGGTAGACATTTCCCCACATTTTCGATCCCCTACAGGCGCATTTTTCCATTCTTCCCCTCTTTGCAAGCAGGATTTCGAATTAAGCCTCGCGAAATCCATGTTTTAAATATTCCGAAAACACGTATGAAAACTACGCTGCCCCCCCTACCTTGAGGGCATATTGTTCTGTTGCAATTAAACCTTGTTCTTATGAAACGTTCCTTTCTTAGCCTTTGGGCTACTTTAGGCCTGGTATCGGCCATGTGGGCCCAGAAAGCTCCCGCTTTAGAGGTATACCTTACCGCGGAAGATGAAAATGGCTCATTCTCACAATACTTAACGTCGGAAGAAGAAAAAATGCTGCTAGAGCGGACGAGAAATAAAAGTTCCGATCTGTCAGCGGCTTCTGAAACCGCAAAAATCAGCGCGATCGCTAAGGGCTTAGAACTACAATTGGCCCGTTTAGATCAGCAGCTAGCCCTCCTGGAAGCCAGTGGGGACCACCTGCAAGCGCGTCGGGTTGAAGCCATTCACCAAATCCAACAACTGAGAAAAGAAGAAAACTTCCATTATCAGGAGAACCAGCTTTTGCTCCATCAGGCTGAAGTACTTTCGGAGGAGGAGGAAGAATCCGTGCGCATAAATCGAGAAGCCATGCAGGAACTCGAGGAAAAAATCGGTCATCTGGAAAAAGAAATCGCCCAGATGGATAGCTTGCTGGATGAGCAAAACGAACGATTGAACCTTCTGGCCGAGCAGCGCATGGAGCAGGAAGAAGTCCTGGAAGCCTGTCGTTTTATAGAGGCGGTTAAATCGCCCGCCGGGCAACCATGATAACGGAAGAAAGAGTTTAAGTAGATGTATCGATCTTGTCCCGCACCCAGGTGCGGGACGTTTTGTATATTGAACCTAAATTCTACTCACATGCGCGTATTGTTGGCTATACTGACCCTGGGGTGGGGATTAAGTAGTATGGCACAGCAGCCTCACGCCAAAGTTCAGCTTCGCCTGAACCATGGATTCCTGGACTTACCTGAGACCTTTCAATGTCTGCATGGACATCAGGCCGGAGAAAAAACCTGGGAACTGATTCTGGATTCTCTGGAGCTAGTTCAACTGGAAGCCTCAGGCCTGCCTTATCGGATCATTGAGCCCGATATGGAAAGCTGGTATGCCCGCCACCTCTCAGCTGACTTGCGAACCCATACCCGGACCAGCTGCGGCTTGACGCACTACCTCCCTGGAAGCGGGGCCATGGGCGGCTATCATACCTATCAGGAAGTCGGAGTCATGCTGGATAGCATGCGTTTGCTGTATCCGCGCTTGATTTCCCCAAAACGATCTGTCGGAAAAACTGCTGAAGGACGGGATATCTGGGTGGTTAAAATGTCAGACCAACCCCAGGTGGATGAGTCCGCCACGGAACCAGCGGTCTATATAGATGCGTTGACCCACGCCCGGGAGCCTATGTCTCTGGAGGCGACCCTATACTTTATGTGGTGGGCGCTGGAGAATCATGGCAAAGATCCCGAGGCCACTTATCTCCTGAACGAAAGGGAGTGGTTTATCATCCCGGTCGTCAACCCAGATGGCTACGTTTATA
>JBCBGC010000045.1:0-52862 GCA_038527215.1 Bacteroidota bacterium
AAGACCACGGGAGACATGCGGTGGGCCCGGGAGCTAACGTTGACCACCCGGGAAGGCGCTGCTTTAACCAAAGCTGGGCTCAGCAATTCGGTAAGCAGAAAATGGCCCAGGTGATTGACGCCAAACTGTTTTTCAAAACCATCTTCGGTCTTGCTTTGTGGGCAAGCCATCACCCCTGCATTGTTGATCAGCAGGTCGAGGGCATCATATTGGCTTAAGAAGGCCTCCGCAAAACTGCGGATGCTGGAGAGAGAGCCGAGTTCAACCGGCATGGTGGAAACCTTTTCGTTTCCGGTAGCGGCTCTGATCTCAGCTACTACCTGCTTGCCTTTGGTTTCGTTTCGAGCGGTGAGGATGACTTCGGCACCTTTGGAGGCCATAGCTCGGGCTGTCTCCTGACCGATGCCACTGGAACCTCCGGTGACGAGGACGCGTTTTCCGGTCAGGTCTATGCCTTCCAGGACTTCATCGGTAGTCGTGTCATGACCAAATTGTTGGCGGGCGGTGTTTTCCATGTAAGAGGTTAGACAATTGATAAAAGAAAAAAATACGGATAAAAAAGCAGGCAGGGTAGCTTAATGCAAAATTCCCTGCCTGACACAACGTGATACGGTCGCAGGAAGCTAGTTGCTGACCTCCTGCATTTTTCTGATTTGCGTAAGCAACATTTTCTTAGGGGTCAAAGGGATACTGGCCATCATCATCCGTTGCATAGCGGTCAGGCCGGCCAGGATGTTCAGTTTCCCTGCCATCATGCCCTCGTAACCAGCCTTGGCTACTTCGTAGGCACTAAAGGTGTTTTTGAATAATTCCGTCTTATCCATTCCTGAGGTCTGCGCAAATTCCGTTTCGGTTGCTCCGGGTAAGAGGGCACTGACTGTGATAGGCGTATCATGCAGCTCTTCATTAATGGCATTGCTAAAGGAGGTTACATACGCCTTGGTGGCATAGTAAACCGCCTGTAACGGGCCGGGTAGTAAACTGGCGGTGGAGGAAACGTTGAGGATTCTGCCGTTATTTTGGGCTACGAAATCCGGCAGGAAAAAGCGAGTCAGGGCGGTCAGGGCCACTACATTCAGGTTGATCATGGTCAAATCCTGCGCCCAGTCTCTTTCGTGAAATTTTCCGCGACCTCCAAAGCCAGCGTTGTTGATCAGATATTCTACTGCTACGCCAGCTGCTTTCACTTCATTGTAAATTTCTTCAGCAGCAGTAGGCAAACTTAGGTCCTTGGCAATCACCATGACGTTGACGCCGTAGGTGGATTCAAGTTCCTCCTTTAAGGTGTTCAATTTTTCCTGTCGACGCGCGACGATGACCAGGTCTCCGCCTTTTTGGGCATGGATGGTGGCGAGTTCTTTGCCTATGCCACTAGAAGCACCGGTGATTAAAGCTACTTTATTCATTTTTTTAGTTTGTTAGTTCGATAGTGAGTAATCACTCACAATTACACTATCAAAAACGAGGATCGCAAATTTTTGTTACAGTAGGGGTAAAAAAAATCAAGGCATTGCCAGCAGCAATGCCTTGAAATGGGACGAAAATATTAGGCTAGGATCAGGGAAGGCGCTTTTCGTAGCGATCCAGGATGCGGTGAATTTCCCGATATTTTTGCCAGAGTGCTTCCTGGTCTTCTGCATTCATGTTACAAAGGACCACCCGACCGAGCAGGGAATCCGCATGAAACCTAAAACCTGTCTGGACCCCGGGATCACTTCCCCCATGCCCAATCAAGCGGCTTTTTTCTCCCATACCCCAGAACATTCGGTCTTCATCCTGATCTCCTGGCAACAGCATACGGGCGTAGGTTGGGGGCAGGTATGTACTTTTGCCCTGATAGGCGCACATCATTTCTGCCAACAGCTTACTGAGGTCCGGAGCCGTGGAAATCAATCCTCCATCTGCATAGGTGATCAGTTGGTAAGGAGGCACCATGGCTCCCGCAGGAAAATATCCGCTTACATAGTGATCTGCTTGATCGGGGACTATTTCCCAGCTCGTATCTCCCATCTTCAAGGGATCGAAAATGTATGCCTGGGTAAACGCTTTGAAAGACTGCCCGCTGGCTTTTTCGATCACCAGGGCTGCCAGCGCGGCATTGAGGTTGGCATAGTCCGCCTCTTGGCCCGGCGCTCGCTTATGGAAGTTCTTCTTGCGATACCAGGCCCCTTTGGGGGAGAGGATGCGCGCCAGAAAGGCTGGCATACTCAGGGCCTCATGACTTTGGATAAATTGCTGGAAGCCGGGATGAACCTCTGCCGGACTAGGCACCTTCTCCTGAGGGATATAGGTTTTGCCATAATGCTTGCTATCCCGGATGGTGGAGGTGTGATTGGCCAGGTGGCGCACCAAGATGGGCTGATCTTTAAACCAGGGATTGGAGACCGGAAAGTCCAGGAATTCTTCTATAGGACTGTCCAGACTCAGATGACCTTCCTCTATCGCTTTGGCCAGGGCCAGGCCTACCACCGTTTTGGAGACGGAACCCAGATTGATTCGGGCGTCCGCTTCGAATTTTTTCTGAGGTTCCAGGCAAGCATAGCCCGCACTGTAGATAAATACCTCGCCTGCGGGCTTTACTACCGCTACGGAGAAGCCCGGCAAGCTGCTGTGTTGCGCCAGGGAGTCCAGAGAAACCTTTAAGCTGTCCAGGTAGGTCTGGGCCAGGGTGATGCCCGGCAGGCACAGCCCGATCATCAGGATGGAGAGTTGTTTGCTGAATAAAAACGCCATGGGTTGGTGGGTGTAAAATGAAACAAGGAGGAATCCTGATTTTCCGCTAAAGAGTGGTGGGCCGGAGAAGCGTTGCCTCCTGGCTATAGATATGCACCTGCGGCTTTTGCGAATTAGCCCTTGCGTAATCTCCTTTCCAGGCCTTGAGCCAGAAGCTCCAGGCGGGCCTTGTTCTTGGAAATCTCCAGCATATTTCCTTCGAAAGAGCGCACCCTCCATAAAGGCGGGAACCTGAGTTTGCCTTTGGAAAGGGAGTAGGCAACCATCATGTTTGGGAGATTGAACCAGAGGATAAAAGTCTGGCCGAAGTCCAGCTTGGTAGGGTTCAGGCCTATTTTTTGGGCGGTCCGTTCATTGAGGATGTAGCTGGTACCCTTGAGCTTTTTGCTATGCCAGCCTTTCCGGTCAACATCCTCCAAAAAAGCCAGCAGTCCCCGGATATACTGAAGCAGAATCCAGGAAGTGCGCTGAGAAGCGGGTAGGCTGCGATCAAGGGCAAAATAATATTCCAAGAGGGTCCCGCCGTGCATGATCACCGGGTCTTTTTCGGGATGTTGGATGAGAAACATGGAGGAGTACAAGCGGAGTTGTCCTTGCTTGATCAGGCTGGGCACATCAAAAAAGGGGGCGATGATGGACAGGCTGATCCAAAGGGAAAATATGGGCAGCCCATACCATCCCAGGCCTACAGCCAGCCCGATAGCCAGGAGATTGAACAGGATGACCGCGCCGGCTAATTTGACCTGAAATCCCCTCCGGGCTTGGGGAGAAAGGGCGAAAAAAGGGTGTATCTCTGCCAGTTTAATAGATTCTGGGGTCTCCATCAAAGCCTGCTTCTTGGGTTAGTTGGGTGGTCTCTTGGCTTTCAAGCTCATATACGAACAAATCCCAGTTATCATCAGGGTTGCTCCCAAAGTATATCCGCTTGCTGTCTCGGGACCAGCGGGCAATCAATTCAGTATCGGGACTGTCGGTAACCCGGGTTAATGCCCGATCCTCCAGCCGCATCAGGAGGATTTCCATATTGTCCTTCCCGAATCGGTTGGAGCTAAAGACCAGGTATTTTCCATCTGGCGAAAGGCTTCCCCGTTGGTCCCGGTCAGGATGGCGGGTCAGGTTCTTGATTTTGCCGCTGTTAAGGTCCATGCGAAAAATCTCCTCATTGCCCAGATGTTCACTGGTAAAAATAAACGCCTCTTCCCCTTCTATCCAGCTAGGATATCCAGCCGTGCGCAGCAGGTCAATGGTCAGGATTTTCTGCCCGCTTCCGCTAGCGTCAGCCCAGTATAATTCTCCCCGGCAGCCATATAACTGCTGCCCCGTAGTGCGATCATATAAGATGTTCTTATCATCCAGGGTACAAGCCTGAGGGTGGGGGAGGGGCGTGATTTCGCCGCTTTCCAGAGCCAGTTGATAGCGGAGGATCAGGCTATCCTCCTGCCGGAGAAAACTGATATGATTGGCATCTATCCAGGTAGCGGCCCATTCCTCCCGGGGATCATTGGTGAGCGCCTGCACCTTGGAGCCGTCCGGGTGCATGAGAAAGATGTCGCTATTGCCGTTGCGACTAGAAGAGAAGAGGATGCGCTCGGAAGGACCCTGACAGGCGGAAAAGAAAGCCAGACCGAGGAGGAGGACAGGAAGGAATTTCATGGGAAAACGCGTTGAGCCTTTTGATCGACCAATATAGCCACTTCCCTTACCAATCCTTTCCATTCGGCGAAAAAATGACCTTCCGCCACTATTTTCTCATGCCAAGGCTAGGCAAGGGTATACGCTGGGCCTTTTCAGGCAAATCTCTGATGCCGTCGGTATACCAAAAATAGATTTCCCCTTCCCGGTCGAATTGATATATAATCCCAAATTTCCCAGTGATGGATTTACCCAATTGGGGTTGGTACAAGGTGGCAATGAAATACAAGCTGTTGGCTCGGATGAAATCGTAGGTGATTTCCTGAAGCACCGCACCCTCGGTAAAATCCTTTACGTCTTCTGCTTGAAAGCAGACGTATCCACAGGAGTCAATCAGGTCAATTTTGGAGAGCTTTCGCCGAAAGTCCCGATTGGGGAAGCCCATCAGGCTGAGCTCAAACTCACTATCCGTGAGGTGGCCGTCGGTTCGCTCAAAGGCCCCTTGAATGCCCACCTGCCCTCGGTCATTGCCGATCCGAATGGGTGTCTGCGTGAAGAGGGTATCATGGACCACAATAGGCACTTTGGGTTCTTCGACCTCAGAAAGACTGGCTTGTGGTTGGCAGGCCACCGCGATAAAAAAGACGAGGAGTAGGAAGCGAAACATAGGCGGATAGGTCTGATAGAAGATAAAGATTTTTGACAAAAAGTTCGTCCTGGAACAGGGCTGCTATTTATAAAACAAAATAGAAGAGCGGGGAACTAACTCCCCTTCCTTCCTGATTTGTACCTGCCCCCTTGCATGATGAAGGAGGCGTTTTTTCCCTACCAGAAAGTGGAACCCATCTGTTGCCGCAGGGTCATACAGCCGATAGGCTGGCGCAGGTTCGGAATCGCCATAACGAATCCACCATGGATTTTCCCTCACCGAGACAGGATCAAGGTAAAGGCTTCCGCTTCGCTTGTTCTGGCGCTTCCAGTTTTTCATCCGGACAAACTCATACGCCAGGCTCAGGCTATCGGTTCGATTCAACTGCAAGCCATACACCCATACTTCCTCGCCGGAGTCATGCCTGCCCGTATAATTAGCCCAGTCGTTGAAGCCCATCACCGAATCCAGTACAAGAGAAGGTGGCTGGGCATGCTGCCCTTCAATCGGGGCAGCAAATGCTTTATTCAAGCCTTTTTCTATATCCCGTCCGAGTCCATAAAAGCTCATGGCCATCCCTATCTCATAAATCAGGAAACCTATAACCGGCAAAATGACCAGGGCGAGGAGACCATATTTGTTGACTGACTTTTTGGCTAAAGGAGGAGAGGATTTCATGGTAGGAGAGGGTTAGGCTGTGGGAATGGGATCAGACATATCGAGCAAACTACCTCGGCTGGCCTGAAGGAGCGCATCGGTACGCAGGCCAATCAGGATCCCACGGACCCCGGCATTGACCCAGATATAGCCTAAGGCTTCGGCGGTAGCATCTACAAAAACTGGCGGCTGGGCTTTCATGCCAATCGGACTACAGCCACCCCGGATATAACCGGTAAGGGCTTGTAATTTGTCTAGAGGTACGAGGCTGATTTTTTTGTTGCCGGTGGCTTGGGCCAGGGCTTTGCGGCGTAGTTTCATATGGCCCGGAACCACGGCTACTACCAGCCCGGTTTTATCTCCCCAGGCGGCCAGGGTCTTGTAAATCTGCTCAATGGGGAGTTGGTTTTCCTGGGCAATCTTGCGGACGTCCAGGTCCTGTGGATCGTAGGTATAAGCCAGCGTATCATAGGCGATCCCCTCTTGCTCAAGGATGCGCATGGCATTGGTTTTTTTCATGGTTGATCGTGACTTAGCAGAGGGGCGTTGGCTGGGTGTACGGGAGAAAGGATTTGGTAGTTTCTCAAGTTTCCGGAGGAACTATTATTTTGATAAAAAATAAGCCCTATGCCCCTCCACACTCCCTATCCCCTCACTGCAGACCAAATCGCCTTTTATCAGCAACACCGCTATATCAAGCTCAAGCAGGTCTGGCAGCCGGAAGAAATCGCCCATTTTCAGGAAGTTATTTCCCATCGCGTCCAGGTGTTGAGTCAGCAAAAAAAGCCCCTACAGGAGCGCGACACCTATGGCAAGGCCTTTCTCCAACTGATGAACCTGTGGGTAGACGATCCGGCTATCAGGGAAATCGTGTTTAACCAGCGGATGGCCGGCATCGCTGCAGCGCTCATGCAGGTCGAGGGCGTGCGCCTATACCATGATCAGGCTTTATTCAAAGAAGCAGGTGGAGGCATTACTCCCTGGCATGCCGATCAGTATTATTGGCCGTTGGAAACCGACCGAACCATCACCGCCTGGATGCCCTTGCAAGCGGTACCGCTGGAGATGGGCCCGCTGGAGTTTAGTGCGGGTAGCCACCGGATTGTGGAGGGGAGGGAATTGGCGATCGGGGATGAGAGTGAGCAGATCATGGACAAAAAACTCCGGGTAACGGATTTTGCCCACATCATAGAAGCCTTCGACCTGGGCGAGGTAAGTTTTCATTCGGGCTGGATCTTTCATCGGGCAGGTGCCAATCAAACCGATCAGATGCGGGCCGTGATGACGGTCATTTATATGGACAAAGACATGCGACTCAAAGCGCCGGAAAATGAAAACCAACAGAATGATTGGGATACCTGGTGCCCGGGCGCCAGGGTGGGGGAGGTGATTGACTCGCCCTTGAATCCGGTCTTGTATCCTTAGGTTACATCCAGGGGCGGGGATCAGATTCCGCTTTGTACAGGACGTAGTTTTGCACTTCCCGGGCTTCCGCCAGACTGATGTAGGAAATTTCCAGGTCTCCCGATGCGGTGTGTAAAATCAGGTCGCCCAGGTCCCTTCTTCGTTGATAAGGACTTTGCTCAATGCTAACCGATTGGATTTTGTATAAAGGCAAAATCTGAAAACGGGTGCCAATCACGCCGCTTTTTACCTTGAGCATTTCTTCGGTGATGCTCCAGCGGTAGCGATGCTGGTAGCGAGATACCAGCGGGAACAGCAATAAAGGCCAGGCCAACCAGGCCAGACTCCACCAACCCGCCCAGGAGAAAAAAGCCCCCAGGAGGATGGGCACCGGAATCAAGCCAAAAAAGAGCATGTTCCGATGTACCAGGCTCCGACTGATGGTTCTCGGCTCAAAATGGTCAAAATCATCGCCCGGAAACTGAAGGCTCAGTACCTGATCAATGTCTGCTTCCTGCGCCCCTGGCAGCGTAATGGCCTGTTTGCGGTTGACCACCGCACTGGAGGCCTGAAAGAGACGCAACGTAAAGTACCCCAGCATTTTTTGCAGCGGATTCTGCGTCCAGCGGACCCGCTGGATTTTGCTATGTACTGCTGATTGTTCCCGCCTTTCAAAGAGGCCCGCGACCACTTTGAAGCCGCGCTTAGTCTGAAAAAAGCTCAGGTTGTAATATCGGATCACGGCTCGCACCAGGCTGAGCAAAAAGGCCACCACCAGCAACAGAGGAATGGCAATGATCCAAAAAAGAAAATATTGATCGCTTTGTAGGCCGAGTAAATCGATGCCCATTTCTATCCAGTCGCCCTCTTCCCATCCCAGAATATCGTCTACATAATTGAGGAGCCCCAGCCCAAAACCCAGAATCAGCCCAGCGGTCTGTAGGTGGTTTTGGGTAGCCCCTACCTTGATTAAGTCTTGCAGCTTCCGTTGGAACATGAGGCGATTTTCAGTCGCTGGTTCCGATACCAGCTCGTCAGCCTGACCTTCTCCGCCTTCTGCCTCAGTTTCCGGTTGAGCTATTAGCAGGGCTTTTTGCGCCAGGACATAATCTCGCAAGGCTTCCGCTTTGTCTTTGGATAAGGCGGATAGGTTCAACTCACTGGCCGCGGAACCTGCCGTATCGATCTCCACGCTAAAGACATTGAGAAATTGGTGGAGGAGACTTTGGTTAAGGTTCACCGTTTGGATGCGGTCAAAAGGAATGCTGAGCCGGGTCTTGTTGAGAAAACCCTTTTTGATGACCAGCTCTTCTCCCTGCACAAAAAAGAAATAATTCCAGTAGGAAATCAGCGAGGCAATCACCTGAATCACCCCTAGCCCAAAGAACAGGTAGAGATAAAAGCGTCCGCCTTCCCCGCTGTCTTCGCTGGGCGTGCCCCGAAAAATGTAAAGGATCAGGATGGGCACCAGATAGCGCCCCGCCGACCGCAAAAACTTCCACAGAATAAAGAAGATGGCTGCGGAGGATTGACGGGAAGGGGTTTGGAAAGCCTGACTAAGCTGATTCATGGCGGCCGGCTTTTTCCATAACAAAATCTTTCATGCGATGGGCCGCCTCATGCGGCAAGCCCGGGATGCTCAGATCACTGCTGTCTCCCCCCGCGGTAAATACCTTGACCGTAGCCAGACCGAAGAGTTTTTCAATGGGGCCTTCACTCACGGAGGCATGTTGGATGCGGGTAAAAGGCACGGTCGTCGTTCGCTGCCAGATCAAGCCTTTTTTATAAATAAGGTCTCTTTCCCGTACGGCGTAGGCTTTTTTCCGAAAGCCTTTTACCAATAGAAACAAACGGAAGGCAAAATAAAGCGCCCATAGACTCAGCCCCAAAAGGCCCAGCCAAAGCATACCATTGGCGGTGGCAAAGTAGATGCCCACCGAAACCGGAATGAGGAATAAGGCATTGCCAATGATGGAGCCAATCAAACTGACGTTGAGATACTTTTCATCCAGGCCTTGAAACTCGGCCTCCTCCACCTGAGGAAGGGCCTGGACATCTACAGTGGGGTTGGTAAAAACCGAAGACATAGGGCAGAAATAGCAAATAGGCGGGAACATACCCGTCCTAAAGATAGGGGCAATTCGCTAAGGGTTCAAAAAGAGGGATGGCCAGGGCAGATCAGCCCATGCTTAAGAGGAAAAGGAAGCTACTAACTCTCGTCCATTAGCTTCATCCCTTTTCATCGCAGTCATTAGTTCATCCAGACCCTTAAATTTCTGTTGTCCACGCAGGAAGGAAAGGAACTCCACCCGCAGCACCTGGTCGTAGATGTCCCGGTTAAAATCGAAGATAAAAACTTCGTAGAATTGCTGGGTGCCGCCCATGGTAGGTTTGGAGCCAATGCTCATCAGGCCGTGGTGGATTTCTTCTCCCAGCATGGCCCGGACCAGATATACCCCATCAGTAGGGATCAGTTTATGGGGCTCCAGCGGATCAAGATTGGCCGTGGGATAACCGAGGGTCCTGCCTTGCTTGGCTCCGTGAACGACGGTGCCAGAGAACCCATATGCATAACCCAGGTAGGTATTGGCTGTGGAGACATCTCCGGCAGCCAGGGCTTTGCGGATTTTGGTACTGGAGATATTCGCATCGTCGATGGCCTGGGCGGGGATTTCCTCCACCTCAAACTGAAGCTCCTGCGCCAGTTCCTGCAGTTCTTCAATGCCCCCGGTTCGGTTTTTACCAAAGCGATGGTCATAGCCAATCACGATCTTTTGGATGCCGATTTTGCCGATCAGGGTGTCTCGGATAAAAGCCTTGGAAGGTGTGCGGGAAAATTCCTTGGTAAATGGAATCAGCAATAGCTTGTCCAGGCCCATCTCATCCAGCATTTGGATCTTTTCCTCCAGCGAGTGCAACAACCTAAGGGGATTGTTTTCGGGAAAAAGCACCAAACGAGGGTGCGGAT
Organism: Bacteroidota bacterium; assembly: GCA_038527215.1. GTDB lineage: Bacteria > Bacteroidota > Bacteroidia > J057 > J057 > JAWPMV01. The sequence continues at coordinate 10,044 of JBCBGC010000045.1, forward strand.
GAAAGCTGATCAGCACACTTTCTCCGTGGAGGCGTTTGGCCTCCTCAATGATACGACGCAAGATCACTTTGTGCCCCTGATGTAGGCCATCAAAGGTACCGATGGTAGCTACGGGATGGGGTCCTGCCGTATAGGCATCTAGCGATTGGAAAACTTTCATCCAAAGGTCAAATAGAGGAAAAAATCGACAGGTAAATGTTTAGGTGGGCATGCCGATTCCTAATTATCGGCAAGTTACTGGATGCGGCTTTTTGCTGCAAGCCTTTCGGGCAATGGTTTTTATCATGCAAGTCGATCACCCAGGGGGCATCCCTGGAGAGACGCATCGCATGCGTCTCTATGATCGGTATCCGGTACCGGAGAAACTAGTCCGGAATTCATCCGCGAATTCCATCACCCAGGTGATGCTCCCTATGGAGACGGATGCAATCCGTCTCTACCCAATTCACGATATAATCGTCATCCTGGAATGGCCTCCGAATGAAGGGGGGGACCTATCTGGGCCCTTAGATTCCGACGTCCTGGCGGGGATCTCCATATTCATGGCGTGGTTTATAGAACTCTCGGAGACCCCGGATAAGACTTTTGCCTTGTCGTTCAAAAGTCTTTCCGGGGTGACATTAAGATATGTGTGGGTTCGGTTGTCTTCGACAAATTTTGTCTCTGGTAAAGCTTGACCAATGGTTCAACCCCAGCCGGTGCATTTTCCATGCGTCTCCAAAATCCGTATCCGGAACCGGAAGAACAGCCCGGATTCTATCCGACCAGGGATCAGGGCTTAAACTCCGCTACAAAATCTTCGATTTGCCAGGCGTCTTCTACCCGGTATTCTCCAATGCGGGTTCGGCGTAACTCCTGGATGTACGCCCCCACGCCAAGGGCTTGGCCGAGGTCGTGTACCAGCGAACGGATGTAAGTGCCCTTGCTACACCGAATGCGGGCTTCAAAGACGGGCAGTTCCCATTCATCTTCGGTCAGCGCAAAATCATAGATATGCACTTGTCGGCTTTTGAGTTCCAGGCTTTTTCCTTTGCGGGCGGCTTTATAGGCGCGTTGTCCATCGACCTTCACTGCTGAGAAAATGGGCGGTACCTGTTCGATCAACCCCTTGAACTTTTCCATGGCTTTTTCCAGCGCCGCCCGATCCAGGTGACTGGCATCGGTCAGTTTTTCCTCCGGAAACTCTGCGTCGTAGCTGGGGGTAGTAGCGCCCAATTTCCCCCGGACCCAGTATTCCTTTTCCATTTCCTGAATCTGGTTGATGGTTTTGGTGTGGCGTCCCGTACAGAGAATCAGCAATCCGGTGGCCAGTGGATCGAGCGTCCCGGCATGACCTACCTTTTTAATGCGGATGGTGCCCCGAACCTTTTTTACTATATCAAAGGAAGTCCAGGTTTTGGGTTTATCGAATAAAAGTGTCTGACCAGCTAAAAAATCCATGTCTGCAAAAATGGGGCAGGAAGATGGGAAGGTCAAACATATTTGCGGGATCAGGGTAGCCTTCCTAAAAAAGGTAATCATATCCATTGACTCACGCAGGTATTATTACCTGTTTTGGGAAAATACGTTTCAATAATTTGTAATTACAGGCTTGGTATTATAATTTATTGTGGCGAATATTTCTGTTTTCTGCGCACAAATGGGACTCAGAAAGACCGTATAGCCAACATTCATAACCCGGCATGTGGGCGGATAACCTCCCTCGGAAACATAGTTTTTCCGGTTTGGGACGTGTGAGAGCCTGTATGCGTATTATGGATCAAGCAAGGGATGTCTCCCTAATGCCGTGAATCGCCTCTGAAGCGATTATTTAGTCATTTTTCTCATGATGACTACCCCCTAAATTTCTGATCGGTTTTCTCCGGAAAATGCCGACCGAGTGAGGTATGTCATTAAACTCATAAACACTTACTGTAATGTATTGCACACCTCTCTTCTTCCTTCGGGAAAGCATTTACGGCCGGGGAAGAATTCAACCTCGACAATTATTAAAGTCCTTGCTGCTGGGGGTAGCTTTGATGAGCTTCCTGGGGCAAGATCTCTATGCGCAAACGGAATCGGCCCTTCGTTTTGACGGTACCAATGACTGGATTGACATTGGGAGTACTACGCCTGCTATGCCTACCGGCAATTCACCCTGGACCGCAGAGGCCTGGGTCAAGACCAACCAAACCAACATCGGAAACTTTATCAGTTGGGGAACCCGCGCTACCAACCAGCGAGCGGGCATTGCAGTCAGAGGCGGCAAAGCCGCCTTTATCGGCCAGTATAATGATGTGACGGGTTTGGGTTCTTCTCCCGCTATCAATGATGGGGAATGGCACCATGTAGCGGTAACTTATGGTGGAGGAGCCTCCTTTGATGGGCAGCGAAATGGGGTGAAGATTTATGTAGACGGACGGCAGATTTCAGCCGGGGGAGGAGCGCGCAGTCCTATGAACCTGGTCGGCCAGCATTTTCGGATTGGGAATATCTCCCAGCCGAGTAACGGAGAGTATTTCAGGGGAGACCTGGACGAAGTCCGAATCTGGAATTACGCCCGCCCGGTGACTGAAATCATTGAGACCAAGGATAAAACCTTGCAAGGAAACGAGGACGGGTTGATCGCCTATTACAATTTCAATCAGGATTTTACCGCTGCCACGACCACGGTTCCAGGAGCCAAAACAGCCAATAATGTAGCCGGTACCTTGAAAAACATGAGCCCACCGGTAGCGGCAGTTTCTCCTCCCTCCCTCTCGACTACTTCCTGCAACGTACAAATCGGGGACAATGCCTTTGGCGGCATCGTGTTCTATATTCTTCAGCCAGGTGATCCTGATTATGAAGCAGGTAAAGTCAAAGGCCTGGTGGCCTCCGAGGAAGACTTGCCTGGCCGTTACCCATATGGGTGTTATGGCATTGAAATCCCGAACCTGCCTACCTCTAATCAAGTCATCAAACCCGGACAACTATGGTATGAGCTTCCCGGATTGGATATTGGAGAAGGGTCTTCAAACCTACAGCATATCCTGGCCGCTCCCTGTCAGACGAGTGGAGGGGTAATGACTGCCGCAGTAGCTTGTAGTCAATATGGGGCCGGAGGCTTTAATGATTGGTATTTTCCCTCTATTGGAGAATCTATCAAAATGTATGAGCAGCATGCAGTAATTAATTTAGACCAGACCAAATCCTATCTGCTTTCCTCCACACGCAGCCCTCATAGAGATGTGTATTGGACTCGTCCTGGCGGTAGGGTCATGCTGGGCATGAATGATCGGAGATCCAACCTCTACGTACGACCGATTCGGAAATTTACTCAGGTAGATAATGTGGCCGGAACCTCCACTTTATCCGCAGAGTTATTGCCGTTTGGCAGGGAAGGTAAGCCAGGTACTACCGATGTCAAGACAGATGGAACGGCAAAGTTGGAAGTGATGTTTGCCTATTTCGATGGAGATCCTGTCCCTACTCTCTCACCTTCGACCCTTTGGAACACCCTGACAAGCAATGGAGACCTGACGACCAAATTTCAAGAACAAGGCCTGGCAGATATTACCCATAATGTTAGTGCTTCTACTGCCTGGACCAAGCTGGATGGAGCAGGTACCGCTTACCTGACCACCGGTACCAATGGCAATACCTGGAATTACCATAAATTTTTTCGGGATGGCTATGCGAAAATCCCCGCTCCTGCCACGGCTCCCGTTCCTCCGGCCACTCAGTTCGACGAGTATACCATATTTGTGATGATCACGGATAAGACAGCACCGGTATTCAGTTCTGTAACTTCCACAGCAACGGAGTCGGAAGACGACCCGGGACAGTTAATTTCTTCCTCAGTCCATGCCTCCGTCGGTGTCTTTGATGGCTATGATATAGCCGATGCCAGAGGGATACGTAGCAATATCGTCATAGCTCCCAACGGTGATCAGGATGATTACCGCCTTATGATGCACGAAATGGGCCATAACTTTGGCTCCCCGGATTTATACCCAACGGAAAAAACCACCGTAAGCCTTCAAGGCGGAGGAACGGAGGAGAAGTATGCACATGAAATGGGGGGATTTGGCATGATGGGTGATATGCGGGCTGCTACCGGTTTTCTGGGTTGGCACCGCTTCCGCTATGGCTGGTTGCCTGAGAATCGTACCAAACTGGTGAGAGAAGCCGGCCCCCAAACCTATACGTTGGCTAAGATTACGGATGCTACTGCTTCGACCAATCCTAAGATGATTGTTATCCCGGACGAAAATCATTATGCCAAGCAATGGGTAATTGAGATCGCGCAGGATGTGAAGAAGCGAGACGAGCCTGCCATCAATACTGAAGGGGACCGTGTCATCGTCTATTCTGTAGAAGAACCCGCTCCCACAGGTAAGCGGGAAATCCGCTTATTATTCCGGGAGCCCCTGTCTTATCACATCGATCATAATACCACAGAATGGATTGAAAAGGTTAGTTTCTCCGAAGGACAAGGCTTCACCCAAAGGGAAAATGTCCCCTTTACCATGCAGGTCCTGGAAAAAACGGCCAACGGTTTCGAAATCTGTATCAATATTCCTCGCAAGCTTCAGGGAGGGCAATATCCCGATGACCAAACCAATGGCGGGTACCGACTGCATTTTTCATCCATTGGTGATGTATTGGTTAAAGAAGAGCCAAGTGGAAATTTCAAATGGGGGGCAAGGAATAACTTCTTCCTAAGCAACCAGATTGACAATACCTATATCCGTCTGTGGCAGGGCAATATTCAATTGGTTTCCAAAGCTGATCAAAGTGTGGTGGATGAAATTGAATTAGATGCACCAGCAGGCTCAGTCTGGTATTTAACCGATGAAGGAAAAGTGCAGGTAAAAAATCCTGATGGAGAGGTGCTGTGGGCGAGTCATCCTGCTAACCAAACTTCACCAAATGGGGATTTCACCTTACAATTTGCCCTGGATGGAAATATCCAGATCCGAGAGACTGCCAATATGGCTGCCTACCAATGGGACCTGAAATCTAACAGATTTACCCAGAGTAACAGTAGTGGTACGTATGTAGCGCTGAAGGATGGAAACATCCAGTTGATTAGCAAGGATACACAGGAAATGCTGGAAGAAATAGCGGTCAATGCCCCCGAAGGCTCCACCTGGTTTATAACTGATGAAGGGAAAATTCAGGTAAAAAAACCTAATGGGGATGTGCTTTGGGAAAGTCATCCTGCTAACCAAACTTCACCAAATGGGGACTTCACCCTACAATTTGCCCTGGATGGAAATATCCAGATTCGAGAGACTGCCAGTATAGCTGCCTACCAATGGGACCTGAAATCTAACAGATTTACCCAGAGTAACAGTAGTGGTACGTATGTAGCGCTGAAGGATGGGAACATCCAACTGATCAGTTATGACACCCAGGAAATGCTGGAGGAAATCGGGGTCAATGCCCCTGAAGGCTCTACCTGGCATATCACCAATGAAGGGAAAATTCAGGTAAAAAACCCTGCCAATCAGGTGCTCTGGGCAAGCCATCCAGCCAATATTCCTTCTCCTGATGGGGCTTACACCTTGCAATTCACACTGGATGGAAACATTTACACTCGTGCGTCGGACAATTTGAGTGGGTATATCTGGGATTTGCGATCACGGCAATTTGACAACAGCATCATCAGCAATACTTATCTTGCCTTAAAGGCGGGGAACATTCAATTGATCAATAAGGCAGATCAACAGGTGGCGGACCAAATAATTATAAATGCCCCTCAAAATGCCACTTGGAATATGACTAACGAAGGAAAAGTAGAGGTAACCAATGGTGGATCAGTTCTTTGGAGAAACTTCTCACCGAATTCCACTTCTCCAAATGGAACAAAGACCATTTCAGTAAATAAAAATGATGGAAATTTTTCTATAGACAACTCCCCTCCTATCTATGGGATGCAGACCCTTTTCCCCACCGGAACCTACAGTGGTCATTACCTGACAATCAATGCGGGAAAGATCCAGTTAATAAATTATGGAGACCAATCGGTCTCAGAAGAATTGGATACGGGACAACCCACAGGTGCCATCTTTGGCGTAGACAATGCTGGCAAGATTACTGTCAAAGACAACGCCGGGAATGTTGTCTGGACCAAACCTTAATCAGACATAAACGACGACTATATCAGGGCAGGCGCAAGCCTGCCCTTTTTTTATCCGCCCTACCTGAGCATTTCCTCCGCTTCCGCATCGTAACGTGCCACTAAGCGACGCCAATCATAACCCTGCACCTGGGCTGCGAGTAGGGCAGAGGCGGTGGCGGGTTGTTGAAGATAGCTTTTGAGCTTTTGTCCTAAATCCTCTCCGTCCTGATAGCTATGTTCCTGCCAAAGTGCTGCTGGCACATGCTCCTGATAAACCAACTCCCTCGGCAGGATCGGATAGCACCCGGCATAAATGGCCTCTACCACACTGATGCCAAAGAAGTCGTGCTGAGAAGTTACTGGGAGCACATCTGCCTGGGAGAGCCATTGCCAGTAGGCGGCTTTATCTGCTGCATAACCCCAGTGCAGGATACGATCAGAGAGGCGGGTTTTGGCTTCGGAAAAAATGGCCGGTTGGCGGGCATAGGCTTCTCCCAGAACGATCAGCTGAAAGCTTAGGCCCTCATCTGCCAGGGAAAAAAGGAGCTCAAAAAAAGCCTCTGGCCCTTTATCATGTTCCCACCGGTGATTCCAAAGGACGACCGGAACCGTGTTCGTCGGTTTTTGAGGGAAAGACTCTCGATCCGGTAGCGTCAAGCCCACCGGCCAGACCCGGGCCTTTTGTCCTAATCCCTCCACCAGGTCCAACTCCCGATGATCCGGATAAATCTTGAGAAAAGGAGGCAAGGCTTCGAAGAAATTATGTTGGTGAAATCGAGAGTTAAAGATCAGATAATCAGCAGATAAGGCGCTGGTATAATTGGTGAAAGCTAAATGCAAATCCCTTTTAGGAAGGCTGCCCTCACCCTGATGAGGATAGGTGAGCTGGTTTTCGTGGAAATACATAGCCAGCGGCACCGAACCCCAGTCTTTGCGCATCAAGCCCGTAAAAGCAGCTACATCCAGCATATCCGTCGCTACCACCAAGTCAGGTTTGTAATCCAGGGCCTCAGCTTTGCGGGCCAGGCTAATCGCCCCGCCCCGCATCCGCCATTTCCAGTGCTTCCCTCTGAGCCCCAGGATGTGAAGGTCATGCCGCGAATGCGTCTGCCATCCCTCCGCCCACTGTTGATGTGAGCCAGTCATGAAAGGGTCCAAAAGCAGGATGCGGGCCATAGAAAAATTTGGCGATAAGTTAGCCAAATCCTACACGGGTCATATCCCTGGATACTTTTTGCTGCTTTTCTCTCCTTTCGATTCTATCATAAAGCCTTGATAATCTGCATGTTTTTGCCGGAAAAGAGACAGCATGAAAATTTTTTTGAGAAATATTAGGCCTCTGTGCCTAGAATTTGCTTAATTTGTATGCAAGCATAACATTTTGTAGCTGCGATCGGTATAATAACATACCACACCTGCTACAGGCTTGCCTGAGTCAACCCCATCCTTTTCAAAACTGAAACCAACGTAAAGCGAGTTAAAATGGACACTGCAATGAAACAATCGGCCATCAAGGGTGGCGAGTTTTTGGTGAGAACCACCACCTCTGACGAAGTCTTCATTCCTGAAGAGTTTTCCGAGGAGCAAAAAATGATGGCTGAGGCCTGTAAGGATTTTGTGGAACAGGAAATTCTGCCTCACGTAGAGCGCATGGATAGCCTGGAAGAAGGTTTCATGGACGGTGCTCTTTCCAAAGCAGGTGAGCTGGGGTTATTGGGCGTAACGGTTCCGGAGGAATACGGCGGGCTCGGTATGAGCTTCAATACTTCCATGCTGATGGCGGATATCATCGGCATGGGTGGTTCTTTCTCTACCGCTTACGGAGCCCATACAGGCATCGGTACTTTGCCTATCCAATATTATGGCAACGAAGCCCAGAAAGCTAAATACCTTCCTAAACTAGGTTCCGGGGAGTGGAAAGCCTGTTACTGTTTGACCGAACCGGGGGCAGGTTCCGACGCCAATTCAGGTAAGACCAAGGCCGTTCTCAATGAAGCAGGCACCCATTACCTGATTACCGGACAAAAAATGTGGATTTCCAATGCCGGTTTTGCCGATGTATTCATCGTATTTGCCCGCATTGAGGAAGATAAGAACCTCACCGCTTTTATAGTAGAAAAAGACTATCCCGGCCTGACGCTGGGAGATGAAGAGAAAAAACTCGGTATTAAAGGGTCCTCCACCCGGCAGGTGTTTTTTGATAATACCCCTGTGCCCGTAGAAAATATGCTGTCTGATCGTCAGAATGGCTTTAAGATCGCGGTTAATATCTTGAATATTGGCCGGATTAAGTTGGGCGTAGGCATCGTTGGTGGCGCCAAACTGGTGGCTGAAGATGCGGTACAATACGCCAACGAGCGGAAGCAGTTCGGGCAGCCTATTGCCAATTTTGGGGCGGTCCAGCATAAACTGGCAGAAATGGCCGTCAAAACCTTTGCCACGGAGGCGGCTTGCTATCGGGCGGGACAAAATATCGAAGATAAAATCAATGATCTGATCGAAGGAGGCATGGACAAAACCCAGGCCATCCTCAAAGGGGTAGAGCAGTTTGCCATTGAATGTGCCATCATGAAAGTACAGGGTTCTGAGAATCTGGCTTACATCGCTGACGAAGGCGTACAGGTTTTCGGAGGCATGGGCTTTTCTGCGGATGCACCGATGGAAAGAGCCTACCGGGATGCGCGGATTACGCGGATCTACGAAGGCACCAACGAAATCAACCGCATGTTGCTGGTGGGGATGATCCTCAAGCGCGCCATGAAAGGAGAACTGGACCTGATGGGACCTGCCATGGCCGTCGCGCAAGAACTGATGAACCTGCCTAAAGATGCAGAAGCGCCTCAGGGTTTGCTGGCTCAGGAGAAGGACAACCTTTCCCGGATGAAAAAAGCCATCCTTATGGTAGCGGGTAAAGCGGTTCAGGACCTGGGACCCAAAATCAATGACGAGCAGGAAGTGCTGATGTCCCTGGCTGACATGATCATCGAAGTGTATGCGGCGGAGTCAGCTTTACTACGGGCAGAAAAACTAGCCCTCAAATTAGGTGAGGAAGAAGCCCGGCATTACATCGCTCTGGCACAAGTAAACCTTTCTGAGGCCTCTGATAAATTATACACCGCAGGCAAAGAAGCCATTGCCAACTTTGCCAAAGTGGAAGACCAGACCATGCTGATGGCTGGGCTGCGTCGCCTCACCAAAGCACCTTTGGTTAACACCAAGTTGCTACGTCGGCAGATTGCCGCATTTATGATCGAGCGAAATGGATATCCTTTCTAGGAACCACTTGCTAATACCAAATATCGAGAGCAGTCCTTCGGGACTGCTTTTTTTATGTCCGTGCTTCAGCTGTAAGCTAGTCTGGCTGGATCGAAAACCCCGCTGCTAATTTTCCCCAGTCCGCCTGCTCCGGATAGCGGACATCCAGTTGCAACTGCGGTTTGTCCTTGCGGGTTTCGTCGAAACTCAGCCGGACAATTTCCACCTGGTCCAGCCAGTTGGCCAGTTTTGGCCACTCGGTCAGAAAAGGACGGAGGGCATAGGCTTCATCAGGTTTGGCCCCTTGTATCCAGAGGTTCAAGGGGGTCTGTCTGAGATGCAAATCCCAGGGGGCAGGCAGGGCCTCATCTGCGTCCTGAGGATGAAGAAAAGCCTGCATTTGGCTAGAATCGTTGGTGAGCCAGAGTTGGTCTCCATCTCGATGCAGGTAGACGATGGCGCCTTCTCTGGGAACATAGCTTAGGCCCCCATCAAAAGGGACAATGGCGTAGGCTGGACTTTGGTTAGCCTGGGTTTGCCAGCTTTCCAGCCACTGGTCCAGGATCTCCTCTTCCTCTATGCGCAGCCCCAGGTAAATCCCTGGTTGTTGGGAGGGGCGTCTGCGGGCCACCTTTACTTTTTTCTCTAAGGCCACATCTGTAGCCACATAAGCGCCCTGCATAAAATCAAATTGTTGAACCGTAGAGTCAAACATTTGCGCTTCGGTTTTGAGGTAGCGTTCGCTGATGTCAATATTTTCTCCGATTGCCAGATACCATTGTCCGCGTAGTTCCCGGGCCAGGGTCTTGGGTTGGGTGCGGAGCTGCTTGGCCAGGCCTGCCAGGACCTTTTGCCAGGGACCCTCGGCTGCGCCTACTTCCAGTAAGGGACCTGGATCTAGGGCGGCACTGATGGCCAGGACAGGAGGGGCTTCCGGCCGGAGTTTCCAGAGCTCCGGAGAGGCGCGCCCGGTAAGGCTGGCCGCGTAAGCCGGAGACCAGTAATCCTGCATGAAAAACTGTATGCCTAGCTGAAGATGCTGTCCGCTGGTATCGGGGAGTAGGGTCCATTCGTGCCCTTTCCAGTTGGTTACCTCCAGGGGAATGAATTGCTGGCTTATCGTATAGAGGTTTTGGTTGACGCTTTCTGCCCATACATCGCTTTTACCCCAGATGACCAGGGGTTCCTCTCCTTCCATTACGCTCATAAAGCGGGCTTCTTTGCTGAGCCCTTCCCCTTTTTTCTGCCCCATCCAGGTGGTGAGATTGGCGCCCAGGTCTTTGCGGGCATGGTAGCCCTGTCCATGCAGGATGATCAGCCGGTCTTCCTGCCAACCTAGCAGGGTTTCCGGGTCGAGTTTATAGGCGGTATAACTGGCAAAGCGCTGGAAAACCGAGTCTTCCACTTGCGCAAACCACTGTTCCCAGGCTTCCTGGTCTGCCAGGGGTAAACTCATCCCATACAACACTTCCTCCCCATCTGGATACAGGAAAAAAGCCCAGTCCTCATCCCAGGCGATGCCGGTTTTTGTTCCAGCCTTTTCCCATTCCCTTACCAACTGATTCCAGTGAGGATGGCTTTCTTCCCAGCCAGCAGGTCGGTTCTCCCACAGGGCTGGCAAGCTAGCAGGCGTAAGTTTGCCTACCATGATGGTTTCAGCTGGGATGTAGTGAAAATGTTCAGGAATGCCTCCACAAGATGTTAATACCAGCAGACACCAGCCTGCCAGGATGGGAGGGAAATTCTGATACCGAGGCAAAAAGTTCATATGCATAAAGATACGAATTGAGAAAAGCGGAGTTTGGGGACCCTGTATAAAGAATACTTAATTACCAGACAAAAATTGTATCTTTGTGGCATGGCTAAAACGCGAAATATGTTATCCCAATATGGGCTCCGGGCTACCCAGACACGAGAAGAAATTCTGGGCATGTTTATGCGGCGCGATTTTGCCTTGAGCCAGCCTGAAATAGAAAAAGCCCTGGCCCACCACTGTGATCGGGTGACCATCTACCGAACCCTGACCACCTTTATGGAGAAAGGGCTGGTTCATAAAGTCCTGGACGATTCTGGGGCGATGAAGTACGCCCTTTGTACCCAAAGCTGCGCATCCCAGGAACCTCACCAACATGATCATGTGCATTTTAAATGTGAGCAGTGTGGGAAAACTACCTGCCTGGATGATGCCCATCTCCCTGCCTTAAGTCTGCCTGCTGGCTATCAGGTGACAGAAACCCATATTTTGGTGCACGGTAAATGTCCTCAGTGTAGCTAAAGGGCGTTTTCCCAGGTAAAACTTTCCAGCATGTGATCCAACTGATCCTTCATGTGGACGATGACGGGTTGCAGAGAATCATTCTTCATGGCGGTATTGAAGTAAAAGGACATCATCATGATTTCCTGTTCACTGGCATCATGGAAGAAGAGTTGCTCCGGGGTACCTACATTGCCGTATAGTTCGAATTTCACCCCTTTTCCGCTGGCCATATCCAGGCGGGATTCTTTGATCTGACTCGCCTTTTTGCTGTGCTTATAGATCAGCCCCCGGTATTCTTCAAAATGTACGCCCCGGGCTTTACCACTTTCCTCCGCCTGGCGATAGGTAAAATGCCAGGTGCAATCGTAGGCCGGAAAATAAATATCGGTCCAGCAGGAATCGGGACTTTCCCGGCTGATTCGCCCCCCTTCGGGATATTCAAAACTGAAGGGGCAAGCGGCATTGGAAAAAGTCTGGTATTGGGTTACGGCAGGAATATCAATGCGGTGAAATCCGTACTTTCTCGGAAAAGGCACATATTCTTCGGAGCAACTGCTCAGCGTCAGGCTCAATAGCCATAAGGTGACCAGCAGCAATGGGCTCCGGGAGATGATCCAACTTGATCGCATGAAGGTGTTTTTGTTTTTGTAACAGGAAACTGGGGAGAAACCCCCGCAAAGGCAAACGCTTTTCCTCAACTTTCTCGCTTGTCGTTCTTCTCGGTTGCCGCTTTCGGTAATTGCACCAACTTGACCTGGGTGATGCGGTTTTTGCTGACCCCTTCTACATGCAGACGAAAATGATGGTAGGGAACTTCTTCGCCCACGGTGGGGATTTTTCCGTGCAACTCCAGAATCAATCCTCCCAGGCTATCGCTATCCCCCCGGGAATCCTCAAATACCTCGTCATCCAGCCCCATGATTTTCCGTACGTCATTCAGCGAGATGCGGCCTTCGAAAATATAGGTATCCTCGGACATTTTGGTATACACCCAATCCTCACTGTCAAACTCTTCGGTGATTTCCCCAAAAATTTCTTCAATGATGTCTTCCAGGGTAACGATGCCCGAAGTGCCGCCATACTCATCTACCACGACCGCCATGTGGAGGCGGTCCCGTTTGAACTCTTCAAGGAGGCTATCGATTTTTTTACTTTCCGGGATAAAACGGACGGGGCGCATCACCGCTTCCAGCTTAAACACCTCGTGTTCCTTGTGTAAAAACGGCAACAAATCTTTGATATGCAGGATGCCTTTTACGGTATCCAGGCTTTCTTCATAGACGGGGAGCCGTGAATAGGAATTTTCGTCCACAAAAGGAATCAATTCTGACAGAGGCGTCTGTATATCCACCGCAATCACGTCCACCCTGGCCCGCATGATGCTCTTGACCGGGATGCTCTTAAAGTTGACGATCCCTTTGAGGATTTCTTTCTCTTCCTTGTCTGCCACATCGTCTGTGGTCAACTCGATGGCGTGCTTCAGGTCTTCTATAGAAGCGTTGGTCTCTTTGAATTGTACGCGGTTGTCGATGATGGAAGAACCTTTGATCAGCAGCCGGGCCAGGGGAGAGAATATGCGCTTAAGAATCTCCAAAGGGCGGATCACGATCCGCAGTAATTGCATGCGGTAGCGGGCTGCATACACCTTGGGGATAATTTCTCCAAAGAAGAGCAACACACTGGTGATCACCACCACATCCAGAAAAAAGCGGATGGATTCCGACCAAAGAAAGGCATCTCCAAAGACCCGTAAAATACTAGTGGCCACCAGAATGGCGGCAACATTCACAAAGTTGTTGGTAATCAGGATGGTAGCCAGGAGCCGCTCGGTAGCGGTCCGGTTGTCAGGCTCACTCATGATTCGCCAGATGCGCTGAGAGATTTTTTTGTCATCCTCCTTCAACTCATCCAGGTCCATCTTTTTCAGGGAGAAAAAAGCCACCTCTGAGCCTGAAACCAAAAAGGAAATCCAAATCAACAGGATAAATACCAGAAATTCTATGGTCAGCTCAGGCCACCAGGGAATGTTAGAAAGCAGCAACAAAGTTTGGTCTATATTACCAGGCTCAGGCTCCACAAATAAGGGTGCTTACGAATGAAAAATGGGGCTAAAAGGGTAAATCATCCAGATCTTCCTGGGGTTGAGCCTCCGGCGTTTGTGGCTTCTCCTCCGGTTGGGGATTGGGGGTCGCAGGGGTAACGGGAGGTTGGGCCGTAGGGGGTTGCGCCACCGGCACGCCGGTCGGTTGTTGACTGGGATCAGCTGGCCGACTGTCCAGGAGGATGATGCGTCTGCCTTCTACTTCAGTAACCCGTCTTTTTTCGCCTTGAGGGGTTTCCCAACTCCGGCTGGTGATACGACCTTCGATGCAGACCGTGGAGCCTCTACGGCAGTATTTGGCCGCAATCTCCGCCTGAGAGCGCCATAGGTTCACGCTGATCCACTCCGTCCGATCTACGTTATTCCCGTTTTTATCCCGGTAGGATTCTGTACATGCCATCCAGAGGTTCGTCACAGCGATCCCCTGGTCTAAATATTTTAATTCAGGATCGCGTCCCAGGTTCCCGATAAGGGTGACGCGATTCATGCCATATTTTGCCATTTATGCTATTTGTAGGTTTTGCCTAACAGGTTCAAATATAGGAATTTCTACGGTTAGTCGGGCTGTGTGGTTGAACACTTTGACTAGATCAACCCCTGAAAATGACTCTGGTGTTCAGCGGTTTTGACGGATCAGTCAATCCCCCCACGGGTCCGATTCCTTCTCCCGATTGCTCATTGGGCCTTGGTCTGAGGCTGTTTTATGCGCATTTTTTCTCCAGAGCTAAGGACTAAAAAAGGGAAGACAAAAGTCTTGCATGGGAAATTGGGCTTGAAATTGTATTTTCTATCAATGGAACACTACAGGAGCGGCTTGCGACGGCTGGGCTGGCTGGCCTTTTTATGGGGCAGCCTGTATGGGTCTGTGCAGCTACAGGCTCAGGTTCCGGAACTTCGCTTTCAGCACTATTCGGTGAGGGAAGGACTGCCCAACATCACCATCAATGACTTATTCCAGGATCAGGAGGGCTTTCTCTGGATTGCTACCTGGGGCGGATTAAGTAAATACGATGGCTACTCCTTTACCAATTATCACTACCAGCCTTACGATACGACCTCTCTGCCCGCTAACGATGTCCGATGTGTGATTCAGAATCGGGAAGGGAGACTTTTTTTGGGCTTAGATGGGGGCCTGGCTTCTTATATCCCGGAAGAAGATCAATTCGTCCGCATGACGCCCAACGAGGGGCATTTAAAAGCCTTCCGCCTGGAAGATTTTGGCCTGGATCCCTCCGGCAAAGTGTGGGCCCTTTTCAAATACGGCCAAAGTAAAATGCTGGAAATCGGGCCCGGCTGGAATTTGAGTTGGAACCAGAAAGTAAAAGCGATCGGGAATTGTATGATCATGCGGGATAGCCTGATGTGGGTAGGCCAATCCGGCGGATATAAAGAGACGGTTCAGGTATGGTCTATTCCGCAAGCCCGCAAGCTCTCTCTGGAAAGCCGCTATCCCGCCCTATTGGCCTTGCAGCATGTCGGTGTTACTGACTTCAAGTTGGATCGATTGAACAGAGTCTGGATTGCCACGGAGGCGGGTTTGTACCGTTTTGATCCGGAAAACGAGTCCCTGGTCGCCCTCGGAGCCATTGGGACCCCTGTGCTCAACTGCCTCTATGTGGATCGGCAAGATCGGGTGTGGGTAGGGTCCGAGGTGGGCCTGTTTTGCCTAAGTTTGGAAGGAGAGCTCTTAAAGCACTATCACAATGATCCTCTGGACCCGCTTTCTTTGAGAGATGATTTGATCACGGCGATCCTGGTGGACGCTTCAGAAAACCTCTGGGTAGGCACAGAAGGGGGCGGGCTGCATAAGGCCAGCCTGGCCACCCAAAAAGCCTTTCAAACTTTCACCGGGAGTTTTTTTGGGGTTAATCATGCCCGTCTCGATGTATTTACTTTTGCGGAAGGCAAAGAGGATCGCCTGTGGGTAGGGACCAATCAAGGCTTATTCCGCCTCCAAAAATCAAGCAAGCAATTGCGAGAGCATATTACGCGCCGGGACTATCCAGCCCTCTTTAGCCAAAAAATAAAATCCCTATATGAGAGTCCTGAGGGATTGCTGCTGATTGGCACCGACCTGGGACTAAATGTGCTGGACCTGAAAACGCGTCGTATGAGGCGTGCAGCCGGCGGCCAGCCTTCCAGCGCGAGTCCTCCGCAGTTGATCAGAGATATCATCCCCTTAACCGATGAAAACGCTTATTACCTGATCGGCCAACCCAACCGAATTTATTTGCCCCAAAGCCAAACTTTTCAGACCCTCGCCCACCGGGCGGCTTCTCAGCTAAAAACATCCATCCATCCCCAATATGCCTGGCAGGGACATGCCACGCAGACGGGCCAGGTATGGATCGCCGAGAATTCCGGCCTCTTGTACTGGGATTATGCGAAGGATAGCATGGCCTTGCATAACCTGGGTCCCGCCCGGGAAATTCCCGAGCGAAAGGCCATTTGTCTTAGTCCGATCGGGGATTCAGCGTTTTGGGTAGGTACCTATGGAAATGGCTTTTACCAGATCGACTGGCAGGGCAGGGTCAGGCAGCATTTTTCTGAAAAGGATGGCCTGGCCAATAATTTCGTATTCGGGATCCTGCCGGAAGGGGAGCGCTACCTTTGGTTGAGCACCAATTACGGACTGGTACGCTTTGACCGGGAAAAGGGAGCCTTTAGAACCTTTCATCGGGAGGATGGCTTGCCGGATGAAGAATACGAAACCGGGGCTTTTATGAAGGCCTCGGATGAGGAATTTTACTTTGGCGGGCGAAATGGCTTTGTAGCCTTTTATCCAGCTCAGGTTGAGGAAGAAGCCTCCGCCTTTGAACCTGAATTAGCCTTCATCCAAATTGGCACCAATCAACAGGCTTTTTCTCCGCTGGACACCATGATATCCTTCACTTCCAGGCGCGGCCAGCAATTGACCCTCAGTTTTGTGGCCTTTGATTTTACCCGCCCGGAAAAAAACCTGTTTCAGTGGAAGTTGGACGGCTTAGATGAAACCTGGCAGAAGCCAACTTTGAGGCGCAGTATATCCTATTCTCAACTTTCGCCCGGTCCCTACACCTTTATGTTAAGGGGAAGCAATAGCGATGGGAGTTTTTCTTCCAAGGTAAAAAAGCTCCATATCCAGGTGATCCCCCGCATCGATCAGACCTGGTGGTTTCGTCTGGGGGTACCTGCGCTGTTCATATTGGGCGGACTGGGCCTGGTGTTTCTCAGATTTTCCCGCTTGCGGCAGCAGGAACGCCAGGCCCTGGAAAGACGCATTGCCTATGTGCGGCAGGAGGCCCTGTCCTCTCAGATGGACCATCATTTCACCTTTAATGCGATGAACTCCATCCAGCGGTTTATTGCGCAAAACGACGTCAAGGCCGCAACCTATTATATCTCTCGCTTTGGAAAATTGATGCGGCGCATGCTGGACCAGGCCAGAGAAAACTTCATTGTCCTACAGGAGGAAATTGAAACCCTGGAAATCTATCTTTCCCTGGAACAACTCAGGGTCAAGGAAAAGTTCAGCTTTGAGATAGCGGTGGAGGAGGCTGTCGATCCTTTTAACCAGGAAATTCCTACGGGCCTGATCCAACCCTACGTAGAAAACGCCATCTGGCATGGCATCATGCCCAAAGAAACCAGTGGGCATATTCAGCTGAAGTTTTTTCAACAAGCTGAATACTTATGGTGCGAATTGACCGATGATGGCATTGGGAGAGCGGCCGCCCAGCAAGCCCGGCTTAACAGTCGGCTGAAACACCGCTCCCGTGGCATGGCCATTACCCGCGAGCGGGTAGAAACCCTCAATAAAATGTTGGATTGGGATATCTCCATTGAAACCCATGACCGCTATAATGAACAAGGGCAGGCTTGCGGCACCCTGGTTCGCTTAAAATTTCCTATTCGCTAACCCCCAAACTCTCTTGACATGAGCGATGTACCCACGCTAAGGACCTTGCTGGTAGATGATGAAGAAGATGCGCGCTTTATGGTGCGGACCTATCTGGAAAAATTCTGCCCCCAGGTGGACGTCATCGGAGAGGCCCACAGCGTAGAAACTGCTTTGCGCGCCATCCAGCAAGACGAGCCAGACCTGGTGCTGATGGATGTACGACTGAGCCCCGGCAGTGGGTTTGATGTCCTGGAGCAGCTTCCTGAGGTGAATTTTGCTACCATTTTCATTACCGCTCACGATGAATACGCCATGCGGGCCATTCGCTTTTCTGCCCTGGATTATCTGCTGAAGCCGGTGGACGTCGAGGAATTGGCGGCGGCAATTGAAAAAGCCAGGCCCAGGGAAGAAGCAGACTTGCGGATGGATATTTTCCGGGAAAACCTCCGGCATCCCTCCGATCATTTTGACCGAATCGTATTGCCCACCATGGAAGGCTTCATCGTTCAGGAGGTGAAAGATATACTGCGCTGTGAGGCGGACCGGAACTATACCCACGTTATCCTGATCAATGGAAAAAAGATGGTGATCCCCAGAACCCTGAAAACCTATGATGAATTGCTGAGCCGCCTGGGCTTTTTTCGAACCCATCAATCTCATCTGGTCAACCTTAAACAGGTGGCAGAGTATAAGCGGCGGAAAAAAGGCGGCATCGCCATTTTGAAAGACAGAACTGAAATACCGGTATCGGACAGCCGGAAGGACGGCTTTATTGAGAGCTTCCTGTCTTAAAAGATTCTGTCAAAAATCTTTAGCACCGCTTTAGAAAAGGCATAGGTGTCAATCTCTTCCTGGGGGATCAGTTCTCCCTCAAAGTGTTCAGGGGCCTTGGCCAGCGGGAGCCGATATACCTGAAGCATCATATCGAAATGCGTAAAGACATGCTTTAAGCCCAACTGATAGCTGCCCCCATATACAGCTTGCTGGTCCTGCCAGTGCTGGAGGTCGGTCTCTTCATTGGGGATTTCCCATAGCCCTCCCCACAGGCCTTGTGCGGGTCTTTTGCGCACCACAAAATTCCCTGCTTCATCTTCGAGCATATAAAAGTGAAAAAAGCGCGTCTTGCGCTTGAGTTTTTTGGATTTATAGGGCAGGGTGGTAGTCAGGCCTTTTTCATAAGCTTCACAGACCACTTGCAAGGGACAGATCAGGCAGGCGGGTTTGGTAGGGGTGCAAATCGTGCTTCCGATGTCCATCATCCCAAAATTGAATATGCGGGAGGGAACGTCTGCTACCCATTCATCCACGATTTGCTGAAAAGCCTTGCGGGTCTTTTGTTCATTGATCGGAGAGGCATCGCCCAGGACCCGGCTCATGACCCGCAGCACATTCCCGTCGATTACGCCAGTAGCATTGTCAAAAGCGAAAGAACCAATGGCCCGGGCAGTGTAAGGTCCCACTCCTTTTAGATTAAGAAGTTCGGAATAGTGCTGAGGGAAGAGGCCCTGATAGGGACCGACCAATTGTTTGGCCGCGGCATGAAGGTTGCGGGCGCGACTATAATAGCCCAAACCTTCCCAGGCTTTGAGGACCTGATCCTGGGGCGCAGCCGCCAGATCCTGGACGCTTGGGAAGCGTTCCATGAAGCGGTAAAAGTATTTTATTCCTTGCTCAATTCGGGTTTGTTGCAGGATTACTTCGGCAATCCAAATGCGGTAAGGATCCCTGGTTTCGCGCCATGGAAGCTCCCTTCCTTGTTTTTCATACCAGGCAATGATTCGCTCTCCAATCGAAGGCATAGGGCAAGCTCGTCTGTAAAGGGTTGATAGTTAATCTAATAGAAAATAGAACCCATCTTCGGGAATAAAGTTAAAACTCCAATCAGGCTTTTCAGGTTTTTGTCCGAAAAAATTTTTGTGGTTTGCCTATAACTACTAAATTTGCGTGGCATTTAGCCCATCGCTAAAAGTTTGTAACCGTTTCGTATTTAGTAAATTAGAGGCAACGTGACAAAGGCAGAAGTAATCGTAGAGATTTCTCAGAAAACAGGTATTGATAAGGCAGACGTATCCGCTTCTTTGGAGGGATTCTTCACTGTCGTGAAGGGCTCTCTGGCTCGGGGAGAAAACGTGTACATTCGTGGATTCGGGAGCTTCGTAACCAAGCACCGGAAGGAGAAAGTCGGCCGTATCATTTCCCAAAACAAATCAATTGTAATTCCCGCTCACTATGTACCTAGCTTCAAACCCGCCAAGGTGTTTGTTGAAAAGGTAAAGAGTGCAAAGATTCCTTCTTAAAGGAGGAAGGAACTGGTGAAAGTGCTTACGCTGTCTATTAGCTAAGTGAGGATTGCCCCATCAGGGGCTAAAAAACAAAGAGATGCCCGAAGAACATCAATCACAGGGAGGAAAAGGAAAATGGGGGCGAGTCGGAGTGATGAGTCTCGGGGTCTTGGTTTTTTTGGGTTTGTTCTTTGCAGATAAGACCAACCTCAATAATCCCGAAAAATCCGGGATTACAGAGACCGGTATGTCAGATGAAGATCCCACCCCAGGTCCTGCTGAAGTAGTAGACATTGGAAGCCTCCTGACAACGGCTAGCGAGCAACTCGGAAAGGATTGGAAATCCCAATATGAAGCTGCTCTTGAAAATCAAAAGCCATTGATCCTGGACAGCCTGGCCGCGGCTTTGGAAGTGAATGGAAACCTTCCCCTCGCAGCCAGGCTCTCCAATCAGCTCCTATCGGTGGACCGTTCTTTGGAGAGACTCGTGGCTACCGGGCGACTCTTTTTTCAAGCCTCCCAATTGGATTCCATCCAGGCAGATGAATCCAAACGGAATTTCTTCCTGGATGAGGCACGAAAACTCCTGACGGAGGCCAATGTGCAAGACCCCGAGAATGAAAATGCCATGCTCTACCTGGGATTGGTCAAAGTCAGAAGTACCGCTCCTATGGAGGGTATCCTGACGCTCAGGAGGGTTTTGGAGGTAAATCCCGACAATGTGGAGGCTTCCTATCAACTGGGAATCTTCTCAATGCAGACCGCTCAGTGGGATAAAGCTAGGCAACGGTTTGAAAAAGTGCTATCTTTGCAACCCGATGCCGAAATCGTCAAGTTTCAATTAGCTCAGGTTTGGGCGGAACTAGGCGACAAGCAAAAGGCCAGCCAGTTGCTGGATGAATTGATCAGGCAAACCAACAGTGGCGCGCTTAAACAAGCCGCAACTGAGTTAAAAAATAAGTTAATCAACTAAAAAAACGGAGGTACATTATGCCTTGTGGAAAAAAAAGAAAAAGACATAAGATTGCTACGCACAAGCGTAAAAAACGACTGAGAAAAAACCGTCATAAGAAGAAGAACAAATAGTCCCTCTTTACCTGCTTACTTATTCTCAGCACCAGCAACCACCTTCAGCTCTGATTTTGCCCTGAGGCCTTGGGCCCGGGCAGAGTAAGCCAAAGCGACACAAATTGTGAATGAACTTGTCGTAAGTAAGAGCGAAGATGGGCTTAGGATAGGAATTCTTCAGGATAAAAAAATCGTTGAGCTTCACCACGAAAAGCTCACCGAAGAATTTTCAGTAGGAGATTTGTTTTTGGGTAAAGTTCGGAAGATTGTTCCCGGACTTAACGCCGCCTTTGTAGACGTAGGACATCCACGGGATGCCTTTCTCCATTATTTTGATCTTGGACCTCAGGTCAGATCCTTACTGAAATACCTCAAAAGCGCCCGACATGCACGGGGTGGTAAAATCGACCACCTTGAGAAAATGCGCACCTTGCCGGACATCAACAAGAACGGCAAGATGGAAGAAGTCCTGAAGGCCAATCAGGAAGTATTGGTTCAGGTAGTCAAAGAGCCGATTTCTACAAAAGGACCTCGCCTCTCCAGCGAAATTTCGCTGCCTGGACAATATGTAGTCCTGGTCCCCTTTTCTAAGGCCGTTTCCGTTTCAAAAAAAATCCGGGGTTCTGATGAACGCCGCCGACTCAAAGTCCTCGCCGAGAGCCTTTGTCCCAACAACTTTGGCATGATCGTAAGGACCGCCGCAGTCGGAAAAGATGCCGCTACCCTTGGCAAAGATATCTTTGATATCGTCGACCGGTGGCGGAAAATGACCCAGAATCTGTCCCGGGTAAAACCCCCGGCAAAAGTCCTCAGTGAACAAAATCGTGCCACCAGTTTGCTGCGCGATATGCTGAGCCAGGGCTTTGATCAGATCCACATCGATGATGAGGTAGCCTTCAATGACATCAAGTCATACCTATCCGACCATCAGCCCGAGTACCTCAAGGTGCTCAAATTGCACCGCCGCAAAGTGCCGCTCTTCCAATCCCTGGGGCTGGAAAAGCAAATCAAAGCTTCCTTCGGGAAAGTTGCTTCCATGGCCAACGGAGCTTACCTCATTATTGAGCATACCGAGGCCATGCACGTCATTGATGTCAACAGCGGCAGCAAAAACCTCGGGCATGACAACCTGGAAGGCACTGCCCTCAAGACCAACATGGAAGCTGCGGAGGAAATCGCCCGGCAGCTCCGGCTGAGAGACATGGGCGGCATCATCGTCGTTGACTTCATCGATATGAAGAAGGCGGAAAATCGGAAGATCCTGAACGATCATCTGAAAAAGGTCATGAAGCCAGACCGCGCCAAACATTCGATCCTGCCGATCAGTAAGTTCGGTCTGGTCCAGATCACCCGCCAACGGGTACGTCCCCAGATCAACATCACGACCACCGAAACCTGCCCTAGTTGCAACGGTTCAGGCAAGATTCAGGCTTCTATTCTGATTGCGGATGAGATCTCTAACAACATTGATTTCCTGATCCGCACCAACAAGGAAACTAAACTGGGCATCAAGGTTAATCCTTTCGTAGGAGCTTATTTGACCCGAGGTGCCTTCAAAAGTCCCCGTTTCACCTGGTTCCATACCTATTGGCAGTGGATCAAAATCAAAGAGGATCCTGCTTTGGGCTTCACCGAGGTGAAATACTACAATAGCCGGGGCGAAGAAATAAAACTCTAAAGGCAGGGTTAAGCTGCATCATACGAGCTACTGAAATTCGTTTCGGTAGTTCGTTTTCTTTTCTACGTACCGCCCATCCATTCAGGGGAATAAAATATTATTTGAAGCGGTGATTATGTCAGTTGACCAAAGCTGCAAATAAAGCATCCATAGGATTGGGTATATTCATTTTAGGTTTACAGCTTTAACTGTGTTGTATGATTTCCCCTGATCAAGGAAAAACTTCCGATCGGGATTACTTTGCCCCCTATTTTGGTCAAAAGTCCCCTCCCACCTTGCCCCAAACCGTCTTCGCTGAAGAAGGCTTAGATTACCGCTCTTGGTTAGGAAAACAGTTTCTTCGGGTTGGAGAACACGAATGCCAGCTACAAGCTCCTATGCATTGGCAAATGCCAGGAAGAAGTTCCGCTGGATTTTATAACTTCCTATTTAATCAAAAATTTGTGGTCCTCGTCGGCTGGGGCCACCTGGAAGCCTCTTGGTTCCATAAAATTACGCAGGTATTTCAGAACATTTTACAGGCTTCAGGCCGTGAAAAACTGGATTTGATCATCGATCTTAGGCAAGCTGACAGCCTACATGCTGGACTGCGGAAAAAGATTGTCAAACTAGAAGGCCAGTTTTCGAAACGGGCCCCGCGCCGAATCTATCTGTTATCAGGGACCTTAAAGGAAATGTTCGGGGTATATCGCCAAAGCTTTCCTGAAAAAAGCCTGGATGCCCAACTGATGTCCAGTTTGCGGGAAGCCATGGACTTTCTGCTAGCAGGGAAGCCTGCGGTCATTCCAACCCAGAACATGTCCTCTCAACCTCAACCGCAGGATAGCCCGGTGCCGAGCCTGCAGGAATTATGGGAAACCGTGCTGGAACAAGAAAGGAAGGTCGAAAACCTTAAGCGTTTGCAAACCCAGCGGATTCAACAGATTTCCAGTTTTCTGGGTAAACTCCTCTGGGAAGGGGATCAGATGCCCGAGCACCCCGAAATCTGGGAAAAGGATTCCTTTCATCAGGTGTTTTCTGTCATGCGACTCATGGCCGAGGAGCACATTGCCCTCCAGCGACAAAAGGACATGGGCCTCAACTCGCAGCAAAAGAAATGGGAAAAAGAAAAGAAAGAATTGGAGGACAAAATTCTGGAATATGAGACCAGGCAGCAAGATCTGGACTTCCTCCTTTCCCTAACCAGTCACGACCTTAAATCCCCCATTAATAACCTGAAAGCCTTATTGGAAATCAAAGAGGAAGAAAATCAGGAGAAGGACGAAATCCTTGATATGGCCCGGGATAGTGCGAGCCGGCTAAATGAATATGTCAATACCATGGGAGATTACTCTGCTGCTAAACGGACAGACCTCTCCTTTGAGAAAGTTGATATCAGTGCCTTGCTCCGGGAAATCTTTGAAATCCTGCATCAGGACTTTCCAGATATGGACTGGTGGCCCGAGATTAAGTTTGAGGGTAAGCATCCTTTTGTAACGGACCGGGAAAGTCTGCGCATCATTTTGCATAGCCTGTGTGAACTGGGCTTTCACTATGTAAAAACCGGCCAGAAAATGAAAGTGGAACTCTATGTGCTGATTGAAGAATACAGGATTTACATAGAGGGCAGAAACAACAGCCAGGGATTCTCTGACTCAGAGCGTGAAAGGCTTTTCCGCCCCCGGTTTTTGCTGGGCGGTAATAACAACGGCCATGGTATGGGGCTCTACTTCGTTCAGGAAACCCTCCACCGCCTTGGCGGAAAACTCCACCTGGAAAGCAACCGGAATGAGGGCATGTTTTTCTCCGTCCTCCTCCCCAATCACTACTTCGACAAACCGGGACGAAATTCAGACGTCTCAGAGGAATAAAAAAGCAAAGCGGCCACCCTGGAGTGGCCGCTTTTGGTTTACAACAATATCTATCTTATCGTTTCTGACCATCGTGCTTTTGGCGGTAGATATTCCGGCTGGCCCGCGCCTGCTTATGGCGAATCACGGCCTTTTCCTTTGGGGTAACTACGCCATCGCGCTTGGCCACACGCTTGGTTCTTTGGATGTTGCGCTGTTGTTTCTGAAGGCGAATGGTTTCTTTTTTCGTGAGCTCTCCCTGGGCCACACCCTGATAAATTCGCTTCTGTTGTTTGATCTGACTCCGCTTTACCACCGGGGTTGACTGAGCCATCGCAGAGAACGAAAACAGGAAGCTAAGTGCGGCGGTGAGGATCCAAAATTTTTTCATCTTGATATAAAATTACTGTGTTGTTTGTCTCTTGGACTGGGAGAAGGGATGAGGGTTTAATACCTGCGTAAAATTTTTTTCTTCTCTAAGGCGAAAGCCCTAAATTCCCTTACTACTATTACCACATGAATCTTCTCCCAGAAAGACAAACCAGCCAAAGGGTTTTGATGGGGCCAGGCCCCTCTGATGTACACCCACGCGTGTTGCAAGCCATGGCTCGCCCAATGATCGGGCATTTGGACCCCGAATTCCTGGCCATCATGGATGACATCAAAGCCATGGCCCAGCAAACTTTCAAAACCCAGAATGAGCTAACCTTTGTCGTTTCGGCTCCCGGGAGTGCTGGGATGGAAACCTGTCTGGTCAACCTCCTGGAACCGGGAGATGAAGCCCTGATTTGTATTCATGGGGTGTTCGGAGGCAGGATGGCAGAAATTGCCCGCCGCTGTGGCGCTACGGTTCATACCGTAGAAGCTCCCTGGGGCCAGGCCATTGATCCTGAGCAGGTAAAAGTGGCCCTGCAATCCATAAAGCCTAAACTCGTAGCCATCGTCCATGCCGAAACCTCTACCGGGGTGCTGCAGCCCCTGGAAGAGATCAGTCAATCTGTCCATGAAGCCGGTGCTTTGCTGGTGGTGGATGCCGTTACCTCCTACTGTGGAACAGAACTGAAAGTAGACGAATGGGGCATCGACGCCATCTATACCGGTACCCAGAAATGCCTGAGCGCCCCTCCCGGATTATCCCCCATTTCATTTAGTGCCCGGGCGGTAGCCGCCTTGGAAAATCGTAAAAGCCCGGTTCAAAGCTGGTTCCTCGATTTGAGCATGGTGAAAAACTATTGGTCTGGTGCCAAAAGGGCCTATCACCATACCGGCCCTGTGTCGGCTATGTATGCCTTGCGAGAAGCCTACCGCATTGTATTGGAGGAGGGCCTGACGGCCCGTTTTGCCCGTCATCACCAAACGCACTTATTGTTGAAAGCCGGCCTGGAAGACCTGGGTTTTTCCTATCTCGTGGCAGAAGGCTATCGCTTGCCCATGCTCAATGCCGTGCGCCTACCAGAGGGGGTGGATGAGGCGAGGGTCAGGAAAAGACTGCTGGAGGAATTCAACCTGGAAGTAGGAGGAGGACTGGGCGCTTTTGCTGGAAAAATCTGGCGGATTGGCCTCATGGGGGAAAGCTGTACACCTAAGCATGTTAACCTCTTGCTGACTGCTTTGAAGCAGCTTTTGTAAGCAAAAAATCAGGATCATTTTATGGCTACTACGCCTGCTTTCGTCCAGGACCTGAGCACCCATCTGCAAGGAGAGGTTCGGGCAGATAGGCTTACCCGAGGCCTATATGCCACTGATGCCAGTGTCTATCAGATCATGCCAGAGGTGGTGGTCTGCCCGGCAGATGAGGCAGATGTGTTGCGAGCCCTGGCCCTGGCACGAACCTACCAACAGCAGGTTCTGCCACGAGGCGGTGGGACCAGCCTGGCCGGCCAAACGGTGGCCCAGGCCATGGTTCTGGATTTCTCTCCGCACATGAACCAAATCCTGGAACTCAATGTGGAAGAAAAATGGGTTCGGGTCCAGCCGGGCATGGTGCGGGATGAACTCAACGCCTTCTTGGCTCCTTATGGCCTACATTTCGCCCCTGATCCGGCCACTTCCAGCCGGGCCAATATAGGAGGCATGATCGGCAACAATTCTTCGGGCACCAAGAGCATCCTCTATGGCAAAACCGTAGACCATGTCCTCGGCCTCAAGGTGGCCCTGGATGATGGAACCCTCCTGGAAACCCAGGCCCTGAGCCCTGCCGAATGGCAAGAAAAATGCCAGCAAAGGGACCGGGAAGGGGAAATTTACCGGACCCTGACCGGCATCCTGGAAACCCAAAGAGAGGAAATCCAGCAGCGCTTTCCCAAGGTCATGCGGCGGGTAGGCGGCTACAACCTGGATGAATTCAGGGCAGGGGAGAGCTGGAATCTCAGCAAACTCCTCGTCGGCAGTGAAGGTACCCTGGCGGTTACCCTGGAGGCGAAACTTAAGCTGGAACCTTTACCTGCCTATAAGTCGGTCTGCGTAGTGCACTATGCGGAGTTGATGGAGGCCATCCGCTCGGTGAGTGAGATGTTGCCTTTTCAGCCAGCGGCCATTGAGATTTTGGATCACACAGTAGTAAATCTCAGTCGACAAAACCTCACTACCCAGCGTCATTGTGCGTTTTTGGAGGGAGAGCCCGCGGCCATTCTGATCGTGGAATTTTATGACCAGGATCAGGAGGCCGTGATGGACCGCCCCAGGGCCATGATTGAGCATTTGCGAGGCAAACATATAGGCTACGCTTATCCGCTCTTTCCGGAAGGCCCCGCCTATGAGGATGTTTGGACCATTCGGAAAAAAGGCCTGGGCCTGATGTTAGGGCTGAAAGGGGAGGCCAAGCCTTTGCCCTTTATTGAAGATGCAGGCATTCCCATGGAAAGTCTACCGGCTTACATAGGAGAAGTGCTGGCCGTCTGTGCCGCGCATGAGACCCCGGCGGCCATGTATGCCCATGCCAGCGTAGGGGTGATCCATGTGCGCCCTATCCTGGACCTACGCCAGGAAATACATATTCAGCGTTTCAAGGCGATTGCTGAGGCCACTTTTGAGCTGGTCAAAAAGTACGGGGGCTCCTGGAGCGGAGAGCATGGTGATGGCCTGGTGCGCAGCCCATTCAATGAAGCCTTTTTCGGTGCAGCCCTCTACCAGGCTTTCCGGCAAATCAAATCCTGCTTTGACCCAGGGCATCGCCTGAACCCGGGAAAGATCGTAGATGCACCGCCTATGGTAGAAAACCTCCGCTATGGGAGCGATTATCAGGATCAGTTGCCAGACACGCACTTTTCCTTTTCGGGAGAAGGAGGATTTGACGCCGCGGTCCATATGTGCAGTGGAGTAGGGGAGTGTCGCAAAATACTGACCGGAACCATGTGCCCCAGTTTCATGGTCACCCGGGATGAGGAGCAGAGTACCAGAGGCCGGGCCAATGCCCTTCGGTTGGCCATGTCTGGCCAGTTGGGAGAAATGGGCCTGGACAGCCCTCGACTTCAGGAAAGCCTGAACCTCTGTCTTTCCTGCAAAGCTTGTAAATCCGAATGCCCCAGTAATGTGGACATGGCCCGCCTTAAAAGCGAAACCCGCCAATGGTATTATCAAACCCATGGTATTTCCGCCAGGGACCGTATGGTTGCGGCTTCGCATCACATGGCCCGGCGGCTGTCTGGCCCTTTTGCTCCGCTGGTCAATGCATTCCTTGGATGGTCTCCGGTGCGCTGGGGCTTGGAAAAAACCTTAAGGTTGGATCGACAGAGACGGTTACCGGCATATGCTGCTACCTCTTTTGCTTCCTGGTTCCGACAGCATCAACCCGCCCCGGAAGGCCTTCCCGTGGTTCTGTTTGTCGATACCTACCTCAACTATCACGAACCGGAACTCGGCAAAAGTGCCGTGCGCTTACTGGGAAAGCTGGGCTACCAGGTTCATCTCGCGGAAGTGGGCTGCTGTCAGCGTCCCCGGATTTCCAATGGGTTTCTTAAGTTGGCCAAAAAGGAGGGCACCCAAACCCTGGCGCGCCTCATCCCCTATCTGGAGAAAAACTGGCCCATAGTGGCCATAGAACCTAGTTGCACTTCTGCTTTGGTGGATGATTTGCCTGATTTATTGACGGGACAAAAAGGGGCAGAGCTGCTGCCTCAGAGAGTAAAAATGATTGACGTCTTTTTGTGGGAAAGCTATCAGCAAGGACACTGGCAGGCCCCGGCTGGTGCTTCCTCCTCCGCCTGGATGCTCCATGGGCACTGTCATCAGAAAGCCCTTTTTGGCACGGATGCGATGAAAAAATTGCTGGAGGTAGTGGCTGGAAGTCCCGTAACGGAGGTAGACAGTGGTTGCTGTGGCATGGCCGGCGCTTTTGGCTACGAGGCAGAACACGCTGCCTTATCGAAAAAGATGGCCGAACGGCGGCTTTTTCCTGCCATAAGGGAAAAGGAGCAAGGAACAGGCGTAATCGCCTGTGGGGTGAGCTGTCGCCACCAAATTGAGGATGGAACCGGCGAAAAAGCCCTGCATTGGGTGCAAGTGATGGAGCAGTTGGTCAGCCCCTGAACCTATTCCAACTCCCAATCGATCAGCTTACCTCGTTGAGGATTATGCAAAATATCCGGAACGCCTGCTTTGATTTCTGATTCCAGTAATTGGATCAAATGAGCCTTGAAAAAATTACGGTGTCGGACCAGGCTAACCTCTCGCACGGGCTGGGGGTTTTTGAAGTGCTTGATGTTTTTGTACTGCTCCTGCCCCATATCCAAGGTCGCCAACTCCGGCAGCAAGGTATAGCCGTACTGCTGGTCCACGATTCTCCTCAGTGTTTCCAGGCTGCCACTTTCAAACCGCAGGCGTTCGTTTCCTGAATGGGCCTGCTCTCCACAAATATTAATGACCTGGTTGCGGAAGCAATGTCCTTCTTTGAGCAGCCACATCTCCTCCAGGTTGAGTTCCCGGAAGTCGAGTTTTACCCGGCTGTTGAGCGGATGATTGGAGGAAACGTACACCACGAAGAGTTCATAGAAAAGCGGGGTTTCGATCAGGGCCTTTCGCTTAAGGGGCGTAACGAGGAGGCCCACATCCAACTGATCCTGGTGGAGCCGCTCGATGATTTCTTCCGAAACCAATTCCTCCACTACGATATTAACCTGAGGGTATTTTTCCAGAAAACTCAACATAAAAAGCGGGAGCAGGTAAGGGCTCAGGGTAGGAATAATGCCGAGCTTCAGTTCTCCGCGAACTTCCCCTTTTCGTTCGGAAATGAGCTGTTGGATATGACTGGCTTCACTGAGGGTTTTGCGTGCCTGAACCACAATTTCCTTGCCCATGTCGGTCGTCAGGACCGGCTTTTTTGTCCGATCAAAAACCAGGATTTCCAATTCCTCCTCCAGCTTTTTAATCTGCATACTGAGTGTGGGCTGGGTTACACCACAGGAACTGGCGGCTTCAGCAAAGCTCCGGTGTGTATCAACCGCTACTATATATTCGAGTTGGGTGAGCGTCATTTGTTGGGATCATGAATGCTAAACAAATATAAGCGCTATCAATGGAAATTTGTTTCTCTTCATTTTTCCTTATGTAAAAGGGAGGGATAAAAAAAAGCCCCGACATACATCCGGGGCTAAGTGGAGAGAGGATATCTTGTTTATACGCTTGTCGGCGGTTTTACTTCATAGATTTCGGTATCGGAAACCTCCAGGAGGATCATTTCGCACTTACCGTTGGCCAGTTTGAGTAATTCCGGGTACGAATCCAGACTGAGTTCATCACAAATGGAGACAATCCATTCGAGGATGCGCTCAGGCCGGTTGTCGAACAGGAAGTGAAATTGTACTCTTTCCTCTAATTGGGTATCGGTAATGCGCAAACTTATCATGTTTACGGGAGCATGGAATCGGGCCTGGAGACTGACATTTTGGTTATAAATCTCTCGGAAGCCCTCTGGATTTACTACTTCCCCCTGGTCCAACCGCTTTTCGGTGTCTTCCACATCTATCCAGTTGTGCTGCTCCAGGAGCAGGTTGAAGACATTGAGGTCTCGCAATTGGGAAGTAGTTAACTCTGCTTTTCGCATAGAACGTTTTTCTCGGTTATGACCCAAATATAGGGACAAGCTGCCCCCAGGGGAAAACCTTTTGAAGAGTCAACGTTACATACTTTTGGGGCTAAAGTTGGGTGGGAAGGAAGGCAATCTTACCTGAAGGAAGGCGGGGATTTTGGAGGATAGAATCTGCGGCTAATCCTAGGCAATTAGGGTTTCCTGGGCTTCGAAAAGCAGGCCGGCTTCCTGCGGCTCAAAAGCCTCTGTTTGCCTCTTTTTCGGGCTCAAAAAAATGGATGGGAATAAAGCTTTGGAAATCCTTGATTTCTAGGGGTTTGGCCAAGAGACTTGTGCAGGATAGCATAGTAGAGCCCACTTAGGTGCGAAATTGCCCTCAAAACCTTGAGGGCCCTGACCCGGATCGAAGGGCGATTTATCCACAGTCTAGCGTAATAAGGTTCCTGCTTTTGCCTGAAAAGTACGGAAAATTTACCCTGAAGGACATTTTCTCACCTTTTTGCAGGCGGCAAGGCAGGATCATTACCTACACAGATTTTATCTGGAAAATATCCCTTAAAACCCCCAAAGTAAGTGCCTTAGCCGTTTTAATTGCCGTCATTATTTAGTAATTTCGCCTACTGCCAAATGAGGTGCTTTTTCCCTAAAAAAGGCATGATGAAAGTGAACACTGCATATGAGTGATACGGAAAAAATTATTACCAGGGTCATAGAGGAGGAGATGAAAAATGCCTACATCGATTATTCGATGTCGGTCATTGTATCCCGGGCCTTACCAGATGTACGAGATGGACTAAAGCCGGTTCACCGCCGGGTCCTGTATGGGATGACGGAACTGGGACTGGCCAGCAACAGACCCTACAAAAAATCAGCCCGTATTGTCGGGGAGGTATTAGGGAAATTCCACCCGCATGGTGATGGAGCGGTTTATGATACCATGGTCCGGATGGCCCAGGACTGGAGCTTACGATACCCTCTGGTAGACGGACAAGGAAACTTTGGCTCGGTGGATGGAGATAATCCCGCGGCCATGCGTTATACCGAGGCCCGTCTCCGGAAAATCGCGGAGGAATTGCTGACCGATCTGGAAAAAGATACGGTAGATTTCCGCCTCAATTTTGACGACTCCCTGACTGAACCGACCGTTTTGCCGGCCAAGGTTCCCAACCTGCTGATCAACGGAGCCAGCGGGATTGCGGTAGGGATGGCCACCAATATGCCTCCTCACAATATCGCAGAGGTCATTGATGCCACCATCGCCTATATCGATAACCGGGAGATAGATGTTCCCGGCTTGATGGAGCACGTCAAGGGCCCTGACTTTCCTACGGGAGGCACCATTTACGGAGTAGAAGGCATCCAATCAGCCTATGCCACAGGTAAAGGCCGGGTGGTGATCCGTGCCAAGACAGACATTGAAGAAGTAAGGGACGACCGGGAGCGCATCATCGTTACCGAAATTCCTTATCAGGTAAATAAGGCCACTACCATCCAGAAAATCAGTGGCTTAATCAACGAGAAAAAGCTGGAAGGCATTGCCGATGTCAACGACGAATCAGACCGTGATGGTATGCGGATCGTCATTGACCTG
Source organism: Bacteroidota bacterium (assembly GCA_038527215.1). Lineage (GTDB taxonomy): Bacteria > Bacteroidota > Bacteroidia > J057 > J057 > JAWPMV01. Next base: position 42,098 of record JBCBGC010000045.1, read on the forward strand.
AAGCGGGATGCCAATGCGCAGGTGGTCCTGAACAAGCTGTTTCAGATGACCCCGCTGCAGTCCTCCTTTAGCATCAATAACGTTGCCCTGGTCAAAGGTCGTCCGCAACTGCTGACCCTCAAGGAAATGATCCAACACTATGTGGATCACCGCCACGAGGTTGTGGTGCGTCGCACCAAATATGAGTTGGAAGAGGCGCGCAAGCGTGCCCATATCCTGGAAGGCTTGTTGATTGCCCTCGATAATCTCGATGAGGTGATTGCCCTGATCCGCGCATCGCGCACCGCTGACATTGCCCGGGAAGGCCTGATGGATCGCTTTAAACTGTCTGAGATTCAAGCCAAAGCTATCCTGGACATGCGTCTGCAGCGCCTGACGGGACTGGAAAGAGATAAGATCCAGCAGCAGTATAAGGAGCTGAAAGAAAAAATTGATTACCTGGAGTCAGTCCTGGCGGATGAAGGCATGCGTATGGGCATCATCAAGGACGAGCTCGGAGAAATGAAGGATAAGTATGGCGACGACCGCCGTACAGATATCACGTTCGCCGAAGGAGAAATCCGCATCGAAGACCTGATCGCCAACGAAGATGTGGTCCTGACCATTACCAATCAGGGTTATATCAAACGGACCCTGGCTTCTGAATATCAGGCCCAGGGACGGGGCGGCACTGGCTTCCGAGGGACAGGCAAAAAAGAAAAGGACTTCGTGGAGCACCTTTTTGCCACCCGGACCCACAATTATATGCTGTTCTTTACGGAGAAAGGTAAGTGCTTCTGGCTCAAGGTATACCAAATCCCCAAAGGAGAGCGAACCCACAAGGGAAGAGCCATCCAAAACCTGATTTCGATTGATCGGGACGACAAAGTGAAAGCCTACATCACGGTGGAAAACCTGGCTGATGACGACTTTCTGGATTCGCACTTTATCATTATGGCCACCAAGAAAGGGCAGGTCAAAAAATCTTCTCTGCGGGCATACAGCCGCCCGCGTACCAATGGCATCATTGCCATCACCATTGCTGAAGGAGATGAGTTGCTGGAAGCCAAGCTGACCAATGGCCAGTCTCATATCGTGTTGGCGGGTCAATCTGGGTATGCGGTTCGTTTTGAGGAAACTAAAGTGCGGGAGATGGGACGTAATGCCATGGGGGTAAGAGGCATCTCTCTCAAGGCAGAGGATGATGAAGTTGTAGGCATGGTGGTATGTCCAGACAATTCCAGCAACATTTTGGTCGTTTCAGAAGGTGGATACGGTAAACAAACCCCGGTAGAAGAGTACAGAGTGACCAATAGGGGGGGTAAAGGCGTCAAAACCTTGAACGTATCGGACAAAACCGGAAAATTGATCGCGATCAAACAAATTGAACCTGAGCAAGAAGAAGACCTGATGATCATCACCCGCAAGGGGATCACCATCCGCATGCGGACCAGTGATATCAGTGTGCTGGGAAGAAATACGCAGGGCGTACGCCTGATTCGTCTGAAAGGAGATGATGAGATTGCCTCGGTAGCCAAAGTGGCTGAAACGGAAGATGAACCACGAGGTGAAGATCAAATAGAAGGCGAGGGCGGCGAGAACCCTTCTTCTGAAGAAAATAATGGAAATTCCCCTACTACTTAATCTATAAATAAAAGACACCTGTAAGAATGCTTTAACGCACAAGGTGCATGTTTCAAAATTGATGGAAATTATGAAGAAACTGACAGCCTTATTTGCACTCGCTGCGATGTTCGCCCTACCTCTGAGTGCACAAAAGTCAAAAATCAACTCTGGAGCGATTGCTGTCCAGGGAGGAGATATAGCCGGCGCTATTGAAAAGCTGGAAGAAGGTCTCGCTAAGCCTGAGTTGCTGGGCAAAAAAGAAGCCCAGATCAACAAAATGGTTGCTAAAGGGCATTGGAATCTGTACAAGGCTTATTACACGCTGGCCACGGATGAAACGCAAACTGAGTTACGCGAAAAATATCCTGATTACCTTTTCAAAGCCTTAGAAAGCCTGGAAAAAGCTACTGAGGATGAGGTAGCCGGTAAATCTTACCGCAGCCAGTCTATCCTGGGTGGATTTAAGTACAACGTTTGGACTTTTCTCTACAACGATGGCGTATCTAAATTCAACGCTGGAGAAGATAAGGTAGCCCTGAAGTACTTCCTGGCTGCTGACCGCGCCTATCCTGAGCACTTCCTGACCAACCGTATGCTGGGGTCTGCTTACCTGATCAACAAAGACTCAGCTAAGTGTACCTCCTACCTGGAGAACTGTATCAAAATCTTCAAAGCGAAGTATGATGATTCTCTCGAAGGAATCGAGGAAGTAAAAGCTGGCGACGCCTATAAGGTTGACTACAGCCAGCTGAGCTATATCTACCAGCAGTTGATCGTACTGCAGGAAGCCATGGGCGAAACGGAAAAAGCCCTGGCCACGGCCGAAGACGGGATTAAAATGATTCCTGATGACAACGAAGGGGTGAAGCGTCAGGAATTAGCCATTTATCAGGCTCACCCTGAAATGGTAGAAATCGCTGAAAAGAAATTCAAAGCTGCCCTGGCTGAGAATCCCGATGATAACAACATCCGGGTGGCCTACGCCAACCTGTTGGAGAAAAACAAGAAGCCAGAAGAGGCTTTCAAACTGTACAGCGAGGCTTACGAGCGCGATGATCAAAGCCTCCAGGCCAACTATGGTATCGCGGCTTACTACATCAACCGGGCGGCCATTGAGTCTGAAAAGAAAATGAAGCTGAAAAGAGATGATGAGATTGATGCGGCTGACGAAGTGATCAAAGGACTGTGTGAAAAAGCCTATCCTCACCTGGTATGGCTACACAACGCCCAGCCTAAAGAAGCCGAGTGGCTTTCTCAGCTCGTGAACATTACGCCCATCATTGGCAAGCGTGATGAAATGGAACTCTACGGAAAAAAACTGGGTGAGCTGACCAAAAAGTAAGCCTCCCTTAACCAGATACGGGCCTCATTTCCCTTTGGGAAGTGAGGCCTTTTTGCTTAGTAGAGAAAACGGCGGGGACTGAGATGGGCTCGTAGTCCCAGCATCAGGCTGAAGGATTGCTGGCTATAGAGGCCAGCTTGATCCCGCTCCCGACGGTAACGGACTTCCCCCTCCAGATAGTTGTCCGAGCGCATGAGCTGATAGGAGATTCGACCATAAAACTGCTGAATATCCAGGCGATTGCCCTGGGTTACTTCATGATTGAAATCTCCCACCCGATTGGTATAAACCCGTCCGATATCTCCGCCAAAGTTGACAGAGGCGGAGTCCAGGCCCTGAGCAGTCATCGAATAAGAAGCATAAAGATTCCAGGCAGGTTTGGGCTGGTAGCGGAGAATCAGGTGCATATCATACAAATTAGCACCAAAGGAATGCCCCAGGCTTTGGCCATAATGACTGTAATTAGCGCTCACACTAAAATGCTGATAGGTAAAGGGACGGAGGCGATTGTATTCTGCCTGAAAGTCTAATCCTTCCACGCCCGCAACATCAATGTAGCGCCCACCCAATTGCCAGCCAATTTTGTTCCCATAATATCCGCTGCCCTGATCCCGGATCCCAATGTTCACATCATCGATCAGGAACTGCCCATAGAGCTGAAAGCGCTGCAAAAAATTCCATTTGGCCTGCGCCCCGAGGAAGGCATTATCCGAACTTCCGAATACCTGTTCTGCCGCCCGGAAAAAAATCACGGGATTAAAGTAAGACCATTCTGGTCCTCTCAAGCCATTGGGAAGGCTGGGTTGATACACCAGCGACTCAAATAGTGAAAAGGAGAAATTGTTCCAGGGATGGTAAGTGAGCTGGTGAAAAACCGCGAATTTTTTCGGGAGGCGGCCATAGTTATCATTCCAGTTGGGGATAAAGTCCGTGAGCTGGGTAAAATGGTTGACGTAGGTCAGCCGCCAAATCCGGGTGGTCAGGTTGAGGAAAAGGTAATCCGCCGCATGATCGGAAAGACTCAGACTTTGAAACCCATTGCCCCAGAAGGCCCGGTCCTTCCCAAATTTCAGCCGCACGGCGGGAATGGGCCGGAAAGTCAGGTAGGCCCTGCTACCCAGAAAATCTACCCCATTTTGGTCTCCAAAGGTCTTGACCCGCGTTTCTCCGGGCAGGGTCCGCTGCGCCGCAAAGTGGTCATAGACAAATTGAGGCACCCTGAGAATGTTGTCAAAAACTTCCGTCTGAAAGCCTACTTTTCCATATAAACTCCCTCGGATCATCAGGCCTCGGCTGTTGTAGTACAAAGGTAGATTAGGACTGCCAGCCGTGGGGAAATCATTTCTGTCTACGCCTAGGGAGGTGTGAAGAATCGGGTTGATATACAATTCCAGCGGTCCTTGCTTTACCCTTCCCAGGTCTCTTTTATTGGTGTAAAAGGTATTCCACAAGCCTTTATAGGCGGGCTGGGCCAGGCTATCATTCACCAGCCATTCCATGCGCTCATGCCAGCCAGCTAAGAGGCGGCTGCCGGAGGAGGCATGACGCCGACTTCTCCGCAACAGTTGCGCGACAGTAGCTCGATCCATCGGACGGACACTATTGGGCACCAGGGTGTCAGTGAGCCCCTGAATATCCAGTCGATCGAGATAATGATAGACGGGGTGATTGAGGAGGAGGTCTGTATCCTGAGCCCCTGCTCGTAGGAAAAGCAAGGCCAGGAGGAGAACTGGTATGAGCTTGTGCATGCCGGGAAATTCGGCAAATTTGTCCGGTCCACCAAGGCAGAAATTGGGGAAGGACACCTTGCTCGCCTGCCGTCCGTGCCGTAATTTCGCCCCAAGTATTAATTGTGGCAGCATCCCAAAACAAGCATATTTTCCTTTCCGTGGTCAATGATCTGAGCGGAGATCAACGCGTCCACCGCATCGCCAGTAGCTTGCAACATGCTGGTTATGAGGTCAGTGTGGTAGGGCGAAAACTGCCTGATTCTCAGCCCTTAAGTAAGAGAAGCTATCAAACCTACCGCTTGCGGCTGGCAGTGCATCGAGGCAAGTTGTTTTACCTGATGTTTAACCTCCGTCTCTTCATTTTTCTCATGCAAAAAAGGCCGGATATCCTCGTTGCCAATGACCTGGATACCCTGCTGCCAAATTATCTGGTGAGCCGACTCTTAGGGAAAAAATTGGTCTACGATACCCATGAATATTTCACCGAGGTCCCTGAATTGATCAATCGGCCTGCCACGCGGGCAGTATGGCAAAGACTGGAAAAGGCTTTGTTTCCGCGCTTGACGCATGTGTATACCGTCAATGAAGCCCTGGCAGAAATTTATCAGGAAACCTATGCGGTGCCCGTGCAGTCGATCCGCAATCTTCCCTTACGCAGAAGGGTGAGCATCCCTGCCCGCCAAGGCAATATCCTGTTGTATCAAGGAGCCCTGAACCTGGGACGTGGCTTGGAATTATTGATCGAAAGCATGCAGTTTTTGCCGGAATATGAATTGTGGATCATTGGCAAAGGAGATGTAGAGGATGCCTTGAAAGCTCAGGCCCAAGCCGGGAATCTGTTAGGGGAAAACGTTCATTTTCAAGGCTTTGTGCCCTGGGAAGAGCTGGCAAAATACACCGCTCAGGCCAGCCTGGGTTTTAGCATTGAAGAGGACTTAGGCTTGAATTATCGCTACGCCAGCCCCAATAAGGTGTATGACTATATCCAGGCTTCGGTACCCGTCATGGTGTCTGACTTACCGATGATGCGACGGACTGTAACCCAATATGGGGTAGGGGAGGTGATCACGGCCGAAGAGCGAAAGCCTGAAGCCCTGGCTGCCAAAATTCGAGGATTTTTTGCGGATCAAGATGGCTATCAGGCCTGCGTAGTGGCTTGTCAGGTAGCGGCCGAGGAACTCAACTGGCAACAGGAAGAGGAAAAACTGCATGCGCTCTACCATAGCCTGGACTCAATTGCTGAAAGCTTATGATAATCGTTACGGGGGCCGCCGGATTCATCGGCAGTTGTATGGCGCATCACTTGATAGCGGAAGGGCAAAGCCCGGTGGTGTGCGTAGACGACTTTAGCCGAGAGGACAAGGCCGCAAATCTTCCCATGGATACGAACTGTCTTCGGGTGGACCGCCAAAACCTATTCGATTGGTGGGAGGAGCATCGCGGTAAGATCAGTTGGGTCATTCATCTAGGCGCCCGCACGGATACCGCTGAACTCAGCGAAACGATTTTTAACCAACTGAATCTTCACTATTCTCAACAGATCTGGACCCTCTGTGCCAGAGACCAGTTGCCCTTGATCTATGCTTCGAGCGCCGCGACTTACGGTGGAGGGGAACACGGCTTTTCAGATGCACACGAAGGCCTGGCTGCTTTGCAACCGCTCAACCCCTATGGTTGGAGCAAACATCGCATGGACCTGTGGGCCTTGCAGCAAGCGACCCCGCCACCCTTTTGGGCTGGCCTGAAATTCTTCAATGTGTTTGGACCCAATGAGTTTCACAAAGGCCGCATGGCCAGCGTGATTTTTCACGCCTACCATCAGATTACCCGCTCCGGAGGCTTGAAGTTGTTCCGTTCGCATCGGGCTGATTATCAGGATGGCATGCAAATGCGAGACTTTATTTATGTTAAAGACCTGGTCGCGGTGATGCGCTTTTTGATGGAAGGAAAGACAGCCTCGGGCCTCTACAACCTGGGCACCGGGCAAGCCCGGACCTTCCTCGATTTGGGACGGGCTGTATTTTCAGCCCTGGAGGTCCCTGCAAATATTGCCTTTGTCGATACGCCCATAGATATTCGTGATACCTACCAGTATTTCACAGAGGCGCAAATGGTCAAGCTTCGGACCGCTGGTTGGGGAGCTTCTTTTACCCCCCTGGAGGCTGCCATTGATGATTATGTGAAAAAATATTTGGTCCCGGGAAAATATTTTCAGGCGTAAGAAAGTTATTACCCATACATGAGCGGTTAAAATTGGCCCGCGAAAGGGAGGGATTCGGCCAAACTTTTGCTTTGAATTATGCGTTAGTATTGATAAATTTCTACTGCGTTAAAACTTACCATGCCATTGGTCAAATTATTATTAAATTTTAGCCTCCTGCTATCGTTGCTGATTGCACCATGTTTTCTACTCATGGCGTATTGGTATAGACGGCAATTGAGCCAGACCCTCATGGTATGGAAAAAGCCTGAGATGGTAATTGTTACCATCACTTTTTCAGTAGCTGCCCTCATCCTTTTCATTGTCGGGATCTCCAGTATGTTCACCTATTATGATCTGAACATCCTGGAAAGCAGTGAGACTCAATGGGCAGACAAAGGGAAATTTCAGCAGGTAGGGATTATTTGTGGGCTCTTGATGGCTGCATTGGTCTTTACTTATATGGCGATCCGCATGTTGTTGGTCAGAGTGATCACCAACAAAGGCATCGTGGTCAATGATCGCTTGCTACGCATCCCCGATATCCGAAACGTCATTGAATGGTATGAAATCACAGATTATTACTTGGTTTCAGACTATCCCAATATTGTGTTTACCCTGATTGTACAAAAGCAGCCTCTGACTTTCGAACGGATGTCCGTTCGGGTACCTGTCTATATGCGGGAAAAGTTTGAGGATTTGCTTGAAAAGAAAATGTCTAATGCTGCCGCCTTTGAGGAAGAAGCAGATATTAGTACGCATCGGTTTTCAGAAAACTAGCCACACTTTCTGGAAATAGTTCTCACCTTACTGCCCTTTATCTGTATCTTTACCCTCGAGCTTATTTTTTGTGGTGAGATGAATTAGCGTCCATGTACGAATCACCTTCGAAAAGGGGTCTTCCATGGCTCGTCGCAGGCTTGCTCTTATTGGTCGTGAGTATCGCATTGTACCTGTTTGATCTGGATCGGACAGACAAGGAGATATTTGCCAATTTTGAGCAGCAGCTACAAGCCGATTTTACCGAAACCCTCAACTTTTATTCTACCCGAACCGACAGTGCCTTTAGGTTTGATCATTTGGTCTGCAAACTTACCTATGATGAATTTGGGCGACTTTCTACCTGGACGAATAACGAATATTTACCTCCTCAGCAAACCATCTTCCGGTTGGAAGAATTGCCAGATGCTGAAATCCTGGCGCTGGACCGGCGGAACTATTATCAGATTCGCCATACTGGACCAAACAGTACCCAGGTCATCTTGATCCCGATTCTGATCGAGTATGAGGTCCGAAACAACTATCTGTTACCTTATGTATTTCTGGGGGACCAGGCCAGTTATTTTACAGGCAGCTCTAACCAACGCTACCTGCAAAACCTGTTTGTAGACGTAACTGATCTGAACGCCAGCGCAGAAGTACAAATTGTAGAGCTGCAAGGCGGGGTGGTCTTCACCATTGGCAATATTCCTTCCGCTCCTTTCCGGGCTGGCGTACGCTACGCGGTCCTGTTGTTTTTGGTGTTGGGTCTGTGTGTGTTGGGCGTTTACCTACGGATTTATTCGCTGTATCGGTGGCCCTACCGGTATTTCATCAACGTATCTCTCTTCTTCGGGATTCTGCTGATCCGGGCGGTCATGTTTTGGGTCAATATCCCCGGCGACTATTGGGAATCCGAGCTTTTTACCCCGAACATTCTGGGCTTTGATCCGGTATTCGCTCCTTCTCTGGGAGACTTTACCATCAACGTGGTCACGGTGGTGCTCCTGGTTTGGATATTCTATTTGCATTTTTTCAGAATGACCAGCCTCTGGTATCGCAAGGTGATTCGGAATCATTTTGTGGCCTGGCCCGCCATGATGCTGACCATTTTTCTCTCCAGCTATCTCTTTAAATTTTATATCGACATTTTCTCCCGGGTCATCGTCAGTTCCCAGGTAGAAATTGATTTCTCCAATATCTTTAAAGCAGACTTATTCTCATTCCTCATCCTATTGGATGTAGGCATGATCCTGCTTTCGCTTAGCCTGGTGGTTTTTCTCCTGCTAAAGCTCAACGTACTCTACGGTCGTCGGTTTGGCAATACTTTCAGCTTCCTCCTGGTGCAGATTCTCGCTATCCTGGTGAGCAATCTTTATCTACATGTTGGAGAGCCAGATGGCTGGGGCGTGGCCTTCACCCTCACGGTGGCCATGGCTTTGATGGCTGGAGCATCTATGCGACAACCTTTCCGGGCGATCCTGGATCAGGATTTGATCAACTATCTCCTGATCATGCTGGTGTTTTCCCTGGTGGTAACCCATAATGTGATCATCGGTCAGAAGAAAAACCAGGAAATAAAAGCAACCCGGATTGCGGAAAAAGTCCTGGGTAAGCAGGTGGTGAATACAGTGGCAAACTTCCGCTTGCAGTCGCAGCGGATGACCTCTTCCGAGAAGGACGAGAATGGTCAGGATCTGGGAGACCTTTCCCGGATTCAGAATCGCTGGATTCTAAAATCCTCTATCTCAGAATTCAAAAATTGGTTGAAGGAATCCTACCTGACCAGCAAGTTTAAAGAATTTGAAGTAAGCCTCTTTCTGTACGATACCGCAGGGGTGGAATTGGGACCCGAGGAAGATATTTTTGCCTCTTTCCCACCCAATGTGGGGATTCCGCTTGGCCTTCAGGGGGATAGCATTGCCCCCAACCTGTTTCAGTTCACGGACAATGAAAATGTCTATCTGGATACCTATGTAGGACAGGCTTTTCTGGCCCTTAACCCCGAAGATACCCTGACCAAGACCCTGCTGCACATTGAGATGTTTCCGAGTAGACGGGAGACGGAAGGATTATACCTTTCGCTTACCCTGGATGATGAAGTATTTGAAAGCATCCAACTGATCAACTCCTGCGAACACGCCATTTATAAGGAAGGCTTCTTGCAGTACGAAAGAGGCGCGCATTCTTTCCCGCTATACCTGGAGAATTTTGAGCGCTTCCAAACCTCTACTACCTATGAGGAGGATGATTTTGTAGAATACATCGAGCCGATTGAAAACAATCGTCTGGTGATCGTCCGCTATCAGGCTTTTGACTGGCTGGATATCATTACCACCTTCTCTTTTATCTTCTATTTCTACATTTTGGCTACCCTGATCCTGGTAGCTTTGCCGGTAATGATTTTGCGATCTATTCGCTCCGGACACTTGATCGGTCCAGTGCCTTTAAGAGCAAAAATCCGCCTGGGCTTGCTCACCATCAGTGTGCTGCCGATGGTAGTGATCATCCTGCTGCTCTCGCCTTTTATCCGGGATAGATATACCACCGTTGCCCTGGAAGAGCTACATGAAGAGGCTGAACGCATTAAAAACTACCTGAGCCAGGATTATATCAAGCTGGCCGCGGAGCCTTTTACCAAAGTAACCTCGCAAAAGGAATTTCAGACCAAAGTAGATGACATGGAACAGATCGTGGCCAACGATCTGAATGTATATGACCAATATGGGAACCGTATCGCCACCACGCAGCCGATGATCATTGAGGCCGGTGTGGGTTCTGACTTAATGAACGCCCTGGCCCTGGATAGCCTCAAGACGGGCAAGCTGTCTAAGTTGATTATTCGGGAGAAAGTAGGCGAAATGGAGTATTTCTCTGCCTACCATCCCATCTCCGACAATGGTAAACAGCCGATTGGCTATGTGAATGTCCCCTTCCTGGCGCGACAAGACCAACTCGATGCCCAGGTAGTAGGCCTGTTAACCTATCTGGCCAACATTTATCTCCTGGTGTTCCTGTTGATCAATGTCGTAGCGGTGGTGATTTCCAGTACGATTACCAAGCCGCTTTCCATGATCCAGCATCGCCTTTCCTCAACGACCCTGGGGAATATGAATGAACCCATTGCTT
>JBCBGC010000046.1:0-52532 GCA_038527215.1 Bacteroidota bacterium
CAATGCGGAAGCCATTGCCGATATGGCCCTGGAAAATTTCATCGAAATGCGAGACAGTGTCGGGAATCCGGAGTTTTTGTTCAGAAAAGAGGTTGAACATCGCCTGGAGCGGCATTTCCCAGACTATGTGAGTCGCTATGAACTGGTCTCTTTCAGCCGCATTCCCTATGCTGAAGCCTATCAGCGCGGCCTGATCAACCAACAAATTCTGGATGAGTTGTTGGAAGGGATTGATTCCGTGGAGGAGGTAGATATGGAAAAAGCCGGTCGCCTGATCGAAGAAAAACTGAGCAAGTTCAATTAAGCTTAGCAGGAAAAAGGGGCATGGAGGGTTTTGCCTCCCCCCGAATTATGCCTATATTTGTGCCCGCAAATGAAGGCAATTCGCGCAACATATTATCTATTTGCCATTGTGATCGCCGGCCTCTCTATGATGGCCTGGCTGAAAATGGATAAAGTGAGCTTCTATCACCATTACTTCAAGGGGATAGAAGAAGTTGCCTCTCGCAATTCGCAGGATCATCAGGAAATCATGGTGTGGGAGGCTGTGCCAACAGCCGCTGCCCAGGCCCTTCCGTTGGTTTTCCTTACGGGATTGCTCCCTTTTCTGGGACTCTCTACCGAGGAACATCCAGCTGCTCAGCTGACGATCATCCTGCCTCCTCAGCCTCTGCTCTCTCTCGCTGAGAATCTTATCACCGTTGCCCCTACCCGGGCTCCGTAGTACCTACCGCATGTTTCCTGCTCCTTCCTTCTCATTTGGTTGAGAGCGGGCTCCCGTCCCATAGTTTATGGGCACGGCCTCTTATTATTTTTTTGCAACTACTTTTACTTTTTATGAGAAATAAATCAACGATTATTGCCCTATTGACGGTGTTCACCCTCATTTGTGGGTATAATCTATTCTGGACTTACCAGCAATACAGCCTGGAAAGCCGGGTTACACCCTATCGGGTGGCTTCTGACTCCATCCGAGTCGCCAAACCTGACTCAGCGGCCTGGACCACTGAGGATTTAAGGATTACCCACGATTTCGATAGCATTCAGTCTACCCTGGCTACCGAAAGACAGGAAGCTGCTGCACGTTCCTTTACCCTCGGTCTTGACCTGCAGGGCGGAATGTATGTAACCATGGAGGTAAAAATCTCCGACCTGATCAACCAGTTGGCTTCTGAGCCTGAAGATCCTCAATTCATGGCTGCCATTGCCTGTGCGGATCAAAAGCGTGCAGAAGAAGCCCTGCCTTACATTGATCTTTTTATAGACTGCTTCCAGGAAAATGTGCCCGACGGCAACCTCGGTGCCACCTTTACCAATGACGAGTATGAAATCGGCTTTGGTACCTCTGACGATGAAGTGATTCAGTTCCTGAGAGATCAGGCCGTCAGCGGCATGGACCGTACTTTCCAGATCATCCGGGCCCGGATTGATGGATTTGGGGTAGTATCTCCAAACCTGCAAAAGCTGGATAACAACCGTATCCTGCTGGAGCTTCCTGGGGTAAAGGATGAAGAGCGGGTAAAAAAGCTGCTCAAGCAAACTGCTGAGCTGGAATTCTACGTAGGATATTCCTACCGCGAATCTTATCCGATCCTCCGCCTGATCAATGAAAAATTGAAAGAAATTCAGGGCATCGTGGAGGTTGATACCGCGGCTACTGAAAATATTGCCTCTGCCGAAGACGCAGAGACCCCAGCCGTAGATGACTCTACAGCAAATGACTCCAGCAGTGTCGATACCCTGGCTGCTGATACAGCGAAAGCTTTCGAGGACATGACCCCGGAAGAGCAAGAAGAAGCGCGGGCCCAGTTCCGGGCTGAAAACCCCCTCTTCGCTGTCCTGGGTCAGTTTGACTTCAGCCAGCCTCGCTTCACCGAGTCTAACACCCCGCTGGTAGGTTTTGCGGCAGAAGCCGACATCCCTACCATCAACAAATACTTTGAGATGGACGAGGTTCAGGAAATCATTCCTGAAGACATGAAATTCGTATGGGGCTTCAAACCTACCGAAAACGGGATTGTAGAACTGATTTCGGTGAAAAAATCTGAAGATGGCGGTGCTGCTTTGGGTGGAGACGCCGTATCAGATGCCCGTCAGGACTTTGATGGAAATACCGGTGAGCCCGTGGTGTCCATGACCATGAACATTGAAGGGGGACAGCAGTGGGCCGATATTACCCAGATCGAATCTTCCAAAAACCCTAAAGGACACGTAGCGGTTCTGCTGGACGGAAGACACTATACGTATCCGCGGGTTATCAACCCCATCCAGGACGGACGGACCCAGATTACCGGTGGATATACAAACACCACTGAAGGGATCGGAGAAGCCAAAGACCTCGCCAACGTACTGCAGGCTGGTCAGCTGCCGGTTTCCACCGTTCTGGAAGGTAGCCAGACCGTAGGGCCATCTCTGGGAGCTGAGAACATCAATAACGCGATGCTCTCCTTCCTGATCGCCTTCCTGTTCATCCTGGCTTTCATGGCCTTCTACTATGCCAAGGCAGGGCTGGTTTCAAACGTAGCCCTGATTGCCAACCTGGTGTTCATCCTGGGTCTTTCTGCAGCCTTTACCATTGTCTTTACCCTGCCTGGTCTGGCAGCGGTAGTATTGACGGTAGGTATGGCGGTAGATGCCAACGTACTGATCTTTGAGCGTATTCGTGAGGAACTGGCCAAAGACAAAACCCTCAAGGCTAGTATCAAAGCTGGTTTTGCCAACGCCTTCTCCTCGGTAATGGATGCAAACATTACCACCTTCCTAACGGGGGTTGTTCTGGCGGTTTCCGGGGTAGGTCCGATTCGTGGTTTTGCCGTTTCTTTGATGATCGGTATCGTAACCTCTCTGATCTCAGCCCTGATCATTACCCGTCTGATCCTGGATTACTACGCCAACAAAGGCGGTAATTCTATCAACTTCGGATTGCCTTCCACCATCGGTCTTTTCAACAATGTGAAGATCAACATGGTGAGCCGTCGCAAATTCTTCTACTTTGTGTCTGGAGGCGCCGTGGCCATCTCTCTGCTGGCGATCTTATTCATCGGTTTCAAAACCGGGGTAGACTTCAAAGGAGGACGTCAGTACAATGTCGTCTTCATGGAACAAGGAGAAAATCCTGCTCCTAAGTCGCTAACCAGCGATGATGTGGAAGTGCTGCGTAAAGACCTGACCGATATCTATAACAATGTCGCGCCGACCATCAAAACCCAGAGTGCCAGCAACCGTCTGATGATCACTACTTCCTACCTCAAAGAGGATCGGGAAGCTGATTCTACCGTCAAGGCGATGCTGCTCGAAGGGATTTCGAAAAACTATGGGGATTATGCCATCTCCATCCCGGAATCCACCGATGTGGGACCGACCGTGGCGAAAGATATCCAGAATGCGGCCTACCGCACGGTATTCTTCTCCCTCTTGATCATCTTCTTCTACATCCTGCTGCGCTTCCGGAAATGGCAGTACAGTTTGGGTGCGGTGATCGCGGTCTTCCACGATGTATTGATTGTATTGGGCATCTTCTCCCTGCTCAGTCTGTTTGATAACCTGCCGATCAACGTAGAAATCGACCAGGCCTTGATTGCCGCCTTGTTGACGATCATTGGTTACTCCATCAACGATACGGTGGTAGTGTTTGACCGGATTCGGGAAAATATTGGAGAAATGAAGTCGAGCAAGCTGTCTGATATTTACAATATCTCGATTGATCAGACGATCAGCCGGACCTTGATTACTTCAGCGACCACCTTCCTATCCGTACTGGCCCTCTTCATCTGGGGAGGAGATACCATTCGTGGTTTCACCTTCGCCATCATGATCGGGGTGATTGTGGGTACTTACTCTTCTATCTTTGTGGCCAGCCCGATTTCTCTGGATACTATTCTGAGAACGGAGCCTGAATTGGATGAGGAGCAAACCAAATCTTCCAGCAAAGGAAAAGGACAAAAGAAAGGCAAAGCTAAAAAGGCTTAAGCTCAAAAAAGCTGGTTTCATACGGTAAAATCACGCGTTTAGTCAGATTACACCGGTTGAAACCCGGAAAATGATAAGAAAGCAGGCAGCCTTAGGGCTGCCTGTTTGTCTTTTTGCCAAAATTCCTTTGTTTTGGAATATCAAACGTAAATTCCCTTCAGCCGTAATAAGCATTCATCCTTAATTTTAGCCAATGCTTTTCTTTCTTCAAGCCATGTCATATGCTGATTCTTTGGCCATGTCCACCGGATCAGAATACACATCAAAAAATTTCTTCCAGGTATTGATCGCAGGGGACTGGCCCATGATCCCTTTGATCATTCTGCTCTTTTTGGCGCTGGTCATCTGGGGAGAACGATATCTGACCATTCGTAAATCAGATGGAGATTCTGAAGAATTCATCTCTCAGGTGCGTAAGTATGTCCTGGCAAACAACATCGAGGCCGCTAAAGGGCTTTGCGACTCTCAAAACACGCCTTTCTCCAGAATGATCCGTAAAGGCATTGAACGGCTGGGCTCGGCCTCTCTCAAGGATATAGAAGCCTCCATAGAAAACGTAGGAAAACTAGAGGTATATCGGATGGAGCGACGCCTTTCCATTTTGGCGACAATCGCCGGTGCAGGTCCAATGATTGGCTTCTTTGGTACGGTACTGGGGATGATCAAAGCCTTTAACAAAATTGTGGAAGTAGGCGGACAAGCTGATGCTGTAGCCCTGGCTGACGGGATCTCTGAGGCCATGATTACGACCGCTTCAGGACTGGTAGTGGGGATTATTGCTTACCTGGCTTACAACACCCTCGTGGCCATGGTGAACAAAGTTGTCTACAAACTGGAATTGACCACCACCAGCTTCATTGACTTGCTGCAAGAGCCTGCAGCTTAATCCTTTTTTCCGAAATCTATAGCTGATTCCTATGTCTATCAGATCAAGAAATAAACCCAGCGCAGAATTCAACGCGGCTTCCATCTCGGATATCGTATTCCTGCTGCTGATCTACTTCATGCTGACCTCCAGCTTTGTAACCCAGTCCTCCTTGCGGATCCAGTTGCCGAGCAGTAGCTCTGACCGTCCCTCCAAAGGTGGGAACTACATTACCCTGGCCGAAGATGGGGCCATGGCCTGGAACAATACCAAAGTAGCTGACCGCGAAGAACTGCGACCTTTCCTGGAAAAAATCCTCGTCGAGGATGATGATAAATCCAATGACATCATCAACCTCCGCATTGATAAGCGGGTGGTGATGGAAGATGTCGCCCCGGTAATCGGCCTGGTGGCGGAATATGAAGGTGCCAAGCTGGTCATTATGACGGAGCAAGAATAATCTTTGCCCTTAAAAAAAAGCCCCGGACTGCCTTCAGTCCGGGGCTTTTTGTATGACTTTCCTTAACTTTCCCCTCAGAACTTGTAACCTCCCCCCACCTCGCAGGTTCCACTGGTGAAAAACGATTCCTAGCTAAACCTTAACCAAAACATGAACAAAACCATTACCCTCGGTTTGTTGTGGGCCGTCTGCTCATGGAGCTTATTGCCCGCTCAGACCATCCAACCGGGTGATCTGGTCATCAATGAATTGCTGGCCAGCAACACCACTAACACCGCCGATCAAGACGGAGAATTTGATGACTGGATAGAGTTGTTTAACCCTACCTCCCAAAGTCTGAACCTCTCCCAGGTATATTTGACCGATGATCCTGCCAATCCTACCGCCTATGCACTGCCGGATACGACCATCCCGGCCGGAGGCTATCTGATCATCTGGGCGGATGATGACAGCCTGCAGACAGGCCTCCACGCCTTTTTTAAACTGACTACCGCTGGTGAGTTTTTATGGATTGGCTATGCTAATGGAGCCGTCATCGACTCCCTGACCTTTCCTCAACAGAATACCGATGTAAGCTGGGGGCGCTTACCGAATGGTACGGGCAATTTCCAGTATATGCCGCCTACCTTCTCTGGCCCCAACCAGGATTTTGCCGTGGTCAATGACACCATCCAACCCGGTGCCCTGGTCATCAATGAATTTATGGCCAGCAATCAGACTACCCAACCCGATCAGGATGGCGAATTTGATGACTGGATCGAGTTGTATAACACCACGAATAATGCGCTGTCCTTGTCCAGGGTCTATCTGTCGGACGAGTATGCCAATCCGGTAGCCTGGCCCTTCCCTGACACCGTTATCGGGCCTAGAAGTTACCTGATCATCTGGGCAGATGATGATGGCAATCAAGCCGGGCTACATGCCTCCTTTCGCCTGGGGTCGGGAGGAGAGCAACTATTTCTGGGTTATGCAGATGGCACTTCCATTGACAGCCTGAGTTTCGGACCACAAAGTGTAGATACCACCTGGGGACGGTTTCCCAATGGAAGCGGCCCTTTTGCTTTCCTGCAACCGACTTTCGCGGCAGAGAACAACCCCTTGCCTCCTGCGGGTCTGGCAGATGGATTTCCAGACCTACAGGTGAAGGTTTTTCCGAATCCCGCTTCGGATCGACTCTTTTTGCAGTTTAGTCGGCCTATTGACGCCCAACTGAGCTTGTTGGGCTTACGGGGCAAAGTGATTTTACAAGAAAGGCTACAGGGCATCTCCGAGCGGACGCTGGACCTCTCCCTATTGCCTCCGGGCATTTATGTGCTCCGGCTGGGTGAGCGAGGCCATCAAAAGATTCTGGTCAAATAACCAAAAGATCATACCGGGGGCATACAACCCCCGGTTTCTTTTTATACCTTGCCGCTCGTTTTGTCGCACCATGCTTGTCAAACTCATCCAATCTCAGCTTCAGCTGTTCAAGCAATTTGAAGGACCAGCCCGCCAGCTGCTCTCCTCCTTGTTTATTTTCGCCTTCTTCTTCCCTTTTTTTCTGTTGTTCTCCAATGCCTTTATATTCCGTCAGGCAGCGGGAGAGATTGATTTTAACCTATGGTATAACCTCTTGCATCTGTTTGCGGTGCCGATTGGCTTTGCTTATAGTGGATTTCTGCTCAAATACCTGGACATCAAAACTGTATTTATAGCAGGCATGGCCGGGCAGGTAGTTAACATGGTATGTTTGATGTTTCTGCCGCCAGCCTGGATGGGACAAGGCATGATAGGCTTATTTGGCTTGATCAGCGGCTTGACCAGCGGCGCTTATTGGGCTGGCCGCAACTATCTTATTCTGTCCGTCACCACCGATGTAAACCGCACCTTCTTCAACGGGCTGGAATATATTTTTTTTATCATCGGCAATATCCTGACCCCAGCTTTCATTGGGGCCTTTCTAAGTCTGGGGGTGGATTGGGAATGGTTTACGATTGAAAGAGGGTATCAAATTTCCCTCCTGGGGCCAATCTTGTTGGTCGTAGGAGCCAGTTGGGTAATCTATCGCACGCCCTTTAGCTCTCCTCCTCAGGCGCGTATCCTCTTCCGGTCATTTGGTCCTGTTTGGAATAAGGTCCGCCTGATGGCGGCTTTCATGGGCTGGACCCACGCGGTGGTCATCGTCTTGCCGACCATCCTGGTCATGAAATTCATCGGAGGAGAAGCGGAATTGGGGTACTTCACGGCGATTGCTCAAATCATCACTTTGATCATTATGTATGGGGTCAGTAGCCGCGCCAAACCCGGCAACCGGCACCAAATTCTGGCCAGTGGATGGCTGGTGTTGCTATTGGGCAGTCTGGGGTTTCAGCTTGGGCTTATTTCCTTCCCCTGGATCGTCAGCCTGACTTTGTTCCTGGCCTTATTTTTTGCCGACCCCATGATGAATGTACCTTACCGGGCCACCGCAATGCGCATGGTGGATCAGCTCCAACTTACCCAAAACCGTAGCCCTTTTGCTTATCTAATGGATCTGGAAATTTATAATGCGCTGGGACGCCTCAGTGGGCTGGGGCTTTGTTATATAACCTATTTGTATGGTTCAGAGATGTTGGCCTATTCGCTCTTCCTTTGGGGAGCGCTATGGCTGCAACTGGTGAATATTCCTCTGATAAAATCCTTTAACCAAGCCCCTCTTCCTTTCAAGAAAAACGCGTAGCAAAGCAAAGCTCCGCTACGCGCATGATGGGAAAACAAGGAATCAATTATCGAATCACAATCTTTTGGGCCAGCAGGCGCTTTTCGCCCTGGTACACATTCAGGAGATAGACGCCACTACCCAGGGCTTGGGTGGAAATCTCATGATCATGCTTTTGAGCCATGGTCTGTATTCTTTCCTGATAAATCACCCGACCTTGCAAGTCTGTAAGTTGCAGGTCAAAGCTTTGGCTTTCCAGGAAGTCCATTTCCAGGTGGATAGGCTCGTTCCGGCTTACCGGGTTAGGATATACCTTCATAAAGTCCTCCTCCAGGTTGACCTGTACCGTCGGACTGTAGGTAAACTCACCGTTAAGGTCTACCATTTGCAGACGATAGTAGTTCATGCCCCGAACCGGGTCCATATCTACGTCGGCATATGCTTGTACCTCCTGGCTTTCTCCCGCCGCAGGCACTGAACTAAAGGCCTCAAAGGTCCGTCCGTCGATGGATTTCTCGACCACGAAATGACTGGTGTTAAGCTCGGTAAGGGTATACCATTCCAAGTCCACCTGACGGTTTTCCAGTTCGCCGGTAAAGCTCAACAACTCTAGCGGGAAGACATTGCCCGTAGCTGGGAAGAGGAATTCCTGGGGCACCACGCTCCGGTTCATAGCGGAACTGGACCATTCCAGCCGGACCTGAGCCAGCACACTCTGCTCATAATATTCCAGGCGAATCGGTACCTTTTGATAAGCATTCAGGCTGACCGTGCCAGAAAATTCACTAGCCCCCTGGTCCTGCCACTCATCAATGATCAACTGGCCATCCACCCATAATTTCATCCCGTCATCTCCGGTGGTGTAAAACGTAATATTGTCGGTAAAGGGAACTTCTATTTCGCCCTCCCAAACTACCGAGAAGGTGTTGTATTCCATGGTAGGATCAGGAGAAGCAGTTCCCCAATAGAAATCAATCTCAGGATCAATCCGGGCAAATTTATAATCCGTAAGATCCTCTTTGTCATAATAAGTACCTCTCAGTCCCGTACCGATATCGGAAGTCTGTGGTTTTACCCAGAAGCTCCGGATCACCTCAGGCGCCTGATCATAGGTCCCACTGCCGGTCTGACGAGCTCTCACCCGTACTTCTCCTGTACTGCCAGTTAGGCTTACCAGGGAACCAGAGACCGTGGCGGGTCCACTGATTATATCATACTGCACGGGGAGGCCAGAAGTAGCGGTTGCATTTAGGTTAAAGTCCGCGTTTCCAATCTGCTGATAAGGGATTTGGGGGAAGTCAATGCGCTGTCCTTGCGTATTGAAGATTTGGATGACTGAGAAGTCCATCTCAAATCCATCACACCCATCTCCTGTACTTTTGGGTCCAACCCCTACGTACACCACTTCCCCGACAGACAAGTTCCCCAGAGACATGTCAAAATTATCCGAGCCACCCAATCCAATGGATTTGGTGCCGATAAAGGTGTTGTCTACATATACCATGACCTCGACGGAGTTTCCGCAGGAAGTATTTGCATCCTGAATCAGAGAGTTGCCAATTCTATAATCACCCGCTTCTGAGATGGTAAAAGCCGCAATGACAAAACGGTCGTCCGTTTGTCCCTGGCTAATGGCACGTCCCGGATGCCCTCCGTTTTGGTCCAGGTGTCCCCAGGCCAGGTTCCCCGCATCTGGCAAACCTGAAGCGCCATCGGAATCATACTGGTTACCATTCCATAAAAGGGGCGTATAGTTGCTGGAGTTGCCAATCGGACCGGTATTGTTCCAATAATACGCCCAATCAAAGGAAGCGCCTCCGCCGACAAAATCATCGCGGTAATCTCCCCGAACAACGTCTGTGCTTACACCATAATTGGGTGACTGACTCATGATCCAGTCCGAGATCAGCTGAACCCCGCTGGAATCCACCTGGTTTTTGGCGAGGGGCGGCATGACAAAGGATTCGTGCACGGCACTGATCCGCTTATACATCATGGAATGCTCCAGATCACCCGGTACCACTTCCCGCATGCCACTCAACCCAAGGCTGGTTTGCAGGTCTCCATATATCAGGATTTGATCTTCCAGGTCCGTAGACAAACGGGCGTCAAAATTAGCTTGAATGGCATTTCCAGGGCGGTGGCAGTACGCACAGTTGGCATCCAGATAGGCCCTGGCCCGGTCTTCCAGGCTTTTGCTCAAGTCATCCGAAGGAGCGGAGGTCAAGACACTGTTCAAATAGGCCTGGCTGGTATCTACATTGGTGGTAAACATGTTCAAGTACTCCATGGTAATCAGCTGGTTGGCTGTAACCCCGGAGGAAGGATATAAAATGTCTTTATTGAATTGCCGGGTCTTAGGACCTAATACTCTTCCTGCTGCCTCTGTATGGCAAGTCAGACATTCCTGGCGGCTGGGGTAATACCAAAGCACTTCCCGGTCTCCATTAGAAGGGGTGCTGATCGCCAGGGTATCCAACCAACTATCTGAGAGCAATTCGGCATCGGTTCCGGCATCGTTCCAGCGGTAGGAAACGCCATAGTATTCTCCATCACTGCCATGCACCAGCAGACGAGTTTCCAGCCTTTTGGTGAGGGAAGCATTGGCCTCGTCCAAAGGCATTTCGAAATGCTTGACAATGACGGTTCCTACGGGAAAGTTCCAATCACCTTCTTCAGAAAAGCCAATCTGCTCTCCTGGAGAATCATGGGTCCCGTCATTGGGCAGGGCAATCCACCGGAATTTTTCTACGCCATCCGACCAAAAAGGCACGTTGAGTTCATAGGGGATCAAGCCATCTTCTGGCTCAAGCGTATTGAGATTCTTGAACACACCCGCCTGAGATAATAAAGCTGGTGGCTCGGGGGTCAACGAACTAGGAACCAAGCGATAAATCTGTCCTCCATCGAGGTCCGTGCCATAGAGCTTGAGCACGTAAATCTCCCCTACTGAGTCCGTAGCAAAGGCGGAAATACCATTTTTACCCCCTACTCCTCCGGCTGGTACCGTGGTAAGATAATTCACATCTGGGGTACCGGTACTAGGATCAAATGACATCAGGTAAATATTCCGGGTGCCATGGTCTCCGAAGAAATATTTTCCGTCCAGAATCGAATTCCACTTATTTCCCCGATACACAAAACCGCCAATCACACAGTTCCCCACACTGCGAGGGTAATCATAGACTGGGTCTGTATCGACCCCAATGAGGGGATTGGGTTGAGCCTTGGGTCCCGCGATAAAGCCTTCCCGATAAGGCCACTGTAGGTTGGTCCCTTCTTCAATAATGCTGATCTCCTCACGGGTACTCTGACCAATATCTCCGAAGAAGATGTTCCCGGTTTGCTGATCCAGGGCAGCCCGGTGAGGGCTCCGCAAGCCAATTGCAAAAAATTCCTCCAAGTGGGATCCAGAAGGGTCTAACCAAGGATTATCGTCCGGGATGGTATAGCCCTGGCTGTAACTATCTGGCCAGCCTGAAGGGGGATTAGCAGGGTTGACAGGCTGCCGGATAATCGCGTGGCTACGAGAGAGATCATTGTCTACATCTATCCTCAGCAGACCGGCCAATAGCCCCTCATCAATCTTTTGGCCATTGTTGTACTGGTCGTTGGCTCCTCCTTCATCACCAACGGTGATGTACAAAATGCCGTCATCATCAAAGAACATGGCGCCCCCATTGTGCCATTGGTGGCGATCATATTGTTGGATCATCACATATTCAGAGGAGGGGTCTATGATGTAGGTGTTCAAGTCAAATTCAAAACGGGAAAGCCTTAAATACGCCAGGTTACCAGGATAGCTGGGGTCATAGTCGTATCGGTACCAAACGTAGATGTATTCATTGTTGGAGGATCCCGATTGATTGAATTCAGGATGCAAGGCAAAACCCATCATCCCTGCATCCCCGGAGGTTTTCACCTTAGCACTGATATCAAGTACCTGTGTTTTGGAATTGGTGTTGTTATCCGTTTTGTCAAAAATCCAGAAATGCCCGGCTTTTCCCGCCATTAAAAAATATTGGGTCCCCGGAAGCTCTTCTAATTGAATGGGATCAATGAAGGTTAGGTTGGGATAAACCAGCTGAGTAGTCCAACTGGAGGTCGTGGAAGGGGTCTGCGTGGGCATATTCCCATCCAAAAAAGCTCCTATGGCTTCAGCATTGCTCAAGCCGTGTTGTTGGATAGCGTATGGGAGAAAAGCGGAGAAAAGAAGAAAAGTAGTTCCGAGCCAAAAGTAAGCAGACAGACCTCTCCTCTTCAAGTGGAGTAAAGCCTTGAACATAGGGTGAAATGGTTAGATTAGTCCTAGATTAACATGTCGAGCTTGCTTGGGGAAAGTAGTTGGCGTTGTACTTGCAATATATACAAAAACCATGTTTGATTACAATAAAGCCTGTATATATTTTCCCCAAATGATAGTTTATCCTGTAGAATATATGTATCCGTATACAAAAGAGACGAAACAGAAAGCATAAATGCATGTGCGTTCCTGTTTTTTTCTGGAAAAAACTTAAAAAAAAAGACCGTTCGTTGAACGGTCTTTTTTTCGAGAAGTGATGCTTTATTTCAGTAAGATTTTTTCCGTAATCCGTTTTCGATTGGTCAAAATCTCTACAAAGTAAATTCCTGGTCGCCATCCATCGGTGGCAATGGTCAGATCATGTCTGCGTTCCCAGCCCGAAGGACGGAGTTTGACAAGCTGCCGTCCGCGGATATCCACCACCTGGATCTCCACGGCCTGCGGTTCATCAAAATCAAGTTGCACCGTGATAGGTTGCCCTTCTCCCAAAGGATTGGGGAATACCTGATACCGGAACAATTCAAAGAAGGCAGATTCTATCTGAGAGTAGCTGAGTTCGCCATCTATATTTTGCCATTTAATTCGGTAGTAGCTGGTGCCACTCAAGGGGTTTTCATCCCAGGCTTCAAAGCGGGTCTGTGAGCTACTGGAAGGGCGTACACTTTTGAGGAATTCGAATTCTTCCCCGTTCTCAGAACGCTCGATGATGTATTCCTGCCCCATATCACTGGAACTGGCTTCCCAGTACAGTTGGGCCTGATCCCCTACCTCTTCTACCGCAAAGCCTTGCCATTCGATGGGTAGGACGCTGCTGTTCGGATAAAGGAAGATTTTGGGTACGATGGAGCGGGGAATGGAAGGGCTGGACCAATATAGTCTTGCCGTGGCAAAGACTGTATTTTCATAGAATTCCATGCGGATGGGCACCTTGGTTTGGGCCGGAAGGCTTACCGTGCCGGTGAAGTTGGTTACACTTTGATCCTGCCATTGGTCAATGATCAATTGATTGTTGACCCAAAGCCTTACCCCATCATCGGTGGAAGTAGTAAAGGTATAGGTTTCAGCCAGTGGCGCTTCGATCTCTCCTTCCCAACTAATGGAGAATCCTTCATACCCCAGACTTAGGTTAGGGGTAGCAGACCCCCACTGGAAATCAATGGTGGTGTCCACCTGGGAGAAGCTCTGGTTGGTCAGGGTAATATCATCAAAGTAGCGCCCGGTCAAGCCCGTGCCATTGGCAAAGGCATCCGGATTAACCCAGAAGCTGCGTTCAATGGTAGGGGCAGCCTCATAGGTAGCATTTCCGGCTTGTACAGCCCGTACTACCACTTCTCCAGCCGTTCCGGTAAAGGTCAGGACATTCCCGGCCAGGTTGGCAGGTCCGGAGACCAACTGATAGGTTACGGGGAGCCCGGAACTGGTGCTGGACAATAAGGTCAGGGAAGGGGTAGAGGTCTTTTGAGGGGCTATTTCAGGGAAGCTTATACACTGTCCCTGGAGCGCAGTACCATAATTCGGGCTCAAACTCTGAATCCAATCTTCTACGGTTTGTACCCCGGCAGAATCAATTTTGTATTTGGCGAGTGGTGGCATAGAGTAGTCCTCATGCACGGTGCTCAGGCGCTTATGCAAAACCGAATGCTCCAGGTCAGTAGGCACCACCACTTTGGGATCAAAATAGTCAAGGTTGGTATAAGGATCTCCATAAACTAGGCCTTGTCCAGCCAGAGCCGTAGGATATCGGGCATCAAAGTAGGCCTGAACCGGATAGGAAGGTCGGTGACAGGAACCGCAGTTGGCATCAATATAGGACCGGGCCCGGTCCTCCAGGCTGTAACTTAGGTCATTGGTAGGAGCCAGAGCAGTAATATTACCCAATCCGGTGGGGGTCGTATCGGGTAAAGGACTCAGCATACCCAGGTGAGCCAGGGTCTTGAGCTGGTTCGCAGTATTACCGGTACTAGGATAGGTGTAGTCTTTATTTAACTGGCGGCTAATCGGACCAAGGGCTCCATTGGTTCCATCGTTGTGGCAATTAGTACATTGCTGCCGGCTTGGGAAATTCCAACTAATGCCTCGGGGACCGTTGGCTGTCGCGATGTTCAGGGTATCATAGCCTCCAGTGTCCAATAGTTCCGCATCGGTTTGATCATCTCGCCAGCGATAGGTCAGCCCATAGGTTACGCCATCACTTCCCATGATGGTGAAGCGGGTTTCCAGCTTTTTCGTAATGGCTGGATTGGTTTCATCCATGGCCATTTCGAAATGCTTGATCAGTACACTGCCAGAAGGAAACTGCCAGTTGTCGGTATCAGAGTAGATGATTTGCTCAGCCGGAGTGTCATGAGCACCGTCATTTGGGACCATCAACCAGCGATACTTTGAGGCGCCATCTGACCAGAAAGGCACGTTCAAATCAAAAGGAATCACGCCCGGGCTAGGTGTCATGGTGTTCAGGCTGCTAAAAGCACCGGTCTGAGACAGTAAGGCTGGCGGGGTTCCGGAAGAAGAAGTCGCCATCAGTTTATAGAGGATACCGCCATCCTGGTCTTCGGCTTTGAGCTTCATGACATAAATATCTCCGGCGCTGCTTTGGAAAAAAGCTGAAATCCCGGATTTGTTGCCATAGCCATTATTACCGTTGGGGATGGTCAGCATAAAATCAGAGGTAGCCGTCCCTGTAGCGGCATCATAGGTCAGGCTGTACACATTGCGGGTACTATGGTCCCCATAAATGTATTTGCCATCCATACCGGAAGCCCATTTGGTCCCCCTGTAAACCACTCCCCCAATGATGCACTGGCCTACCGAGTGCGGGTAATCAAAAATAGGGCCCTGGTCATTGCCCAGTACAGGAATGGGCTGGGATTGTGGGCCGGTAGAAAAACCTTCCCCATAAGGCCATTGAAGATTATCTCCTTTATTGATGATGCTGATTTCCTCAGCGGTAATTTGTCCTACATCTCCTACCCAGATATTGCCGGTAACTGGATCCTGATCAATCCGGTGAGGGTTACGCAGCCCCAGGGCAAAATACTCTTCCATCATGGTGCTATCGGTAGCCAGGAAGGGGTTATCGTTCGGAATCATATATCCCTGCGTATAGCTGTTGGGCCAGCCAGAGGGAGGGCTGACCGGGGTAAAGGGCTGCCGACGAATAGGATGGCTCTTGGTAGGATCATTGTTTACATCGATCCGCAGCAGACCCGCAAACAAACTACGATCCAGGTGCTGGGCAGAATTATACACATCATTGGTTCCGCCTTCATCCCCTACACCTAAGTATAGGAATCCGTCCAAACCAAAGAACATCCCTCCTCCACTATGATAGACGTTTCTATCAAACTGCTGAATCAGCACTTCTTCAGAGGCAATGGGGGCTACGCTATCCCCAGAGGGCACAGTGAATCTGGAGAGGCGCATATAAGCCTCCACACTGGAAGGATCATAATCCCACCGATACCATACATAAATCTCCCCCTCGTGAGCAGCTCCCACGGTGGAGAAGTCTGGGTGAAAGGCCATGCCAATCAGTCCCCCATCTTCATTCGGCTTTACCAAAGAAGTCATATCCAACATGGTATGCTTGGTGGTGGCCGTTGAATCCAGGTCTATCTGCCAAATGTATCCGGTCTTACCCAGCACCGCAAAATGCTGCCCCCCAGGGATCTCATGCATCATGACCGGGTCAATAAAGGTCAGATTGGGATAGGCTTCAACCGCGGTCCAGGACAGCGCACCAGAGGGCGTGGTAGCGGGAAAATTTCCATTCAGAAATGCGCCTACTGCGACAGGATTGTCCAGGCCACTTTGCTGGATAGAAAAAGGGACAAAAGCTAACAGAAACAGCGGCGCAACCCATAACCAGGGTTTTTGCCTTTGGATCAGGGAGGTGTTAGGCTTCTGGATCTTTTGCATAGTGCTTACGTTCGTGTGTTAGGAAAAAGCAATGGGCTCGCCTCGAAGGCGGCATAAAAAAACATATAGGTTTGAAAAATAGCCTGAATTGGAAACCAGGGGGATGGATCAGGCATAAAAGTGGGTCCTCAAATATACCGTATTTTTCCGCTTTTCGAAACATTGGCCCTTTTTTCCAGGACCGAAGCCAGCCTTCTCTCCAGTATTTCCTCCCAAACCACCAATGTTTGCTTAGGCACAAGGATGAAAATCAATCAATTTTGAGATTCGTAATTTCGGGAAAGGTCACCAAAAGTGTTGACGAAAAATCCCCAAAAATCAGGAAGTCCGAATACCATTCCTTGTATATGATACACGGAATGTATAATTCAAATGAAATCAATTACGAGAATGAATAACAAGCAGTTCCAGCCAAATCCTTTCTATGCCTCAATCGAGTTTATATCGGCCATAGGTTTCATCAGGCTTAGATTTTGGCCACTGGTTATTTTTCCTTTTGACGTCCGCCATGCGGTAGGTTGGATCAAGTTTGACGGAAGAAATCTGATCTTTTGGCCAAGGTAAATCCAGCACGTATTCGGGATTCGTCCAGTTCCAATCTGGAAGGATTTTCCTCTCTGCCCCCTGGTTCCAGTTTGTTTCTGCAGGCTTCTCTCCCCGCATGATCCGCAGAGGTAAATAAAACAGATGTTTCTCCCCATTTTTTAGCACGATTTCCAGGTCAATCGGCATAGGCATCCGACCATAGCGGGCCAGGACCAGGCGACTTCCTTCGGCGGATTTTTTGAAAGACTCAATCCCATAGTCAATGGTATTGATGGTCCCCACAAAATGCTGAAAGTACCAATCCAACTCCAGGCCAGATTCCTTTTCCATAACCCGCTTGAAATCAGTGGGATTAGGATGCTTAAATTTCCAGGTGTGGTAATAGCGCTTCATCCCGCGAAGCAAGGCATCCTCGCCAATCACGTATCCCAATTGATGCAAAATGACCTCTCCTTTACTGTAAGCAGCCGTCCCATAAGCCCGGTTGAGATGATAGTGATCTGAATGCGTGGTCAACGGCTCTTCTTTTTTGTCCAACACCAGGCCCACGTATCGGCGGTAGGCACTGGAATACGGATTGAATTGCCCTTGTTCAAAAAGCTGATCTGTCACATAATCTTCAGCATAACTGGTGAAGCCTTCATCCATCCAGGGATAGAGAGATTCATTGGTACCCAGCACCATCTGATACCAACTGTGAATCGCTTCATGGACCGTTACTCCCACTAAAGATCGTAATGAACGATGGCCCGTAATGAGGGTCGCCATCGGATATTCCATCCCTCCGTCTCCCCCTTGAATCACGCTATAAGTTCCGTAAGGATAGGGACCAAACCTTTCTTTCATCAGTTGGAAACACCTCACGGTATACTCCGGCAGTTTTGCCCATTCCTGGGTTTCCGGTCCTTGCTGATAAAAGAAGTGAACCAGCGGTCCGTCTGGAACCTGGGCCTGTACATGGGTATAATCCGGGTCAGCCGCCCACACAAAATCATGCACATTTTCGGCCAGGAAGTGCCAGGTCAGTTTGTCTCCCGCAGGCGGGCTTATCTCCGCGCCTTTTGCCTGATATCCATGGCCTATTTGTTCGGGATTTTGCAAGAAACCGGATGCGGCTACAGTGTAAGAAGAGTCCAGGGTCAAACGGACCTCAAAGTCGCCCCATACTCCGTGAAATTCTCGTCCTATGTAAGGATTGGCATGCCAGCCTTCGTAATCGTACTCACAAAGTTTTGGGAACCACTGGGCCATAGAATACGCAATACCCTCTTTATTATCGCGACCGGAGCGGCGGATTTGTACCGGGACCTGGCTATGAAACGCCATGTCAAAGTTGACCGTCTGCCCCGGCATAATAGCCTGGTTCAGGTTAACTGAAAGGATACTGCCCTCAACTTCATATTCCACAGCCTCACCATCCATGCTCAAGGCATCGATTTTATGATAGCCGATTTGGTTTTCGTTGAGGTAAAAAATCCGGTCCCCAATTTTAACGCTGGGGTCATCTATGGTCCGGGAACGTACATCCATCATACTCCCAGGCTGGAAGGCATTAAAAAACAGGTGATAAAACACCCGCTTAAGGGTATCGGGAGAGTGATTGGTGTAGGCAATTTGCTGCTTTCCGGTAAAGCGATGGGTTTTCACATCAAAGTCGATGTCCATGCTGTAGGCTACCTGCTGTTGCCAGCGATCCTGTGCTTGAGGAAGTCCGGCCTGCGAAAGAGAAACTTCTGGCCGGGTATACAAGGGAGAACCCGAGCGATCCTTTTCCAGGTGGTCTTTATACAGGATCCCATTCAGATGATCGATTTCATGTTGGAAAATCACGGCTGTGAAATCCTCCACCATTTCTATCTGATGGCTGCCATCGGGCCGATCATACTCAATCAAAATGGCGTAGCCACGGTTTACCTCATCCCGCTCATCAGGAATCGAAAGGCAGCCTTCAGGGCCTTCCTGCCGCAGCCGGGTATACTGTTTGATGGTGGGGTTAAGGAAACACTCCCAGGGAAAGCCTTCTTTGTCAAAACGCTGGACCCAGATGATACGGCGCAGTAATCCCACCTGAGGAGCCGCGATGCCAACGCCCAGAGATTTAGGATCGGTGACGGTGGCATGCAGCCGGTCGATAAAATGGGTTAATACGCTGTCCGCTGGATTGG
This sequence comes from Bacteroidota bacterium, assembly GCA_038527215.1. Lineage (GTDB taxonomy): Bacteria > Bacteroidota > Bacteroidia > J057 > J057 > JAWPMV01. Next base: position 18,904 of record JBCBGC010000046.1, read on the forward strand.
GTTGGACCCGGGCAGAGGGTGTCCGCAACAAAAGAGAATCCTTAAAATTGGTGATCAGGAACAGGCGCATAGGACTGTCTGCCTCACCGGTATAGATAAAGGCGCGCTCTTCTTCACTGAGGGAAGGGGGCTGAGGGAGGGTATCCGATTGGGTCCACCCTAAGGTAGAGATGCCTCCCAGGAAAAGGAGGACTAGCAGTTTCTTCATGTTCAAGCCTGTTTGGTACAGGAAATATCAGGAATCCAGCTTCAAAACGGCATGGAAGGCGCTTTGGGGTACTTCTACTGAGCCCACCTGGCGCATCCGTTTCTTACCCGCTTTTTGCTTTTCCAAGAGTTTTCTTTTCCGGGTAATATCTCCACCATAGCATTTGGCGGTTACATCCTTTCGCATGGCCTTGACTGTCTCACGAGCAATCACCTTGGTACCAATGGCAGCCTGGATAGCCACCTCATATTGCTGTCGAGGAATCAGTTCTTTGAGCTTGCGACAGATGGCTTTCCCAAATTCAAAGGCTTTATCCCGGTGAATCAGAGAACTAAGGGCATCTACCTGGTCACCATTGAGGAGAATATCCATTTTGACCAGTTTGGAAGCCTGGAAGCCCGTGATTTCATAATCAAAAGAGGCATAGCCCCGGGAGATGGTTTTGAGCCGGTCAAAGAAGTCGAATACGACCTCTGCAAGAGGCAGTTCAAAACTCAGTTCCACCCGGTCGGTGGTCAGGTACACCTGATTGATGAAGCGGCCTCGCTTATCAATACACAGCTCCATGATCCGACCAATAAAATCCGCCTTGGTGATGATTTGAGCACGGATAAAAGGCTCCTGTAATTCTTTGATGGTGGTAGCCCGCGGTAGATCAGAAGGGCTGTTGATATTCACCACTGTCTCGTCGGTCAGCACCGCTTTAAAGCCTACGTTGGGCACCGTAGTAATGACGGACATGTCGAATTCCCGCTCCAGTCGCTCCTGAATGATCTCCATGTGGAGCATGCCCAGGAAGCCCGCCCGGAAACCATAGCCCAGGGCGGCAGAGGTTTCTGGCTGATAGATCAGCGAAGCGTCGTTGAGTTTCAGTTTTTCAAGAGAATCCCGCAGTTCTTCAAAGTCATCCGTATCGACCGGATAAATCCCGGCAAAGACCATGGGTTTTACTTCCTGGAAACCCGTAACGGCTTCCTCGGCAGGTCTTTCCTTCAAGGTGATGGTGTCCCCCACTTTTACTTCGGCCAGGTTTTTGATCCCGGCCACCATATAGCCTACACTGCCGGTTTCGATGGTTTTCAGCGGCTGCTGCTGCAACTGCAAAATACCGACCTCATCTACTTCGTATTCAGCCTCGGTAGACATGAACTTGATGCGGTCTTTTTTATTGATTTTCCCATCAAATACCCGGAAATACACAATGGTTCCCCGGTAGGGATTAAAGACGGAGTCAAATACCAGGGCCTTAAGCGGGGCTTCAGGATTGCCTTGGGGCGCAGGGATGACCTCGACAATTTTATCCAGAATATCCCTGATGCCAATGCCGGTTTTCGCGCTAGCCAGTACGATCTCCTCCCGGTCACAGCCAATCAGGTCGATGATTTCATCGCTGACTTCTTCCACCTGGGCGGAGGGAAGGTCAATTTTGTTCAGCACCGGAATGATCTCCAGATCATGTTCCAGGGCGAGGTAGAGGTTAGAGATGGTCTGGGCCTCAATGCCCTGAGCGGCATCTACCACCAATAAGGCCCCTTCACAAGAGGAAATGGCGCGTGATACCTCATAAGAAAAGTCTACGTGTCCCGGTGTATCAATCAAATTGAGGGTGTATTGCTCGCCCTCTTTTTCATAGAACATCTGGATCGCGTGGGATTTAATGGTGATCCCTTTTTCGCGCTCCAAATCCATGCTATCCAGTACCTGGTCTTTCATCTGTCGCTCTCCCAGGGTAGAAGTTTCCTCCAGCATACGGTCAGCCAGGGTACTTTTCCCATGGTCAATATGAGCAATGATGCAAAAGTTTCGGATGTGTTTCATTTCCCCGCCTTATTCGCTTCGTTTTTAGCCCTGCAAAATTACAAAAAAACCCGATGTAATGGACAAGAAATCCCAAGGCATGAGAGATAAAGGAAAAAGCAAGCGCAAAATGGCTTTTCTGAAACCGGAGGGCTATTTTAAATGGACCTAACCTAATTCCTCATGAGATATATTACCTTCTTCTTTTCCCTGATTACTTTGGCCACTATGTTTCCTTCCCAAGCCCAGGTGTATGACTTGTTTAAGGCGGAAGTCCATAAACAAGGTTCGGACAAGTTAAACTACCGTTTTCTGGCTCCGGAGAAAGTAGAGGCAGACCAAACCTATCCTTTGTTGATTTTTTTGCATGGGGCGGGTGAACGTGGCAAAGATAACCGTCGCCAACTGGTCCACGTCATGCCCCAATTCACCACCGTAGCCAGACGCCAACAATATCCTTGTTATATCATCGCTCCCCAGTGTCCCGAAAAAGTAGGTTGGGGCGATGGAGAATGGCACGGCGCACGTGACGGAGGCTATACGGTCGCCGATGAGCCTTCCATCCGTCAGCAAATGATCATGGCTGTAGTGAAGGAAAAAATGAAGGAGTTTCCGATTGACGAAAGCCGCATATATGTAGCCGGCTTGTCCATGGGTGGGGCGGGTACCTGGAGTATGATGGCGCACTACCCGGATGTCTTCGCTGCTGCCGTACCGATCTGTGGGGCTGGAGATGTAGAAACCGCCAGCAAAATCAAGGATATTCCGACCTGGATTTTTCATGGTACCGATGATATCGTGGTACCTGCTACCTTTTCGGTGGCGATGCAGGCTGCGCTGCAAGCTGTAGGCGGCACGCCCATCTTGACCCTATTTGAAACGGTCAATCACGACAGTTGGGTCAATGCTTTTGATGAAAACCCTTTCGTCTATGATTGGCTTTTTTCTCAGAAAAAATCAGATTAAACAAAAAAGGTCAGGCTAACACCTGACCTTTTCATACTTGCCCCAATGCTTGCCCTTATTACTTGCGCAAAGTGATAGGGTGCACGTAGTGCCCTTTCTGGGTTTGAATCATCAGATGATAAAAACCCGCACTTAGATGCCCTAGTTCAATCTCCTGATAGGGAGAAGCAAGCATTCCCTGATAAACCGTTTTTCCGAGAGCGTCTACTACGGTCACCCGCTGATCAGCGGCATGGGGCCAGCTAATCCGAAGAAGGCCCGTGGTTGGATTTGGATAGACTCGAATGCCGGTTAGGTCCACTCTTTCCAACTTAGAGGCTACCGCCGGGGTCAGTTCTTCTAGTCCATCGAGGGGAACGGGGAGTCCCCCTGCAGTGGCAGATCCTCCCCCAAGGATGATCCGATTCCCGTTGGACAAGGCATCTGCCCGATGATGGAGGTAGATAGAAAGCAGGGATGAATCAAACGTCTGGGTGGCAAGATCAAAGACTTCGACCACATCGGCTGTTCCTCCATTAGCAAAAGGGACATCATCACTCCCTCCGCCTATATAAATTTTCCCTTCTTGAACAGCTACCCAGGGATCAAATCGGAAGGCTGAGAGGGTAGGCAAGGAAAAATAAGTATCATTTTTAATATCGTAGCCCTGCACCACATTTGATGGGAAAAAGGATACTGGGTCCAGCCCCCCAAAAAGATATAACGTATCCCTTACCACAATCTGGCCTGCCCGCACTAAGGGAATGGGTAATTCTACCGATGACAACGTCCACGTCCCTGTGGCCAATTCAAGTTTGTGAAATTGAGCTTTCCCCCCCAAAAAGAAACTGTCTTCCTGCATCGCATAATAAAAGCCGTCGTGAACGAAGCGATTTGTGTAAGGGAGATAAAGTAAATTCGGGGGAAGCGGGTAAGCAAAAGCTGCACCGGTAGTTAACAGGGTTCCGAACAACAAGGAATCACCTTCTAGTAACAATAAACTATCCACCTGTGCAACAAAACCGGCTAGTCCAAAGGCGGAGGGCAAAAAACCCAAGGTATCAAATTGCCCGTTTGTTTCGTCCAGGCAGGAAATCAATGGGGAATAACCGTTTTCGGTGAAGCCGCCGATCAGACAAGGCGAGCCAAAAAAATCAAACATGTCGCCAAAGGTATATTCGAAAGGCATGGCAAAGGTGTTTAGCTGGCCAATGTTTGCGTCGTACACATCCATGGTAGCGGAGCCAAAGCCTTGGGAGAAGGTGACCGAATCCCATCCTCCTGCGAAGTAGAACTTATCATTTAGTTCCAAAACGGCGGGGGACCATCGGGGACTGGAGAGGATCCCCAGGTCTGAGAAATGAGCCTGTTGGGCCAGTACTGTTTGCAGGCTTCCTAGCCAAGCCAGCATGCAGGTTAACGAAAAGTAAGTAACGTACTTTTTCATCTTAACTTAAAAATTAACGTGAATAGAGGACCAGAAAAACCGTAAAGGTCTTTCTGCGCTTAGAGCTTGATCAGGCCATGATTCACCTTAGCTAGCAGGATTAATGGGGCAGGGTATGCTGAGTATTACCAGAAGCAGGGAAGCATAAATGAAATGACAAAAAGAAGGACAAGCTGCGCCTGCCCCTCTTCTCATCATTCTATATCTATTTGTTGACTATTTCTTAATGGAAATTTTGTGGTAATACCTTCCTTTTTCCGTATCAATGCTCAGCCAGTAGAATCCGGAAGAAAGCTTACTTAAGTCCACTTCCTGGAAGGAAGAAAGGAGTCGATCTTGCCATACTTTCCTTCCGTTTTGGTCAAAAAGGATCATTTGCTGATTGGCAGCGCGTGGCCATTCTATTTGGATCAAGCCAGAACTGGGATTTGGATATAGCTTCAAATCTGGAAGAGCCAACACCTCAATGGTAGAAGCAGGACCATTTAGCACCAGTTCCTCTAAGCCATCAAGCGGGACTCCTGGGCCAATCGCGAAGTTTCCAGCTCCTCCCAACACGAGGCGCTCCTCATTATATAAAGGAGTAATAGCATCGTGCAGATGATGCGTAAGCATACTAGGATCGTAACTTTTGCTGGCGATATCGAACACCTGAATGGTATTGCCAAACCCTCCAAGAGAATCTATCACCTGATCAAATCCCCCTCCAAGGTAAATTTTTCCACCCAGCGGGGCCGCCCAGTTACCAAAACCTTGAAATAAGGGTAAGTTCGGTAAAGAAAAGAATTGGTTGGAGGCCAAATCATATCCTGTGGCAGCATTAAATATAAAGCCACTACTAGGATCAAGCCCACCGAACAGATAAAGGGTATCCGAAACCAATGCTATGCCCATCGAGAAAAGTTGATCCGGGGTATTATTGGAAACTTGCCAGGTTTTCGCAGCTAAATCCAATACATAAATTTTGATATTCATCCCTGTCGTATCATCGCTGAGAATGATATAATTACCATCTTGTACCACTTCCTGTTGAAAAACTAAGTTAGCCCCAAATTCTATAGGCCTGGGAAAAGCCTGGATGTTGTTTGTATCAATCATACTTGAATCTAGTATCCAACTATACACAGAATCTTCAATGATGATTATCTCATTTCCCAGTTGGGCTATCCGGTTTACATCAGGAATCCGCTGCGGCAGGGTGGTCAAAAGGTTAAATTGCTCAGTCTGCAGGTCGAAGCACCATATGTCTCGAATTCTATTACCATTCTGGTCCAATCCTCCTGTCAGGCAAGCCTGGTCATTGTAAACAAACATTCTTCCAAAATCATTGGCCAACGGCATAGGATAAGTCTTTAACTGACCTGAGTTGGCATCATAGACATCCATGGTCCCGGAAAAACGTGCCGTGACAGCATCAATTACAGAATCAATCCCTCCGGCAAAGTAGAAGTAATTGTTGTGTTCCAGGGTAGCATGAAGCCATCTTGGGCTGGAAAGGGTACCCAGGTTGGTGAACTGAGGTTGCTGGGCAAATGCCTGGAAAGTACTAAGCCCAATCAGCATGAGCGTGAATAAGTAAAACGTAAATCGTCGTTGCATTTCAATAAAAACTAAAAGTGAAGGTTAAGATCAGATAGGGCACAACAGTCCCAGAGCCCTGGGGCTTCTGATCGTGAAAACATGCTCCTTGACTAGCAGAGTCAATGGAACCATGATTCCCCATTTCTGAAGAACCAGGCAAGATGTTAAGCGGGACCAGTAAAAGAAGATAGGGTGCGGTGAAAACCCTCACGGGTTTTCTTGTGCTTTAGGAACTACACAGAAATAGGATCAAGTGTAGAATTTGTAGGTATTGATTTTCATCACTTTTCCAATTCTTTAGGTCTTATCACAAAAATACACCAACAACACATTCCATCATATCAAATTTCCAATATGCAATTTTCATTTACCCATAATTATAGGGAGGTTTCCCTAAAGGCATGAGGAATGCTCTATGGGAAGAAAAAGAAGTCCTCCAGGCAAGGCTTGAGATACAAAAAAGCCCTATTATTCAGGGCAGAGATTGCCAAAATAGGAAGGCATCAACCCCAGCATGTAAAGAATGCTAATTTTGTTCCTTAACTTACTGCTACCGCTACCCCAGATTCATGAAGCAGATTAACCACGCCCTTCCCTTCCTCCCATGTCTGATGCTACTGTTGCTCTGTAGCCAATGCATAGGCCAGTCCTCCAGAAAAACCCTGGATTTACCAGAGGGGGAGAGTTCTCCTCCAGCGACCATAGAAGAAGTAGCGTGGATTTCCGGATACTGGAAAGGGGAAGAGGGAGAAACGGAGGAAATATGGGCTCCACCTTCTGGTCATTCCATGATGGGTTCTTTCAAGCAAATCAAGGATGGAGAGGTGTCTTTTTATGAGTTGTGTACCATCACAGAGGAAGAGGGAAGTCTGATGCTACGGATTAAACATTTTTCTGGAAAATTAATCGGCTGGGAAGAAAAGGAAGATCGTGAGGAATTTGCCCTGGTGAAACTCGCAGAGAAGCAGGCCTTCTTCAATGGATTTACCTTTGAACTGGTCAATCAGGATGAACTACATCTTCATGTCGTAGTCAATACCACCGAGGAGGGTCCTCAGGAAGCCAGTTTTGTTTACAAAAGAGCTCGCTTATAGGGCTTGACCTTCGATAAATAAGGCCGGAACCAGGGGAGAATGAAGGCTTAAGGTAAGTTGCAAAAGCCCTTGTAGGATACGAGGACCTGGCCGAAAAATCCAATCAGGGGGTAGAAGAAACACCTGATCTCGAGCCGCAGCCGGGAGGTTATAGAGGCGAGGATGAAATTCTACCAAATTAGCGTAGGCCTGGTCATTATCGCTGACCAGCATCAGGTATTCAGGTTTGCCGGTGAGGATGTGGTCTTCCGTCACCGAGACTAAGGCAGAGGGTGCTTCCGAAAAAATATTTTCTCCTCCGGCTTTTTCGATCATTTCATGCCATAAGCCCACGCCTCCAGCAGCCTGAAGCGGGCGATCATTCACCAGCATAACGGTGGGATATTTTATTTGGATCTCCGTACTGTCCAGAATGCGTGCTTCCAGAGCCATGAGAGAATCAGCGATCTGATCTGCCTTTTTTTCTGCGCCCATCAAAACCCCCACATCACGGATGCTTTGGTACACCGCTTCCAAATCCTCGTAGCGAAATAAAAAGTAAGGCCAGCCACTCTGGTCGAGCAGACGAATGTGCTCCTCAGAAAAACTCTCTTCCGCCAGAAGAATCAGGTCAGGGTTGAGTTCAGCTACCAATGGCAAATCAATCCCATTTTCATCAAAGCCGACTTCAGCCCATTCTCCCACTTCTGCTGGGAAATCACAGGCCATAGAGCGCCCGATCAATTTACCTTCCGCACCAATGGCGAAAATGGTTTCCGTAATGGATGGGGTGAGGGACAAAAAGCGCTGGGGTGCGCGCGGCAATTCAATGCTACGCCCTGTACTATCCTGATAGACCTTCGAAATTAAGGGTGCCTCATCGATCAATTTCTCCCGCTCCCCTTCTCCACAGCTAATCCAAAGGAAAAAAGGCAGCAGACACGCCCATCGAAGAAATGTTTGCATAGGACTTGGTCTAGGCGTGTACTTCTGCCTGCACAAAATAAAGAGAATACAAGACCGCAATGTAGTGGCTCACACTGCCTGTCAATACAAAGAGGTGCCAAATGGCGTGGTGGAAATTGAGCTTATGCCAGAGATAAAAAACTACCCCCAGGGTGTAAGCGGCCCCTCCAACTGCTACCCACAAAATGCCCTCGAATGACATGGCTGAAAAAATCGGCTTGGCGATAAAAATGATCAGCCAGCCCATACAGACGTAGACCGCCGTCGACAAAAGGTTAAAGCGGCCGGTAAAGAAGATTTTGAAGAGGGTGCCCAGCAAGGCCAGTCCCCACAAAATTCCGAGGAATACATAGCCCGAAGTCCGGTCCATGAAGAAAAAGATGAAAGGGGTATAGCTGCCGGCAATGAGGAAAAATATGCTAATATGGTCCATTACCCGCATGGCCTTTTTGACCATAGGGTTCGAAATGCTGTGATAAAGGGTGGAAAAAACATACAGCATCAGCAGACAGGCACAAAAAATACTCACCCCCCAGATGTGCAGGGGATTGCCATGAGAAACGGTGAGGGATACCAGAATGGGAATGCCCACAATGCTCAGGATTACCCCAAATCCATGGGTTAGGCTGTTGGCCAGCTCTTCCTGAAAGGCTAAGGATTTCATAAAGGAGGCTTAGACGGGTTCAGTCTGATTGATCGCCTGATCAATATACTTCGCAACATTTTCCATGAGCCACATAGGGGTAGAGGTAGCTCCACAAATCCCTACGCTCTTAGCATGGCTGAGCCAGTCGAGCGCTAATTCATCTACATCAGAGATGAAATAACTTTGTGGGTTCACGGATTTACAGGTTTGATACAGGGCCTTGCCGTTAGAGCTTTTTTTACCTGAAACAAACACGATCACATCATGGCGGCTGGAAAACTTGATCAATTCAGGTTCGCGATTGCTGACTTGCCGACAGATGGTATCATTGAATTTGAAATCTTCAAATCGGTCGGACATCTTCTCCTGAATGTCATATAATAATTTGGTGCTTTTGGTGGTCTGGCTAAAGAGGGATACCGGTCCTTCTACTTCTAGCTGCTCGACCTCATCCACGCTGGAAACTACTACGGCTTCCTGCTGGGTCTGGCCCACCAAGCCATTCACCTCGGCATGGCCTTTTTTCCCAAGAATGACGATCTGGCGATCCTCATCGTAGGCTTGTCGAATCCGGTTTTGCAATTTCAGAACCACCGGACAGGAAGCATCAATCAGCTCTATCTGGTTGTCCATGGCGGTCTGATAGGTCTCAGGGGGTTCCCCGTGGGCCCGAATCAGGACCGTGGCATTTTTTAGTTCTTTGAATTCCTCATGACTGATAATCTGTAGCCCAAGGTTTTGCAACCTTTCTACTTCCTTATCATTGTGCACGATATCGCCCAGACAGTATAGCTTGCCATGTTCATGCAGGTGGTCTTCTGCCATCTCAATGGCATATACCACGCCGAAGCAGAAGCCTGAATTTTGGTCGATTTCAATGTTCAACATAGGGATGAATATATCCGATTATGGGAGAGGAACTAAATGATTTTCCATACGCATCTTAGCCCACTGACAGACTTGCTCAATCTGAGAGTCTATGCTATGATGTGTAGTATCTAAAACGATAGCATCCACAGCTTGTTTCAAGGGACTCACTTTTCGTGTAGAATCTATGCGATCTCTTTCGGCCAGGTTTTGAATAATCTTTTCCAGATTGGTTTCAAAGCCCTTGGCAGCCATTTCTTCCATTCTTCGGGCCGCCCTTGCTTCCAGGCTGGCCGTCATGAATACTTTCAACTCCGCCTCGGGAAAAACGACGGTCCCGATATCACGACCATCTACCACTACTCCCCCCTGTGAACCCAGACGTTTTTGTTCTTTTACCATGGCTTTTCGCACGATCGCATGTCTGGCTACCTGACTTACCTGGTCTGATACCTTGGGAGAACGAATGATTTCTGATACATCTTCTCCATTTAATCTTACCCGCATGCCCGGCTTATCCGCTTCATAAAAAAAGGCCAACTCTATTTGTTCAATGGCCGCTTCCATCTGCGAATTGAGTTCATCGTAGGGAATCTGGTGCCGAAGGAAAAATAAGGTTACCGTGCGGTACATGGCCCCTGTATCCAAATAAAGATATCCCAGTTTTTGTGCTACAGCCCGGGCAGTGGTACTCTTTCCGCAGCCCGCAAAGCCGTCAATCGCAATGGTAATGTTTTTCACGATTCAAAGTTACGAAAAATCCTCATCCATAGGTTTTCCCCGATATTCACATCTGGTCGTACAGGTCTCGAAAACAATGACACTGTAAAGCTCAGGAAGTTGCGGCTTCAGCTCCTCAAATAACCACTGGGCAATATGTTCTGAGGTCGGGTTTCTTAAGAGCGGAATATTGTCTCGCTCGGCCACCTCATTGATGCACCAGTGGTCCAGCAACTCAATGTAAGGTTTGACTACCTGCTTAATATCCCCGAAATCCATCAGTAAGCCTGTCTGAGGGTCTGTTTCTCCCACCACATTTACCTGCACCCGGAAACTGTGCCCATGCAAGCGCCTGCATTTATGTCCTTCCGGCATCTGGGGCAGAAAATGCGCTGCTTCAAACTTAAATTCCTTACTTAATAAGACCGGCATATCGGCTATCAATTTGATATATAGCCCTCAAAACAAGGCGTAATTCCCCGAATAAGCAAATCCCTATATAAGGAATTTTCCAGCTTATGCTTTGCGCAAAAAAAAGTCCGTAAAAGTGGTGGCTATCCTTTGGCCCGAATAGCTGCGACTTCAGCCTCTGAGATCGCGCTGGCTTGATTGCCAAAGCTGTTCCGGATATAGGTGAGCACCTGGGCCACCTCTTCATCAGAAAGCAGATCCCGGTGAGGGGCCATCACCCCTGCATAGCGCTCTCCGTTGACCTCAATCGGATCAAACATGCCATTGAGCACAATATTGATCAGTCGGTCTTTGTCCCCTGTGACCCAGTCGGTTTCTGCCAGGGGAGGATTCATGCCCGGTACCCCTAAGCCATCGTTTTGATGACAGGTCAGGCAATAAGTGGTGTAGACTTTTTTTCCCGCACTGAGGTCCAATGATTCTTCTGCCACTGCTTCCTGCGAGGACTCAGTAGTGGCAGCCGGAGATTCAGCGGCTGGCTCCTGAGAAGTACTACCTGGTTCCCCGCAACAGTAAAAGAGAAATACTGGAAAAAATAGGAGGATGATTCTTTTCATGAAGGCTAGGATTCAGGCGACTACCTTATTCTTCGATGGTCGCCAGCTTTTGATTTTGATAAACGATCCGCCAGATTCGGCCTTGCTGAGAATCACTCACATACAGGGAGCCATCCGGTCCTTCGGCCAGGCCTACTGGTCGGTAAGCAGATTTACGCGGATTCAAAATGGTGTCCGCCTGGGTAAAGCCTTCAGCAAAGACTTCCCAATCTCCGCTGGCTTTTCCATCCGCCATGGGTTGGAACACCACGAAATATCCAGCTTGCGGCTCAGGTGCCCGGTTCCAGGAACCATGGAAAGCGATGAAAGCGCCATGTTTGTATTTCGCAGGGAACATATCTCCCTGGTAGAAGTGTAGGTCATTGGGGGCCATATGGCCGGGAAAGCCTACAATGGGGGGCTTGATGCCTTCACAGCGGCCTTGGATCTGCCCATCCCCGCCGTACTCAGGCGCAAGCATCTTTTTTTCTTCGAGTTGGTTATAGTAGCAAAAAGGCCAGCCAAAGTCGTCCCCTTCGTCGATTTGCAGAAATTCTTCCGCAGGAAGCTCGGCGCTTTCTTTGGTATCAAACAGGTCTTTCCAGAGATCATGCAGGCCATCGCGCCCATGCTGCATCGCATAAAGTCCATCGGTTTGGGGATTCCATTCCAGGGCGATGGCATTGCGGATACCTGTGGCATAGCGTTGACCATGCTCCTGCTGAGTCTGTCCGGCTTGAGTAGCAGAAAACTTCCAGATGCCCGCCTGTAAATCAAGCTGAGGACAAGGATCCAGGCCCATGGAACCAGGGGTTCGCATTTGTTCCTGACAGGCATTAGAAGGCGCGCCTACATTGACGTACATATTTCCCGCCTGGTCAAAGGCCAGGGTTTTGTCCGCATGCTGATTCTGCTCCGGGAAGCCACTGGCGATGGTGTCCGGAGGTAGTTGCGGAAGCAGCTTATCCGGATCGAGTTTATAGCGGAAGACGGTCAGCATGGAGGAGGCATAGAGGTACCCCTCATGAATCCGCATGCCGGTTCCGACATAATCACCAAAAGCCTCCACCTGATCAATTCTACCATCCTGGTCAGCATCTCTTAAGGCCAGGATGCCCTTACCATCTTGCAGGCGTCGGAGTTTGAGAAAAATATCGCCATTGTCGCGCACCGCGATATGGCGACCCCGGCCCAGGCTATCTGCCACCACAAAGGCCCCAAAACCATCTGGCAATTCCAGTAAACCATTATCCGCATCTACGCTTAGCGGGAAAGCGGGCTGGGTAGCTTCTTTTACCTCAGGGGCACAAGCACCCATGAGACCTACCAATAGCAGGCTCAAGCCGAGATTTTTGAGAAAAAAAGAGGAGGAGCGTATGTTCATTATCTTAATTCTAGGGTGTCAACTTCTTCGAGGGTATCAGGATTTCGGACTTCCATGGACAATTTTTTTCCGTCCACTTTGAAAATCACCAGGGCATGCTGGGTCGTGAAACCCGTAACAAAAGGCGTCCAGGGGGTTTGTTCCTGCGCATAATAAGGAGCGCCGGCGGCGCCGTTATTGATCTGCCAGATGGTTCGCTTAAAGTCCAGTTTTTCACTGGCCCAGGAGTCCGGATAAATGTTGGTTTCGGGACCGATTTCAGTTTTGGCGTAGTTATGCTCATCACCCGTCAGGATGGCGATCACCTTGCTGCTTTGATTGACCAGCAAATCAAGGTACTGGTCCCGTCTTTCAATGATGCCATCTTCTACGGGCTTACCTGCCACATAAGGGCGAGGCATGTTGTTACCGCTATACCACATATCATCCTGGGTATGCCCTCCATTGGGGAAAGCAGGGGTATGCTGAGTAACGATTACGTGGTCGATGTTCTCATCTCCCTCCAACATCTTCAGGGTTTCTCCCAGCCAGGCCAGTTGCTTGTCCATGATGTACCCGTGCAAGCCTCCACTGGTGAGCGGGATGGCCTGACTGCTGGGCGCATACCAGTAATCAGAGTTCAGCACGATGACAGCCAGGTTATCATAGGTGTAGTAGAAAACATTCTCTTTATAGGAGGGGAAATCAATCTTTTCAGGATCGGGATCATAGCTGGCTCCATCCTCGCTATCGGGACCATTCTCCGGCAGGACAAAATTATCTTTAAAAATGGCCTCTGCCGATTCCGTAGCATAGGGAAAGCGGTCTACAGAAATGCGGATTCTTTCTTTGGTAACCATCTCCCGGGTCAGGGCTTCATGATTCCCCATGCTCACATAGATAGGGAAGTAATGGGCAAAAGGCTCCACGCCACGCTTCCAGTTGGCATATTGGAGGTTTTGCATGCCGGGATCGGTGAGGTATCCATTGATCAGGTCGCCCGAAAACTGCATAAAGGAAACGCCCTGGTAGGTAGCGAGCGCCATGATTTTTTTCATAATATAGTTGTTCGCCCCAAAGACATCTCTTTCCCCTCCGCCCTGGCCGGAACGGGAATCACTGGCATAAGCAAATTTGAAGGGCTGACGGCTGCCCGGGGCGGGCGCAGTGGTCAATCCATAAGTCTGCTTGACGTTGCCAAAACTTACCGTATAATCATAAGCCTGGGCCGCTTCCAGACCGCTGAGTTTAATTTCGTGGTGCAGGCTTTCCTCTTCCTCAGTAAATTCCTTGCCGCCTACCGAGATGGTGGCCGCCACTTTTTTGTTGGTTTCGAAGGAAATGGTGGCTCCTTCTGGCGTCAGGAGATTGACAAATGGTCCTTCCAAGATGCCTGCATCTACTTTAAAAGGCCCGGTTCCGGAGAAAGTAACCCGCCCATCATACAGGATCAGTCCGTCGGCTGAAACGACCCGGTATCCAATGGTGCCATGGCCGCTTTCTTCCCAGCCTACCATATCATAACGGCCACTCAGGTTTTTCTTGATCACCACCTGGGCCTTGCCTTCTGTGATATCGGTCTGACGACGAAAAACGGGGAGAGGATGCTTGGAATCTCCATAAGGAATCAGCCCATAGTAGATACTACCGGCAAAGGTTGGTAAACCAAAATCAAACAGGATCCCTTGGCCAAATCCCTTGGGGTTCCCATGCATGGCTTTGAGATTCAGCCCGCTTTCCTCCGTATTTTCCGTAACATCTTTTCCCCTATATTCGACCACCACTTTCCCACGCTTGACAGACATATTGTGATGGACCTTAGGGATCACCAACTTTTGGGCGCAGGCCGTTTGGACCCATAGGCCAAAAAACAAACCACCCATTAATAGAAGCCGGGTGGAACTAGCAACAGAACTGAGGTTATATTTCATGAAATTTAGTTATTCGTAGGCGAGGGTTTCATTCCGTAAAATTGTCGTTAATTACGGAAAATGCCCTCTTTTTACCAATTTTAGCCAGCTTTCTGTTTTACCCATTTTACGCTCACCATGAAACACATCCTACTCAGCTTTAGCCTCCTGCTTCTTGCGTTTTCCTTTCCCCTAAGCAGCAGTTCACAGGGTTTTCAAATAGAAATGGGCGCCTTCTTCGGAGGGAAAAACCTGCCATGCGTCGTCACTTGGCCCTATAGCTGGCAGACCGACTCTTTAGAGGCGCCTTACAACCATAGCGCGCTTTGGATTTTCGGCAAATACGTTGATTCACAGGGCCAGGAAAGGATGATAAAATTTGACCCTGATCCAGCTGTTCATCAAACTATTACCCTCTCCGGACCTTCCTTTTTTGTCCAACCTGCATCCGATAGTCTGGGGGTATTTCTCCGGAGAGAAACTCCAGGCAGCGGTCCCGCTCAAAATATCTCCCTCAACCTGGCGATGACCGACTCCCTGCCCTACGGAAAAATCATCTACCTCTATGGAATAGAAATGGTGTACGTTCCCGGTGGGGAATATTGGCTGGGTGACAGCCAGCAGTTTCACGCTTTCCAAGCCGCAGATAGTGGCAGTTTTAAAGTAAAAAGTGAAGCCATGATTCCGGTAGGAGATAGTTTGGGGATGCTCAGTACACGGGACGAGCATGCGCCCCAGCGGGATATTCCCGCGCTCTATCCTAAAGGCACGGATGGCTTTTATCTCATGAAATTTGAGATCACCCAGCAGCAATACGCAGATTTCCTCAACTGGCTTCCCTACGAGCAACAAAAAGCCCATATACGTCCCGCACCTGAAGAAGCGGTAGGCACCCCGGCTTTAGCCTTCAGTAGCGGGCAACTGCAACGCAATGGCTTAGCCATTTTTTCCTCTGCCAATCCCCCACAGAAAAGAGCCGGTATCCGCCTGGATGGCAACCAAAATGGAATCTTTGATGAAGAGGATGACGGAGGAAATCGGGCCTGCAATTTCCTTACCTGGCAGGATGTGTTGGCATATCTGGATTGGGCGGGACTGCGGCCGATCACCGAGTTGGAATTTGAAAAAGCGGCCCGGGGCCCGGCTTTCGTCGTGCCAGGCGAGTTTGCCTGGGGAACCGCCTATATCCGCGACGCCAATACCGTCCTCCAGGATGGCACCGCCACTGAAACGGTCAGTGAACAGGCGGATAGCATTCGGGGCCTGGCCAGTCATGGCTACCTGGGACCGGATGGTCCCTTGAGAAATGGCTTTGGGGCCACGGATTCCAGCGGCAGATTGCAAGCCGGAGGGAGCTATTTTGGTTTGCGGGAACTGAGCGGAAATCTGTGGGAATTGGTGGTCAACGTAGACTCCATGGGCTTATTTTTTACCGGGAACCATGGAGATGGGATGCTAGACAGTTTGGGACAGGCCAATGTAGCAGGCTGGCCCCTCTTGGACGGAGCCGGCCATCGCGGGGGTGCCCTCAACAGTGGCATCGTCGGGGAATTCCGGGATTTAGCCATTTCTGACCGTTTTTACATAGACTTACAGCCCACCCAGAGAAGAAATACCACTGGCGGAAGGGGTGGACGTAGTTTCCCTGGACTGGCGGTAACCCAAGGCAGAGAAGCCCCAGCCACCTATATATTCCATGGAGGTCCAGGTAGTGGCTACCATGCCGCAGCTTCCGATCCCATCAGCTCGCTTGAGCTGCTTCTACCTGATGCCTCCTGGAAGCTCGGCCCTAATCCTGCATCGGATCTGGTTTCCCTCCACTGGAAGGGAGAAGGCCTGGCCCACTTGGAAGTCTGGTCCGTAGACGGCAAACGCATGGGAAAGTGGGAACTCCGACCGGGCCGGCATAGCCTCCAGACGAAGAACTGGGCGCCGGGGCTTTATATGTTTCGAATGGCGGTAGGACAACGGCGTGGGAGTCGCACCTTGCTGGTGCACCCCTAAGGGCTCTCCTTAGGGTTTGGGAGGACCTTTTAGGTCCAGCTTTTTCACCCCTTTCCTCACGGCTTTCATGAATGCATCACCGGGATCATTTTTCTCAGTGAGGTAATTGGGGTCTGTTTCCCTCCAGAGGTCCGTCCCCATGAAAGCCTGATACTCATGATGACCGACCAGGTATTCTATGGGATACTTACGCTTTAGATACTGGACCAGATGGATATTTGCCTCAATCTGCGCTTGCGTAAGCGGGGTGTCTGGCGTTCCTCCTACATTTTCCACCCCGATGCTACAGTAATTCAAGCCGATGACGTGGCGGGCAAAAGCCGTTTCCGGTAGCAGCCGGTAAATGGTGCCATCGCGATCTACCACAAACTGAGAGGAAACATTGAGTCGCCCAGCTGAAGAGATGTACTTGCGATTGGCGGGCAGGTGAATCGGATTAAAGGTATCAAATGTACCCTGAAAGGTGGGGATGACGGTATGATGCAGGAGAATAATTTTAGGCTCGATATAAGCCGAATCATATTCCAGGTCGTGATGCTCCTTCAGATAAGCCAGGGACATGGCCTGACGCTCCTCATTCCAAATAATAGGTTTGTCCACGATGCCGAACATAGGGGGCTTGGGACAACTGGTGGCCAGCATGGCCAGACCGAAGAATACAATCAGATAGCGCATATCCGAACTTACAAAAAAACCCTCAGGATGTCTTGGACTCATCTATCAGTTCCTCCGTGCCTTGCCAGGCCTCTTCCGGACTGATTTCCTGGTAGCGGTCTTCGGTGCCGGGTACCGGATCAATCCCAGACCCACCCCAGGGATGACAAGAGGCAATCCGTCTAGCCGCCATCCGTCCCCCTTTGAGCGGGCCGTGCATTTTGAGGGCTTCAATGGCGTATTGGGAACAGGTAGGCGTATATCGGCAGGAGGTAGGAAACCAGGGAGAAATCCCATATTGGTACAGCCGCACCAAAAATATCAACACTGCATTCAGAGCTCGCTTGATCATAGTGCAATATACGGAGCGGGTATAGAATTGGCTGAAAAAAAGCGATGAATCCCCATTTGGGAGGAAAAAGTAGGGCTTCCGTAGAAAAAGCTCTGACTATCTGCCGGCAAATCACCAAATTGATATATTGCATGAAGGACTTTATCCATTCAACATGATCGCGCCTCGAAATCTTTTTATCCTCCCCCTCCTCCTTCTTCCTTTTTGTCTACCTGCACAAATCAAAAATATCCTGCTGGATGACCAGGGATTTCTCTATCAGCCCTGCGAACCGAGCATAGCCATTAATTACAAAAACCCTGACAACATTGTCGGCGGGGCCATCCTCAACAAGGTATACTATACCATGGACGGCGGGCAGAACTGGAAAACCCAGACCCTAAAGTCCTCTTATGGCGTCTTTGGGGATCCATGCCTGATTTCTGATTATAAAGGCAATCTGTATTATTTCCACCTCTCAGACCCCTCTCACCGAGGCTGGTTGAGCGACAAAATTCTCGATCGTATCGTGGGACAACGCTCCAAAGACGGGGGGGAAACCTGGTCGGACGGAGGCTATATGGGCATGCACCATCCCAAAGATCAGGACAAGGAATGGGCGGCGGTCAATCCCCGCAACAATCATCTCTACGTCACCTGGACCCAGTTTGATAAGTACGATAGCCAGGACCCCAAAGACAAAACCAACATCCTGTTTTCCTCCTCCCGCAACAAAGGGAAAAAATGGAGCGAAGCCATCCAAATCAACGAAATCTCCGGCGACTGCCGGGATGACGACCAGACCGCTGAAGGCGCGGTCCCTACGGTCGGCCCCAATGGCGAAATCTATGTAGCCTGGGCCCTGAATGAAAAAATTTACTTTGACCGCTCCCTGGACAAAGGCAAAACCTGGCTGGACAAAGATCTCATCGTATCCGACCAGCCTGGCGGTTGGACCATCACGGTCCCCGGCATCATGCGGTGTAATGGCATGCCGGTTACGGCTTGCGACATCAGCGAGGGGCCCCATCGGGGCACCATTTACGTCAACTGGGCAGACCAGCGAAACGGGGCGGAGGATACCGATATTTGGGTGGCCCGCTCCAACGACCAGGGGAAAACCTGGTCAGCACCCGTCCGGGTCAATGACGATCCCCCAGGCCGCCAGCAATTCTTCACCTGGATGGTCGTAGACCCCAAAACCGGTTACCTCTACTGTG
This sequence comes from Bacteroidota bacterium, assembly GCA_038527215.1. Taxonomy (GTDB): domain Bacteria; phylum Bacteroidota; class Bacteroidia; order J057; family J057; genus JAWPMV01. Next base: position 37,643 of record JBCBGC010000046.1, read on the forward strand.
TTTTTTACGACCGACGTCATCACGAAGACCTGGGCACCGACCTTTACCTTGCCTATTCCAAAGACGGAGGCCAGAGCTTTACCAATGTAAAAGTGAGTGAAAAAGCCTTTTTCCCACGCAGAGACGTGTTCTTCGGAGACTACAACCATTTGGCAGCTTTCGATGGTTTGATCACGCCCATCTGGACCCGCATGGACAAAGGAAAAACCAGCGTATGGACGGCCTTGATCCGGCAGGAAGTGTTGGACCAAATGGACTAGAAAAGACTGAGCTGCCCATCTCCTGGCCTACGGAAGGCTTCCAGGTTATAGGCTGGCATGGCCCGGTCCGCCATGTGCTGTTTTTTCGCGAGTTTGAACAGGCGGGAAATACTCTCGGCGATTTCCCCTTCGCCCCGCATCCGACGACCGTATTCAGAATCATTGAGCTTGCCTCCATGGGAAGCCCGGATTTGATTGAGCACCTTATCGGCCCGATCCGGGTAGGTTTCGCGAAGCCAATGTTCGAAAATCTCCTTGATCTGCCCGTTCAGACGAATAAAGGTATAGCCTACTGCGCTGGCTCCGGCGTCTGCCACGGTTTTGACCAGCTTAGGAATTTCGTGGTTATTTAATCCGGGAATAATGGGGCCCAGCAAAGCGCCGGTAGGCACGCCCGCCGCACTGAGTTGCCGGATCACCTCCACCCGTTTTTGTCCCGTAGCCGTCCGGGGCTCCATTAATCTCCGTAACTCAGGTTCTAAGGTGGTGACGGACAAAAAGACATGCACCAGATTCTCTTTGGCCAGTTCACAGAGGATATCCAGATCGCGGAGGATGAGGCTGTTTTTGGTGACGATGCCGACCGGATTTTTGTACTGAAGAAATACCTCCAATAAACCCCGCGTCAGCTTGAAATTCCGCTCCCCCGGTTGATAACAATCCGTGTTGCCAGAGAGCATGATAGGATGGGCCTTCCAGGACTTTTTCTCGAAGGCTTCTTTCAGGAGCTTGGGAGCCTCTGGTTTATAAATGATCTTCCGCTCAAAATCCAAACCCGCACTATAGCCCCAATACGTGTGGGCATTCCTGGCATAGCAATAGACACAACCATGCTCACAGCCTTGATAGGGATTGATGGAATAATCCATAGGCACATCCGGGCTGGTCACCTTATTGATGATCTTTTTCGGATGTTCGGGAATAAACTCCGTCTTGGGGTCTGGCACCAGCGCCTCATCCAGACCGTCTTCCGCCTGGGTGTCATAATCCCCTTTCAAATAGGGATTGGGAGGATTGATTTGCGCCCCTCTGCCTTTAAGATATTCCGGATATTCCTCCATGATCAGTATAAGTTAATCGTACGAAAAGGGATGACCTTCCCCGAATCAGGGACGTACTTTCAACCAATCTAATGTACGCAATCTCTGGCCCGAAGTTAGGCGGTGGTGGAAGCGAGAAAGTCTAACAAAATACCATTTAATTGGTCCATTTCTACCAGAAAACCATCATGGCCGTAAATAGAATCAATTTCAGCGTAGGTAGCCTGAGGGAGATGTTCGGCCAGGAACTTTTGCTCAGCAACCGGAAACAGTAAATCAGAGCTCACCCCGATCACCAAGGCCCTGGCAGGAATCTGACCTAAGGCTGCCTTAGCTCCTCCCCTGCCCCGGCCGATATCATGGCTGTCCATGGCTTTAGATAAGGTCCAGTAGGCAAAAGCGTCGAAACGCCGGGCGATTTTTTCTCCCTGGTAACGCTGATAAGAAGAGGCCCGAAAATCATCCCATTTCTCCTCTGCATCGGTCTGGGTTTTTTCATAAGTATCATAGCCCCGATAAGACAAAAGAGCCGTGGCCCGGGCAGCTTTCATGCCTTCCATCCCTGCTGCTGGATTTTGCTCCTTCCAACTGGCATCTGCCGCAATGGACATGCGCTGGGCTTCATTGAAGGCGATCCCCCAGGGAGAATGTTTCGCATTGGTAGCAATGGGTACAATATGCTGAAAGACTTCCGGCTGCAGGTAGGCAAATTCCAACAATTGTTGCCCGCCCAGCGAACTCCCGATAGAAAGGTGAATCTTTTCCAGGCCCAAATGCCGCCTGAGCAGGTCAAAGCCCCGGGCGATATCCCTGTTGGTGAGCAAGGGAAAATCGTGATACCAGGGATCCTCCCCTTCAGCTCTGGGAGAGAGTGCATAGGTGGACCCATAGCAGGAGCCCAGCATATTGGCACAGATGATGAAAAAGCGATCTGGATCAAAGATTTTTCCCGCCCCAAAAAGTTGCGACCACCAATCCGTCACCACCGCATTTCCCGTCAGCGCATGACACACCCAGATGACATTATCCCGCGCCTCGTTGAGTTGGCCTGCGGTGGCATATTGGATGTGAATGCCAGGCAAAACCGCCCCACTTTCCAGCTCAAAGGGTTCATGCGAAAAAAAGGTATCGCTATTCATGGGGGTAAAAATAAAAAGGTACCGGCCAGGAACAAGTCCCGGCCGGCAGTTAGCAAAGGAAATCTGTCTTATGCAGGTACGCTTACTGCAGCGAAAGCCTGCTCAAAATCCGCTTTAAGATCTTCGATATGCTCCAATCCAGCTGAAATCCGCAAGCCCGTTGGGGACACGCCAGAAGCCAATTGCTCTGCATCAGACAATTGCTGGTGTGTAGTGGAAGCCGGATGAATGATCAGGGTTTTGGCATCGCCTACGTTGGCCAGGTGGCTGACCAGTTTCAGGGCGTTGACAAATTCAACAGTGGATTCTCTGGTTCCTTCCAGTTCTACCGAGAAGACCCCGCCAAAGCCGTTTTGCAGGTACTTCTTAGCTGTCTCATGACTCGGATGAGAGGGCAAGCCCGCGTATTTCACGGACTTGACCTGGGCATGGGCTTCAAACCACTGAGCCAGGGCCAGGGCATTGCTGGCCGTGCGATCTACCCGTAGCGAAAGGGTTTCCAGCCCCTGTAGCAAGAGGAAGGCGTTGAAGGGACTCAATGCTGCCCCAAAATCGCGCAATCCTTCTACCCGCGCCCGGATGGCAAAAGCCACGTTGGGCAGGCCTAGGGGGTTTCCAGGACCAAATACGTCATTGAAAACCAGCCCGTGATAGCCCTCAGAAGGCTCGGTAAACTGACGGAATTTTCCATTGCCATAGTCAAAGTTTCCGCCGTCAATGATCACGCCACCAATACTGGTTCCATGTCCACCGATCCATTTTGTCGCGGAATGGGTAACCACGTTGACCCCGTATTTGATGGGCTGGGCCAGATAACCTCCGGCACCAAAGGTATTGTCTACCACCACGGGAATACCGTGCTTTTGTCCCAAAGCAGCAAAGGCTTCAAAATCTGGCACACTAAATTCCGGGTTACCAATGGTTTCCAGGTAAATAGCCCGGGTATTTTCGTCGATCAGGGGCTCATAGGTGTCCACCTTCACGCCATCTGCGAAACGTACATCCACGCCCAGGCGCTTGAAAGCGACTTTGAACTGGTTGTAGGTTCCACCATAGAGATGTGAACTGGAAACGATGTTTTGTCCGGTTTCGACGATATTGTTGAGGGCCAGGAATTGAGCCGACTGACCTGAGGCAGTAGCTACGGCCATCACCCCTCCTTCCAGGGCCGCAATCCGCTTCTCAAATACATCTGTGGTCGGATTCATGATCCGGGTATAGATATTCCCGAACTCCTGTAGCGCAAACAACTTGGCGGCATGCTCACTATCGCGGAACGTATAAGATGTGGTTTGATAAATGGGCACAGCTCTGGAGCGGGTGGTAGCTTCTACTTCTTCCTGTCCAGCGTGCAATTGCAAAGTTTCAAATCGATAATTCTGACTCATGATTTTTTTGAAAAATTAGGGTTTCATTTAGGTATGTACAGATAGCCAGGGCTTACCGGGTAGCCTTCCTGATTCACCAAGGGTGAACGTCAGAAGCATGCCCCGACTAAGACCCACAACACATCAGCTGACAACAACATTTGCTGCGCATACAAAGGTCGTTAGACAGTTGCGGTGTAAGCGATGGGATTACAAAATTTGAATGGAATGAATCTTTCATTTGCTCTAGTGTATCTTTCCCCTTCAGGGGCTGGATGGGGCACCTTTCAATGCTGAAGGTTGCCAGAGGGTCAGCGAGCCAGGTCTCTCACCTCTTCTTTATAGACTAATATGATTGCCTGTGATAGGCAGACATGAATGTCTCTACACCGGTAAAGTTAGGAGAAGAATATTGCTTTACAAATTTTTTTATCTCCTGCTAATTTGGGCCGGTTGAGTAGATAAACGGAAAAAAAGCAGAACGGTTTAGCTAAATGGCAAATTTTCCCATTTGGCCCGGGACTGCCTCGATCAGGTCACGGGTATAATCGGTTTGTGGGTGATGATAAAGCTGCTCAGCATCAGCGGCTTCCACAATCTTCCCTTCTTTCATCACCAAGATCCGATCGCTGATAAATTTTACCACACTTAGGTCATGAGAGATGAATAAATAAGTCAGGTCCATTTCGGATTGCAGGCTTTTTAGCAAGTTGAGCACTTGCGCCTGGACGGAGACATCCAGGGCGGAGACGGATTCATCACAGACGATGAGAGAGGGTTTGACCGCCAGGGCTCGGGCGACACAAATCCGTTGGCGTTGACCACCCGAGAACTCATGGGGATAGCGTCCATAATGCGCAGACGAAAGGCCTACCTTTTCCAGGAGGGCTTCCACTTCCTGCCGACGGGATTTGTCATTTTCGCCCAGACCGTGGACTTGCATAGGTTCCAAAATGGCCTCGCCGATTTTGATGCGGGGATTGAGCGAAGAATAAGGATCCTGAAAAATGATCTGTACTTGTTTGCGCCAGAGGCGCAGGGCTTCTGCATCATAGGCCCGCACATCTTGCCCGTCATAGCGAATGACCCCTTCATCGGGCTCTATTAGTCGGAGCACGGTGCGCCCCAGGGTAGTCTTGCCGCATCCCGATTCCCCGACCAATCCCAGGGTTTCTCCGGGTCGGATGGACAGGCTCACCCCATCAACCGCTTTCACCCAATCACTTGCCTTGCCCCAGAAACTCCGCTGTTGGGGGAACCATTTTTTCAGGTCGGATACTTCCATAATGGCAGGGCGGCTATCTAAAGCAGCCAGATGGGCCTGATAGGCATCCTCCTTTATTTCTACCGACTGGTACAAGGCGTTTATATCCTGGACTTCCTGCTCCTCTGACATGAGATCAGCCACCGTAAACAAGCGACTGACTCGCTTTCTCATGGGCGGCCGACAGGCCAGTAAGCCTTTGGTGTAAGGATGCGCTGGCTGGGCGAAGACTTTTTCCATGGGCCCATATTCCACAGCCTTGCCCTGATACATCACCAGCACCTCATCAGCGATATCTGCCACCACGCCCAGGTCGTGGGTGATAAACAACATGGAAAGGGATCGCTCCTGCTTAAGCTGCGCCAGTAACTTCAGGATATGCTGTTGCACGGTGACATCCAGGGCCGTGGTGGGTTCATCAGCGATGAGAATGCGCGGCTCACAACTTAAGGCCATGGCGATCATGACCCGCTGTTTTTGTCCACCAGAAATTTCATGGGGATAAGCGCGGTACATTTCTTCTACCCTGGGCAGTTCAACCTGTCGGAACAATTCCAGGGTGCGTGCTCGAGCGGTCTTTTTGTCCAGCTTCAGATGCAGGCGCAGGGCTTCGGCTACCTGCTCTCCACAGCGAAAAACTGGGTTGAGGGAGGTCATCGGTTCTTGAAAAATCATGCCGATTTCCCGGCCTCTGATTTTCCGCAATTCCCGGTCCGCCAATTGATTTAAGGTGAGGGATGCTCCTTCGGCAGGCTGGTAGGTAATGCTGCCCTGGTTGATTTCTCCATTTCGGGCGAGCAGGCCCATGATGGACAAGGCGGTTACGGATTTGCCACTGCCCGACTCTCCTACGACTCCGATGGTTTTGCCTTTTTCCAGGACGAAATCCAGACCTTCTACCGCCTGTACAGACTGCTGTCCCATCCGAAAACGGACGTGTAAATCTTTAATGGAGAGGATGGGAGCAGCTGATTCGGACATAATCCAAACTTACAGCCTGTAATTTTCGTTTACAACCCCATGGAGCAGGCTTTTTCCTCCGAAGAGAATCAAACTTCCTTTCCCTGGCGCTTTACGGCCGGGGTCTTGGTCCTGATCTGGATCATTCATCTGGCGCAGTTTTTCCTGGGTACTTCTTTCCACCAATGGGGCATTCTTCCCAGGCAGGTGGAAGGACTGAAAGGGATCCTGTTTGGACCGCTTATTCACGGTTCCTGGTCTCACCTCACCAGCAATTCCGTGCCCCTGGTCGTCCTCAGCATCATGCTATTTTACTTTTATCCGAAAAAAGCCTGGGTGGTATGGTGGAGTTCCTACTTCTTCCCCGGTCTCTGTGTCTGGCTGGTGGCCAATCTCGACATCACCTACGATACCTATCATATCGGAATCAGTGGGCTGATCTACAGCCTGGCCTTTTTCCTCTTTTTCATGGGCGTGTTCTCCAAAGAAAGACGGGCCATGGCCCTGGCCCTGGTAGTGGCCTTTCTGTATGGGGGCATCGTCTGGGGCGTGCTGCCCTTGCAGCCGCACGTTTCCTGGGAAGGGCATTTGTTTGGGGCAGTGACCGGCATCGCCTTGGCCCTGAACTTTCGCAAACACGGTCCCCAGCGCAAAAAATATTCCTGGGAGCTGGAAGAAGAACCGCCCGAAATGGGCTTTGAACCCTGGAATTATAAGAAATGGTTTCCCGCCCCGGATGAGTTCGAAGAAGAGGAGCGCTAAAAAAAATGCCCTGACCAAATGGCCAGGGCGCATCTCTTCGAGAGCTAAGTTTTTACACGGTATGTTTATTAAAAGCCAGGACCGGCACAGCAACTTCCTCGGGCATCCGCCGAGTCATGCTTTTGCGTGAGAAGAAATTTCTCCAGGAGAACTTCTTACGGCTGATCATGGCCACGAGATTGCTGTTATTCAAATTAACAAATTTTACGATACCACGAAAGGGATCCGAGTCATCAAAAAATTTGTAATACACTTTGGGGTAGTCCAGGGTATCTGCAATGGTCCTTTCCAGACTGAGGAGATATTGCTCCCGCTCCATTTCTTCGCTGCGATTGACATGGGTGATGCTCAGCTTGGCGTCAAACATGGAGGCGATGGTTTTCACCTGACGAATCACATTGGGGTCATAATCCGTCAAATCCACGGCATATGTAATGTGCTGAATTTCGTTGTAACGACTTTTGGCTGGTACGACGAATACCGGGGTTTCCACTTCTCCGATCACCTTAGCGGCAAAAGCTCCCTGCACATAGCCACGGAGGCCGGTATTGCGATGGGTACCTAGTAGGACCATGTCGTAGGATTCACGGTGGGTTTCCCGAATCACTTCATTCAGGGAAAAACCGGAAACGAATTTAAAGCGGAAAGAGATTTCCTTACGGTGAAACTCCGTACAAATGGCCTCAATGGCTTGGCGAATTTTGGGACTGCGGATTTTTTGATAGAGGTCTTCAGGGGCTTGTTCTCCGTCGTAGACAAAATTTCCCGAGCCCTTGAGTAGTGCACGCCCTCCCACATATAGCAAGGTAATATGGGCGTAGGATTTGGCACTAATAGAGGTTGCGTACTGGATGAGGTTAAGGTAATCTGAACGCAAATTTAAAGGGACGAGGATTTGGTTCATTAGTTCTTGAGGTGTTCAAAAGGTGAAAGGACAGAAAAATTTAATGGATGAATTATTTGCCAAAAATGAATGGAATGAACAGAATTTTCCCAGCAATCTTTTGGGTATTCCATCTTTCCTAAAAAAGAACGATTGGAAATCACTAAATCGATTTCGAGGAAGTATTTGCTTATATAACGTGAGGGAGGCGAAAAGGATGCTTTTTATGTGACGAAGAAAGCTGACAAATATTGCGATTTCCTTACATTTAGAACTTTTTTTTAAAAAAAATATTTCCAAACGGAGGTTTCCAGCTTTTGGTTAAATGTTGTCTAAACAAGCATACTTTCTTCTACCCATTGGACCCAGCATCGCTGCAGGAAAGGCAGCAGGGCATAGCGCTTGACATCCAGCTTTAAATTCTGGTATTGGTCCACCGGAATCATACCCCGAATGCTGTTGGTAAGGAAGATTTCGTCGGCCTGGCGAAGGTCTTTGGGGCGGAGTCTTTTTTCCTGACAAACCAGTTTCAGTCTTTCCGCCAATTGGATCACCTGTTGCCGCATGATGCCGGGCAGCCCCCCTTCCGACAAAGGAGGGGTGAGGATTTTTTGTTGGTGGACAATGAAAAGGTTCGCAGAGGAAGCCTCGGCGATATATTTACCATGAAATAACAAGGCCTCATCATAGCCCATCTCTCGGGCGTGGCGGGCGGCCAGGATATACGGCAGGGCATTGGCGGATTTTACCCCAGAAAGGGGATGAGGGCTAAGGGGAAAATCGTGGTAATCAGTCAGGCTGATCGGGGCATTGTGGGCGTAATAATCATCCTTCAGAGAGTAGCCTTCCAGCAGATAGAAAGGTTCATCTTCGAGGGGTTTGTAGGTGCCAGCCCCGGATCGATATACATGCAGGCGAATCCGACCATGCGCCTGAATCTGATTGACGACCAGGAGCCGCTCTATCTCTTCCTGAATCCTGGGGAGAAAAAATTCGGGTGCAAAGTCAAACTTAAGCAGTTCCATGCCCCTTCGTAAACGCTCCAGATGCGCATCAAGCATCATGATCGCCCCTTTGTACACTCTCAGGGTTTCGAACAAGCCATCTCCGTACTTAAAGCTGCGATTGAGCAAGGTTAACTCAGGCGCACCAGCTTCAACCAGTTTCCCGTTTACGATCAACATGAAAAGACAATTTCCTTCCAAGTTACGGAGGATTTCTCGGAAAAAAATATCTGCCTGAAGGCAGGAAGCCTCCAGGCAGCAGTGTTTCAACTAGCTAATTTTTATCGACTACTTAGGTTCCCGGAGCGAGGGGCCAATACTCCCTGGGCCATAAATCGCGCCGTGAAGAGTTGCCATACGGTGAACGAGGGTTGTATACGGTCTTGAAAGACCTCCTCTATCGGCAGGGCGGATAACCACCTGAGTAGCCGATCAGTGGTCGGCGCTCCTATCGCATTCGGCAGACTCAGTTGGTAAGCACCGGCCTGGTTGCCATCGTTGACTCGTAGGTATAGGAGGTCTGGCTGAGCCAGGCTTTCCGGGATGCTGATCTGATACTGATCGAACGTAAAGAGACGCTTCTCTCCCCGGTTTGAAGTCATCTGCTGGTACCGTTGGTAGCCCTCATTTAACTGACCCCATTCTGGTAGGAATGCTCCGTGATAAATGGGAATCATTAAGGTATCCTGGTTTGGGGGCAACACCCAAAACTTCTTTTCTGCCGCAGCAAATCGCCCATCGGTCATGAGCTGGAAAAATAAGCTATCGGATAAGCCTCCAACCCATGGGATCCAGCCAGAGGGATCTGCGGTTAGCTGCTTGATGGGGGTTCGCCTGCCATCGGCTTGGCGAACGAAGAGCTGAACGGGAAAATCCATCCTGGGCTCCCCTATCCCAGGTCGTCCATCTCCATTGCGATCCAGAAAACTGCTCACCCGTACGGACCTTGCTTTCCCTCCCCCACAAGCGCAGGCCTCATAGTCGCTGGAGGCTTCAGGGATGGTGATAAAGGTGGCCCGGCCATCCGCGAGGTTTACCTTCCACAAGGCATTGGCCTTTGGCAGGGCCTGACTTCCCCCACTGACATATAATTGCCCGCGCTCATCGAAGCTCATGCCTTCCATATCTCTCAGTTGGAAACTCTGGGCCGTTTGGTCATCCCGGGTATAAAGGGTAGCCTGGTAGCTAATCTGCCCATTTACCAGGTTTATTTTCACCAGTTTCTCCGGACGGGAAGGATAAGGTGCGTTGGCAACGGCGTACAGCACGCCAGTTCCCGGATGAAAAGCCAGGTCATCAATGACCATTTTTCCTCCCGGCATCTCTATTTCCAGGAAATCCTGATGAGGTCCAAAGGCATGGGGCACCACCCTACCCGATTCCTGGTTAAGCTGAACCAGCACATCGGCTTTATCTTTTCTTTGATGCACGGCCAGAAGCCGTCCCTTGAGCGGATCAAGCGCCAGCCCATTGACATTGTTGATGTCAATCTCAGTTTCCCCAGCCCGAGCGACACCCATCGCAATGGGCAAGGCTTTAAATTTCCCGTTCTGCAAATCCACCTTACCAAGTCGACATCCATTGGTGGCCCACAGAAAGGTGGCTGTTACGTCCAGACAACTGGCTTCCACCTGACTTACCCCCAGGCCCGTACCGACTGCCTCACTCTGCCCGCTTACCGGATCGACCTTGACCAATAAATCTGGTCGGGAGTCATCCCCGATCACATAACAGGGAAGCAGATCTTGGGCATAGGAAACAGACCAAAGACCCCAAAAAAGAAGCAGGATACCATAAAAGTTTAACCTCATTTTTTCCAATTTTTTTATGCTAAATCGGAGGTATGCTTAACTGGAGATGAGGGACGTGAGTCGTTGTGTGTGGGTTGCTACAGAAGGAGCAGCATGAAACAAAAATACAAATCTTGGATTTTCCACAAATAAAAATCACCTTCAGACCTCAAAAGTCTTTCCTTATTGGTCAAATCTTACTCATCAATGGTGGGATTCGGTATGCCGGGAAATACCTATATATTTGCAGCAGTTTTATCCGCAGCAAAAGATGAAGAAAAGGAAAATCGTATGTTTTGGACCCGGCCCGATGTTCAAAGGCGGCATTTCAAATTATAATACTGCCCTGGCCAAAGCGCTGGACCAGATGCCGGACACGGAAGTTCATATCGTGTCCTGGACCCAGCAGTATCCTGCGATTATTCCTCGGGATTTTGTGGACAGAAGCAGCCGCAGCAGCCTCCTGGAAGGGACAGACATTCAGGTTACCTACCTGACCAATTACAACAATCCGCTGAGTTGGCGTAAGACCTATACTTTTATCAAAAAGCTAGAGGCTGATATTGTCATCTTTCAATGGGCCATCGCCTTACAGGGCCTACCCATGGGTCGCATAGCCCGGCTCTTGAAAAAGCATACGAATACGGAAGTCATCTTTGATGTGCACGTACTGGTTCAGAAAGAAGCCAGTGTCCTGGATAAATCCTTTACGCGCTTCGGGCTTAAAGTAGCGGATACCTATATCGCGCACGCCTACAAAACGGCAGATGAGTTAACGGCTACCTTTCCGAAATTAGATTTTACGGTGGTTGAGGATGGTACGCGAGCCAAAGGCAAGGCCCGGACCATCCTGAAACTTTACCACCCGGTTTATAACCTTTTCCAGCCCGACCCTGACTTTGAGGTGTCAGCAGAGCGGGAAAAGATCGGATTGAAGGAGCATGTGTTTTTATTTTTCGGCTTTATCCGGAAATATAAAGGTTTACACCATGTCATTCCGGCTTTTGCCAAAGTGCTGGAACGGCGCCAGGATGTCTCCCTTCTGATCGTAGGAGAATCCTTCTGGCAAACCCTGGATGCAGGGAAGTGGACCACCCGCCTCAAAAACAGCTTATTCGGTTTGGCCAAAAAGCTGTTCCTCCGCAAGAGTGATGACGAGCGAAATTATCGTCCGTTGGAACTCGTAGACCAACTGGGGATTTCCGACCATGTACATATCGTGAACGAATTTGTTCCTAACGAAGAGGTGCATCAGTATTTCCAGATGAGCGATTGTATTCTCACCTATTATCTGACTGCTACGCCTTCTGGTGTGGAATCTCTGGCCTATAACTTTGAGCTACCTGTATTGGCCACCCGCGTCGGACACTTTCCAGAGACGATCCGAGAAGGATTTAATGGATATTTGGCAGAGGCGGAGGACATTGATTCAATGGCGGAAAAAATGTTAACCTTTATCGATCAGCCTATCCCACGCCACCAGGTAGCCCAAGCCGCTGAAAATATGAGTTGGGAGAATTATGCAGCCTGCATTCTGGCCAGCCACCCTTCCGCTTAGGCTACTGCGGCAAAGCGTACGGTAGCTACCTTTGACCAGAAGTTGACGATAGAGCTGATGACATCTACGAAGTCATCAAAGTCTATAGGCTTGGTCACATAGCAGTTGGCCTGTAGTTTATAACAGGTATTCACATCGTGTTCAGCTGCGGAGGTAGAAAAAACTACCACAGGAATATGCCGTAAGGAGGGATGCTCCTTGATGTATCTCAATACTTCTTTGCCATTGCGGCAGGGGATATTCAAGTCAAGAATGATCAGGTCTGGGATCAGCGCCCCTCCTACTTGAAATCGCTGGTTCAAAAAATCTAACGCTTTGTCTCCATCCGTTACAACTGAGAGCGAGTGGGACTGCAGGCGAGCCTCTTTTAAGGCTTCTTTAGCCAACATGATGTCCCCGGGATTGTCTTCTACTAACAGGATATTCATGAGCTTATGGTTAGGAGGACAAAAGTCGCGTACGGGAAAGTGCACTTTTGTCGAGTGATACAAGAATAATAAATCATCCGCATAAATATTCTCCACCTTTGTAATAGTTCTAACAGCAGAAAAATTACCGGATGTGTTTATCTCATGCTTGTATCTTTAACGGAAAGGTAACCCGTTTTGTCTTGAGCGTGTAAGAGATTAGCGAAATTTCATCACAATTCGGGCGTTGAGGAGGCGGGCAGAAAGGCGGTTGTTGACGGCATATTGGATGCCGTTGAGGTCTTGAATCCAGGTGAAAGAAACGGTGTTCTCCCGCTGGAAAAGATTGAAGATTTCCAGGGTAGCCCAGATGGATTCCATGCCTAGTTTGTTGCGTCCCCCAGGCTTATCGGCAAAGCTGAACACCTTGCTAAAACCAAGGTCTGCGCGATGATATGCAGGGAATTGTCGAAAAGTTCGAAGATCGAAACGTCTCGGGGCACCATAGCGCATCCCGCTGCCATAGACGTAACTAATGTGCACCTTATAGGTGGGATTGATGGGCAGTTCGTCCTGAAAATACATGGCAAAAGTTACCCGTTGATCGGTGGGTCTCGGTACATACCCAAGTTCATCACCGATCACATCTTCTTCGGTTTTGAGCAGTCCCAGACTGACCCAGGAATCCACCCCTTTGATGAACTCGCCATTCAGTCGGGTGTCGATGCCATAAGCATATCCGTTGGCAATTTCATCCGGATAATACCGAATCCTTACATTTTGGACTTCGTAAGGAATCAAATCGTATAATCGTTTGTAATAGGCCTCAGAAAAGAGTAAGAAAGGACGGCCCCAGGCATAGAAGCGGTACTCCATCCCCAGGATGGTGTGTAAGGAGCGCTGAGGATTTACGTCGAGGTTTACCGAGCCATCAAAGCGCCGGAATTCCCGATAGAAAGGGGCTTGCTGATACATGCCGCTAGCCAATCGGAATCGCATGCGCGTCTCTCCATCCAGGTCTTGCAGGGCTTTCCACAGGAGCTGCACCCTGGGACTAAACATCCACTGATCCAATAAGCTATTATACACCAATCTGGCCCCAGTAGAGAGTTTGAGGCTGCGGGAAAGGTTCCATTCGTGCTGCAGATAGGCTTTGTATTGGTAATTCGTGAGGACTTGCTGACCCCGGCTGTAATAATCCAGGCCAAAGTTCCCCAGAGAATCTACCAGATAACCCGCAGAATCCCGGGCAGCATATTCTTTCAAGTCATCGTCTATGTCCTGACGCTCGGCTTTGAGTCCAAAAAGGAGTTTGTGGGTAGAGCGATTGTTGGAGGTCCACCGGCCTTTGAGCTGGCCAGCATAGACATTGGCCGAGAGGTAATTGCGGGCGTGCTGAAAGAGGGTGCCTATCCCCAGATCAAAGTCTGATTCATTAAACTCCTCTGAGCCAAAGTTGGTATTGACTTCTCCCAGGAGATAGCCTCCTTCTACGTCAATCCGTTCCAGTTCCTGGGTATTAAAAGCGGTCAGGATGTAATCGAATTCCAGCCGGGTGCTCGGCTTATGTTCCACCATAAAGGCTCCCAGCGAGGTGGTGTAGGCACTGATTTCCCGGCCTTCAAAAGCGACCCTCAGCCGGAAGGCTTTGGTAACCGTACCGATGGTGGTTTCCTGGCCTACGGGCAGGAATTGATAGCGATTACGGTTGAGGGCAAAAAAAGTAGTGAACTTTAGCTTTTCGTTCGCATAGTATACCGTATCGAGCTCTCCATTGGCTTTCTGCCGGATTTTTTCCGGATAATACTGAGACTTGGGGGTATAGGTAAACATGCCCTGGTAATCCAGGTAAAGTGGGCGGTATTGGCCTACCTGATCCAGGCTATTCAGCAAATAAGCCAGAGAAAACCGACGCGCCCCCATGAGGTAGGTAAACTTCCCTGGTTTTTCCGGCTCTTTTTTATTTTTTGAGATCCCTTCTACGTGTAGGTTGGTGGACAAAATCCCGGCTTCTACCGTAGCTCGGAATTCCTTGGGTTGGCGATAGGTAATGTCCAGCACCGAGGAAAGTTTATCCCCATACTGTGCCCCAAAGCCGCCGGTACTAAACTGAAGATTTTGGGCCATGCTGGCATTGGAAAAGCCCAGGCCTTCCTGCTGACCAGAACGCGCCAGAAAAGGGCGATAAATTTCTATGCCGTTTACATACACCAGGTTTTCGTCAAAGTTGCCCCCGCGCACCTGATACTGCGAAGAAAATTCACTGTTTGTGGCGACGCCGGGTTGATACTTGGCGTAATATTCCAGGCTGGGCGCCGCAATGGGCATTTCTATTACCTTATCCAGCTCAATGGGAGATACCAGCATGGCGTCATCACTTATACTGGTGGCATCCTTTTGTCCGACAATCTCTACCTCCTCACTTTCACGCGGCAGCATCTTGATGGTGCGGTCGT